>ONKQ01000120.1 GCA_900318465.1 uncultured Bacteroidales bacterium
ATGCGGCGCAAAACAAGCGTCCGGCAGGCGTCCCCCTCTTGAGGGGGTGCCCGAAAGGGCGGGGGAGTCATAAGACCCAAAACGAAACACATATTCAACAAACAAACAATTAAACAAACAAACACCATACAACGATGAAAAAATTAGCATTAACAATCGGAATCGTCCTTATGATGGGACTCAGTGTTTCAGCCCAGAGCTTGCTTGGCAGGGAAAGCTACGACGAAAGCTTCATGGACCGTGCTGACGCAACCACGCCGCTCATTCTCCCCGGCTTCGGTGAGACAGACGACCAAGATGCCGCCCCCCTCGGCACCGGCATCGCTGTGCTGTCGGCCCTTGGCGCAGCCTACCTTGTGGGCAAGAAGCGCAAGGAAGCCTAATTGGTAATCCTTCCGTTTGACACGCGACGGCTTGTGACGCTTACATTGCGTAGGCGTTGCTTGCCGTCGCTTTGTGTCATTGCCAGGAGCGCAAGCGACGAAGCAATCCAGACATGAAGCCTCATCCTTAGATTGCCCCAGCCAGCAACCTCCCAACTTTCAACTCTCAACTTTCAACTTTCAACTCTCAACTATCAACTATTTTCGTATTTTTGCAGCCAATTTAACACGCTTTGCGTCATTGCGAGGAGCGCAAGCGACGAAGCAATCCAGGCATGAAGTACACTGCCGGGCATCAACTTGAACCCTGTCATGAAACCTCATCCTTAGATTGCCCCAGCCAGCACCCCCCCAACGACAAAAGCACACCAAACAACTCTCAACTGTCAACTCTCAACTATTAACTACAATGGAATCAACGAACAAACACTTCAAACGTTACACGGTAACCACGGCCTTGCCCTACGCAAACGGCCCCGTTCACATTGGTCACTTGGCAGGCGTCTATATCCCCGCCGACACTTACGTCCGCTATCTGCGAATGCGCGGCGAGGAGGTCTTGTTTGTCGGTGGTTCCGACGAGCACGGTGTGCCGATTACCATCAAGGCTGAAAAAGAAGGCGTTACGCCTCAAGATATTGTGGACCGCTACCACGAAATCATCAAGAAGTCATTCGAGGAATTGGGCATCAGCTACGATATTTACTCGCGCACTTCTTCAAAGATGCATCGCGCCACGGCACAAGAGTTTTTCAAGAAACTCTACGACGAGGGCAAGTTCATCGAGAAAGAAACCGAGCAATATTTCGACCCTGAGCGACAGAAATTCCTGAGCGACAGATATATAGTCGGCACTTGCCCGAAATGCGGCGCGGATGGTGCTTACGGCGACCAATGCGAGAAATGCGGCTCGTCACTGAGCCCCGACGAATTGATTAATCCCCATTCGCAACTCAGTGGCGCGGCCTTGGTGAAAAAGCCCACCAAACACTGGTATCTGCCTTTGGACCAATACGAAACGTGGCTCCGCGAGTGGATTCTCGAAGGCCACAAGGAGTGGAAAGTCAATGTTTATGGTCAGGTGAAAAGTTGGTTAGACGGTGGCCTGCAACCCCGCGCCGTCACCCGCGACTTGGACTGGGGCGTTCCCGTCCCGATTGAAGGCACGGAAGGCAAGGTGCTTTACGTTTGGTTCGACGCACCCATCGGCTATATCAGCAATACCAAGGAGATTTGCGAGAAACGCGGCGAGAACTGGGAAAAATGGTGGAAAGACCCGGAGACCAAGCTGGTGCATTTCATCGGCAAGGACAACATCGTGTTCCACTGCATCATTTTCCCCTGCATGTTGAAGGCCTACGGCGACTACATCATGCCCGACAACGTGCCCGCCAACGAGTTCCTCAACCTCGAAAACGACAAGATCTCGACCTCGCGCAACTGGGCCGTGTGGCTGCACGAATATTTACAGGAATTTCCTGGAAAACAAGATGTTTTGCGTTACGTTTTGACCGCCAACGCACCTGAGACCAAAGACAACAACTTCACTTGGAAAGACTACCAAGACCGCAACAATAACGAGCTTTTGGCCATCTTCGGCAACTTCGTGAACCGCACTTTGGTGCTGACGCACAAGTATTATGAAGGTGCCGTTCCCACCTTGGCAAACCTCAACGAAGCCGACCAAGCCGCCATCGCCGAGATGAACGCCTATCCAAAGAAAATCGGCCATTTGCTTGACAACTACAAATTCCGCGAGGCACTGTCCGAATTGATGAACTTGGCCCGCCTCGGCAACAAGTATCTCACCGACAATGAACCTTGGAAGCAAATCAAAACCGACCCCGAAAGAGTGAAAACGGTGATGGCCGTGTCGTTGCAAATTGTGGCGCACTTGGCTATCTTGAGCGAGCCTTTCCTGCCTTTCAGCGCGAAGAAGTTGCAACAGATGATCGGCCTCGAAGTGAAAGGCTGGAACGATGCCGAAAACACCGTTTTGCTGCCCGAAGGACATGTCATCGGTCAGCCCGAACTGCTGTTCGAAAAGGTTGAGGATAGTGTGGTGGAAGCGCAATTGAAGAAGTTGGAGGACACCAAGAAGGCCAACCAACTGAACGCTTGGAAACCTGCCGAGGTGAAGCAAAACGTCAGTTTCGACGACTTTATGAAGGTGGACATTCGCGTGGGTACCATCCTCGAATGCCAAAAGGTGCCGAAGGCTGACAAACTCTTGCAGTTCCTCATCGACGACGGCATGAACAAGCGCACCATCGTGAGCGGCATCGCCAAGTATTACAGTGAACCTGAGAAACTTGTGGGCAAACAGGTGTGCTTCATCGCCAACTTCGAGCCGCGCAAGTTGAAGGGTGTGGTGAGCGAGGGCATGATTCTCTCCGCCGAAGACAAGGACGGTCGCCTTGTGCTGCTCACGCCGAGCGATTTGGTTGCTCCAGGCTGCTCCGTCGGATAACCGACATCCGCCTCGCGTCACTGCGAGTCGTCATTGCGAGGCACGAAGCAAACGAAGCAGTCCAGACTTGTTGCCACATGACAGGGTTCGAGTCCATCAACAGCTGACAACTTTATCTCTGGATTGCTTCGTCGCTTACGCTCCTCGCAAAGAACTGTGTTAACATGCAAGTGATTTTTGAACTTTTTTTTCGCTGACGTGGTTTTCGTCAAAAGGTCGGCCACTTTTTAGTATGGCGA
>ONKQ01000025.1 GCA_900318465.1 uncultured Bacteroidales bacterium
CTTCCCATAGTTGCGACTGTAGGTGAGGGTAAAGTAATGGTCCTCATGAGGTTTGAATCGCAAGGAAAGCGACGGACGAAAGACGTTGTAGTTGTACGGCGTCTTGATTCCTGTGGTTTCCGAAATGCCCAAAGTGCGCACATACGAGTCGGTAAGCGTGACGGCATAACTGAACTTCTCGCTCACCTGATGGTCAAAAATGAAATAGCCCATGAAGGTGTTCTCCTTGTAATTGAAAACGTTGGTTACCAAAGTGTCAGGTTGCCATACGCCGTCAATGAGGTTTTCATAACTGAAATCATTTTCCAAATCGGAATAATTGTAAGAGAGACCAGATTGGATTCGGATTTTGTCCCATTCACGGGTATAGTCGGAGCGAGTCGAGAAAAGCCAACCGAAATAAGGCGAAGCATCACGGTTGTAAGTCACCGAATCAAGCAAATAGTTGTATTGGCGCAGGTTGCCCGACTCATTGAGGTTGCGGCTCAAGTTGGCATCCACGGTGATGTAATGCTTGGGGTCGTTGAAGTTGTGCTTGTAATAGATGTCGCCCCAATAAGAACGCGAGTCGTTCCGCGCCGTGTCGGTGGAATGGATGACCGTTCCTCGGTCGAGGATGTATTCGTCGATGTTGTCGTGGTCGAAATCGAGGTCTCCCGAGAAGTTGATGTCCAATGAGTTGTTGTCGTCAAACTGGATGCCTGTGCCCGTGTTTAAATAATAGGAGTTCATATTGTTGGTATGGTTTGCCTCGCGTCGCATCAGCGTGTCGCCGCCGTCGCGATACTGCCAATTGCGGTAGGAATACTCCCTCGGATTGTAGTTTTGCGACAGATACAGATAGGTATTGGTTTTCAAGGTTCTGAAATTAAGGTTGAGCGACGACCTTGCACCGAGGCGTTTGCGCAGTTGCAGGTCGCCTGAAACGCTGCCGTAGAAACCCGTGGCCAAGTTTTTCTTCGTGATGATGTTCACCACAGGACCATCCCACTCGCCCGCGAAGCGTGGCGGCGTTTCGTACATGATTTCCACCTCAGCGATGTCTTCGGCCTTTTCGCCTTGCAGCATATCGGTGATTTGGCTGAACAAAACGCGAAGCGGCCTGCCGTTAAGTAGCACGAGCACGGGCTTGTTCAGGACGGTCAGCGTGTTCTCGCTCACCTTGTAGAACGAACCGGGGATTTCACGCAAGGCATCGATGTAAGTGGCCGCAGGCGGCAGTTTCAATTCGCTGATGTTCATTTTCAGTTTGTCGAACTTGTCCTCAAAGACCTTTGAGGCAGTTACTTGCACCTCATTCAGCATTTTCACATCGGGCTTGAGGCGCAGCGTGTCAAGACGCACATCTTTGTCGAGATTGACCGAGAAAGGCAGATGCGCAAAGCCGGTGAACTTCACCAAGCCTTTGTATTGGCCTTCCTTTAGGCCGTGTAGGGCGAAGTCGCCTTGCTTGTTGGTGATGCCGTAAGTGGCTTTCACCGTGTCGTTGCCTTGCCATACCATAACGGTGGCGTAGGGCAAGGTTCCTTGTTCGTCACAGACCGTGCCGCTCAACGTATGGGTCTGGGCTATGCCTGCCATTGAAAGCATTAGCATCAGGGTTAAGGTTGGAAAGTGTTTCATTGTTGAATCGTTGATTGTTTAACTGTTGAATTGTTGATTTTGTGGCAAAAGTAGCCCAAGCCGATGACCTGTCAACGGGATTACAATTTTGATTTGGCGGCTTACAAATCTTTCTTTGAGAACAATTTGCAAACAACTAAAACACAACAAGATAAGGAAGTGAAATTACAAGCGGTTCTTCAATTCGTCAGGCTCGAAACCCAACTTTTTGCGGAGTTCGCTGCGGCTTTTATTGATGGAATGGACACTCAAGCCGAGCAAGTCGCCCATCTCCGTGTTGGTGAGGCCGCTGCACGAGAGCAGGCACACTTTGGCGTCGGTTTCGTTCAGTTCGGGGTATTGCTCGACAATCATGGCCTGCAAGCCCGGATAAGCCGCCTCGATGACCGACACGGCACTCTCGACTGCGGTCTCCTTCCCGTTCATCACCTGTCGCACCAAAGGTTTCCACTCCATCTTGGGGTCGTAGGCGTTTTTCTCAATGCGTGAGGCGGATAGAATCAGGCGGAGGCGGTTCGTAAGTTCCTGTTTCACAAACGGATTCTCCTCGGGTTGTTTGGGTTCTGTCACTTGGATTTCCGGCTTTGGTGCTTCAGGCTGGGTCTCAACCATTTCCGTTTTCGGCTTGCGTTTCAGCCAAAACAGCAAGGCCCCTATTATTAACAGGAGTGCCGAAATAGCCACGATGCAGAAAACCATGGTTTTATGTTGCTTTTGAAGGTGCTTTTCAGCCATCGCATTACGCAAATTCAAATAATCGTTTCGCTGCTGCTGCCGACGGTAATTTTTGATTACACCATAACTCTCGCCATACACGGTTTCATCAGCCGTAATCCAATGCGTCAAGAAAACCGGATACAGGTCGTGTTGCCGACCATAGAAGCAAAACACGTCGGCGCCACCCAGTTTATACTTTCTATCGAATTGCATCGCACTCGCCCAAACACCGCTATAATAAGCGGTCGAATCGTCGTCTATCGGCTTAATCTTGTGTCTAACATTATGATTAAAAAACAGTTTGTATATGCCGTATGCCTTGGTTGCCAATTTCAGTCCTGTGGCTTCAGCCTCCAATAGTCGCAAATATTGCAAGCCCGCATCTCTTTGGTCAAAAAACTTGTCGCCAGCCAGTATACCTTGGTTGAACATACCACGCCACTGGGCTTCTTTGTTGCCACTTTCGACTGCAAATTCAAGACAATTGGCCAAATGGATTGCAGCATCGGTGAACTCCTCCAAAAAACATTGGTTTACGCCCATCATGTTCTGCACGAAGGCCCTCTCATATAAACGGTTGCCAAAATAACGGTCGGCAGAATCCAAGGCGACTGCGGCTTCTCCATATCTGTCCATCCAATGCAAATGCCTTCCCATCTGGAAAAAGGCGCGGGCAGCGGTGAGGCTATCGCCCGCCCGAAGCGCATAGTCTGTGGCTTCTTCGAAAGATTGCAAGGCCAAACCATCGGCATAAATCGACTGCAAGTCGTAACCCTTGTAAAGTGCGGCCAAAGCAGCCTTTTTGGGTTGGCCTTTTCGAGCGAAATAGGCAGGAGCACCATCAAGGTCGGGAGAGGTGTAGATGCGGTTCATCACCTTATCAAACAAAAAGTTACCATTCGATGCAGTAGGGTCGGTGGCATCGCGGTCGTCGCCGTAGATGGCGCGGCCTTGCAGCAAGGCCATCTCCATGCGTTGGGCTTCGGTGAAATAGACTTCCATGTGCATTGCACTATCAATTAAATGCAAGGCACTTTCAGGATAGGTTTCCAAAACAGATTCGGCTTGGCGGAGCAACTGCTTCGCCTCGCGTTGTGACGGGTTGCAGGCGGTCAAGGCCAACAACAGACTACCAAAAATCAAATGACTTATTTTCATAAAGGCAAAATTACGGAATAAAATGTTCGCTCGTTGCATAAAACCAAATTTTGGCGCAAAAGTAGCGCAAGGAAAAAAGCGATTGCCAAAATTACAGCCTTCTTTTCGGTTTTTACAAGCATTTTTCCATAGAAAAATCATAAATAACTGAAAATCAATCGGACAAAAAACAGGTTTTACAATTTGGGTGGTTAGAAAATATAGTTCTTGAGGCGGACAAAAACTTAAATTTTGACCTCTTTCCGCATGGCATGGCGCACCGTGAGGAAGGCCGAAGTGCATCCCACCGCGAGGATGGTGACGAAAATCAGCAGCACGTCTTTTAATTTCAACAGCACTGGATAGGCATCCACCACATAGTTGCCGCCCGTGCCAAACTTCACGAAACCGAACTGCTGTTGCAACAGCACCAAAATGATACCCAACAGCAAGCCAATGATGCCTCCCGCCACGGAAATCAACAGGCCTTCATTTAGGAAAATGCGCTGAATCAGGCGTTTGTCGGCTCCCATGGATTTCAGGATTTCCGTGTCTTTGCGCTTGTCGATCATCAGCATGGAGAGGGAGCCAACTACATTGAATGTGGCCAAAACCAGAATGAAAGTGAGTATGACATAGACTGCCCATTTCTCAGAACGCATGATTCGGTAAAGCGTTTCTTGCTGCTCCTGCTGGTTTTTCACGCTGAACCCCTCCCCTATCGCGACTTTCACTTCTTTTTTCACCTTATGAATATCGGCGTTGGAGGTAGTGAAAAGCTCCACATTCGAGGCTTTATCCTCGTATTCAAGCAGTTCCGAAAGCCAATCGAAAGGCACGAGCACCATTTTTTCGTCTTGTTCCTGCTCGGTGGAGAACACGCTACGCACGTTCAGCACGTCGGAGTTGAAACTGTTTTCGAGGCTCATCATGGAGGCGTTGCCGCGCTTGGGCACATACACGCGCACCATCGCGTAAGGATCGTGGGCATTAATGCCGAGATACCACGCCACGCCCGCGCCCGGAACGGCGAAGCTATGCCCGTCCTCGTCGGCGAGTTGCAGGCCGTCATTGCCGTAGATGATTTCGTTTAGTCGGTTAATGTATTGATATTCAACGCCAACACCTTTCACTTGCCCGATGTGTTGTTTGTCGTTGGCACGGAATAGTGCGTCTTCGGTAATCGTGGGAATCACATACTCAACACCTTGGATTTCATTGAGTTGGCTCAATGGAAAAGCCGTCAAATCAATCGTTTTGCCTTTCACGGCTGAGATTTGCAAGTCAGGCGTGAGGCGGTTGTTCATCGAGGAAATCACCTTCTCCAGTCCATTGAAGGCCGACAATACCACGATAAGCGCAAACGAGCCGACACTAATACCGAGAATGGAAATCCATGTGATGATATTGATGAGGTTGTGGCTCTTTTTGGCCAAGAGGTAACGGTTTGCTATGAACAGCGGCAGTCTCACTTTTCGGGATGCAACAGATTGTCGATGTTTTCTATGTAGTCGAGCGAGTCGTCCTCAAAGAAACGCAGTTCGGGCACGACGCGCATTTGGTGTCGGATACGGTTGCCGAGCAAACCCCGAATGGCTCTGCCGTTTTGGCCCACTTCCTCGACCACTTTTTTCTTGTCGTCCACGCCGAAAACGCTCAAATACACATTGGCATAGCCAAGGTCAGACGTGACCCTCACGTGGGTCACCGTTATCATCAACATCGGCACTTTCGGCTTCAGTTCCTTCTGGAAAATATCGCCTAATTCCTTTTGTATCAGTTTATTTACCTTTTCTAATCTTTTGCCGTCCATAAAGTTTGAATTTAAAATTTAAGATTCAAAATTCAAGATTTGAGATTTGGTGCAAAAATAGACAAAACTTTGCTATTCGCGGTGTTTTGAGTCCATCAAAATCGTCACTGGCCCATCATTCAGCAGCTCTACCGCCATCATCGCGCCAAATTCACCGCTTTGCACTGGGCGGCCAGAGATTTCCGCAAGCCGGTTCAAGAACAACTCATAAAGAGGAATGGCCTGCTCTGGGCGGGCAGCACGGATGAAACTCGGTCGGTTGCCTTTCTTGGTCAGCGCGTGGAGGGTGAACTGGCTCACCACGAGGAACGAACCACAGACTTGGTTGATGTCTAAGTTCATGGAATCGTTGCCGTCGTCGAAAATGCGAAGTTTGGTGAGTTTGGAGCAAAGCCACTCCACATCCTCTTGCGTGTCGGCCTCCTCGATGCCGAGCAAAACCATCATTCCCAAGCCGATTTCCGACTTCACCTTGCCGTCAATCGTGACGGAAGCGTGGGTAACTCTTTGTGCTACAATTCGCATTGCCTTAATGCATTAGTTTGAAAATCATCTCTCTATACAAATCCTTCTCGCTCACCTCGCCGCTCTCGTAGCCCTTCGATTTCATGTCGAACTCTCGCAAAATGGAAATGTTGCGGATGCACACCTGCGGCGGATAGTTGCGGGCTGCCGTTTGGTAATCTCTTACAAAATAAGGATTTACACCCAACAAACTCGCCAATGCCCCTTGAGATTTGTCGGCGGCCAAATGCAACTTGAGAATCTTCGTGAAATAGCCATAAAGCGTTATCGCTGTGACCAACAGCGGATTATCTTTACCGTTGTCACCGAAATAGTTCACGATGCGGTTGGCTTTTAGTATGTCGCGGTTGCCAATGGCATTTTGCAACTCAAACACGTTGAAGTCCTTGGAAATACCAATATTGCGCTCCACGTCGGCATCGTCGATGCTCTTGTTTTTGGGCAAGGCGATGGTGAGTTTCTTCAGTTCGTTGGCGATTTTGTGGAGGTCGGTGCCGAGGAAATCGGCCAACATCTGCGTTGCCTTCGGCGTGATGCTGTAGCCGTCGGCCTTCAGATAATTCTGAATCCAGCTGGGTATGTTGCTGTCGTACAGTTTCTTCGACTCGAACCAAACGCCTTTCTTGTCAATCTTCTTGGCCAAGGTCTTGCGCTTGTCGAACTTCTTGTATTTATAGACGAAAACGAGCAGCGTGGTTTCGGGAATGGTGTCGAGATAGGCCTCGAAATTCTCCAAGTTCTTCACATCCTGCGCCTCCTTGACGATGACCACCATGCGCTCACCCATCATCGGGAAGCTGCGGGCGTGGTTGGCAATGGTCTCCACATCTACGTCGCGGCCATACAGCACGATTTGGTTGAAAGCGCGGTCGGCCTCGTCCAAGGCTTCGTTTTCGATGGTATCCGAAATCATGTCGATGAAATACGGCTCGTCGCCCGTCAGGAAATAGATGGGCGCGAAGTTCTTCTTGTGGATTTCGGAAAGAATCTGTTCGTAAGTCATCAGAACTTCAAGTGCTTGACGGTGATACCATTATTAATAAGTTGCCGTAGTGAGTCGATGCCAATGCGCAGGTGCTCGCCCACGAAGTTCTTGCTGACGTGCTTGTCGCTCTCCTCGGTCTTGACGCCTTCGGGCACCATCGGGTTGTCGGACACCAAAAGCAACGCGCCAGTCGGGATTTCGTTGTGGAACCCGACCATGAAAATGGTGGCTGTTTCCATATCGACCGCCATGCAGCGGATTTTGCGGAGGTAGTCCTTGAAATTGTCGTCGTGTTCCCACACGCGACGGTTGGTGGTATAGACTGTGCCCGTCCAATAGTCGCGGCCATAGTCGCGAATGGTGGTGGAGATGGCTTTTTCGAGGCTGAATGCCGGCAGTGCAGGCACTTCGGGCGGAAAATAGTCGTTTGAAGTACCCTCGCCACGGATGGCCGCGATGGGCAAAATCAAGTCGCCAACCCTGTTGATTCTCTTGATACCTCCGCACTTGCCAAGAAACAATACAGCCTTGGGCTTCACGGCAACCAACAAGTCCATAATGGTAGCAGCGTTGGCACTGCCCATGCTGAAATTAATGATGGTGATTTCGCCGTCAGTGGCACAGGGCATTGATTTGTCGCGGCCAACCACCTCAACGCCTTGCCATTCGGCGAAACGGTCGACATAATTCTGGAAATTGGTCAGCAGGATGTACTTCCCGAACTTCTCCAACGGCAGGCCCGTATAGCGCGGCAGCCAGTTTTCAACTATCTCTTGTTTGGTTTTCATTTGCTTTCGAATGTTTGTGCAAAGGTAGGAATTTTTTCTTGAAAGTGTAAGATTTCGCGTTTTTATGCGATATGATTACAAACGAAAGCCAAAAATGACCCTTGAGGAGTTCAAACGAGACATCCTGCGATTGCAGCCCAGATTGCAACGAACCGCCGAGCTAATCGTTGGCGACCCTGACAGCGCATCGGATGCCGTGCAGGAAACCGTCATTGCGCTTTGGGAGCAACACGCAACGACAAAAGGCAGCGAGGCTCTGGAAAAACTCAGCCTGACCATCGTCAAAAGGCGGTGCATCGACCTGCTCAGGAAACGGCAACCCTTGCAGCCCATCGACGAGGCAAGCCTAATGACGACCGAGCCCCCCAAAGACGACTTGGAAGAACGCTACCAATTGGCGCGACAGCTTGTTGACCGCCTGCCAAAACGCCAACGCGACGCCATCCTGATGAAATACGAGCAAAGAATGAGCAACGCTGAAATCGAGCAAGCGACGGGGATGAGCAGCACGCACCTCTACGCCACCCTTTCGCGGGCCTACAAAGCACTCAGAAACGCAATCGAAAAACTCAAAATAGAATAACGATGAAAGAAGAAAACGAAATAAACGACGAACTCAGGCAACTGCTTGACACACTGGACGAACACGGCAAAAACACGCGGCGACAGCAACAACTCAGCGACTTAATAGACCATTTGGCCGAGGAAGAAAAAACGGCCATCCTACCTCAAAAGCAGCGCAAATTTACTCTGCTTTGGTGGGCTATGGGTGCTGCGGCTGTGTGCCTCTTGCTTTGGCTGATTCTGAAACCAACTGAAAACCAAATCGATAACAAAGAACAATGGCTTGCCAAAGAAACGCTACCTACTGATACAGTAGCGGTGGAAATCAGCGAGGAAATCGCACCCGCCCAAGAGCCAGTCTTGGTTCAAGAGCCGATTGCCGAGAAAACACCTATCAAGGTTACGAAGCCAAAGACAAAAAAGGAAAAGCTTTTTGAAACGACTCGAATCGAAACCGAGAAAGCACCTGTCTTAGCTCAAGTTGAGGAAACGGAAACAGTTGATTCTGTTGAAACTAAACCCACAACAACCCTAAACGAATTGCCACAAGAATCGTTGGCTTTGGAAAGCCAAGTTCCTAAACGCAGGGTCATCAAAAGCGAAAGTTTGGTGGGTTATGGCAAAATGGACAAACAACCTGAAATAAATTCGGCTAAACAACCCGTTCTCGAGGATAAGACAATTTTTGGCCAGCCGCAAGACCCGAATATGAAAAATGGCATGTTGGCTATGGAAATCAACCTTGAAAATCAACCAATTAAAACTTATACAAAATGAAACGCATCACCTTATCATTATTGCTGATTTGCCTGACGGCGTTAGGCTTTGCCCAAGAAGAAGTTGCCATCGAACAGACTTTCGACCAACCCATCCGCCTTTTGCGCATCGACAAAGGCTGGAACGTGCAGCTTATGCACCGCAACACTAATGACTACCGCCTCGCCGTCGTAGTGCCAGAACAGTATGCCGGAATCGCAAGTGAGGTACAAGCCTGCAATCTTACGGGCGACACGCTGACCATCCTTAAAAACAACATGCTTCCACAAGGCTCCATTTTAGAACTGGAAGGGCCGCTCAACTTCCAAATCATTGTATTGTACAACGAAGCCAAAGCTGTGATAGACCATCTCGTAATCCCAGAAAAACACACCAATTACGAGATTTATTTGGGGAAAAAGTCGGAAACGACTATCCATCACTTGGTTTCCAACGGAGAACCATACATCAATATGAGCAACGAAAGCCAACTGACCATCGACACCATCCAAGGAAGCGGAAAACCGACTATTGAGCTTTATAATGCTGAGTTCCAATACGGAACGAGCCTATTGGAAGGAGAAATCCTTGTCAAAGAATACGAAAGACCTGCCAGATTTTACGAAAAGAAGAACCCAAAAGTCATCAAAACAGAAATCATTGATGGCCAACCCGTTACAAAAGAACGCTATAAAGTTTGGGATGCCTCTCTCGCCTTTGGTGCCGGAATAGGCTTTAGAAAGCACCAAAACCCCGTCGATTTCAACAGCCCGTTTACCAACAATGGCATACTTTCCTTCAATCTTGGATTGTCCACACAGTTTCGGTTTAGCGACCGTTGGTCTTTAATGACAGGACTACTATACAACTTCAATCGCTATTATATGGCACACCAATTGAAGCTCAACGAAAACGGGTTGGAAAGCATTGATGGGCAGACACCTATCCAGAAGAATGAATTGGCCAACGGCTATCTTGGCGTTCCTGTCGAGCTTTTCTTCCATTTTGCTGAACCATGGAAAAGCAGTCTTTCCCTCGATGTGTTCTTTGGGCATCGCCTACACGGTTTGTTACGCACCCTCGGTCCCGACGACAACTATAAAGAATGGCAATTGGAAAAGGCAACATCGCTTTTCAACCCTTGGAAACTGGAAGTCGGCCTAAGCATCAACACCAACCTGATTGGCTTCATCCACGGCTTCCGCGTTTTCACGAACCTCTTGCCCGAATACAACAAGGCCGTTACAACGGAAAAATTTAGGAGCATTGGGATTGAGATAAAATATTGACAACGCAATCCAGGAATATTGTGTACTTTTGCGGCATTATGACCCGCTACCCTATAAAAATACTAATGGCCTTCGGCTGCACCTTTGAGCCTGAGGGCGATGAATTCTTCGAGTGGCTGATGCGCAACGGCTATCCCGAGTTGGGTGCCTTGAGCCAGACCATACAAGGCGACACCAAGGCCAAAGACTGGCTGATGAATCACGGTTTCCCGCACCTTGCGGCCATCGACAGTGCCATCGACAAGGAACCAAAAGCCGAGGAATGGCTCATCAAAAACCATTTCGAAGTCAATTTGGCCTTCGCAAAAGCCGTCAATCGCGACGACGACGCAACCCTATGGTTGGAGAAAAACGAGCTTCAAGTCTTTATCGTCCTCGCCGACAAAATCCGCAAATATTTGGACGACAAATACTTAAACTTCCACAAAATTCATTTTTAATTCTTTCAAAAAAAAGTTTGCCATTCATATAAAAAAAAGTCCTAACTTTGCCGCCAATCCGAATTATGCAATAATAATCAGAAAAAACCATACGAAAATGAAAAAAGGATTATCCATCATCATCAACGTCGTGCTGTTCGCTATCATCGTGATTCTGGCACTGCAAGTCATCAAGAGCATCCAAGCTCCCATCAAGTTCAACAAAGAACAAAAAATGCGTGAAGCCAAAGTTGTTGAGCGCCTCATCGACATCCGCAATGCCGAAGTTCTTTACAAAAACGCCAACAACAAGTACACCAACAGTTTCGACACATTAATCCAATTCTGTCAGGTTGCTGAAATCCCGATCGTGAACATCATCCCCGACCCGACCGACACCACCTTCACCCGCACCATCAACGACACCATCGGCTACGTGAAAGTCATGGACTCCCTCAGGGGCCAAAGAGAGCATTTCAATATCAACGAAATAAGATACGTGCCTTTCAGCGACCCGCAGCAGAAGTATGAACTTGAGGCTGGCGCCATCACCCGTAACGGCATTGAGATTCCCGTCTTCGAGGCCCGCACGCCATACGAGGTTTACCTCGGCAAACCTGGTGCAGCCTTCACCGAAAAAGAATGGAACCAACGCCGCGACAACGCCAAGGCCGAAAAGGAGAGCATCAACCGCTACGCCGGCATGAAAGTCGGATCGATGGAAGAAGCCTCAACCGACGGCAACTGGGAGAAACTCTAATCATCGCATACATGGCGGCATCATTGAATCCTTACATCTCCAACTTCGATTCGGATTTTGATGTCGAGAAGTCAGCACAATACCGATTGACCATCCAACTCGCCTTGGGTGGTCTTTCGTTTGCCCTTTTCGACACCATCCACCATCGAATCATCGGTTTGGAATACTACATGTCGGACTTGCT
Organism: uncultured Bacteroidales bacterium; assembly: GCA_900318465.1. GTDB lineage: Bacteria > Bacteroidota > Bacteroidia > Bacteroidales > F082 > Limimorpha. Next base: position 11,561 of record ONKQ01000025.1, read on the forward strand.
TTCCGATAGCAACGACCTGTTCCATGCCTTGGAGAAAGCCCTTGATGCCAAAGGCCTGACCAACAAGAAACTACATTCCGTTGTCTGCATCATCGACGAGCGCACCAATGTCCTCGTTCCAGAAGCTCTTTACAACCCTGACAACAACGACAAACTATTGGGGTTCTGCTTCAACCCGACGAAAGACCTTGCCACACAAGCCGACACTCTGACGAAACACAAAGCCGTCAACGTGTTTGCCTTTTCACATGCCTTGCAAGCCAAGATAAAATCCAAATGGCCCGAAGCCAAAGTCACGCACTCAAGTTCGCTATTTCTTGAGAGCCTGCCAAAAAGCGAGAAAGCTGCAGTACACGTCAACGTGCGCAACCGCGATTTCGACATGGCTGTAATGAAAGACAAATTGTTGTTTTTCAACAATTTCAGGTTCAACACCAAAGACGACTTCGCTTATTTCCTGTTCTTCGCGATGGAACAATACGGCCTGTCGGGGCACGACACCTCCGTCTGTTTCTCAGGGTTGATATTGCCTTCATCAGAGATAATCGAGCTATGCGAACACTACGTGAAAGACATACTATTTGTGGAAAAGCCCATTGAGCTAACAGTCGGCGAGGCGTTGGCGGAAGTACCGTATCAGTATTATCACATTCATTATCAAGCAATCAGATGAGAATCATCAGAGGAAGATACCAACGCCGGCAAATCATGGCACCGACCAATCTGCCCGTGCGCCCCACCACCGACATGGCCAAGGAGAGCCTGTTCAACATCATCGACAATCACTTCGACCTTGAGGAGACCGAGGCTTTGGACCTATTTGCCGGAACGGGCAACATTTCCTACGAATTGGTTTCAAGAGGCTGCCCCAAGGTGGTTGCCGTCGATCAGGATTTCGGCTGTGTAAAGTTCATGCGCGAGACGGCCAACAAGCTTGATATGAAGGAGTTGCTCGTTGTGCGCTCCGATGTCTACCGTTTCTTGGACAAGCACAAGATGCAATACGACCTCATCTTTGCCGACCCGCCCTACGACTGCGAGCATTACAATCAATTGGTGCAACTCATTTTCGACAACAACCTTTTGCGCGAAGGCGGCATGTTCGTGCTCGAACACGATAAGTATCAGCACTTTGAGGAGCATCCGCACTTCATGGAACAGCGACATTATGGCAAGGTGAATTTCACTTTCTTTGCGCAAACCATTGAGGAAGAAGATTCGGAAAAATAACGATTATCGCACGCAGAAATCGCAGAAATCGCAGATTCGACGAAGTCAATGATGGGAAGCGCGATGCGACGCTAAATTTGCATCTGGCAGGTTCTGCGGATTCAGCGTATTCTGCGTGAAAGAAAACTGCGTGAAAATCAAATATACCCGAAACGTTTCCTGACAATTTCCTTCTCTTCGTCGCTGCTGTCGCGGAAGAGTGGCATTACTTCGTCTTCGGGGAAGTCGGTGAAGGTGAGGAAAAGCAGGCTGTCCAAAGTGTTGTTGAAATCGGGGTCGACATTGAAACAGAGGAACTTGGCGTTCAGTTTCAGGTATTTCTTGTAAAGCGTCGGCATACGGTAAAGGCCATTGCTGAGGCGGAAGAGGAACTTGTCGAACTTGTCGATGCTACCTATATTTTGGCGCAACAGCACGTCGACATCCACCTTGAGATAGTCGGGGATGAAGGGCGTTTTAGGCGAAACCAGGCCAATCATGTTGTCGTCGACAGGATGCTTCTCCGACACATAATGCGCAATCAGGCTTTGGTAGAACCTCGGATACCACGAACTGATGCTCACCGGGCCGATGAAATGCTTGATTTCAGGATAGCGCACCACCACGTCGGAGAGGCCGCGCAAAAGCAGCATCAAAGGAAGCACTTCCTTCTGATAATCAAGGGCTACGAAGGAACGTCCGAGTTCGATGGTGTGTCTCAATTTGTCGGTGAAAGCCTCGTCGATATGCACCAAAGTGCTGACATAAAAGCCCTTGATGCCATACTTCGGAATAATCTCGCTGCCCACACCGAGTCGATAGCAGCCAACGATTTTTTCCTTGACCGTATCCCAAAGAATCAGATGCTTGAAATGCAAATCAAACTCGTCCTTATCGAGGCTTTTGCCAGTGCCTTCGCCGATAGCCCGAAACGTTTCCTCGCGCAGCCGTGCAATTTCGAGCATGAGATTTGGAATATCATCATAATCAGCCAAATAGCACTCATAATCAGATACCGCATAGAGGAACGACTCCTCTCGAATCGCAGCCAGTTCAGCTCTCAAGTCGGCGGTGGATGCAGGCCCAACAAGCGGTTCTTGTGCCACTGCTTTCTTTTCCTCCTTTTTTTCAGGGATATTGGCCTCAAGCGCGTATGTACGAGCCCTAAGATAAGCCGCCAAGTCCTTAGGATTCTCGTATTCAGCGATTTCAGCGGGCAGAATCGGTTTCCCGATTTGGATGGGAATGCATCTGTCATGCTTGTTGGCCAACTCATGGGTCAGGCGAGCCGTGCCCAACATGGTATGGATCTTGTCGACAAAATAGAACCAACGCGAATTGCGGCCTTCCCAAAACAAGGGGATGACGGGCACGTTGGCGTTATTGATGATTCGAGCGATGGACGTGCTCCAAGGCAAATCCTCCGGAAAATCGCGGCCATGATAGCGCGAAACTTCCCCTGCCGGAAACACGCCCAAGCCATTGCCTGCAACGATGTGTTGGATGGCTCCCTTGATGCCACCCACGCTACTCTTCCACTCAGGATTCGACTCGAAAGGATTGACCGAGAAAAATGCGTCCTTGAGGTTGGGGATATGCGACAGGATGAAATTGGCCATCAACTTGAAATCAGGGCGCACTTTGGCAATGAGGCTGTAGAGCATCACGCCCTCGATGCCACCAAAAGGATGGTTGCAAACCACCACGAAACCGCCTTCCTTCGGGATGTTGGACAGTTGTGTCTCGTCCATATCGAAGGTGATGTTCATGTTTTGCAAGAGATGATCAGCAAACTCACTTCCTTGATAATCAGCGGCTCCGTCAAAAAGGCGATTGATTTTTCCGAGGCCGAGGAATCCATAAGCCATTCCCGCCACACACGTGCCGAAAAAGCCCTTTAGCCCGAGAGCCTTCTTGATATCCGAATTGGTTACTACTTTCCTCATAGGTTTCAAAGTGGCAAAAATACGGATTTTATCTTTCAAAGCACAATCGTTTCCGATAAAAACAAGCCGTCTGGCTTTCTGCAATGCAAGAAAAGCGTATTTTTGCCTTCGATTTACTCACAAACAATGGTGATTCTGTTCAACAAGCCTTTTGGCGTACTTAGCCAGTTTACCCCCGAAGCAGGGCATCGGGCATTGGATGAATTTGGGTTCCCAGCCGGCGTTTATGCTGCTGGCCGTCTTGACCACGACAGCGAGGGAGCCTTGCTCCTTACCGATGACGGAAAACTCATCAAGAAACTACTTGATCCGAAATTTGAGCATCCGCGCACTTATTTGGCTCAAGTGGACGGACAAGTCACACAAGAGGCCATCAATCAATTGAAAAAAGGCGTGACCATCAAAGGATACCGCACCAAACCCTGCCAGGCACAAATCATCGAACCTCCTGAAAATCTTTGGGAAAGGATGCCACCCATACGCTACCGCGCCAACATCCCGACCAGCTGGATCCGGCTCACCCTCATCGAAGGCAAGAACCGACAAGTGCGTCACATGACAGCTGCCGTCGGATTCCCTACGCTCCGACTCATTCGTGTAAAGATCGGCAATATTTCGCTTGGCGAGCTAAAACCAGGCGAGTGGCGTTTCGTTAATGAACGGATTATATAAGCTGTGAATTGTCGCAGCGCTGGCCTTCATACTGCTGCACCTCATCGTATTTGTATTCCAACTGGATGCCCACTTGACGGAACATTTCCTCGGTTTCAGCACCGTCATGGTAACGGCGTTCACACACTACGCGCACGATACCACAATTAATTATCAGCATGGCGCAAGTACGGCAAGGTGTCATGCGGCAATAGAGGGTACTGCCATCCAAGGCAATGCCACGGCGGGCGGCTTGACAAATGGCGTTTTGCTCGGCATGAACGGTGCGTACACAATGCTGCGTGACGCTGCCATCCTCGTGGATGGTCTTGCGGAACAGGTGCCCCACATCGTCGCAATGCGGCAGTCCACGTGGTGAGCCGACATACCCCGTGACCAAAATTTGCTTGTCCTTCACAATGACGCAGCCACTACGACCACGGTTGCAGGTGGCGCGTTCCGACACGGTGTCGGCGAGGTTAAGGAAATAATCATCCCACGAAGGGCGCACATGCAGTTGGCGCAAAGCCTTCTCCACCTGCTCATGCAGTTCGGGGACGCTGCCATCGTTTTGCAACACAAAATCAGCCTCCTTGATGCAGGCACCAAGGTTTTGTTTGTTGGGGTCGGTGGCGGTCATCTCGCGTTCCTCATTGGCCACAAAAGTCTCAAAATCAATATGGTCGGTCTCAGAGCCACGCTGGTAAATGCGGTCGTAACGAATGCGACGGTCAGCATCAACAGCAAAGAGGTAGAACTCGCCCTTCTCGCGCAGGGAATGAATCTCGCCCGGGGTGCGCACACTCTCGATGACGGCATTTTTGCCTTCCGCCTTGGCACGTTCAAAAAGTTGGTCGGTGATATAGCTTGGGCTGTGAGCGGCACGAAGGTCGTTGCCCACGAATGTCAATGTATCGCGGTTCACCTCAAGGCCACGGCGCTGACATTCTTCGGCGATATAAGCCCGCACCGAATAATGCACGAAGCCTTTCTCCTTGACGAGATAATCCACTATGGTGCCTTTGCCCGCACCGAGGGTGCCTGTGATTCCTATTATTATCATGGTTTATGTGTTTTTGCAGGGACTGTCGTCGCCTGTTTAATGATATGTCGTCCCTACGGGACTATTTTTTCGTTGTCATTGAACTTGTCCTTTGATTTCGCTCACCCATTTGGTGACATCGGCGGGCTTGAATTGCGCCATTTTCGCCAGCAGCTCCTCTGGGTCATTGCTGACAATCAGGTTCTTGGCGTGTTCCTCGCGGACGAAGCCCTCGCGGGTGGCGCGTTCCATGAAGCGGATGATGTCGTCGTAATAGCCGTTTACGTTGAAAAGCGCGACGGGTTTGTCGAAAACGCGCAACTGGCTGAGCACGAAGGTCTCGAAGAACTCGTCCATCGTGCCGATACCGCCTGGCATGGCGATGAAGCCGTCGGCCATGTCCTCAAGGATTTTCTTGCGCTCGGCCATTGTCTCCACCACAATCAGTTTGTCGATTTCGGGATGACCTACGCGCATGTCCAACAAGTGTTGGGTAATAGTGCCGGTCACCATGCAGTGGCGTTGCATCATCACGTCGGCGATGATTTTCATCAGACCCACGCTACCGCCGCCGTAGAGCAGTTCGCAGCCATGATCAGCCAAAACGCGGCCCAATTCTGCGGCCTTTTCCCGATAAATCGGGTCGAAGCCCATGCTGCTACCGCAAAAAATACAGATTTTCTTCATCAGTGGAAATCGTTAGATTCAACGTAGATAAATTTTTGCAAAGGTAGAAATTTCTATTGAAAATTTGGAAATTGCGTGGCCGAATTGTCGCAAAAACTTGAAATCGCCACTATGAAGGCTCATTCAATTGTGTACAAATCAAGCGAATGTCCCATTTGTTCATTAAGCTTACGTATCAAAGTATCTTGAGCAGGTGACGTCTGGCGTCCGATGGCTTCAACACGTGGACCTTGACCGCCTAACATTTTATTTGAAGCTGCCTCTAAATCTGTTTCCTTCGAATCCAATGCCATTTCAGCCCTGCTATACCTTCTGTACGCATTGTCATCAAAATAGAGAAACACCGCCAAAAGAGTAACAACCCCAAATATAATTCCCAACACGGTACTCATTTGGATATGTTTCCTCTTTTTCTTCTTCTTTCTCTTTTTCCTTAGTTTTAATAGAAGTAATCTTAACTGGTACATACTGCAAAAACCACTGACCCATAATAGGCCATTTTAGAAAAATTGCGCAAAGATAACAAATAATTTGAATAATGGAATGGAAAAACTGAAAAAATGGTATTTTTGCGCCCGAAAAACCGAAAAACATGATAAACTATCTCATTGGATGATAAAACTTTAAATCATGACCAGAAACATAGGAATATTAGGCGCAATGGCGCAAGAAATCGACGAGGTGAAAGCGATACTGACGGAAAAGACCATCGTCAAAATCGCCAACCGTGAATTTGTCGTTGGCAAGATCAACAACGTGCGTTGCGTGGTCGCTTTTTCCAAGTGGGGCAAGGTGGCCGCCTCCATCACCGCCACATTAATGATTCAAGAATTCGCCGTGACCGACTTGATTTTCATTGGAACCGCAGGAGCCTTGGCCGACGAGCTGAGAATTGGCGACATCGTGGTGGCCAAACGCTTGGTGCAACACGACCTCGACGCACGGCCCATTATTTCGCGCTTCGAGCTCCCGTTGCTCAACCGCGTTTACGTGAACACCGACCCTGACCTAACCGCCTTGGCTGGACACGCCATCGAACAACTATTAATGAAAGGTGTTGAAGAGATTGTCGGCAAGGAAGCAACCGAGGAATTCGGCCTCACCCCTACCCTTCATTTCGGCGACATCGCCAGCGGCGACCAATTCATTAATAGCGTAGAAAAACGCAACGAGATTCTGTCTTTATTACCTGACATACAATGCGTTGAGATGGAAGGTGCAGCCGTGGCACAGGTCTGCTTGGAGTTCAACGTACCGTTCACGGTCATCCGCACCATCAGCGACACCGCCGACCATAATGCCCGCGTCGATTTTGGACGTTTCATCGCCGAAGTAGCCAACGCATATTCAAGAGCCATCATCGCTGAAATCATGCACGAAATTTGACAACTTTCTTCATGGTAAGGAAAAAAGCACTATATTTGCGCCCAAATCGCAAGACTCAACTGAGTTAAATACCATTTGAAGAATGTCAGAAAACAACGTTTCCAGTATTTCATCGGCCGAGTTTGCCAACCTCAAGCCGCTTTATGAGTCGCGCTATGGCAACAGCCGAGTTTTCACTGCCCAATACAACGGCAGGAAAGTGATTGTCAAGGCTTTGAAAGAACGTTACGCCAACGATCCCAAGTGCCACGCCATGCTCCATGAGGAATATGACATCACCAGTTTGTTGGACCACCGATCCATCCACAAGGCCATCGATTTTGTCAACATTGAAGGATTGGGCGACTGCATCGTGTTCGAATACATCGAAGGCAAGTCGTTGGCCGAACATGTGCGCGTGGGCACCTTGTCGGAAAAACAGGTGAAAAACGTGCTCATCGATGTGTGTGACGCGCTTTCGTACATGCACCGCAACCAAGTGGTACACTGCAACTTGAAGCCCGAAAACATCATTGTAACGGCGAATGACTGCCGTGCCAAGCTCATCGACCTTGGTGTGCCCAAAACCGAACAAGATGCCGACCGCGAGCTGCTCATCAAAGAGATGGCTTTCGTAGCCCCTGAAATCATCAAGGGCGAGGACTACGACTCGCGCGCCGACGTGTTCTCGTTGGGAAAAATCATGGAATTCATCGGCGAGCGCAACATTTCGAAACAGTTCAACGCCGTGGCCACCCACTGCACCCAATTCTCGAAAGAGCAACGTTACGACAGCATTTCGGAGGTGCGCACCGCCATCACCAAGGGGCATCCCATCGTGAAAATCATCATCGCTGTTGCGGCTGTGGCCTTGGTTGCGGTTTTGGCCGCCATCTACATCCCGAAAATCAGGGTCAACGTGGGGAAAGAACGCGCCGAGCGTCGTGTGGTAGAATGCAACCGAGAATTGGAGAAGATGAAGAACGAGTTGCCCAACCTTTGCAAAAAATACGAGCTGAAATCGCTCTCCGAGCCTATCGCCGTGGACTGGTCGGAAGACAGCATAAGGTACATGCAGAGTCTGTCGCAATACATCGGCCACGACGAGGCTTCGCTTGGCTATGAAGACATTTCGGCTAAGACCCTCCGCTTTTTCGAACAGCAGCGTGCAGCCATCGAGAAAAGCCGTCAGGCCGACTACGACCGCTTGCTCGTGGATGCCTTCAAGCAAGCTACCGACAGCGTGGCCATGCAACTCAAGACGGTTTTGCGCAACCCCACCGACGATCAACTCCTCATCGTAGCCGGCAAATGGTATGACCAAATGAAATAATCACGGCAAAACGGAGTTATTGAAAAAAAAAGACAACCCAGTGCGAAGGAATTCATACCTCATATTATTTTGCGCAATGGCACTGCTGGCGTTCAGCGGATGTTCGACCAAAAAGAACACGCTGACGAGACGCATGTTCCATAACTTGACCAGCCATTACAACGTGTTTTGGAACGGTGACCAAAGTCTGAAAGAAGGCGACCAACAGCTGAAAACCACCGTAAAAGACGATTACTCGCACGTTTTGCGCGTCTACAACTACGGCACCCAGCAAGACGGCATGTCGTTGAACTCGAAGATGGACCGTGCCTTGGAGAAGACCTCCATCTGCGTACAGAAGCACTCCATGAAATTCAACAGCCGCGAGCGCGTCAAATGGATCGACGATGCCTATTTGGTCATGGGCAAGGCGCATTTCTACAAGCACGACTACATCCCCGCCCGCCGCACCTTCGACTTTGTAGCCACGGAATTCAACTACAACGACATTGCCTACGTCGCCAACCTATGGCTCATCAAGACCTACATCCAGACCGAGCAATATCCCCGCGCCATCGCGACCATCGAGCAACTGCAAGCCAAAACCGCCGGCATTCCCAAGCTCCCCAAGGAACTGATGTACAACATGGACTTCACCATTGCCGACTACTACATCGCCGTGAAGGACTACAACAGCGCGATGAAATACCTCCAAAACGGCCTCGTTTTCAACAAGGACCGCGACACTCGCACAAGGGCAATGTTCATCATGGGACAAATCTACATGCGGCAAGGCGACTCCAACCGCGCCATAGCCCAATTCAAGAAAGTCATCAAGCGCAACCCCGTTTACGAAATGGCTTTTGAATCGCGGATGAACATGGCCAAGATGGGCTCAGCCGACAATGCAGAGGCGATGTACAAGATGCTGAACAAGATGCTTCGCGACCCCAACAACGAGGACTATTGCGACCGCATCTACTACGCCATGGCCGAACTCGCCTTGCGCGAAGGCGACGAGAACAAAGCCCTGCGTTACCTCCGCAAGTCAGTGGCCGCCTTCAAGGACAACAACATCCAACGCACACAGTCGTCGCTTAAAGCCGCCACCATGTTCTTCGACCGCAACGAGTACGAGCTTTCGCAAGCCTATTACGACACCGCTGTCAACAGCATGAACCGCGAATACCCAGGCTACGACAGCATCCTCAATATCTCGCAGACCTTGAACGAATTAGTGATGTATGCCAGCGTCGTCCGCGACCAAGACAGTTTGTTGCGCGTGGCCGCCATGGATTCAACCCAACGTAACATACTGATTGACGGCATTATCGCCCGACTCATCGAGCAAGAGGAACGGGAACAGGCACAACGAGAATACGAGGAACAACTTGCCCTGATGGGTGCCGCCACCGGAGATGCCCCCAAGACCTCCGAACCCACCTCGAACAGCAGCGGCTCAGCGTGGTATTTCTACAACCAAACCGCCTTGACGAAAGGCTACACCGAGTTTAACCGCAAATGGGGTATGCGCCGCAACGAAGACAACTGGCGCATCAGCGACAAGCAGAGCATGAGCGCCTTCTTAAACGGCGAGGATGACAACGAAGAAATGACCGAAGCCAAAAACGCCAAGGCCAAACAAGACTCGATCAACGCCTCCTTCACCGAACACGACCGTGGCTATTACCTGCGTGACCTGCCTTTTGAGCCTGAACAAAAAGAAGTTTGCGACTCCCTCATTGCCGACGGACTCTACAACCTCGGTTTCCTCTACATGGACCGCCTCAACGACCTGCCGCGTTCCATTGAGTCGTACTCCCAATTGGACACCCGCTATCCCAACAACAAGAAGGAACTGCCCTGCTGGTATGCCTTGTACAAGATGTACAAAGACCTTGGAGACGAAGACAACTCCTTGATTTACAAGAACAAGATTTTCGACAAATATCCCACTTCGAGCTATGCACAATTCATCAACGACCCCGACTATTTCAAGAACCTGCAAGAGCAAGAGAAGGAGTCGTCTGATTTCTACGCCAAGACCTACGAGGCTTTGGAGCAAGGTCAATACTACCGCGTGAAGATGAACGCTGAGCGCGCCATGCAACTCTATGAGGCCGACACAGCCATGATGCCACGTTTTGCCTTCCTCCATGCGGTGGCCAGCGGACGTTTGGTGGCGATTGACACGATGGCCTTTGAGCTATATCGCCTTGTGCACAAATACCCAAGTCACAGCATCACTCCTTACGCCCAGCAAGTGCTGGAGCACATCAACAACGAGTACAAGCTCGGCCTTGTGCTGAACGAGAACGGCAAAGATGGTGGCGAAGAACCAGAGGTGAAGAAAGCCTCGCCCTACATCAACAAACCTGAGGGCGAACATTTCGTGATGATTGTTTGCAATACGAGGCAAGTCAGGGTTGAACCTTTGAAGGTCCGCATCAGCGACTTCAACAAGCGTGAATATCGCATTCGCAGCTTCAACGTCCGCAGCGTCATCCTCGACGACGACCGCACCCTCATCACCATCGGCAACTTCGAGAACCAGCAGCAAGCCGAGAACTACATCACATCCATGTTCCTCAACGATTACGTCTTTGGCGGCATCAGCGAGCAGAACTACACCATCAAGCCCATTTCGGGCATCAACTATCCAATCTTCTACCAGTCGAAAGACATGGAAGAATATCTGCAATTCTTAGAATCCAACAACAAGTAACAAGAAAAATATGAAAGTCATGGAATCACCAGTACGCAATCTCATTGGCACGGGAACCGTGATCAAGGGCGACATCGAGGCAAACGGCGACATGCGCATCGATGGCAATCTTATAGGCTCCATCAAGTCGAACGGCAAAGTGACCATAGGTCAGACCGGCACCCTTGAAGGCGACATCACCTGCAAGCAATCCGAAATAGCCGGCAACGTGAAAGGCATCATCTTGACCGAGGAACTCACCTCATTGAAAGCCACCGCAAGGGTTGAGGCCGACCTCACCACGAAACAGCTTCTCATCGAAGTCGGTGCCCAATTCATCGGCAAATGTGTCATGGGTCAGCAATCCACCGTTGCCATGCCCAAACAAAAATTAGGCTGACAATGACGGACGAAAAGCTGAAGCATTTCGGCTACAGACTTACCGAAGAATACGACCCGGAGACGTTAGCCAAACTACAGGAGCATTACAAGGCCATCATTGAGCTTTTGGGCGAAGACCCAGAGCGTGAAGGCTTGCTGAAAACTCCCTATCGCATGGCGCGGTCGATGCAGTTTCTCACGCATGGCTACCAAGAAGACCCGATGGAGATCCTGCTCTCGGCCAAGTTCAAGGAAGACTACCGTCAGATGGTCATCGTGAAGGACATTGAGGTGTATTCGCTTTGCGAGCACCACCTTATTCCTTTTGTCGGCAAGGCACATGTGGGCTATATCCCCAACGGCTACATCACAGGGCTGAGCAAGATAGCCCGTGTGGTGGAGGCCTATTCGCGCCGCCTTCAGGTGCAGGAACGCCTGACGACGCAAATCAAGAACGCCATCAACGATGCCCTGCACCCTTTGGGCGTAGCCGTCGTTATCGAGGCACGGCACCTCTGCATGTCGATGCGAGGCGTGCAGAAACAGAGTGCCGTGACCACCACCAGTGATTTTATCGGAGCCTTCGAGCGCGAGACCACAAGGGCAGAATTCCTCCAACTCATCGGCTCCAACTTACATTGAAACTTGAATTTTTTGATTTTTTGAAAGCAAATATACAGCATGATTAAAGCATACGTTTTCCCTGGACAAGGGGCACAATTTGTGGGCATGGGCAAAGACTTGTACGACAAGTCGCCGAAAGCCAAGGACATGTTCAAGAAAGCCAACAACATCCTGAAGTTCAAAATCACCGACATCATGTTTGAAGGCACCGACGAGGACTTGCGTCAGACCAAAGTGACACAGCCTGCCATCTTCCTTCATTCGGTCATTCTTGCCACCCTGTTGGAGGACTTCGATCCTACTATGGTGGCTGGCCACTCGTTGGGCGAGTTCTCGGCCTTGGTCGCAAACAAGGTGTTGGGCTTCGAAGATGGTCTGCGTTTGGTGAGCAAGCGCGCCATGGCCATGCAGAAAGCCTGCGAAGCACAGCCTGGCACTATGGCTGCCGTCGTCGGCCTCGAAGATGCGGCGATTGAGGGTGTTTGCAATTCCATCAAGGACACGGTAGTAGTGCCCGCCAATTACAATTGCCCCGGCCAGTTGGTCATCTCTGGCACGGTGGAAGGCGTGGCTGCCGCCTCCGAAAAGCTGAAGGAAGCTGGCGCCAAGCGTGTGTTGCCATTGAGCGTGGGCGGCGCTTTCCACAGCCCACTGATGGAACCTGCCCGCGTTGAATTGGCCGAAGCCATCAAGGGAACCGTTTTCAACCAAGGCATCTGCCCGATTTACCAGAACGTCACCGGACAGTCGGTCAACGACCCCGAAATCATCAAGAAGAACCTCATCTCCCAGCTTACCTCGCCGGTGCTTTGGACGCAAACCATGAGCAATATTTTGGCAACGGGCGTCCGTGCAGTCATCGAAGTCGGCCCTGGAACGGTACTGCAAGGCTTATTCCGCAGGATGGACCGCAACCTTGAGCTGTCGAGCGCAACATTCTGATTGACTTTTCAATGGAGAACAACAGAAGCAACGGATTTCACCTGTTCCTCCTGCTTGCGGCAGGAATTTGTATCGGTTTGTTCATCAACAAGACCGGTGGTCAACTGAAAAAGGAGACGCCCGACGCTGAATTTAGCAAGTTTGACGAGGTGATGTGGTATGTGAAGCAGCACTATGTCGACACCGTTAACAGCCAACAGCTTGAGGACGAAGCCGTTGCCTTGATGCTTGAAGAGCTTGACCCGCACAGTATGTATGTCTCGTTGGAAGAGTTCAACACCGTCAACGACCCGTTGTTGGGTAGCTTTGAAGGCATCGGAGTGCAATTTCGCATCGAGAACGACACTATCGCTGTGGTCAGCGTCATCAAAGGCGGCCCGTCCGAAAAGGTGGGAATCATGGCTGGTGACCGTTTCGTGCGCATCGACGACTCGCTTGTAGCTAATACAAAGATTAAGAACGAGGACGTGATGCGGATGCTGAAAGGGCCAAAAGGCACCAAGGTGAAAGTCGGTGTTTTCCGCCGTGGTGTGGATGGGTTGTTGGACTACACCATCACCCGCGATGTCATCCCAACCTACAGCGTAGACATTGCCTATATGCTTGACAATGAGATTGGTTATCTGAAGCTCAGCAAGTTTTCCGCCACCACCTACGATGAGTTCAAACGTGGCATCCGAAAGCTGAAGGCGAAGGGCATGAAACGGCTCATCTTCGACCTTCGCGGCAACACGGGTGGCTACCTGAAAGCCGCCGTCGAGGTAGCCGACGAGTTCCTACCCCGTGGCAGCATGATTGTTTACACCGAAGGCCGCAACCGTCCGCGACAAGAGATGAAAGCGCAAAAACGCGGCATGGTGGACGACATCCCCGTCGTGGTGCTCATCGACAGCGAGTCGGCCAGTGCAAGCGAGATTGTGGCTGGAGCCTTGCAGGACAACGACCGAGGCACCATCATCGGGCGACGCTCGTTTGGCAAGGGTCTCGTGCAGGAACAAATCATGCTCAGCGACAACTCCGCCATCCGCCTCACCGTGGCACGATACTATACCCCCACGGGCCGATGCATCCAGAAGCCTTTCGACGGCAACCGCGAGAAATACCTCTTTGAGTCGTTTGAGCGTTATGAAAACGGCGAGCTTTTCAGCGAAGACAGCATCCATTTTGCCGATTCACTGAAATTTACAACGCCTAAAGGCAAAACCGTCTACGGCGGTGGTGGCATCATGCCCGACATCTATGTGCCGCTTGTCGACGACAGCACAGAGTATTATTTCAACCGCATCGTCAACCTCGGACTCCTCTACCAATATGCCTTCGATTACACCGACCGCCACCGTCAAGAACTTGGGCGTTACAAGACCGTTGAAGCGTTCAGCAAGTCGTTCCATGTGACCGATGCGATGTTCAACGAATTGGTGAAGCAAGCCGAAAACAAAGGCATCAAAGGCACAGACGTACAAAAGCAAGTGGCCCGAAGCGAAGCCAATACTTTGTTGAAGGCCTACATTGCTCGCAACCTCTTCGACGACGAAGGCTTCTATCCGATTTACGCTCCTATGGATGAAGTGCTGCAACGGGCATTGGAAGAATTAAAAAAGTAGAAGCAAAAAGACGCAAGCAATCGTATTGGATTTTTGCAGACTTTCCGACTATCTTAATTTGTCTATCATATCCAGCACTTCATCAGGCTTTTCCGTCCATTGGATCACGTTGTCTGGGTGTTGACCCATGTAACTGATGTAATCGCGTATCAACTGGTAATGCTTGCGGGCGAAATCAGTACTGATGTTTCCAGAACCATCAAAGCAAATCGGCTCATGGTGGGCTATGCGATTGCGAAATTCGCGAATATGAGGGAGGTCTTTGTAAACGTCGGATTGACTCTTTCCTTTTACTTTGTTGGGGAATATGCGCAAAAGTGTCTTGCCACCCCTTTTGTATCTTTTCTTGGAAAAGAGTTTTGTCCAAAACCCCATCGTTAGGGAAGCAACCATTTTGTCATTGTTATATATGCCACGCCGCCTATAACTGGCTTCGGTTTGCTTTATCTCATCCATGTTGAATTCCAGCAACTTGCCTATATCTGCTTGATTGACTATCCAATCAGGATTAGAATAATAAGCCATATAGTGCTCGTTGATAGCGTTCCTCAACATGACTTCAAACAGATTCAATGCACCACAGAATCGCTGGCATAGTCTGAGATTGTAGCGATAGAGTTGCATTGTTTTCCGTTTGTCGCAGGAGCAGGCACGGGCATATTTACCTATTCTGGCCGCTGAATATAGTTTCTGACAGGTTTTAAAGTCCATTTTTTGTCATTTTTATGCTTTTTTCTTTCGCTTTTCTTACAGATATTCAAAATTTCTTCCTATTTTTGCAGCGTAACACCCCGTTGTCCCTGCTTCGTGCATACTGCGGGGTTAGTGTTTTTATAGAGGGAATGTGTCGGCTGCATCATCGCTTTTGTTTGTATTTACAGTTTGCAAAAGTAAAAACAAAAACATTCAAACGTTCCTGATGTTTTGCTTTTTTTCACTATTTTTTACTACATTCCATTGCCGCGTAGTGAAAAGGAAAATTTCTTATTTTTGCGGAGTGGAAAGAAAAACTAAAGTGTGATTAATAACTTCAAAATATCGTTGTAATGGAACATAATTGGATAAGTCAAAATAAACACCAACTAATAAAGATTGTTACGCTATTACTTTTGTTGTTGGCATGTTTTGGGATTGCGCCTACATTTTATGATGTGGTTACAGATACAGAAAGAACAATAGGAATATGGTCGAAAAGAGTATATACGCTACTCAATGACAACACATTTCTTAATATCCCTATTTTCTTGTTTCTGCTTTATCTGGCATTTGAGTTGTTGAAAATAATGGTGAGAAGCACAACACAAAATCACCGCTTTGACTGGCTTCGTTTGATTAATTATTCTTTGTCTATAATTTTGGCATTTGTTTTCATTAAACTCTCAGATTCTGTTGAGTTTGCAAATATGTTTCACGGTCTGGGCTTGGATTATAGACGATTCCTGTTGTGTTTATTAGGAGCGTTATTAGTATTATTGGTTGGTATTATTGTTTGCGTTTGGCAAGATACACCCTTGTGGCGAAGGCGACGCGAATCAAACGATTTTAAAAAAGACAATAAGAAAGGTTTTTCGGCAGAAGGAGATTATAAAATTGAAATATCTCCAGACTTGAAAGACTATGCGAGTTCCATAGTAAATAGATTAATGCATACGAGTTTGTCGAAAGAATCTTTTGCCGTTGGGATAATAAGCAAATGGGGAGCTGGTAAGACTACATTTTTGGAACTGCTAAAAAATCGACTTCATTTTCGAGCAGAAGTTGTTGAGTTTAATCCTTGGATGTGCAGTACTCCAGAACAAGTAACGAGAGACTTCTTTACTTCGCTGCATAATCAACTTGCGGATAAGTATCCAGAAATATCCAATCCGATAAAGAAATATGCCAAATATCTCAGTTCTGTTTCTTTACGATTTTCAGTACTTACTTTTGGATTCTCATCCCTTTTCTCGGAGAAGAGTCTTTTGGAAAGAAAGAAAGAACTTTCCGATAAGTTTGAAAGGCTTGGAAGGACAATAGTGGTGATTATAGATGATGTTGATAGGTTGGAAAGTAACGAGGTCTTTGAAGTCCTTAGATTGATTCGTAACACGGCAGACTTGAAAAATGTCATTTATCTTGTGGCATTTGATAAAGAATACGTAGTTTCGGTTTTAAAAGAAAAGCATATAGATGACCCGATAGCCTATTTGGAGAAAATCTTTCAGGTTGAGATACAACTCCCCCTGGTGCCGCCACAAAGAATAATGAGTACGCTTATCACGGAATTAGACTTAAAAATTGCCTCGAAGTATGGCGGTAGGGCTAAACCAGATTTTCAATTTGAGCCAAAGGAGCGGCGTTTGATTTTAAAGGTGATTACTACTTATAGGCGAGCCAAGCGTTTTGCAAGACTATATACATTAAACTATGAACACCTTCTTCACAATTCATTTGACAATTTGGAGTGGAGGGATGTTTTTTGGCTTGATTTGTTGCAAATGAACGATAAAAATACTTATGATCTTATTTTATGTAATAACCCCTCAGATATTCTAAAGCCAAAGAAAAAAAATGGTGAAACATATTATATATACGAAGATTCTACAGAAAATCAAGAAACATTTAGAGATAACCCTTGTACGCATGAAATTCTCTTGAAACTATTTGGAGACCTTGAAGAGCAAGACCCGCCTCAATACAGCATTCGGAATACAAAATATTACGAGAAATATTTTACGATGCAGGTTCAATTCTCAATGGATAATCTGAACACATTATTGAATGCGAAAGATGATGAAATAGATGGTATTGCAAATGATTGGTGCAAGAAACAAAAACAATTTGATAATCTATATTTATTAGTTTTTAGTATTCAACAAATTGAGAAAGAAAAAGCAGAAAAACTTGTAAAAGGGATCTTTGCTTTAATAACACATTATAATAATGTGGATTATTATCATATTGGTGTTGTGTTTGGTGTTTTTGATATAATCATTGAGAGGGGGTTGAAGACCAAAAAGGAATTAAACGAACAACTAATAACTTGGTATAATGAGAGAATTAAACCCAATTGTGATATGTCACGACGGATGCAAATCTTTTACTTATTATATTATCATCAACCACTAATTCTAGAAGAAACAATCAAACAATTACTACGTGATATTATAGATTATTATTTCAAAAATCACGCTGAAGCTTCTATTCTTGACCTCAAGAAATATGACAATGAAATTAAAATTGTATTGATAGGGTTGCCTAATAAATTAAGAGAATTTGCAGTCGAATGCTTAATCGATTGTTATTCGAAAAAGGATCAAAAACCGACAATCAAAAAGTTCGAAGAAGCACCTATGGATGTAGGCTGCGCTTTTTCTTCTTGGGAGTATAAGGATATATTTCAAAAAAAACTTCAACTGATAGAAGAAAAATGTTGTAGTGATGGCCAAAAGGCAATTGAGTAAAAAGAAAAGAACTGAATGGTGAGAATTATCAAATCAACACGACTGAAATAAGAAACCACCGCCGAAATATACCAGCGGTGGATTCTTTTTGTGGAGCATAACGGAATCGAACCGATGACCTCTTGCATGCCATGCAAGCGCTCTAGCCAACTGAGCTAATGCCCCTTCGTTTGCGGCTGCAAAAATACAACTTTTTTCAATCCGCAAAACTTTTTCGCGAAAATTTTTCATTTTTTCTTCCCAACTTCTCTTCATGCCGTGTAAATCCTTACTTTTGCAGCCATGAAAACCATCAAAGACATCTACAAAATCGGCATCGGCCCGTCGAGCAGCCACACGATGGGACCGCAAAAAGCCGCCAAAACCTTCAACGAGCGTTATCCCAACGCCGCCGCTTTTGAGGTGACACTCTATGGCAGCCTCGCCGCCACGGGCAAAGGCCACATGACCGACTGGGCCATCCTCAATGCACTGCAAGCCCCAACCGAAATCGTCTGGCAACCTGACATTATCCCTTCATTCCATCCCAACGGCATGTTGTTCAAGGCTTTCGACAGTCAAAAACAACTTCTCGGAGAATGGAAAGTCTACAGCATCGGTGGAGGCAACTTGGCCGAGGAAGGCAAACAAAGCGAGCAGCCCGACATCTATCCCCTCTCAAAGATGACCGACATCCTCAACTGGTGCGAACAACGCGGACGCACCTATTGGGAATACGTATACGAATACGAGAACTCAACCGAAATCGAGGACTATATGCGGGAAGTCTGGCATGTGATGCAAGCCGCCGTGGAGCGTGGCCTGCAAGCCGAGGGCGTGTTGCCCGGACCGCTCAACCTGAGCCGCAAAGCCGCCGCATATCACATCAAGGCCTCGGGCTATACACACACACTGAAAAGCCGTGGCTTGGTTTACAGCTACGCTTTGGCCGTCTCCGAAGAGAACGCCTCAGGCGGACAAATCGTCACTGCGCCGACCTGCGGGTCGTGTGGTGTGATGCCCGCCGTATTGTACCATCTCTCAAAGAGTTACGAATTCACTGAGCAACGCATTCTTCGTGCCTTGGTGACGGCGGGTTTGGTGGGCGACATCGTGCGCACCAACGCCTCCATCTCAGGTGCCGAGGTAGGCTGTCAAGGCGAGGTGGGCGTGGCTTGTGCCATGGCCGCCGCTGCCGCCAACCAACTGTTTGGAGGCAGTCCGGCACAGATTGAGTACGCCGCCGAGATGGCTTTAGAACACCACTTGGGCATGACCTGCGACCCCGTGTGCGGACTCGTTCAGATTCCCTGCATCGAGCGCAACGCCTACGCCGCCGCCCGCGCCTTAGACTCCAACATCTATTCCACCTTCTCCGATGGACGCCACCGCGTTTCCTTCGACAAGGTGGTGGAAACCATGAAAGAAACCGGCAAAGACATTCCTTCGCTTTACAAGGAAACCTCGCAAGGCGGTCTGGCCCGCGATTACACACAAATGGCTTAATAATAATCAAATGACAATCAAAGAGATACAAGATAGCATCGTAGAAGATTTCTCGATGTTCGACGACTGGATGGACCGCTATGCCATGCTCATCGAAATGGGCAAGGAATGTCCCATCATCGATGACCAATACCGCAACGAGCAGCATCTGATCAACGGCTGCCAGTCGCGGGTGTGGCTTCATGCCGAGCTGAAAGACGGCAAGGTATACTACACCGCCGACAGCGACGCGGTCATCACCAAAGGCATCGTCAACTTATTAATAAAGGTGTTTTCGGGCCAGACCCCTGACGACATCCTCGCCGCCGACCTCTCGTTTTTGGACGAAATCGGGCTGAAGGAACACCTCTCACCTACTCGCTCCAATGGTCTGTTGGCGATGCTAAAACAAATGCTACTTTATGCGGAAGCGTTCAAACTGAAGGAGGAACAAGCATGAACACAGAAGAGACCAACACCCTGAAAGAGACCGTCATCTCAGTCCTGAAAACCGTTTACGACCCCGAAATCCCCGTTGACATCTGGACGCTGCACCTGATTTACGGTGTAGAAGTCGATGAAGAAGGCAATGTAAAAATCGTAATGACGGTGACGGCACCCAACTGTCCCGTAGCCGAGACCCTGCCCGCTGAGGTGCGCAGCCGCGTGCAAGCCATCATGGGAGTGAAGAACGTCGACGTCGAACTCACCTTCGACCCCGTCTGGAGCATCGACATGCTCTCCGACGAAGCCAAAGCCGAATTGGGATTGGACGGCGACTATGGCAGCTTCACCGCATCCGATTTTCTATATTAATTAAGAATGTAGAATGATGAATGTAGAATGACGAATGCAGAATAATTCATCA
Organism: uncultured Bacteroidales bacterium; assembly: GCA_900318465.1. Classification (GTDB taxonomy): domain Bacteria; phylum Bacteroidota; class Bacteroidia; order Bacteroidales; family F082; genus Limimorpha. The sequence goes on from ONKQ01000025.1 coordinate 31,803, forward strand.
TTCTTAATTCATAATTCATAATTTCTCGTAGTTCTCAAGCAGGTCTTTCGCCATATTGAAGAAGAACAGCGCGACGGCATTGAAGTCCATGTTGAGGTCTTTGCTCAAGCCGATGCGGTCTTTGAAGATGGCCACGTTGTACCATTGCAGGCACTGGAAGGAGCGATGGAAATAGAGACGCTGCAACTCTTCCTTGTTGGGCTTGCGACCCACGTATGCCTCAAGCAATGAAAGGGCCTTGTCGAAGCCCGCGTTGCCGTAGCAGGCGATGTCGTAGAACGGGTCGTTCATGCCGGCAAACTCCCAATCCAACACGTACAGCTTATCGCCGTTGATGACGAGGTTGGTGGGCTGATAGTCGCAATGGCAGGGAACCTTCGGCACGTTGGCGTGGACAGCACGGATGGCATCCAACTTCTTGCGCAAATCGAGATATTCCTGCGGGAAGACGTAACCCGTCTCTTTACAGTAATCCTGATAGGTCTCGATACGCCCGAAAGCATTGTAGTCGTTGAATTTCAAGTCGCTGTTGTGGATTTTCTTCAGTGCGGCCACCGACATGGCGTTGTAGGAAACCACGTCCGTGGTGCTCATGATGGTACCTTCCACATACTCGGCCAACTTCTCGCCTGAACGGATTTCCACGTAGGTGGTCACATTGTTCAGGCCTAAACGGTTCACCTCCTGGATGTTGGCCCATTCCTCTTCACGGTTAACAAACCTTTCGGCGAACTTGCCTGGCACACGGTAGGTGTATTTCTTTCCTTGACTTTCTACAACGTATGTGTAATTGCTCATGCCACCTTCGAGGCGCATCACAATCCGAGCATCATGGGCCTGCAGCAAAGCATTGACCCTAAAGACGATATATTCTTCAATGTTCATAAGGCTAAAATTATAATTAGGTCGGCAAAAATACACTTTTTTCACCATATTCCATATCTGTTTTGTGTGAATTGTAATTTATTTCTAATCGGAGTACCCGCACAAGCGATTTTTTTGTAATTTTGCCGCCGCTAAGGGGATTTAGCTCATCTGGTAGAGCGTCAGGTTCGCAATCTGAAGGTGGCCGGTTCGAGTCCGGTAATCTCCACAGAATTTTGAGACAGCCTGCTGATTTTCAGCGGGTTTTTCTTTTTGTCCTTTTTATCCTCTAACAATCAACTTTTTCGTATTTTTGCATCAATGAACATATCACCACATGGAAACAAGAAAACACATAGCATCCGAAAAACTACAATGCGGTTCACATAACTGCGCACAAGCCATCGTCAGCACATACGCAGACCTCATTGGACTTGATGAAGCGACTGCAAAGAACGTGGCCAATGCCTTCGGCGGAGGGATGGGCAACATGGAAGGAACCTGCGGCGCACTGGTCGGGGCAGGCATCGTATTGGGATTGGCCACCAAGGACAGGGCAAAGTCGAGGACATGCATGAGGCAAATCATGACGCAGTTCCAAGAAAGGAATGGCGCAACGCAATGCAAGCTGCTGAAGGGTGTCGGTACAAAAGTCGTGTTGCGTGAGTGTACCGAATGCGTGGCCGATGCAGCAGAATTTCTTGAAGAACAACTGCAAAAACTGGAATAATCATTTGAAAAGGAATAATCTTCGAAGCAATGGAAATCCACACGACCACCAACAAGATTTGCTATATGATTCTGCCCCAAGGAATCAAAGAGGATTTGACTGCGGGGTTGGGGGTGCTGTCGGGGAGGTACGGCGTTTCGATAGTCGTAATAGAGGATGTCGATTGGAATGATGACCTCACACCTTGGCCAGCTGAAGGCGTGTTCAAGAAAGCGAAACCATTTGGAGGTCATGCGGATGGATTCCTCAACAAACTGACAAATGAGATTATTCCTGAGACAGAAGAGCATCTGGCTATTAAAAATGCAGAAAGGACAATATTAGGCGTTTCGTTGTCAGGTCTGTTTGCGATATGGTCAGCCTTCAACACCGATGCTTTCACCAACATTATCAGCATATCGGGTTCACTTTGGTACGATGGTTTCACGGATTGGATGAAAGAGAATACTCCATCTGCCAAAATCAAAAAGGTTTGCATGTTACTTGGTGAAAAAGAGAAGAATGCCAAGGATAATCGGATGGCGAGGGTCGAAGAGAGAACCCTTGCCGCAGCCAACTTCTTGAAATCAAAAAGCCACGCCTCAGTATTGTTTGAGTTGGTTGAAGGCACCCATTTCTCGCCGATAGTGCCGAGATTGGAGAGGGCTTTTGATGTGGTGTTCGGATCAAACTGACATCGTTAGTTTCATCTGTTTTTACTCAAAGTCGCCAGTGCCACAGGATGATGCTCCAAATGTTTCATTTGTGTTCCAAACAACAATTCAGGACAATATTCACCAGACTTGTATTTTGCAATAAACTCTTTGTCAGCATCGTCAAGTTGCATTACGTCTTTCAAAAAAGCAGCAACAGCATCCTCAATCTTCGTTTTGGGATATGCACCCGCCTTGATGCGCAACATGGGTAGAAGTTGAGACCTGATTTTGCTGAAATTCATTTGGGTTAGTTGGTCAACATCTCGCCCAAGCCTATTCTCCGAACTATCATTGCCAATCGTAGAGTAAAAAACGGCACATCTTCTCAAAAGCTTTCTTTCCTCTACATTCGTCATCAAATTGGATTGTGATAGTGAATAAAGGTCATACAAGTCTCTTGGTTTTGTCCGCTCAAAGAAAGCACCTATCTTACCCCCGAAAATTTCAACGGCTTGAAGATGAAACACCTTAATAAAAGTATCTTTGAAAAATGGGTGTTTGATGGATGATATCACAGGCTCAAACACATGACAACGAGCCAAATAATTGATGTCGAGTTTGATTTTATCACGACTGCCCGTCACAGTATCATACAAAAGCTCGTAAGAACACAAGGAATAACTCTCCCTTTTACCCGAGGCATAGCCATGTTCGATGCAATAAGCTGAAAGACTCTCGTCCAATTGCCGCCTTAATTGTAGCATCTGTTCTTTGGAGCAGTCAATTGCCAAATCCAAGTCCAAATCCACTGACAGTCGTGGCAGTCCTGGAATCAAAACCAAATTGATGGCTGTGCCACCCTTTAGTGCCAATTTCCCCTGAAAAGATTCAATTGTACTTAAATCATCAAGGATGCTACAGAGCCTAAGTACTTTTTCCACATTGGTCGCTGTGAAACTGTGCTCCTCGGCTATTGCAGCGACTTGTTTTCTCGTCAATTCAATAGGGTCCATATTCTTTTTGTTCTACTTTTGGCACACAAATTTTCCATTTCTTATCGTAAGTGTCGCAATTTTCATCTGGGGTGAGATAGCTGACGTTATTTCCGATTTGATTTTTACAATGATCAAAGAATGCGTCCGACAACCCAAGTTGTTCCTGATATAATGAGAGCAAATACCCAACCCGTTGGTAAACACTCTTCGATGGGGCTGCATCAAGGCATTGAATCATTTCAGTTTCATCAAGTTTGTCAATTCCAAGCCAGTCCAAAGCATTCATCAACTCCTCCAAGCCACCAGCGAGGTCGATATGCCTAATGCAGTCAATAATAGTCTGGCTTAACGACGTCACACGAATGGGATAGTTCTCGTTGGCAAAGTCAAGATTCGGATTTATCAGATAATTAACCGGCTTGTAAATATAGGTCTCGTTCAGATGGATAAACGTCCTAAACGGTGTTGTACTATGGATATAAACCCAATTAAATGACTGTGTATGAAGCGTGTAGTATTCCAAAGCCGAGTGATAAACTAGACATCCATTTTCAACCGCATTACATGCTATCCTAAACTTGTCGGTCAGATACGATGGTACATACACGCCTTTACGGACATGGGACAACACGCCTTTCCTCGTCTTGTTGTAAAGGCGAGATTTTCGAGTATTGTAGCATACCTCATTTCCCTGTTCCAAAATAGAACCGTCAAGCATTGCTTAAAAATTTCGGCAAAGATATTACTTTTTGATATGATTGACAACATTTCTAAGTATTTTCTTTCACCATCCTTTTGCTTTAAGCGTTTTTTCTCCATTTTTTTGCTGTTGGAAACGATTTTGGCCTTATTTTTGCACCGATATAATACTCGTTTGAACACTTAAAAACACTGTCAACATGAAAAAATCATTCATTATCGCATTGTGCTGCATCGTTGCTGCGGTGACAGCTTGCAAGAAAAAGCCTGTCCCTACGTCAGAGCCCGAACCTCAACCTGTCGAGTATAGTGAGAAATACGTCGGCAACTATTTAGGCAACATGGTTCTCGCCATTCAAGGCACCATCGATACCGTCAACGTCAACGTGCCAATGCAGTTTCCCTTCGACAGCATCGCCATGACCATCATCAAGGGCGATGCCGACAACAGCATCAACGCTTCGGTAATCATTGACAACGAGCTTTACCAGACCACTGGCACCGCATCAGCTGAGAAGGCCGACTTCGACATGGTTCACCTTATCCTTGACAAACCCGACTTCAACGTCACGGGCGACGTCGAATTTGTGGCCACACCTGCCGAGGGCGACAGCCTCAACCTCAGCGGCAACTTCTCAGGTACTGGAACCGTCAACATTGCAGGTGGAGTGTATCCCATAAATGCGACTGGCACCGTGAACGGAAAACTCGGAAAACAATAACCTTTTAATTCAAATAACGAAATGAGAAAATCAACATTAACATTGGCTTGTCTCGTCGTCATCGCACTGCTGGCAAGCTGCAAGAAAGACGTACAACCCACCATCACCCTTATCCAGACCGAAGGCTACCTTACCGAAGGTGCCCAAGTCTATGCCAATGACGATGTCTTGGTAGGCTTCGTGCTCACAGGCGAGAAGTTGACCAGCATTGAGGCCACCGTCACGCAAAACGGGAACCTTATCAGCTCTTATCCCCAATCCATTGGAGAACAAGACACTTACACCAGCACTTTCCATCTCACCATCGACGTGACTGGCACCGTGACCATTACAGGCACAGTTACCGACGCAGCAGGGCACACCGCTTCGTTGAGCATCGATGTCGTCTGCAACGAGAAACCCAATGCCAAATTCGTCGGACATTATGAAGGCAAAGCGTTGCTGAATGGCTCCATCGCCCTTATATCGAACGGACAAAACATGTTTGAGAACCAACTCTCCGACCATGCTGTGAACGTTGTCCTCGATTTGCAGCCCGGCAACACGATGTATGAGGTGGTCGGTACGTGCAGCATCGACGACCAGGTGCAAAACGTCACTGGCACCGTCAGCGGCAACACCGTCACCTTTGAGGCCATCGACGATGTTTTCAGCATGGATGTTCCTTACAACGGCATGACTTTCAGTCCTGAAATCAACCTCACCTACAACATCACTGGAACACTCGAAGGCAACGAGTTGATACTCAGCGGCGACTGCAAAGGCAGTGGCGAAATCAACCTTTTCCTCATCTCAGGTGACCTCGAGCTTGATACCACCGTTGGCGGCAGCCTGACCAAAACCGAATAAAAAATTCGAAAAAAAATTCCAGAAATCGGTCACGCAATTCAAAAAAAACGTATTTTTGCAGCCGATTTCAGGTGCCCAATGGTGTAATGGCAGCACAACTGACTCTGGATCAGTTAGTCTAGGTTCGAATCCTGGTTGGGCAACAGTTTAACCCCCTAACTTGTTGATTTTCAGGTTAGGGATTTTTATTGAGACCAAATGACCTTAAACCAAAACATCCAAGGTGGATTCACACTTCGCCAACTATGCGCAACACTTGCGTTGTTGATTCTATCATTCCATCCCTTTTTCGCTTCGGCGCAAAGGCAGTCCCTCTTCCACGACAACCGCACTTTCTATGAAGCCAATTTCCGTTACGGCAAATATTTCCCCTTCGAGGAGCGTCATGCCTACATGAAAGTCTTGCCACAATACGGCATCGACCTCCGCATGGGGCGCCAGACCGACGGACGAAACACTTGGGAAACCGACTTCAACCACCTTTCCTACGGTGCTTTCCTGCGCATCGAGAAGAACAATGTGGACAGCATCCTGTTTGTGGACCGCGACAAGAATGGTTACGAGCGCGAGACCTGGCGCGCCTTGGGCGATTGCTATTCGTTAGGCGGTTTTATCAACGGGCATCTTTATCAAGGCAAATACTGGTCGTTTGACTATGACCTTATGGGCGGTCTCTCGTTTTGGACCAGACATGGCGACGAGTTCATCGGCTCGGTTGCCAACGTCCACCTTGCCTTAGATGCCGGCCCGACTTTTATGATTGAAGACAATTTCGACGTCACGCTGCGTTACCAGTTCTCGCACTCGTCGAATGCCGCCATCAGACTGCCTAATTGCGGCATCAACGTGTTTAGCTGGGTAATGGGTGTGCGCTACCATCCCAACGGCAGACCCGAACTCGTCTCCAAAGAAAAGCCTCGCCCGAAGTTCCAGAAATCCACCGCTATCTTCGCTACCGAGTCGGTCGGCATCCTGCAAACCAACGAATGGATGCGCAGCTACCAGACCTCCGACGGCACTATGGTCAGCGACCTGCCCGCTGAACGGCCATATTACTTTGCCGACGTCATCCAAATCGGGCTGCACCGTCAGTTTCATCCCAAGTTCAGCTACGACATTGCTTTGGATTTCGGTTGGACGGGCGAGACCAAGCGCATGTATGAGAAAGCCCATCAGATGTCCGCCGACGGGCACGAGTACTTCACCGGCGATGATGCCATCCCTCTAATGGAATACAGCTTCGCCCGTGGCCTGCACCTCGCGCCTTCGGTGATGTTCGAAATCAACTACAACCGTTTCGCATTCTGCCTTGGCGGGGCCTATTATCTTTGGCACGGCATCTACTATGGCACAGACCAAAAGAAAACCTGGGGGTTGCCTGAGTCGTCGGAAAGCAACTTCGAGGACACTTATTTGCCGCCCTGCTACCGCACTTTCTACGGTCGTCTCGGATTCAAGTATTACTTGGGCGAAAACCGCAACATGTTCGTCGGCTCATTTATGAAAGTCCACAGCGCGGTCATCGACTATGCCGAGTTCACCTTTGGCATGAACTTATTCAGTTGGAAGAAATAAAAAAAGCAGGTGTAATGGACAAAAATTAGGCTGTTTTTGAGACGGTGTTATCAAGTGGACAAGAATTAGGCTGATAATTCTGTTGGGATTTTGCTCCTGAGGAGAGA
>ONKQ01000024.1 GCA_900318465.1 uncultured Bacteroidales bacterium
CGTATAGCTTTGGCCTTTCGCAAAAGCAGTCGCCATCAAAAGGACGAGAATTAGTGTGAGTTTTTTCATGATGATTTGTGTTTAGGATTGAAACCTTTATCGGAACATTGCTAGGCCCCTCTAGGCCATACTGAACGTTTTTCGCTCCACACCATACTGCTGGTAGCATCAAGTCCAGCAATAGGATAATTTGTTTTAGATGAATGAACTTTTGCATAATAAATCGGTTTTATGATTTAGTTCAGCAAAAGTATCAAGGAAGTAATTCTGGCACAAGAAAAAACTGGTATGGAATAGTATGGGTTTTTATCCCAACTTCTTAATAACCTATTATTTACAATCCTTTTATAAATTGCGAAGAGCGAACGATAGGTTGTTTGTTTCTCCTATGATACGCCTTATTTTTCTGTTTCGTTCACACACGGTGGGATAGGCTCTCTGCATCAGTGCCGAAACTTCGGCATCATTCAGGCCAAGCATATAGAGGCAGCAATAATTCATGTCCTCATCGGTGAGTTTTGGAAACTGGTTCCGTATGCGGGTCGTGAATTGCGCCATGTATTCGTCAGCCGAATCACGCAAAGATTGTAACTGCTCTTTGCTCAAGGCATATTCTTTGTATACAGAACAGTCCATCTTCGATTTGATGTATTGATTTTCGACTGTCTCAAGGATTTGTCGGCAAATCAGGGAACCTCGGAAAGAAGAATAGTCTTTCACGGAAGCCCTTTGTTCGAAAGCTGCTTTTTCGGCCATGGCTTTTTCAAGTTGTTTCGATGTGTCACGTAAAGCCTCGTTGCTCTTTTTGAGTTTGCCCGACAAAGCCGCCTGTTGCATTCGAAGAGTCACTATCTCCACCTTCATACGCCTTTTGTTTCTGCGTTTTATGATAAAGATAATGCAAACACAAACGAAAACAATAACCGGAACAACGATTTTTACCGTTTTTGAAACAGCTTCTTTTTTCTCTTGCAAAGCTTTTTGCTCCAGCTTTTGATTCATGTAAGTCTTGAACAATTCTTCAAGTTGTGAGACTAAGGCCTTGTTCTGTGATTCGGGCTTTTTTTGTAAAGCTAAAAAATGCAAACATTGATGCAGTTTTTCATTATCCCCAATGCTATCATAGATGATACGTAAATACTCAGCAGCTTGGATTTGAGACACTAAATCTTTTTCATTTTCCAATACAGATTCCAAATAGAATACGGCAGAATCGTACATTCCTTCTTCAGTGAAAATGGCTCCGATGGTCAAGTAACGTGTTAGACGTTCACTTTCATCTTCTGCCTTCACAACAATTTGCTTTAATACCTCCAAAGATTGATTGATTCCATATCCCAATTGATAGTTACTAAGGGCTATTCCTGAGGACAAATCCCTATAACTAAGATTTTCTGGATTTGGCATGGCTTCTTGGGCTTGACTATAATAATCCCTCATTTTTTCTTTGTCCCCCAACTTATCATATTGCAAACCTATTCGAGAAAGAATATTTGAAACACCTTGAGGCGAAGTCGGCTCTATTTTACAATAGACCAAAGCTTTTTTATAGCAATCAATGGAAGGTTCCATCATAAACTGCTCTGCAAACATATCCCCAAGACGGTTATATGTATACGCCATAAACCTTGCCTTATGCCCTACCAGTTCCTTCGCCTCGAAATGGTTTTCCATTATCTCCAAAGCATTCAAATATTCCTTGCAGGCCTCCACGACGCTGTCGCGCTCGTAATAGCCCACACCATTAATATAATGGGCGCGGGCAGCGAGGAATGCCGTTGTCTTGGTGGATGCATGGCGTGTGTCTGCCACCAGCAACGAATCGAAATACCCCACGGCCCGCTGCAATTCGGGGCGGTTGGTTTGCTCATAATCGTTTTTGTACAGCAATTCCGAGGCCAACAGTTGGGCGTAATGGCCGTTAAATCCATCGGTGTTGCCATCATATTCCAACAACACGGCCAAGGCACTGTCGGGCTGCAGCCACATCAGGCTGTCGATGGCACATAATTCGGGGGACGACCCTTCGACAGGCTCAGGGGTCTCGATCGATGTGCAGGCGGCCACCGCCAACAGCCCCATCAACATCATTCCTATGAAATGTTTCCTCCGAACCATAGTCGCCTTAAAGAATAAATTCACCGCAAAAATAAAAAAAATAATTCCGCGTTTGCAATTTGTGTATCTTCGCAATTCAAATCGCAAGAAGTGAAACGCCTGCTCGTCATATTGGCATTTTTGTTTTGTTCCGTCGCCCTCTTCGCACAATACGAGAACGTCGACGAACACGGGCGCCGGCCTTATTACGGCTATGTGATTTCAGCCGGCACCCGCGAACCGATACGCAACACCCACGTCATCAGCAAGATGGCCCATTGCGGCACCATCAGCAACATGCAGGGGCGTTTTGTCATTCCTGCCAAAGGGGTTGACACGCTTTGGGTGAGCTGCATCGGCTATTCGCGCCGCCTCATCGCCATCGATTCAACCATGGCGGCAGGCCGCGACACCCTGCTCATCGCCCTGCGCAGCGACACCATCACCCTGCGCGAAGTGACCATCATGCCCTTCTACGACTATGAGACTTTCAAGGAGATGCTCATCCACATGCCCTCCATCGAAACACCCCGCGAACTGCAACGCCTTGAAGAAGACTTGGACAACCTCTGGATGAGTCGCGCCCCCGCTGGCAACGGCATGATAACGGTCTCAGCCAGCCCGATACAGTTTCTTTACGACAAGTACAACAAGACGGCGCGCACTCAAGCCCGTTTGCTGCGCAACCGCCGCATGTACAACGAAGTGCTGCGCGAACAAGGACGCACCGACGAACTCCTCCCCGACTCACTCGACTATCCCATCAATTACAGCGTTTTCCAACTCGACGAGGAAAAGGAAACCGGCAACAAAGCGATGGTGCCCCGAAAGAAATACATCCGCTTGGGACAATAATCTCTCAGTAAGTAGATGAGCAAATTTAGTTTACATATTAGACTGCGAGACTCCGAGACTGCGGGACTACGAGGAATTTGCTTGTCCCGAAGTCCCGTGTCCCGAAGTCCCGAAGTCAAAAGATATAACAGTTTGATTTTGAACACTTACTTATGATAATCCACAACTGGTTCCATAGCATCCTCAACCTGTTCTATCCACGTGTTTGCGCCGCCTGTGGCGACTCGTTGCACAAGAACGAGGAAACGGTATGCCTCAAATGCCGCTACATCCTGCCCCGCACGAGCTACGAGCTGAACCCCGACAATCCGTTGATGCAAATCTTTTACGGAAGAGTGAAATTTCACGCTGTGACGGCTTGCTTTTTCTTTGCCAAGTCGGGCAAGGTGCAACGTCTCATCCATCAGCTGAAATACAAAGGCAACAAGGAGGCGGGCATCTTCCTCGGCCAGCAAATCGGCGAGAGCATCAAGGAGGCACCGCTGTTTCAAGGCATCGACTACTTGATTCCCGTACCGCTGCACCCCAAACGCGAGAAGAAACGCGGCTACAACCAAAGCCTAATCATCGCGCAAGGCATCAGTGAGGTGACAGGCATCCCGATTGGCGACAAGTATCTCGTCCGTGCAGTATATACCGAAACGCAAACCAAAAAGTCAGCCGAAGAGCGTTTCAAGAACGTGAAGGACATTTTCGAGCTGCATTTCGCCGACGAGCTAAAAGGAAAGCACGTCCTCCTTATCGATGACGTGCTCACTACGGGTGCCACTTTGGAATCGTGTGCCCACCAATTGGAAAACATTCCTGGGATTATGATTAGCGCGGCTACTGCGGCTTGTGCGGGGAGTTAGGATAAGCTTTCCTTACAGAAAATGAAAGGTTTTATACACAGAAAGAGTTCGGCACGATACCGAACTCTTTCTATTTATAATTTGATGTTTTTACTTAATGCCCAACTTCTTGGCAATGTCTTTCGGAAGGGCATCCTTGTGGACAACGATGTTCAAGGTCTTGTAGCGGACGAAAGCCTTGCTGACGTACCAAACGCCCTTGTACTGGCCAGCATCGCCCCAGCTGTTCTTCACGATGAAGTATTCGTTACCGATTTGGTCCTTGGCGGTGCCGTAGATGAGCATACCGTGGTCGTCGCCAGTTTCGTAGTTGTCGTAGGCGATTTGGCGCTCTTTCTGCGTGACCCACTTCTGCGGGGTGGGGCTGTTTTGGGCTTCCTTCTTGCGGTCGGCGGCACTCATGCCGAGCCAGTGGGCCATGTCGCTGCCTTGAAGGTCACGACCTTTGGCTTCGAGGTCGGGAAGGACTGCGATACCAGCCATCGGGCCACGGAGCCAGCCAGCTTCGCTGACGTCGCTGCCCCAAGCAATCGGATAACCCTTGTCAATGGCGTTGTCCATCACCTGCATGAACTCGTCGATAGGGAGGTTCCATGCCTGACCCCAGCGCCAGTTATCCTGCACTTCGATAACGAAAGGCTCGTAGAAAGGATGGTGCGTGAACGAAGTCAGGTTGACATAGTCGTTCATGTTGAGGCCAGTCGACTCGGCGAAAGTCATGGGTGTGTACTTCTTGCCTTGGTAGGTGAACTCGGTCGGGGGAACGCCAAGGTAGGCATCATAAATGCCAGCCAAGCCCTTCTTCCACAGCGGATTGCCGTCTTTGTCCATTTGGATTTTGCGGCTCTTGATGACACCAGCTACATACGGGTCGGTGACAGCGGAGAGTTCGGTGAAGTTCGACAAAGAATCGCCGTGCATGGCACCAGCGGGCATCAATTCATCGGGAACGAGGCCATAATGCTTGATGGCATACAGCACGTCGCCGAAGGAACCGCCTTGCGAGAAGGAAACGTCGCCGTGGGTGCGGACAGCGGCCTCAGCGCGGTCGAGATAAGTCTTGTAAACAATGTACATTTCCGAGAAGTCATACTCGGGCTTGCCCATGCGGAGCAGTTCGGCCTCGAAGAAAGCCAATGAGCTGTAGCACCAGCAGGTACCAGCTTGGTTTTGGTCTTTCACGGAGGTGACGGGAAGTTCCTTAATGGTGGTGAACTTGAAGCCTTCTTCCTTGGCTTCGTCTTTTTTAGCCTCTGGCTGTGCAACGACGCTGACGCTGAGCATCAAAGCGGTTGCGGTAAGTAAGTGTTTGAATTTCATTTTGTTGTTGTTTAATGATTTAAGATTTAAAATTTAAGATTCAAAATTCATTTTAATCTGCCATTACCATTTTTTTCTCGCGTTGGGCATCCTTTTTGGCGCGGGCGATACGGCGTTTCATGCGGTCGTCGATTTCCTTGAGTTTTCTTGCCTTGACAACGGCCTTGATGTCCTCCTTGTAAGGACTGTCAGCGGCTTCAAACTCTCCGTAATAAATAGACAATGGGTTGATATCCATATCATTGTCACCCCATGCAATCGTGCCGTAATCCACCCGAACTTGCTTGAACAAATCCAAATCAAGATACTTGGAAATGAAAGGGTATGTGCTTGACGACAAAAACGAATACAAATCAATCAACCGCTCTTGCCCGTCTTTGAAAACGATATGCAAAAGATAATCACTTATATATTCAACTGAATTAATCATAATTACTTGATTTTCTTTGTAATAACAATCTTTTTGACTTGCACGTTCTCTATGAACTTCTGTTCCCACGCATATAAGATAGCGTATTTATAAACAGAAATAAAATCTTTCAACTGACGTAGTTTCGCTTGGTTGAATGTCCCTTTTTCTTCTTTGTATCTAATGGTTGTAATCCTCCCTTCGTCAACATAGAATGACACTTTGACGATAGCATCACCGTATGTAGCGTGGACATGTACGGGTTGATGTTCGTTGGACCAAAAACTGATCACAATTCCCAAATATTCGTATATGACAGGCATGACAGAAAGTTATTCGGCTGCAAAAATAGCAAAACTTTGTCAAATTCCCAATTCTTTTCTCATGGCTCTCGAAAGGCCGTCTTTGTTGAGCGTGAAGAAGATGGTGTATTGGCGCAAGTATTGCTCTGAGCAGTACCAATAGCCTTTATACGGGCCGGCATCACCCCACGAGTTCTTGATTTTGTAGTATTTGTTGCCGTTTTGGTCTTTGGCGATACCAACCACCAACATACTATGGTCGTCGCCAGCATCCCAGTTGTCGTAGGCGGTTTGGTGGATTTCATCGGTGACTATCTTCTCGGCAACGATTTCTTTCCAGAGGTTTTCGTCTTTGGGGTCTTTGGGAACAATGCCGACGCCTTCCTTACGAGAGAAGCCTGGATTGCTGACATCCTGCGCCCAACCGAGGGTGAAGCCATGTTCCAGGGCATAGTCGACGGCTTCCATCAGTTTGTCTAAGGGCATATTGTAGGCGGGAGTCCAAGTCCAGTTGTCGGGAATTTCCACCATGCAGGGCTTATTGTATTCCTCAGTCGTGAAAGAGCAGATTTCGATGTAGTTGGCGGGGTCGATGCGATAGGCTTCGGCAAACGACTTGGGCGTGTATTTCTTGCCATCGACGGTGAACTCTTCCGGTGCTTCGCCCAAATAGGCATCCAAAACGCCTTGCACGGCCTTGGGACCAGCTGGGGAGATTTTCTTGTTGTTGTTTTTGATGATGGCGCGGGCCACCGAAGAAATGACCTCATTCATCTCGCCGTGTACATGGCGTTCCTCACCAATGACCTTGCCGCTGTAGTCGGATTCGGGCATCATGCCGTATTTGTCGATCATATAAAGCACGTCGCACACCTCACCGCCTTGGCTGAGGGTGTTGTTGCCGTGCATACGCACAAACTTGGCCACCTTTTCGGTCCATGCGTTGCGGACGATAAACATCTCGGAGAGGTTGAACTCCTTGCCATAAATGCGCTGGATTTCGGCCTCGACGAGACCCACGCCGGCAAAGCACCAACATGTGCCCGAGCTGCCTTGGTTGTCGACGGGCGTGTGCCTCACAGTGACGGTTTCGGTGATTTGATAGATAGGTTTCTCTTCTTCAGCTTCTTGGGCCACCAGCGTGGTACCCGTGCCGAACAGCAGCGCAACGACTGCCAATTTCATCAGTTTATTCATATCGTATTGGTTTATTGTATTTTGACAACTTTTTTCACCTCGTTTCGCTCGCCAATCAGCTTCACGAAATAGGTTCCTTCAGGTAATGAAGTCATATCGACAGCGGCCTGACCGTCGGTGGCCGTTTGTTGGATGACCATTTGACCGACAAGGTTGAAGACTTCGACACTTTGCAGACCATAGGATTCAACAAACACCACACCTGAAGTCGGATTGGGATAGAGGAGAGTCTCTTTCTCGTTGGCAACTTCGTTGAGGCCTGTGGTCCAGTCAACAAACACCTCATTGCTATGGCTCGACTCCACAAAGCCATTACAACCCGTCACCGTGTAACGATAGTTGTGTTCGGCATTGGCTTCATAATCAACGAAATCGGTGCCAGTAGAATTGCCGATATGTTCTCCGTTGCGATAGATTTTGAACCATTCAGCCATGGTAGCGTCTTCCCATTGCAAAACAACATGACCCTCGTGGATGAGGAAATCGAGGTGATGCGGCACGATGCTCTTGTTGACCTCGATGAAACGCATCGCGGGATTAGCTTCCGACGTGGCATAGCCCGACTCACAATCGGTGGCCTGATAAAAAGCGGTGACAGCATATTCGTAGCGCTCGTCCTCCACCGAAGTCAGATTGTCGGTATGGAAAGTCTTGTTCAACAGCTTGATACGTTTGAACTCCTCCCCTTTCGAACGGCGATACAGTATATAACCCGTCAGGTTCTCGTCCTGTGGAGCATCCCACGAGACCTTCACCCTGGAAGGCGTTGTCATTTCGTAACGCAGGTTGACCGGACTCTCGCAAAGGCCATCGTCATACACATTGTCGATATTCGAGGGGTCAGACTCGCCGTTCTCGTTGATGGCCGTGACATAGTATGTATGGAATCCAACCGACTCAGCATCAACATATTCAGTGCCTTCGGCCACAGCAACCAACACATTGTCGCGATAGACATAATAATGTTGTACCTGACCCTCGGCAGCCTCCCAAGCAATACGCACCTCTGCCCCATTGCGCGTGGCGATAAGGTTCTTCGGAGCATTATGGTTAATCCCATCACCGCAACTATTATTAATGATGTAAAACAAGCCTTTATTCAGGTCGTTGGAGCTGCCATCAAAGCTGACCACAACGTTGCCCGCCCCGTCCTTGAGTTCGAAACCGACTTTTTCGATAGCGGTGGAAGGCTTGTTCCAATACATGCCCACGCGCCCTAAAGGTAACTCAACGTTGCTGCTATAGGAAGTGGAATAAGCCGTAATACGGGTCACCTCCACACCTGCATCGTTGACGAAAGAAATGTAACCATTGTTCCAGCCGTCGCTGTTGTCGGAGGTCATGTCGAGGCGCCACACACAAGAAGGACCGAGAATGACACCTTCCTCGACAATCGGTTTGCCTTTCGCATTATGAACGACGGCATAAACTCCATAACGCACAACCGTAGGAATAAACGAATCCGTGAAACTCATGGTAGCACCCGGTGCCACATTGTCTTCGGTATAGATGATTTCTCCATCGCGGGTCACAACTATCTGGTCGATGGAAGTCAAAGCGTCATTATGGATGTTGTGTGTCGGATTGGTCCAGGTGAGCGTAGCCGAATAGTCGAAACTGCCATGTGACACGACCTCAAAATTGGTAGGCTCCTGAGGCATGTAGTCATAGACATCAGAAGGCACATAGTTGAAGACAGCCTGAGCCCAGCCTGCATAGTCAATTTCGTCGATGACGAACCAGCCGTCGCTGCTGCCGCCCCAGCCCCAGTTGAAGTGGAACAGGTCGTCGTCGGTGTAGCCGTCACAAACGAAAGCATGTCCGCCATCGTTGCTGAATCCCGAATAGTAAACCGGCCAACCGAGTTCAAATTGCTCTTTAAGCATGTTTTGCCAGTTGGTAAGCAAGTATTCGTCGCGGCTCTTGAGGCTGCATTGGTTGGAGTAGGAGAAATAATGCCTGATGGCGTAAGGCACATCCCACGAGTTGGCGCCACTGCCGGTAGGCGAGAAGTTCATGTCGACGGACACGCCGCAATGGTACATTAACAAGGCCACGGCCTCGATTTCCTCTTGGGAGGCTCCACCGAGACGGTCGGGCATCAAATCCCATCGATAGGTGGTTTGCCCGAAGTTGGCCGATTGGTTTCCGTAGCCGTAGCAATAATAGGAGTGGCTGCCCGTGCCTTGCAGCGGGTGGTCCCAAAACTTCATCACCTGGCTCATCGCAGTAGCCACGCAACCTGCATAGCAACGGCCTCCAGGACCACTGGTGGCATCGGGAGCATAAAGGTTGTAGGGCGAGTCTTGGTTCCACTTGGTAGTGCAGAGGTAGTCGACACCACGGCCACCGTTGCGCGAGAGCAGACGTCCAGTCGACATCACACTTTGCCATTCCTCGGCAGTGTTGTCGACGAGGACCGCGTTGCGACTTGTGCGAGCCTCAATGATTCTGTCGAGATAGAACATCAGCTCAGGTGACGGGTTCTCCGTTGCAAAGGTGCCTTCGTCGGAATAGCCAACGATAGGACGAAAACGGTCGTCAGCCGACACGATGACGAAGCCCTCTTGCCCCACATTGAAGGCATAGAAGCAGGCCTCGCTGCGGGAGGAGAAGCCCGTATAGACCAACTCCAATGCATCGGACTTTGTTTCGCTGTTGAAATGGGCGCGGACAAACTGTTGTCCTGCAACCTTGGCGCGCTCCACGTCGACGGGGCGGGCTTGCAACAGGCTCAAGCCACCAGCCAAGGCAATCATTATTAACAAGTAACGTTTCATTTGTAAATCATTATTTGAAAAAGTGGTCAAAAATAGGGATTTTTCCGCCACCTCGCCATAAATGGAGAAAGAAAATCCAATTTTTTTGAATGCAATGGCTTATCTTCGCATCGTTGCCTCAATTTCCTCGATTTCCGTAGGCAGTCCCTCAAACAGATTAATTGGCTCGCCATCGGTGATGAGCAGGTCGTTCTCGATGCGGATGCCGATGCCTTCCTCGCAGATGTAGATACCTGGTTCACAGGTGAGTATCATGCCAGGAGCAAATGGTTTGAACTTGTCGATGCTGTCGTGGACATCAAGACCGATGTGGTGCGACATGCCGTGCATCAGGTATTTTTTGTAGCGAGGCTTGTCGGGGTCTTGGTTTTTCACGTCCTCGGCAGTGAAGAGTCCCAATTTGATCATCTCTTGCTCCATCAGCTTGTAAGTGGTCTGGTTAATCTCGTTGATGGTACCTCCAGGCCTATAAAGCTTGGTGATTTCCTTCATCACGCGAAGCACAGCGTTGTAGCAATCTTTCTGTCTGTCAGTAAATTCTCCATTAATCGGAATCGTGCGGCTTAGGTCGGAAGAATAGTTCTTCAGCTCGCAGCCGATGTCGAAGAGCAGCAGGTCGCCATCGTTCAAGAGGCTTTGGTTTTTCGAGTAATGCAGGCAACAACCGTTCTTGCCGCCTGCGATAATGGGCGCGTAGGCATGACCAGTGGCATTATTTTGCTTGAAGATGTACTCGATTTCGGCCTGAACCTCATATTCGTACATGCCAGGCTTCACGGTCTCCAAACAGCGGCGGAAAGCCTTCGCGGTAATGTTGCAGGCCCGTTGCGTGACAGCGATTTCGTCCTCCGACTTCACCATGCGCAAGGCGTTGAGTATCGGTGCAGTACGGCCATAGTTGTGCATCGGGTACATGGCCTTGACTTGCTGGACAAAGCGTTTTTGTATGGTCTCCACTGCACATTCATATTTCGGGTATTCATAGCTGTTGAGGAAAATCGTGTCGCCGTAGCCCGAAAAAACAATGTCGTTCAAAGTCATCCAGAAGGAGTCGCTGCCCTTGACGGTCTTGATACCCGACAATTCAGTGGCCTGCGCATTGTCAAGCATCTCGCCCTGCCAAGTGGCTTTCACCTCGTCGTAAGGCTCGATGAAAAGGATTTCGCGCATCGTTTCGTCAGGATAGTCGGGCGCGATGATGAGGTAGGCATTCTCCTCGTTGATACCCGTAAGATAAAAGAAATCAGACTGTTGTCGGAATGGATAAAACTCGTCGCCATTGCGCGGCATAGGCTCGTTGGCAGTGAAAACGGCGACAGACTTAGTTGGCAATTGCGCTGCAAAATTCGCCCTATTGCGGACGAAAAGACGGTTGGGAATGGGAGTATTCATGTATATTTGTTTAGAATTGAACCCACAAAAATAGGAAAAAACTACAACTCGCCATTCAAACTTTTCGTCATCGTGATGTCATTGTTGATGAGATAAATCTCGACCCTTGAGCCTGTCGAAGGGCCGAACCGCTTCAAATTCCTGTAAACCGTCTTAATTTCAGAACGAGAAATCTTATACAACATATTCGTCCAATAGACGAGAACGGTGCATTCCGCCTCCCCGTTGATTTCGGGGAAGACGGACTGCATTTGGGTGCGCGTCACCGTGTAGCCTTCCAAAGGCACGGTCGTGGCTGGCGGAAACACGTCAAACTGATGGTCGTAGTTCCAATTCAGGTTGAAGCCGAGCGTTGGCGGGCAGTAGCAATTGATGTGGAACGAAACGAGGCTGTCGCCGTGGAAATACATGATTTTCAGCGGCTGGTAGAGGTCTTTCATCTGCATCGAGTCTGCGCCGAGTTCGCTCACTTGCCGGAATTGTTTTTCGTCGCACACCAAGGGCGTGAAAGCAAAATCCTTGGGCAGTTTCTTGTAGAATTTCTCACATTGCACCGCATCGTAGCCGTTGATTTCGCGGAAGCCGAAGAGCATGGGCATCAAGGTGTTGCAGCCCGTGAAGGGCAGCAGAAGCCCAAACAACAAAATCCATCTGCATTTTTTCATGGCTCAAGCATTTTCATCTTCCCGATATTCCAGTATATCCCCCGGCGTGCATTGCAGTTCGCGGCAGATGGCATCGAGTGTGCTGAGGCGGATGGCCTTGGCCTTGCCAGTCTTGAGGATAGAGAGGTTGGCTTGGGTGAGGCCTATTCTTTGGGCCAAATCGTTGGAGCGCACCTTGCGCTTGGCCAGCATTACGTCTAAGTTTAGGATAATCATAACGTTTTGTTTTTCATCACAAAACCATCAAAACAAGGCAAAACTTCAAATAACTGAAGTGGCAGCTGCACAACCGTGCGCCGCCGGAAGCCAGCCGGTTGGCAGGCTTCCCTATACCAAACAAATGGTTTTGCAAGTTTTGTAGGTTTTGTGACATAATCAGACGGTTAAATTGTTTTCCTCCACCGCATCGGCGGCCACTTTGTACATGAAGGCGAAGAAGAGCAGGAAGAAGGGCATAACAAAGTTATTATGCTGAATCATGAACGTGGGTTGGTCGCTTCCAAGAACCATCAAGTTATTGAATACCAACAGATAAATAAAGTCGACCAGCACAAACCAGAAAAGAAGTTTTACGTTGCTTTTGGGAAATACAGTGTTCTCATTCAGGCCTTTCAGTACATTCAGCACAATTTTGACACACATGACAATCATCGCCGCAATGCTCAGCGAATAAACGGCGAAGATAGTGGTTTTGTAGGCTCTGTGTTCCGTCCAGTCGAACCACTGTAATGGATAGTCGCTCACTCCAAATGCAGAAAGAATCAGATTGCCGAACCAAAGAAGTCCCCAAGCGACGCATAAGCCAATGGCAACATAACAGCAAATACGGATTCTTTTCATTGTTTTGTCTTTCATTTTTATAGTTCCTTTCGTAATTGATTGATAATTAATTGATTTTACTTTTTCCTTGAGCTTTTCAGCCCGCTTTTTGGGTGTCATGACGCTGCAAAACTACAAATAATAATCGAATTACAATAAGTTTTTAATGGAATTGTTGAAATAATTTCCAAAACTCGGATATTAAACTCAAAAAAAATCCATATTGCCTCACAAAACACATCCGAAGTCGTCCAATTCAAAATAAATGTGTATTTTTGCACCATAAATTAACCATTGGGAGAAAAACAATGACCGAACTTACATTGAAAGTGACCGACGAGAGCCTGCTTCCTATGCTGCGCAAATTGTTCCGCTCGATGGAGGGCGTTGAGATTGCACCGCGCCGCCATCGCAAAAGCGGTATTGAATTGGCATACGAGGATGTCGAAGCTGGCAGAATCTATTACGCCAAAAACGGCTCCGATCTTATTCGCCAATGTTTAGATGAATAGACCCCTATGTATCAAGTTGTTTTCACTAACCAATTCAAACACGCTGTCAAACGGTGTGCCAAGCGTGGACTTGATGTGTCAAGAATTGCTGTAATCGTGGACATCTTGAAGGAAACGGGGACATTGCCTCAAGAATACCGTCCTCACAAACTTTCAGGATTCAAAGGCAACAACACTTGGGAGTGCCACATCCAGCCTGACTGGCTGCTTGTTTGGGAGCAAAACGACAACCAACTTACCCTGCTGATGCTCAATACAGGGACACATTCCGATTTGTTCTGAAGCGTTTTCCTTTGGATAGTCGGTCAAAATATAACCTATTCAAAAACAATCCATCAATCTTTCAAGCACCCAATAGGTACCACGAGCACTCCATCATCGGGGCGCTTGTAGGCATATTCGCCTATTCCCGTTAGCACCATCAGGAAAGACGGCTTCTTCATCTTGGTCGTGTCGAGTTTGCCTGCCAATTCAAGCAAAGTGGCCGCTCCTTCCCTCACCGACTGCGCACCGCCAAGCTTGATCTCCACAAGGCCGTATGAACCGTTTTCAAGATGCACCACAGCGTCACACTCCAAGTTGCTCTTGTCGCGGTAATGGTAAACCGTACCGTCTATGGCATCGGCATAAACGCGCAGGTCGCGCACGGCAAGCGTCTCAAACATCAGCCCGAAAGTGTTGAGGTCATTAATCAAGTCTTTCGGCCCGATGCCCAAAGCAGCCGTGGCAATGGACGGGTCGGTGAAATAGCGCGTGTCGGAAGTGCGGATGGCGGTTTTGCTCCTGAGATTCGGATTCCAGGCCAATGAATCCTCTATGACAAAAATCTTTTTCAAGGCATTGATATAGGAATAAATGGTGTACTCCGTCAGCGTGTCGGCTTCGTTGTTTTTCAAATCCGCGAGCAACGTCCCCAACGTGGCCTGCGAGCCTTGGTTGCGTGCATAGGAGCGCATCAACCGTTTGGCCAATTCTTCATTGCGTTCCACACCATCAACCCTCGAAATGTCCAATCCAACAACCGTTTTGTAATATTGTTTTGCCTGCATCAAGGCTGCCTTGGGATTCTCTTTCAGCGTAGCCTTTGGCCATCCGCCCCGGCAAACCAAAAAAGCGAGTTCGTCAAGGTCGATATGGCTTGTTCCTTCTACTTTCTCGGCATCCTCGAAAAGTGACGACAAACTCACATTCCCTGTTGATTCGCCTGACTCATAAAGGCTCATCGTTCGGAGTTTCAGACGTGATATTCTTCCCGTTCCCGTGTGGAAAATCTTTTCCTCTTCAGTGGTCGGACGCGGAGGAACGGCCGAACCAGTCAGGATGAATTGCCCGTCTGCATTACGTCGGTCAACCTCGTTCCTGACGGCATCCCAAAACTGGGGAGCCAGCTGCCATTCGTCAATCAAACGCGGCGTTTCTCCTTCCAACAATTTCCTGATATTCGTCCTCGCCAATGAAAGGTTCTGCTCTATATGATCAGGGTCGGACATAAGCAAAACGCTATTGGCCTGTTGGATTGCCATCGTAGTCTTACCACAATATTTAGGGCCTTCTATCAATACGGCACCCATTGCATCCAAATGGTCGGCAAGATTCTGTTCTGCAACACGCTTTTTGTAGTCACTCATAGATTCAAATTTTTTACGCTGCAAAAATAGTAATTTCTTTTTGATTATGAACAACTTTTGAAAAATTTATCGAGGCACTTGGCGAATTTTTATCGAGGCACTTGGCGAATTTTTATCGAGGCACTTGGCCGATTTTCATCGAGGCACTTGGCCGATTTTCATCGAGGCACTTGGCGAAATCAAAAACCTCTAATCAAAAGTCTTTCATATTTTCCGCGTGACATTTTGTCAGAATTTCGTATTTTTGCCGCTCATTTAAAGTGTACGAAGATGAAGATTTCCTATAACTGGTTGAAACAATACGTCAACTGCGATTATTCGGCTGAGAAAGTCAGCGAGATATTGACCTCCACGGGCCTCGAAGTGGAAGACTTGGAGCGTTTTGAGTCGGTGAAAGGCGCACTGAAAGGTGTCGTCGTGGGTAAGGTGCTTACCTGCATCGACCACCCCAACTCCGACCACCTGCACATCACCACCGTCGATGTGGGCGGCGAAGAACCCCTGCACATCGTGTGCGGCGCGCCCAACGTGGCTGCCGGACAGAAGGTGCTCGTGGCCACCATCAACACCGAGCTTTGGATTGGCGACGAACACATCACCATCAAGAAGGGCAAGATTCGCGGCGAGGTGAGCGAAGGCATGATTTGCGCCGAGGACGAACTGCAACTTGGCACCTCGCACGAAGGAATTATGGTGTTGCCTGATGATTACGAAGTGGGCAAGCCTGCATCGTTCTATTTCCCTGTTGAAGAGGACTATACGATCGAAATCGGCCTTACCGCCAACCGCAGCGACGCCACCTCGCACATCGGCTCGGCCCGCGACCTCGTGGCCGCCCTCAACCAGCGCGAGAACACCACGAAATACCACCTCATCCGCCCCTCGGTGGAGGACTTCAAAGTGGAAAACCACGACAACGACATCGAAGTGGTCGTGGAAGACACGCAGGCCTGCCCGCGCTATTCGGGCGTGACCATCAGCGGCGTGAAAGTCGGCGAGTCGCCGGCTTGGCTCAAGAATCGTCTTGCCGCCGTGGGCATCCGCAGTATCAACAACATCGTGGACATCACCAACTTCGTGTTGATGGAAGTCGGGCAGCCGCTTCATGCCTTCGATGCCGACAAAGTCACGGGCAAGAAGGTGGTGGTGAAATGCCTGCCCGAAGGCACGCCTTTCGTCACCTTGGACGGCGTGGAGCGCAAGCTCAATAGCCGTAACCTGATGATTTGCAACGCCGAAGAGCCTATGTGCATCGGCGGTGTGTTTGGCGGACAAAAGTCGGGCGTGACGATGGAAACCACCAACATATTCCTCGAAAGTGCCTACTTCAACCCAACCAGCATCCGCAAGACGGCCAAATATCACGGTCTGCAAACCGACGCTTCGTTCCGTTACGAGCGCGGTGCCGACCCGAACATCACCCTCTACGCCCTGAAACGCGCCGCCTTATTAATAAAGGAGTTGGCCGGTGGAACGATTTCCTCAGAAATCAAGGACGTGAAAAACGGCGACTTCGCCCCTGCCCGCGTGGACTTGAAATTTGACTATTTGAACAAACTGGCTGGCAAGGTCATTGACCCGACCCAAGCCGTCAATATATTGAAAAGCCTTGAATGTCAAGTTATTGAACAAGACGACAAGCATGTTGTGGTGGATGTACACACCAGCAAGGTCGATGTGACCCGTCCCGCCGATGTGGTCGAGGAAATCTTGCGCATCTATGGCTACGACAACATCGAAATCCCGAGCCGAATCCATGCCTCCATCAGTCGCGCCGCCAAACCCGATGCCGACAAGATGCAGCAGAAAATCAGCGACATGCTCGTTGCCAACGGCTTCTACGAGATTATGAACAACTCGCTCACCAAGGCCGCGTATAGCGAGGCTTTCCCTGCTTTCGAGCCAGAGCGCAACGTCAAGATTCTCAATCCTTTGAGCAGCGACCTCAATGTCATGCGCCAAACCCTGATGTGGGGTGGTTTGGAGAGTATTGCTTTCAACCAAAACCGCAAAATCAGCGACATGAAGTTCTTTGAGTTCGGCAATGTCTATTTCTTTGACGGAACGAAAGTTGGCGACGAAAAACAGCCGTTGAAACCCTACACCGAACACACCTGCCTCGACCTCTTCCTCACCGGCAACAAACAGGCCGAATTGTGGAACGCCCCAGCCAAGGCCATCGATTATTTTGACCTGAAAGAATACGTCATGGGCGTGCTCAACCACTTCAAGTTCGATTTCAACGCCTTGGAAGCCAAAGAATCCAACCTGCTGCATTTCGACTACGCGACCACCTATTGCGTTGATGGTAAGGAGATTGTCACGCTCGGCAAACTCAGCAAGAAGACCCTAAAGCACTTCGATTTGAAGAAAGACGTGTTTTACGCCACCTTCAACTGGACGCTGATGATGCAATGCTTGGCCAAGGCCAAGGAAGTGCATTTCGAGCCGCTGTCGAAGTTCCCCGCCGTGCGCCGCGACCTCGCCATGATTTTCGACAAGAACGTCACCTTCGACGCAGTGAAGAAAGTCGCCATGAGTGCCGAGAACAAAATCCTGCAATCGATGAGCCTCTTCGACGTTTACGAAGGCGAGAAGATTCCGGCAGGAAAGAAACAATACGCCATGAGCTTCGTGCTGATGTCGCCCACCACCACCCTCACCGACAAGGTGATTGAAAAGACGATGGGTAAGATTCAAGGCGCGTTTGAACAGCAGTTGGGAGGAGTATTAAGATAAATGCGGAATGCGGAATTATGAATGCGGAATAGGGCAAAGCCCAGCGTCGCATTGCGATATTCCGAATTCAGCATTCCGAATTCCGAATTAAATAAACCATGGACGTACAAGCAATAAAACGCACCTTCGGCATCATCGGTACCGACCCCGAATTGGATCGCGCCATTGGCATCGCCGCGCAAGTGGCCGCCACCGACCTCACAGTGCTCATCACAGGCGAGAGCGGCACAGGTAAGGACGTTTTCCCGAAGATCATCCACCAAAACAGCACCCGCAAACACGGCCAATATTTCGCCGTGAACTGCGGTGCCATCCCCGAGGGAACCATTGACTCCGAGCTGTTTGGACACGAAAAAGGTTCCTTCACGGGTGCCGTCAATGAGCGCAAAGGCTACTTTGAGATTGCCGACAAAGGCACCTTGTTTTTGGACGAGGTCGGCGAGTTGCCGCTTTCCACCCAAGCCCGCCTTTTGCGTGTGCTCGAAAACGGCGAGTTCATCCGCGTGGGCGGCAACAAGGTGATGAAAACCGATGTCAGAATCGTGGCCGCCACCAATGTGGATTTGCCCGTGGCCATCGAGCGTGGGCGTTTCCGCGAAGACCTGTATTATAGGTTGAACACCATCCCGATCCATATCCCCGCCTTGCGCGAAAGGAAGGCCGACATTCCCCTCTTGTTCAGGAAGTTTGCCGCCGACTTTGCCGAGCGCAACCACATCCCAGCCATCACTTTGACGCCCGAGGCCGTGAAAATGTTGGAAAACTACCGTTGGGACGGAAACGTGCGCCAACTGAAAAACGTCACGGAGCAGATTTCCATCATGGAAACCGACCGCAACATCACGACTGAAACCTTGGCCAAGTATCTGCCTAACAGGGTGATAAACAATTTACCCGTATTGCTACCCCGCGAGGACACGCCCGAAGGCATGTCGGAGCGCGACTTGCTTTATCGCGTGCTGTTCGACATGAAGAAAGACATCGCCGAACTGCGTGCACAAGTCAATAATATGAGCAGCGGTCGCCCGATGGAGCCGACATACGTGCAACCCAATTCGGTCACCCAAATCGGTGATACCATGGTCACTCGCGTGAGCCAAAACGAACCCGATGAGGTGGAACAAGAGTTTGCCGAATTTGTCCCTGCCGAGGAAACCTCGCATTATAGCACCCTTTCGTCAGGCTCAACAACAGAAACTCTCTCTCTTGAACACCATGAGAAAGAAATGATTATCAAGGCGTTGGAAACCCACAGAGGCAAGCGCAAGGACGCAGCCAAAGCCTTAGGCATCAGCGAGCGCACCTTGTATCGCAAAATCAACGAATACGGCATCAACCTATGAGAATCAAGGCGAAAATAGCGGTTTTTGCATTGGCTTTGGCTCTCATTTGCCACGGTTGCGGCGTTTATTCCTTCACGGGAGCTTCCATTCCCGCAGAGGCCAAGACCGTTTCTGTGGACTATTTCCCCAACCACGCTCAACTCGTTAATCCATTGTTGAGTAATAATTTAACCGAAGCCCTGCGCGATGCGATGACCAACCAAACCACCCTGGATGTGATTGAATCCGGCGGTGACCTTGCCTTTGAAGGCGAAATCACCGACTACAGAACCACGCCCGTGGCCATCACCGCAGGACAGACCGCCGCCATGAACCGACTCACCATCACTGTGAAAGTAAGGTTCAGCAACCGCATCGACGAAACGAAGGATTTTGAGCAGAGTTTTTCGCGCTACGAGGACTACCCCAGCGACCAAGAGCTGAGTTCGGTGCAAGAATCGCTCACCGCAACCATTGTCGAGCAATTAGTAGAGGATATATTCAATAAAGCATTGGTAAACTGGTGATTATGGACGGCAAGCAACTCATAGGATACATCAAAATGCCAGAGCTGATGAAAGGCAAGGTTGTTCAAGACATTGAGCAACTTGTTGCCGATTATCCGTATTTTGCTGTCGGACAGGCACTTTTGGCCATTGCCTACCAAAACACCAATGACGCAAGATATGAAGGCCAGCTTCGCCATGCTGCTGCCATCATGCCCAACCGTGACAAATTGCGACTTTTCACGCTGATAGCCCGTCACCGTTTCGAGAGCGAACCTGAAACCACGACCTTACCCGATGAGTTTGTTCCTACCAACAACGTTTTCAGCTCAATGGAAGCCATTGAGAAAGAAGAAGACAATGGCAACATCATCCGCGAAAAGGTGTTCGTCATCCCCGAAATCAACCTCAGCGGGAGCCACGAGGAGCTATCCGCCGAAATGGCACTGTTGGAAGAAAAACGGAAATCGTTGGACGAGTTGAAAGCCATCATTGCCAATCGGTTGAAAGAACTTGAGGCGGAGAAACAACGTAAGGAAAAAGACAAGCCTGCACCAAAGAAGCTCTCTCGTAAGGAACTGATAGACAAGTTTATACTTGAAAATCCGAGCATTACACGTCCCAAAGCCGAATTCTACAACCCCATCTCAGTGGCGCAAAACAGCATCACTGACCAAGAGAACATCGTCAGCGAAACTTTGGCGCAAATTTATGAAAAACAAGGCTATTTGGACAAGGCAATTTCAATTTATGAAAAATTAAATTTGAAATATCCAGAAAAAAGTCGTTATTTTGCAGCCCAAATCGAAAGGATAAAACAGAATAGTCAAACATTAAATCAATAAAAATGTACACGTTATTTGTAATTTTAATCCTGATTGTCAGTGTATTATTAAGTCTGATAGTTCTGGTTCAGAACTCAAAAGGTGGTGGTTTGGTGTCCAATTTCGGTGGTGCCAACCAGATGATGGGCGTTCGCCAGACGACCGACTTCCTTGAAAAAGCCACTTGGTGGATGGGCGGTATTCTGGTAGGATTGTGCCTCTTGTCGAGCATCACGCTCCCAAAGAGCATCAAGAATGGCGCTGTGTTCGATACCGAAATGCGTCAGCAGATTGAGAATACCATTCCCGCCGCTCCCGCCACGGAAGCTGCAAGCATGGAAACTCCCGCCGCCGAGTCTTCAGTTGAAAATCCTGAATAACCAACGGCATGAAGCCATCCTAATGATAAAGCCAAAGTGGAAACGCTTTGGCTTTTTTGGGTTATTCGCAGAAACAAACCAAACAACATAAACAATTATGATCAACAACACCTATTTCCCCAACATGCTTCCTGCCGATGAACTCGCGCAGTTGAAATTCATCCCGACTATCCCTGAATTCGTCACCTGGATTGAACAAAAATGGTCCGATTTGCCCTGTTTGTCCGACACGGTGCGCCACCTCAGTTATAAGGAAGTCTGCGACGTAATCGCTCGCAAGCGCGCCCTGCTCAACGGCATGGGCTTGCAAAAAGGAGACAAAGTTGCCATCCTTGACAACTCAACGATAGAGGCAGTGGAGATGTTTCTCGCCGTCACCTCAGCGGGTTACGTCGCCATCAACCTACCCTCACAGCTGCCCCAGCAAGCCGTTGTGGGCTGCTGCATGAAGTTTGGCGTGAAAGTGCTGGTCTATGGCAGCGACTTCGCCGAAACCATCAAGGGTGTCCCCTGCCCCGTTATTGCCATCGCCGACTGCGCCGACCAACCAGCACCAGTAGCCACTGTCGACAAGAACGACCCTGCCGCTATCTTCTTCACTGGTGGCACTACGGGAACCCCCAAGGGTGCCATCCTGCCCCACCGTGCCCTGATGCGCGGCGCCTTAAACGGAGTTTACGCCCCGGGACAACAGTTGGCCTGCCATCGCTATGCCAATGTGCTGCCGCTCAGCCACGTGTTTGGCCTGATTCGCGGCACCTTGTCGGTGCTGTTCGAAGGCGGTGAATGGTATTCCGTCTCCAATGCCAAAGAGACCATTTCCAAGTTCCCCGTCATCAAGCCGACCTGCCTCGTGGCCGTGCCTGGCATCTGCGAAATCCTTATGGGCCTCGTCAAGATGTACGGCAAGCCTTTCTTGGGCGGCAACCTCAAATTCATCATTTCCGGCGCAGCCAACGTGCCTCCGAAACTCATCCGCGAGTTTGACGAGCTGGGTATCAGCCTGTTTGCTGGCTACGGCATGACCGAAGGTGCCAACCTCACCACCGGCAACATCGACGTGAAGGAAAGACCCACCTCAGTGGGTAAGTCTTATCCTGAGCAGGAGCTGAAGGTGGTCGACGGCGAGCTGTGGTTCCGTGGCGACAACGTCTTCCTCGGCTATTACGGCGAACCTGAAAAGACTGCCGAAACACTCACCGAAGACGGATGGGTGAAGACCGGCGACTTAGTGCGCTTCGACGAAGACGGCTACATGTACATCGTGGGTCGCATCAAGAACCTCATCATCCTCAGCAACGGCGAAAACGTCAGCCCTGAGAGCATCGAAGAGCCTTTCTATAAAGACCAGAAACTCCGCGACTGCCTTGTCAAAGAAGAGGAAGTGGACGGACGTGCCGTCATCGCCATCGAAATTCTGCCCCGCATGGAAGAGTTCGGCAACGAGTCGTGGGACGAGGTGGAAGCCTACTTCAACAAGCTCGTCGACAAGGTCAACGCCACAATGCCCACCACCCACCAAGTCAGCAAAGTCACCGTGCGCCGCGAGGACTTCAAGCGTACTGGTGCCATGAAAGTATCACGCAACCAATAAAATAGAGCCATGCAAAGAGAAGCCATATTCGAAGAAATGAAAGAAATCCTGAAGCAGATCAAGCCTGCCGCCGATTTCAGCAACATCAACGACAATTCGCAGCTTGTGCGCGACGTGGGTCTCGACTCACTAACCATATTGCTGCTCAGCCTCGCCATCGAGAACAAGTTTGGGTTCAAGTTTGAAGGCAACCCGAAGTTCAGCACCGTGGGCGAGGTGCTCGATCACATCAGTGCAAACGCAACACGATAATTTATGTCAATACAAATCGTCAAGGTGGAAAGCCACAGCCAGCTAAAGCAGTTTGTGGCTTTTCCCCTCAAGCTTTATAAAGACTGCGCCAACTGGGTACCCGCCCTCGAGGGCGACGAATTCGACACCTTCAACCCTGAAAAGAACGGTGCTTACGACTTCTGCGAGGCCGATTGTTTTTTGGCTTATCGCGGCAAGGAGATAGTAGGCCGCGTGGCCGCCATCATCAACCACAAGGCCGACGACCTGCAAGGCATCGTCAGGTTTGGCTGGCTCGACTTCATCGAAGACGAGGCTGTGCTGCGCGCCCTAATCGACACCGTAGCAGCCTGGGGCAAGGAGCGCAGACGCACAGAGATGCGCGGTCCCTGGGGCTTCACCGACATGGACAAGGAAGGTCTGCTCATCGAAGGCTACGAGAACCTCAGCCCTTTCACCTGCCTCTACAACTACCCCTACTACGGTACGATGCTCGAACAGTTAGGCTTTGAGAAAGATGTCGACTGGACACAAAGGGTGCTTAAACTCGACTGTGAGATGCCGCCCTCCTACAAGTTCGCCCATCTCATCGAGGAGCGCTATGGCGTTCATGTGGTGCAGCCCAAGAGCATGAAGCAAATGTGCAAGCAGTACGGCATGGAGATTTTCCACATGTATAACGAGGCCTTTGCTCCGCTGATGGGATTCTCGCCGCTGACCGACAAGCAGATAGCCAACTATTTGGACACTTACGTACCCATTTTGGACAAGGATTTTGTGGCGGTAGCCGTCAACGACGAAGACAAGCCCATTGGATTCCTGTTTTGCGTGCCCTCACTCTCGAAGGCCGTGAAAAAATCCAACGGTCGCCTGTTCCCTTTCGGTTTCATCCGCATCCTCAAAGCCTTGAAAAAGAACGACACACTTGAGGCCTTGATTATCGGAGTCAGTCCGCAATACCAACAGAAAGGTGTGCCGTTGTTGCTGTTCAAGTACCTGCACGAGAACTGCATCCGTCGTGGCATCGACAAAATCATCATGAACCCACAACTCGAAGAGAACTACAAGGTGCAGTCGCTCTTCGGCGACTACAAGACGGTGCCTTTCATGCGCCGACGGGCTTACAAGAAAACGATTTGAACAAGAATCCCGAACCGCTAACCAACGATTCGGGATTTGTTTTTATGCTCGTCCACAAAAAGTAACATGAACCATGTCGCCAAAACTTTTGCCGATTTGCTTGCGGATGCCTTTTCTCAGCCCGATGATGAAGCAAGGTGTTCCCATTTTTACGATTTGACCATCGTAGGGCACACCGTTAAAAATGGCGTGAACCAGTAAACGACCTTTGCCAAACAATGCCTTAATGTCGAAAGGCACTTCAATATATGCGGCATCCATACCTTCGTTTTGCAAGATGACGGCATCAAATTCCAAAGATTCAGTTATGTTTCAAACTTCTTTCGATGCAAAAAAAATAGTGAAAAACGGAAAATCCAAGAGAAGAGTGATTTCAGAGCTTAATTGTCGATGGATTCGGATTCTTGCCCGATGAGTTTCAACACAACATCCAATATTTCAGCACCGTATCGAGCCACATTCTTTGTTCCCATGCCTTTTACATCTTTGAGTTCCTTCAAAGTGACAGGTTGGGCTTTCGCAATGGCTTTGAGTGTCTTGTTGTGAGCGATGGTATAAGCAGGCACTTCCAACTCTTTGGCCTTTTGCAAACGCCAAGCAGACAAAGCGGTGTAAAGTGGGTTCTTGTCCATCGTGTCGTCTTTAATGTCCACTTTTTTCTTCTCACCCTTTTCAACCTCAAGCACCTTCACCGACTTGGTTTTTTGGTATTCGCGCACACTGAAACCATCTTTGCAAGCCTCCAAGCAGCTGCTTTTCAGAAAAACGGTTTCCTTGACTTGCTGCAAAGCCTCCGTAAGTTGCTCGTTCACAGCTTGGTTATCGGTCTTGAAAGGCAAATTGAACAAGCCAGCAACAATATCTTTCAGGTGTTCGTCGAAGTAAGCCACCCCTCTCTTGAGACGTTCCTGCAAAACGGGATTCTGCTCGCAAGAAGGTGATTCGGCATGAAGTTTCCGTATTTGGCTTTCAAACTTGATGCCGACTTGGCACAACTCTTCATGGATGCGGTTGCGACGCTGTGAAAGGTCTTGAATCATAGTGCTTTCAAAGAGCGTATCATTGCCATAAATCACCTTCACCAACTTCACGAAATCGTTGTAAACACCCGTGAAATCAACAAGTTCGAGCATGGTCTCCAATTCGTATTCGTGGCGCAACTGGTCGACCTTTTCCTGCGAAGGCTCCTTATCGGGAATTTGCTCGACAAAACGGTTCACCGAATAATCGTTGACCAATGCCTCCGAGCCGATACGGGTTTTCAGCACCAAACCCTCCAAAGAAGTGCAACGGCTCAAGGCAACATAAACCTGCCCGTGGGCAAAGGCTTGTCCCGCATCGACAATGACTTTGTCGAAAGTAAGACCCTGACTCTTGTGAATGGTGACAGCCCAAGCCAATCGCAGCGGCATTTGCGTAAAACTGCCGATTTCGTTTTCCTTGATTTCGTTGTTGTCTGGATTGATGGCGTATTCCATGTTCTGCCACTTGAGCGGTTCCACGGTGATATGCTCATTGCCACAAAGCACCGAAAGCGTCTTTTCCTCTTCATCGTAACCAATCAGTCGCCCGATTTTGCCGTTGTAGAAAGCCTTTTCTGGACTTGGGTCGTTTTTTACAAACATCACCTGCGCCCCGATTTTCAGTGTCAGTTCCTCCTTGGTTGGATAAGTGTTTTCCGGAAAAACGCCACGAATTACCGCATTGAAAATCAGTGGCTTTTCCTTGATAGCTTCAAGTTTGGATTCATTGATTCTATCGGCTTGGTAATTGTGGGTGGTCAAGGTGACGTAGCCTTCACTATCATTTGGCCTGAAATTGGGTAAAAAACGCTGGTTCAAGATGTTAAGGCAATCCCTATCCATGCGATTGTCGCGCACTTTGTTCAATAAAGTGATAAAGTCATCGTCATGCTGACGATAGATGTGCTCCAATTCAACACAGACGTATGGCACCTGCTTTAACACTTGACTACCAAAGAAATAAGGCGTGTCATAATAAGGTGACAGAATTTCCCATTCTTCCTGTTTGGCGACAGGAGCAAGCTGATGCACATCGCCAATCATGAGGAGTTGAAGTCCACCGAAAGGCTTCTGCGAGCGACGCACACGACGTAACACAGCATCGACAGCATCCAAAACATCGGCGCGCACCATACTGATTTCGTCAATGATGAGCAGGTCGAGGCTGCGCATAAGGTTGAGTTTGCGTTTCTTCATCTTATGGAGTTGCGCCGTGATGGTGTTGGTACCAGGAGGCAATGGTCCAAAAGGCAGTTGGAAAAACGAATGGATGGTTTGTCCGCCCGCATTCAGAGCAGCCACACCCGTTGGTGCAACCACTGCCATGCGCTTGTAAGTCTTCAGCGGCAAGTTTTTCAGAAAAGTGGTCTTGCCTGTACCCGCTTTTCCAGTAAGGAAAATGTGCGAGTCGGTGTAAAGTACCAGTTCCTCAACAAATTCAAGTTTTTGATTGACAAAAGTTTGCTGCGCCATCATCATGCTTTCAACTGAATTACAAAATCTGTGCTGTGTGGTTCTTGGTATCCACCTTTCCGATGGTGTCGATGATGGTGCCCGTTTCATCTATGACATAAGTGGTGCGCAGCGTGCCTTCTGTGACCTTGCCATACATCTTCTTTTCACCCCAAGCCTCGTAAGCTTTCAGAATGGTCAAATCGGTATCAGCGATAAGATGGAAAGGCAGGTTGTATTTGGCGATGAACCGTTGGTGCGATGCAGCACTGTCGCGACTGACACCAATGACATTGTAGCCAAAGGAGAGGAAACGCTCGTAATTGTCACGCAAATCACATGCTTCGGCAGTGCAACCTGGGGTACTGTCTTTTGGATAAAAATAAAGTACAAGTTTCTTACCAGCGAAATCGCTGAGTTTTACGAGATTTCCATTCTCATCATGCCCTTCAAAATAAGGGGCTTTAGTTCCTTTTTGCAGCATAGTTTGTTAGTTTGATGTTTTTCACTACTTTAATCAATTATTGCCATGCAAATATAAAGGCTTTTACCGAACCTACATTCTTCTTTTACCATTTTTTCGACTATATTTGAAAAAAATTATTGCGGATTGAAAAATAAGTCGTACCTTTGAACCGAAAATGCAGAATTTAAACAACCGCAACTTGTTGAACTAAAGAGATTTATTATGTCAACCTACAGAATAACAAACCAAACCATTATGAACGATAATAATCATGACAAGGTCCCTCCGACCCCAAAAAACTTCATCTTGAAAAGAAACAGCTTTTTCATTTTATCATTAATGCTTCTGTTTTCATCTTGCGATGTATCCAAGCGGATTACCTATTTCCAAGATATTCAAGACCATCAAATAGTTACAGGCACAGAAGAACAACCTACGCCAGAAATCCGCCTGCGCCCTGAAGACAAGATTTCCATTATCGTCAACAGTAAGGTGCCTGAACTGACTACCCTTTTCAACTTACCTTACACTGCACGAACATTAGGTTCGGAACTCCAAACTAATACTGTCCATGGTGCTTCTGGCTATATCATCAAGGCCGATGGCACCATTGACTTCCCTGTTTTGGGATTAGTAGAAGCTGCTGGAAAAACTCGCGACGAATTGGCATTCCATATCAAGTCCGAATTGATTAATCGCAATTTGGTCAACGATCCGGTGGTGACAGTTGAGTTTATCAACCTCCAGTTTTCTGTGATGGGCGAGGTAAGATCACCAGGGTCTTACAGAATAAACCGTGACCATATTACGCTCTTGGATGCCCTTTCAATGGCGGGCGATTTGAGTATTGACGGTAAACGCGACAACGTGCTTGTGCTGCGTCCTGATTCTAATGGTAACCTCATGGCTTACACTGTTGATATGCGCTCTTTCGAGGCTGTACAACACTCCCCTGCTTACTACATTCATCAAAATGATTATATTTACGTTGAGCCAAACAAAAAACGAGCCAACCAATCAACTGTCAATGCTAATACGGTTCAATCCGCTTCCTTCTGGATTTCTGTTGTCTCGTTACTCGCATCCGTGGCCACAACAGTTTCTGTGCTTATGGTAAGATGGTCGAACTGATGCTAAATTCCAATAAAATAATCAAGTCAATTATTCAAAATCATGCAAGAAAATAAATCAACTTCGGCAAATCAGACTGCTCAACAGAATGAACAAACCATCGA
Source organism: uncultured Bacteroidales bacterium (assembly GCA_900318465.1). Lineage (GTDB taxonomy): Bacteria > Bacteroidota > Bacteroidia > Bacteroidales > F082 > Limimorpha. Next base: position 27,739 of record ONKQ01000024.1, read on the forward strand.
TTTGAAAGCCATTTTTTATCATTGCTTATCAAGATGGTATTGGTTTCTTATTTCTGTAATTCTAGCTTTGGTTTTAGCAACTTTATATCTAAAAAAGACAACACCCGTTTATACCCGTTCTGCCAAACTATTGGTGAAATCAGATGAAAAGGGCAGATCAGCTATCGATGTTAGCGATTTTACGGATATGGGATTATTATCCAATGGTGTAAAAATCAATAACGAATTGCTTACCATTAATTCAATTGACAACATCAAGGAAGTAGTGCAACGCCTTCACTTGGATTTGAATTATACCATAGATGGGCGTTTCCATCCGGTGTTGCTTTATGACAGAACTCTACCCGTAAACGTGAATTTGATAGGTATATCTGAAAATACTACTGCTTCATTCGACATGGATATCAACGATAACAAAGTGACGCTTTCAGAGTTTATTCTTGATAGAGAGAATGTTTCAGGTCAGGTTACAGTTAAATTGGGTGATACTGTCAACTCACCTATTGGCCTTATTTGTGTGCAACCAACAGATTATTTTGAAAAAGGGAAAGAATACGACCGCATTCATGTGAGTCGCTCCAGCATCGAAAGTGCTTCAAGAAGGTATGCCAGCAGGTTAACCATTTCCTTGACAGCTAAAAACGCTGATGTCATGTCCCTTTCCATTAATGACATCTCCAAAAAAAGAGCTGACGATTTCCTCAACATGCTTATTGCCGTTTACAACGACAACTGGGTAAAGGACAAAAACCAAATTATGATAAGCACTTCATTGTTTATTGATGATCGTCTATGTTTAATTGAGCAAGAGTTAGGTAATGTAGATAGCGACATTTCAACTTACAAAAGTGAGAACCTGCTTCCTGATGTCAATGCAGTTTCTAGGATTTATCTGACTGAAAATTCCGCTACTACCAGCCGCATTCAGGAAATCAACAATCAAATATCTATTGCCCGTTACATTAAAAACATGTTGGCCGGTGAAATTGTAAAGGATCAAGTGCTACCCGTAGTTTCGGGAATCAACAATCCTAGTATTGAAAATCAAATCAGTACTTATAACTCTACGATGCTCCGCCGTAACAGTTTGGTGGCCAATAGTAGTGAACAAAACCCTTTGGTTCTCGACTTAGATGAGAATCTCTCGGCTTTACGTCAAGCTATTATAGCAAGTATAGACAATCAATTGGCGACTTTAAACGAGCAGTTGACCAGCCTCCAAGGTTCAAAATACAAAATCAACAAGCAACTTGCCGCCAATCCCGGTCAAGCCAAATATCTGCTTTCGGTGGAACGCCAGCAGAAGGTAAAAGAATCCCTTTATCTCTTTCTTCTCCAGAAACGTGAGGAGAATCAATTGTCTCAGGCTTTCACGGCATATAACACAAGGGTCATCGAACAACCAAACGGTCCTATGTTTCCTACCAAGCCAAGGGTATCCATGATCAGATTGATTGCGTTGATTATTGGTTTGGCCATCCCTGCTATTATCCTCTTCCTGAAAGAGCAATTGAACACGACGATACGCGGCCGAAAGGATTTGGAAAACCTGTCATTGCCATTCGTGGGTGAAATACCTCAGGCTTATAGTCAGGCTAATCAGAAGAAAAAGAAGAAAGATGCCAAGAAGAAGCAAGAAGAACAGAAAGACAAAGAAACCAAGGAAGGCTTCGCAGGCGGTGTAGTGGTGAAAAAGAGCAGCCGTAATGTCATCAACGAGGCTTTCCGTGTGTTCCGCACCAATTTGGAGTTCATGAGTAGAGAGGACGCTTCCAATATTTTCATGTTCACCTCGTTCAATCCTGGTTCGGGCAAGTCATTTATCGCTATCAATTCAGCCATTGCTTTATCTATAAAGGAAAAGAAAGTTTTGGTTATCGACGGTGACTTGCGCCACGCCTCTTTGTCGGCCTTTATTTTCTCACCAAAGAAAGGTATTACCAACTACCTTGCCCGTCAGGAGGAAGACATAAATCAACTCATTATTCGTAGTAATGAATATCCTACACTGAGTTATCTGCCTGTAGGTACCATACCTCCCAATCCTACTGAATTGCTTGAGGATGCACGATTCGGTGAACTGATTGAACGTTTTGGCAAGGAATACGATTATGTGCTCATCGACTGTCCTCCTATCGATATTGTGGCTGACCCGCAGATTATCAACAAGTACGTGGACCGCACCATCTTCGTGGTTCGTGCAGGCCTGCTGGAACGCAATATGCTTCCCGAACTCGAGAACATTTACCAGCAAAACAAGTACAAGAACATGTGCTTGGTTCTTAACGGGACCACTGGCAACGATGGAAGCTATGGTTATGGTTATCGTTACGGCTACCGCTATGGTTATCGTTATGGCTATGGTTACAAATACGGAGGCAAATACGGCTACCACAGTGCATACGGCGAAAACGGCAAAGCCGGGTATTATCACGATGATGAGGAATAACTTTTTGGAAACCATCTCGTTATGCTTTTTCCTAAAATCTCATCTTTACTTACCAGCTTCACAGACCATCACTCCCATATTTTGCCTGGAGTAGATGATGGCGTGAAGAAAATGGAAGTTTCGTTGCAGGTTCTGGAACGCTATGAGCAACTTGGCATTAAGGAAGTATGGTGTACTCCTCACGTCATGGAGGATATCCCTAATACAACAGAAGGACTGAGAGCACGATTTTCTGAGCTTTGCGAGGCATATCAAGGACCAATCAAGTTGCATCTTGCGGCAGAATATATGATGGATGCACTCTTTGAGGAACGATTAGAGCATGACGATTTGTTGACATTAGGTCCAGATGGCAACCGGATTTTGGTGGAAACCTCATATTTCACTCCCCCGATGGATATGGATAGGATTTTTCATCGCATCAAGCAAAAGGGGATTTTTCCTGTGTTGGCCCATCCCGAACGTTATGTATATATGCACAAGGAGCGATATACTGAATTAAAAGACGACGGCATCCTCTTCCAGTTGAACCTCTCTTCTCTCGCAGGAGCCTATGGACCTGAAGCCAAAGACAAAGCTCAATGGCTCCTAAAGAAAGGCTATTACAATCTTGCTGGCTCCGACCTTCATTCTTTACGCAACATTGATTATTGGTCAACGCGGGCACCACGTGGCCTGAAACAGTTGCTTCAGGATGAGTCAAATTAAGGATTTGCGCCTAAACTAATTTCTCAACGCACGCATAGCGTTCAAAACGGCTAACACCGTGACTCCCACGTCGGCAAAGACGGCCATCCACATGGTGGCAATGCCGAAAGTGGCCAAGACCAATACCACGACTTTCACGCCTATTGCAAACCAAACATTTTGCTTTGCAATGCGCAATGTTCTTCGGGCAATCTTGATGGCAAGGGCAACCTTTGAGGGTTTGTCGTCCATCAGCACTACGTCGGCGGCTTCGATGGCGGCATCGCTGCCAAGTCCGCCCATCGCGATACCCACGTCGGCACGAGCCAACACAGGCGCATCATTGATGCCATCGCCAACGAAAGCGAGTTGAGAGTTTAGAGTTGAGGGCTGAGAGTTGAGCAATTCATCTATATAACTCACTTTGTCAGCGGGCAGCAACTCGGCATGATATTCACTCAAGCCCAGTTTTTGTGCTACGTCCTCGCCCACTTCCTTACGGTCGCCTGTGAGCATCACAGTGCGAGTCACGCCAAGGGATTTCAGTTCAGCAATGGCCTCGGCACTGTCGTCTTTCACCTTGTCATTAATGACGATATGGCCAGCATATTCCCCATCAATGGCGACATGAATAATCGTCCCAACATGATGACAGTCATGCCATTTTGCGCCAATAGCATCCATCATCTTCGTGTTGCCCACACACACTGTCCAGTTCTCCACCTTAGCTCGAATGCCCTGTCCTGCAATTTCTTCCACTTCGCTCAGTTTGCAGCCGTCGGTAGCCTCATCGGGAAAAGCATCACGCAAGGCTGCTCCAATGGGATGTGTAGAGTAATGTTCCACATGGGCGGCAAGATGCAGCAAATGTTGCTCGTCGCATTGCTCTGGATGCACTGCCGTAACCGAAAACTGTCCGTGGGTCAGGGTGCCTGTCTTGTCGAAAACCACTGTGCCAACTTTGGCCAACACGTCCATGTAATTGGAACCTTTCACGAGAATGCCTTTGCGGGACGCGCCACCGATGCCACCAAAGAACGTGAGCGGCACACTGATGACCAAGGCACAAGGACACGACACCACAAGGAACATCAAGGCACGATAAAGCCAAGTGGCAAAGGTGCCACTGAAATTGCCCGAGAACAAAGGCGGCAGCAATGCCAAAGCGATGGCCGCAAAAACCACAACAGGCGTATAGACACGCGCAAACTTTGAGATGAAAGTCTCACTCTTTGACTTGTTTTCTGTGGCATTTTCCACCAAATTGATGATTTTCGACACCGTACTCTCACCGAAACTTTTCGTTGTTCGCACCTTGATGACACCCGAAAGATTGACACAACCTGAAATGACCTCGTCGCCTTCAGCCACATCGCGGGGCAGACTTTCACCCGTCAAGGCAACAGTGTTCAAAGACGTATTGCCTTCAATGATGATGCCATCCAACGGCACTTTCTCGCCGGGACGGACGAGGATGATTTCTCCCACTTCCACCGCTTCGGGACAGACGTTTTCGATCCGACCATTACGCTCCACATTGGCCACATCGGGGCGAATGTCCATCAGATGGGCGATACTCTCGCGACTTTTGCCTTCGGCGTAACCTTCAAAGAGCTCACCTATTTGGAAAAACAGCATGACGAAGACCGCCTCGGGGAACTGGGTTTCGGCACCTGGCAAGAAACCAATGCAAAGTGCTCCAATGGTGGCAATCGACATGAGGAAATGTTCGTTGAAAGCCTTGCCATGAGCCAATCCCTCGGCAGCTTCCTTCAATGTGTCGAAGCCGACGAGCAGGTAAGGAATCAAATAAATGATGAGTAGCTGCCAAGTGGTTAAGTTGCAGCGTTTTTCGATGACGACCGCCGCGATGAGCAATACCACCGTGACGGCAAGTTTGATGATTTGTGGCTTTAAACCACCTTCATGATGATGGTGATGATGCTCTCCACAACCTTCGTGTTCATGATGATGCTCTCCTGAGCAGCATTCGCGTTCGTGATGATGTGACATATCTTACAGTTTTTATTTCCCAGTTGAATTTCGGCTGCAAAAATGCGACAAAAGTTTTGCAACTGAGTTGCAAAGTGAGTTGTCCTCAAAATGATGTTGCAGGGGTTGTGGTTCATGGAGCGAACAACATAAAATTGAGAAAAAGCGTCCTGCCTGTACAAAAATTTGGTACTTTTGCATTTTTATATTTTACTTGTTTATGCATAAGATATTTCTCCCGTTATACCATTATTTCAGCAAGCACAAAACCTTGATGTACATAGTTTTAGCGATTACATCAGTGGTTTTTCTCTTTTTCGGCCTTCAACTCCATTACGAAGAGGACATTTCCAAATTGCTCCCATCATCAAGTGTTGAAAGCCAATTGGCCTTCGGTTCCATCGAATTGAAAGACAAAATCTATATCCAAGTCGAATCGGCGGGTGAACGGGTTTCTCCTGAGGTTTTGGGCGCTCGCACCGATGAATTCATAGAATTGCTTTTTGAGAAGGATTCGTCTACTCATTTCATTTCCAATGTGTTGTATAAGATGGAGCCTGAGGTGGCCATCAACGCCTTGGATTTCGTGCTTACACATATCCCCTCTTTCATCGACACTTCTGCTTACGATGACTTTGAGAAAATGATGGAACCCGATGTGATTCGGACGCAAATGTGGGTCAACTACGAGCAGATGATGGAAGACGAGACGGGCGACCTCACCCAAGCCATTGCCTACGACCCTCTCAACCTGCGCAGTGTGGTGCTTGGCGACGTGCTGTATAGCGCCATGAGTGGCTACAACATCATCGACGGACATCTCTTTTGTCCCGACAGTACGGTGGCCATCGCTTACCTTGCGCCAGCGTTCCGCTCCTTAGACTCGTGGTCGTCCACCGAATTCAGCCGAATGCTCAAGCGCGCCCAAAAAGAGTTTGCGGCCTCGCATCCCGATGTGAAAGTACATGCACATGGCGACCCCATCGGAAGCGTGTCGAATGCAAGCCGTATCCGTTCCGACCTTGTGGTTACAGTAGGTATCTCATTGATACTCATTTTAATACTCATCGGATTCTGTTTCCGTAGCTTCCCGTTCATCTGGAAATTGTTGCTACCCATCTTATACGGCACCGCTTTTTCGCTGGCCTGCATCTACTGGATCAAAGGTGGCATGTCGCTCATGGCTTTGGGCTTGGGTGCCATCGTGCTCGGCGTGGCCATCAGCTACTGCCTGCATGTGCTCATCCATCATTTCTTTGTCGGTGACCCCGAGAAACTGCTTCGCGATGAGTCGACTCCCGTGTTTTTGGGCTGCATCACCACAGTAGGCGCTTTCTGTAGCCTGCTCTTCACCGAAAGCGACCTGCTCCGCGATTTCGGTCTGTTTGCCTCTTTTGCCCTGTTGGGAAGCACTTTGTTCTCCCTTATTTTCCTGCCGCATTTCCTGCCTGCCATCAAGGCCGACAGCCACAATACAACCTTCCGCCGCATCTCGCGCCTCAACAACCTGCCCTTCGACCGCAAGCCTTGGTTCCTTGCCTTGATTGTGGTCATCCTCGTCATAGGCATCATCTTCTCACATAAAGTGAAGTTTGACAGCGACTTGCGCAACCTCGACTACAACTCGCCTGCCGAGGTGGAGGCCGAAAGCCTTTACAACACGAAAAACAACGACGGTTTCTTCCACCTGTATTTCGCCACCGTCAGCACCGACATCGACGAAGCCTTGGAAGCCGACAAGTCGCTGATGATTGCTTTGGAAGATTTGAAGCAAAAAGGTCTTGTCCACAGTTATACCGACATGATTCCCAAGCTTTTCATCACCATGGCCGACCAAGAGCAACGCATTGCAGCCTGGAACGCCTATTGGACTGAAGAGCGGAAGAAAGAAGCCATCCAACAAGTTGACAAGGGCGCATTGGAATTTGGCCTCGACCCGATGATGTTCTACGAATTCAAGGACCTGCTCAACGCCGAATACGAGCCTGCTTCATTATTGGAAAGTGGCGTGGTGCCCGAAAACCTCTTGGGCAACTTCATTGAATGTAATGCCGACAACCAATACATGGTGTTCACCGATGTCTCCATGACCTTCGACGAAAAGGACATTGTGACGGATGTCTTGGTCACCAACCCCAAAACTTTTGTCCTTGAGCCGTTCTACTACTGCAAGAGCATGGTGGAGATTATCCACGACGACTTCAACATTGCCGTCTGGATTTCATCGCTTTTCGTGCTGATTATCCTCTTGGTTTCGTTCCGCAACCTCATCACGGCCTTACTTTCCTTCATCCCGATGGTGCTCAGCTGGTTCATGGTGCAAGGTTACATGGCCCTTCTGGGATTGGAGTTCAACCTCATCAACATCATCATTTCAACCTTCATCTTCGGCGTAGGCGTCGATTACAGCATTTTCATCATGGAGGGCTTGCTCGCGGAGGCGCGAACAGGCGACAAAGACCTGCTCACCTGGCACAAGGTAGCCATTTTCTTCTCAGCCGTCATCTTGGTTATGGTGGTGTCGTCATTGCTTTTTGCTGTGCATCCCGCCATCCGTTCCATTGGCCTCATCACCCTCATCGGAATGGCCTCAACCATCATGATTTCCTACGCGCTGCAGCCATTTGTGTTTTGGCAGTTGATGAAGATTTCTTGGTATCGGAGGAGTGTGATGAAGAAAGGTAAAACGAAAAATACCGCAAAAACATAAAACGAATTGCCACAAAAACATAAAGTAAAATACCGCAAAAACATAAAACAAATTGCCACAAAAACATAAAATCCAATTGTGGTATCGAATTATTTATTACCTTTGCACCAAATAATTAGAGATGTTTTTGTATGGATTATTTACATCGTGTTTTTGACACCCAATTATCTGAATATTTAGACGCTTTCGGAGCCGTGTTGATTGAAGGCCCGAAATGGTGCGGAAAGACCACCACTGCCATGCAACAAGCCAAGAGTGTCCTGAAAATGCAGGAGCCTGATCACATTGAGGCCAATTTGGCCACGGCCCAAACTAAACCTTCCATTCTATTGAAAGGAGCCACGCCTCGGTTGCTTGACGAATGGCAGGTGGCGCCCGTTTTGTGGGACGCTGTCAGGACGATGGTGGATGACCGCGGCGAACCAGGGCAGTTTATTCTGACTGGTTCAAACGCCGTTGACCGCACAAAAATCAGGCATAGTGGAGCAGGAAGAATCGCAAGGCTGAAGATGTTGCCCATGAGCCTGTTCGAGTCAATGGAGTCGAACGGAAGCGTATCTTTGCACCAACTTTTCGACGACCCCAACCTCGACATTGACGGCATCCCATCGGATTTGAGCATTGAGCGGCTTGTGTTTGCCGCTTGCCGTGGCGGTTGGCCTGCATCATTGAGCAGAAAGACGGACAAGGCGCAACTGCTGATAGCAAAAAACTACATTACGACCGTCTGCGAGGTGGACGTCCAAAACATTGACGGTGTCAACCGCAGTGCCAGTCTCACACACGCCATTTTGCGCTCGTATGCCCGCAACCTGTCCACGCTGGCTAAGAAGAAAAGCATTGTGGATGATGTCGTTGCAACGGCTGAGAGCCTCTCTTTGCCCACCTTTGACGATTACCAACAAGCCTTGCAGAAATTGTTTCTCATTCAGGACATTGAGGCTTGGAGTCCAGCCATTCGCTCCAAGAGTGCCATCAGAAGCGGCTTGAAGCGTGAACTTGCAGACCCGTCAATGGCGGTTGCGGCTCTGGGCCTGTCACCCGATGTGCTGATGACCGACATGAAAACTTTCGGATTCATCTTCGAATGTTTGTGCGTCAGAGACTTGAGAGTTTATTCACAAAGTTTGGGCGGCTATATCAGTTATTATCACGACCGCTACGATTTGGAGGCTGATTTTGTGTTGCACCTTGACGATGGACGGTATGCGCTGATTGAATGTAAATTAGGTAGCCGCGAAATAGATGAGGGTGCTGGTCATCTGCTACAGTTGAAGGAACTGATAAAAAAACACAATGCTGAGAATCCGAAAATCCAACTTCGCGAACCGGATTTGCTCATCATTCTGACGGGAGGACAGTTGGCTTACACGCGGCCTGATGGCGTGAAAATCATCCCGATAGGATGTTTGAAGGACTAGGTTTCCACTTTCGTCACTTCCCTGACACAGCAACATTTTTGTTACCCCATGGCAGCGCACACAATAAAACCAACAAAAGGCGACCCTCAAAAATGAAGGCCGCCTCTCGCGTTTGTTTTTAATCTGTTGCCGATTATTACGGCTGATAAGTGTACGGGCTAGTGCTGATGCCGTCAGGATACACCGTGCCGCCAATGGTGATGGTGCCGCAGGTGCCGAGGTTATAAGAACTTTCGTTCTTGCCGATGCTGTTGGTGGCAGGACGGGTGCCGCCACCTTTGGTGGCCGTGACGCTGGTCACGCCGCTTCCGATGGTTATGGTGCCGCAGCTGCTGGTGCCTATATTGGCGCCATAACGATTGACAGTAGAGCCAGTTCCAATACCCGCACCTCCATAATAAGCAAAATTTTTCCAACTAGTATTATTTATAATATCAGGATAGACATGATCTCCGCCATCGCCACCCGTAGCTGTAACTTGTCCGCCGGTGATGCTGATATTGCCGCATGTATTATGTGTACCAGTTGTTACGAAACCGCTTCCTATGCCGGCAGCTCCACGACCGCCAGTGGCATTCACAATACCTCCCGTAATGCTGATGTCACCACATGTGATATCCTCTTGTTGGCCCACTCCAGTGCCAATACCTGCTGCTCCACCACCGCCAGTGGCTGTAACAGTTCCGCCATTGATGGTGATGCTACCACAGTTCTTACCAAAGCCAATACCTGCTGCTCCACGACCGCCAGTGGCTGTAACATTTCCGCCATTGATGGTGATGCTACCACAGTTCTTACCAAAACCACCACCGATGCCGGCCATCCAAGTGCCACCTGTGGCGTTGATAGTACCGCTGTTAATAACGATATTGCCGCAGTCAACAAGGTCGCTGCCGCCAATACCAGCACCCCATCCGTCGGCTCCGCCGTAGCTGCTGGCGTTGAGCGTGCCAGTGCCTTGTATGGTGAGCGTCTTGCCAGAGGCGATATGGATGCCCGGATAATCTTCATAGAAACCCGTCACGTTGTTGGTGCCTTCAATGACAAGGGTGGTGTTGTTTTCGCAGTTAATGCCTGCCCAACTGCAAAGCTCCTCGTCATTCTTGCCGTTGATGGTGGCGTCAAGCAGCGTGATAGAGGCGCCATCGGTGTTGACGTTGATTTTGTAGGGTTGGCTTTCGCCGTTGAGGATGCCGCTCAGAGTGTCGCCATCCTGCGCTGTGTAGTGAGCGGTGAGCTTCGAGAGGTCAACGACGCGAGAGTTCATGGCCATTGCAATCACATCATTGTTCTCATGGTAATACTTGTTGGACTCAATCTTATGTATGGCAGGACGTGTACTTGAATAATAATAAGGATCGTCATAAGAGTTGGCCGAGCCATCAGTTTCCGAGGCCTCCAAAGCAGCCTGCGGAAGTACAATGGCCCAAGTTTCATTGTTCGCGTCTTTGGCAGGCATCTTAATCAAGCCGCCATCTTCTGTGTTTATGCCGTAGGTGAAACCTTCGTCAGTTCCTTCCGTTTCAGGATTGAAATTAAGGGTCACCTTGTTGTTCATGCCCGTGATGCAGATGGGAGCTGCTGAACGCGTTGTCACATTGAACTTCATGATGGAAACTTTGTTCATCAGTCTGTCAGAAGTGTAAGCGGTAGTAGTTGCCGCGTAATCTTCATTCGAAGTGGCACAGGATATTACAGGATACTTAGAGGATTGGTCAGAGATGTTCACCGAGAGCTGGTTGCTCGAAATACTCGTCGGGTCAGGTTGGAAATCCTTGCCGCCAAGCATGTAGAAATGCAGCTTTTCGCCAGAAACCACAGTTTCGATATTAACGGTGCCTTCAAAATAGCCGTAACCTGTTTCTGCAGTTGCTGAGGTACATTCCAAATATCCCACATAGGCATTGTTGTAGCCCACATAGATGTAATCGCCAGTCTCAAAACTCACGGTGGCCCAGTTGGGGTTGCCGTTTGGGTCGACATTTGCCCTTGAACTGTTTCCCACGTTGAGCGTAATTCTCACGCCATTGTCGATGTTGTCGTTAGTTGTGGCAGGAACTTCCTCTTTCTTGCATTGGGTCAAACCCAAAGCAAGCACAAACGCTGACAAAATAAGGATGGTTTTCTTCATGGCTTAGTCCTCCTTTTTCTTTAATGCGACATAACCCGCACCCGCAAGCAGCATGATGACCACGCCGCTTCCGAGGGGAGCTTCGCCGACGCCGAAGTTGCCGAACTCGCCGCTGACATTGGGCGTTTCGCGAGTGCTGCCTCTCAGCAACGCTCCGCCACCCTGGCTCGATTGTTCTTTTTCAGCATAGTAGTTGTCAAGCATGTCGCCGAAGACACCTTGGGCCTTTACGGACGGGGCTGTCAGCATGGCCGCACCCAATCCCAACGAAAGCACTATGGCTTTCAGTTTTTTGTTGTTTTTCTTCATTTTTATGATTTAAAGATTTAATATTCAATGATTTAGCATCACTTTTGCACTTTTTTGGAGGTGCAAAATTACGACTTTTTTCATTAGGCAAAGAAAAAATGGAATAATTGGGTAAGAAAAGAGGAACAATAGGGTAAAAATGGCAACTAAAACAAGCAATTACCGCGTGGCAACCACCACAGCGTTCTTGAACTGCTTCACCTTTCCGTTGAAGGCTTCAGTCACGACAACGGTTTTTATATCGTTCCCGCATTGCAAATGCTCATATTCACGTGCAAATGCTCATATTCACGACTTCCGAATTGCAAATTCGGAAGAACGGGAATCATGTAGCTTAATTTTGAACAGTCACTTATGTAATAAAAGCATAGCGACAATTTGGCTTTTCGCCAAATTGTCGCATGCGCAAGCCATTGCTATTTATCGCGACGGTGTTGCCGTAAGAATATCCCCCGACCTCGAAAGCTTAATATGAGCCTGAGCGAAATCTATATAATTACCATCAGAGATGGAGAGGAAGTCTAAAAAGTTGGTCAATTCAAAATCCTCGAGATATACTTTCGTAGCGTTCATAAAAGTGCCGATCTCATCAGTTCCGGCGTGAATCATTTGCACACTATTGATGGTGTTCTTGATGGTCACATTCGAGCAGGAGCCGTCAGAGCCTTTGCCGATAGCGGTTATCGCATCACTACCCGACGTGGCCGTGACAGTGCCACCGCTGATGGTGATATCACCGCAGGAGCCATCTGTACCAGAGCCGATGCCAGGAGCACCATAGCCGCCGTATACACCATTGTTTGAACCTGTGGCATTGACGGTACCTCCGTTGATGGTGATGTTGCCAACTGATCCCTTGTTAGCGGAGCCGATGCCTGCACCGCCGGTATTACCAAAGGCGTTGACGGTACCGGCGAAGGTGCTGGAAATCTCGATGGTACCATGGGATTCTTTATAACCAGAACCGATGCCTGCACTTTGATAACCACCCGTAGCATTGATAGTGCCAGCGGTGCCAGTGATTACAATGTTGCCGCTGGACTCTCTATTATTGCCACCGATGCCAGCGGCGTATTGTCCGCCCGTGGCATCTAGGCTGCCATTGCTGCTGATGGTCAGCGTTTTGTTTGCAGGCACATAGATACCTGCTTTTTCATTGCCGCCAATCATAGTGCTTGTACCTGAAAGCGTGATGTTGGCACTGCCCTGAAGGGTGAGGCCTGGGTAGTCGTAACTGCTAAAGCCTTGACCATTGATGGTAGCGTCGTGCAAGGTAACATTGGCGCCATCAGCTATGAATACTTGAACAGTATTGACAGCAAGTGTGCCAGTAATAGTCATACCATCGGTGGCAGTGGCATAACCGTATGGCTCCTCACCAGTAAGTGTTGAGAGGTTGCCATTCCAAACTGGGGTGTTCACGGCCAATTCAAGACCAGAATTTAAGAATTGGTTCATTCCTATTCCACCTTCAATAGCGGGGCGCGTACCAATGTAAGAATGGTCGTCTGAATAAGCATCGCCAGCCTCAACAACTTCTTGGGGAAGCACGATGGCCCACTTTACGGCAGGGGTTTCAGCAGTGCCACTTCCGCCCGCCATTTTAATCACACCATCATCGGTTTGGCTGTAGCTGAAGCCGTTGTCGTGTTCGTCGTCTATGGTCGCAAAATTAACGCTCACCGTGTTGTTCATTCCAGTGATGCAAATAGGTGCCGTGGAAGGCGTGATCACGTTGAACTTCATGATGGAAACCTTGTTCTGCAACTTGGCCGAGTAAGAAGTATTGGTGGTTGTGAAAGGCTCGTTTGAAGGGCTGTAGGAAATCACGGGGTATTTTGTGGTTTGGTCGGAAATGACCACCGTGGCAGTGTTGCCGTCAACAGTCGGTTCAAATCCCACGCCACCGAGGAAGTAGAAATGCAGGTGCTCATCATCCACAGTCTCGGAAATGTTCACCGTGCCGCCGAAA
>ONKQ01000050.1 GCA_900318465.1 uncultured Bacteroidales bacterium
CGTGAAGAAGGGCGACAAGCTGCTCATGTACGAAGCCATGAAGATGGAAAACAACCTGCTGGCCGAAGCTGACGGTACCATCACCGCCATCAACTGCCGCCAGGGCGACAATGTGCTGCAAGGTGATACTTTAATCGTAATTGGATAAGACCATGTTAGGAAAGAAAAGTATTTACAGAAAACCTGCGGTCATCCTCGGCTCCTTGGTGCTCTTGATGCTGCTCAACCTTGTGGTGGTCAACAACCCGATGTTTGCCACCAAGGTTGCCGACTTGGGCAAAACCGAGCAAGTGAGCGAGATGACCCCAGAGGAAAGCAATGCCCAGCTGGCTGAGTTGGCTGACGCGATTGTCGCGGAACAGCAAAAGTCAGCCGAATTGGGTCAGCAAATCCAGAACCTCGACAAGCGCGTGACGAATTTGGAAAACAAGAACGTCAAAGCTCATGCCGCGAAAGAGGAAGTTAAGGAAATGTCCACCAAAGAACGTCTGAGTGAAGGTCTGCACAACTTCTGGCTGCTTACGGGCTTCCGCAACTGCAAGATTGGCAACATCATCATGATTTTGGTGGGTATCCTCTTCATCTTCTTGGCTATCCGCTTTGAGTTTGAACCTATGTTGCTCATCCCGATTGGCACGGGTATCATCGTGGGTAACATCCCGTTCTTCCAAGGCTTTGGTGTTACCTTTGCCGATGCCATGGCCAATTTGCAAGCGCTAGATCCAGCCACACTCAATTTCGATTTGGACACGGCTAAAGCCCTGTTGGTGGCTGTCTTTGGCGACAACCCGGGCGACAAACACATGGTGCTGAGCGAAGCCATCAAGCAGGTTGAGCATCTGAACATGTCTGATTATGGCTTAGTCAACAACGACATCGAAAGCGTGAAAGGCTTGATGACGAGCGTGTTCCAAAGCGGAGAACTGAACCTTCAGACGGGTCTTTATCAGAAGGGCAGTGTGCTGAACTACTTGTATTTCGGTGTGACCTCTGGTGTGTATCCGCCCTTGATTTTCTTGGGCATCGGCGCCATGACCGACTTCTCGTCGCTCATCGCCAACCCGAAACTGATGATCCTCGGTGCCGCCGCCCAGTTGGGTGTGTTCATCACTTTCATCGGTGCCTTGTATCTGGGCTTCAACCTGCGTGAGGCTGGTGCCATCGGTATCATCGGTGGTGCCGACGGTCCTACCGCCATCTTCCTGTCCTCGCGTCTGGCCAACGGTATGAACGGCACGCGCAACCTCATCGGACCCATCGCCATTGCAGCTTATTCCTACATGGCTTTGGTGCCCGTGATTCAGCCGCCTATCATCCGCTTGCTGACCACCAAGGAAGAACGCCTCATCAAGATGGGTGCCCCGCGTATGGTCAACAAGACCGAAAAGATCATGTTCCCCATCGTCGGCCTCATCCTGACCACCTTCATCAGCCCTACGGCTCTGCCGCTGTTGGGTATGCTGTTCTTTGGCAATATCATCAAGGAATCGGGCGTGGTGAAGCGTTTGCAGAACACGGCCTCCAACCCGTTGATTGACATCGTTACCATCGTCTTGGGTCTTACCGTGGGTGCCTCAACGCAGGCCTCCGTGTTCTTGACCTCGAGCTCCATCAAGATCTTCGTCCTCGGTGCTGCCTCGTTCTGCGTGGCTACTGCTGGCGGTTTGCTCGGTGCCAAGTTGATGAACCTCTTCCTGAAGGAGAAGATTAATCCGATGATCGGTGCCGCTGGCGTTTCGGCTGTGCCGGATAGCGCCCGCGTCGTCGAAGTGGAAGGTCAGAAGTACGACCCGTCGAACCACCTGCTCATGCACGCTATGGCCCCCAACGTTTCCGGCGTTATCGGCTCGGCAGTGGCAGCTGGTGTGATGATGTCGTTCCTGATGATGTAATTACACCTTATTATATTATGCAAAAGAGGGTGTGTCTGTTTTGGACACATCCTCTGTTTTTTCGAATCGAAAAAAAATTAGGCAGCGAAACGAAAAAAGCCGTATTTTTGCCGCGACATACAAATTAAAATCATCACGATGAAAAAATCAATCATTCTTTTAGCTCTCTTTGCTTTGACGATGGGTACGGCCAAAGCTCAGTGGTTCGACTTCGCGTACAGCCGTAATAATGCAAGCATCGGCCTCAATCTTGGTGTTGTGGGCTATCACTTAGGCCAAGGCCAGATCGACAAGACCTATGCAGGTTTAGGAATTGGAGTAAACCTCACATTGTCAGGTGTTTATCTTGATTTTATCTATCAAAGTCCCGAACATCGTTGGAACAGCAAGGTTTCTCCAGTCGTGTATCATGACCACACCGCCTTGACCATTAATTTGGGTTACAAGGTTCCTGTCACGCATTGGCTGTTCATCACTCCCATGATTGGCTACAGCAACGAGACCACGGGATTGACGGATTGCAGCACGATCAATGTGGATTACGAGAGACGTTCCATCTACCACGATTACAAGCGTCAAACCATCAACAACCATTTCAACTATGGCGTTGGCCTTTCGTTGAAGCTCTTTAATTATATCGAAATCGGTGGCGTTTGCACTTCACATGCCGTATTTGGCAGCATTGCGCTGAGTTCGAATAATAAAGGGAAATAATTTATCGAATATTGAACTTAATCAACTAATTATTAACCATTTAAATTTCAATTATTATGAAGAAATTTAGCTTATTGTTCGTTTGCGCTGCCTGCTTCCTTTTGGCCAGCTGCAATGTTTACCGTCACAACGTGAAGGAAGCCCAGGCCTATGTTCAGTATCATGCTGCCGACTTTGACCTTTCAGGTCAAGTGACAGGCGAGGCTACTGTCGTCCGCGTCATTGGTATTGACTGGGAGCACCTCTTTGGTGACAAAGAGTCGGCCACCACTCCCGATTTCGGCACCATGATCCCCGTCATCGGCACCAGAATTGAGAGCGGCGCCAATTACGCTCTCTTCAACATGATGAAGAAGAACCCTGGCTACGACGTGGTTATCTATCCTCAAGTGGAAGCACATCGTCACGCCCCGATTCTCGGCACTGACATCTATTCAAAGACCACCTATAAGGTGACGGCTCGCTTGGGCAAACTGAAGAAGTAATTTGCTTCACCGTCCAATCGGACTATTTGATAACGGAGGCTGCTCGTTTCGGGCGGCCTTCTTTTTTGTGCAAATTGGGACAACAAATGGATTGGTTTGTGGAAAAACCGTATTTTTGCCGCCTATTATTGTCAAATTCAGAATGATATGAAGAAAATCTGTCTTTTAATCATAGCTTTAGCCGCTTCTTTCATGCTTCAAGCCCAAAACGAACTTATTCGTTCTCCACGTCCGAAAGTCGGTGTGGTGCTTGGTGGCGGCGGTGCCAAAGGCGCATCGCATATCGGAGTGCTGAAATATATTGAGGAGATGGGCATCCCCGTCGATTATGTGGCGGGCACCAGCATGGGTTCCATCCTCGGCGGACTTTATGCCATGGGCTACTCGCCCGACGAGATGCAGAGACTCATCGCCAGCATCAATTGGGGCGAGTATATCGGCAACCAACTCGACCGCTCGACAATGTCGATGGAAAGCCGCAAACGCAGTAGCACTATGTTGGTCAACATTCCGTTCAGCCTTGAGAGCCTCCTCGACAATGACCCCAATTCCAAGTTCATCAATAGCCTGCCGAGTGCTTACGTCAACAACAGTTCGTTGGTCAACCTCTTCAACGACTTGTGCATTGGTTATCAGGAGGAGATGGACTTCAACGACATGCCCATTCCCTTTGCTTGCGTGGCCACCAACATTGTCACGGGTGAAGAAGTCGTGTTGCGCAACGGCATTGTGCCTACTGCAATGCGGGCCAGCATGGCCATCCCGGGCGTGTTTTCGCCCGTCGCCATTGGCGATATGCTGCTCGTCGACGGCGGCTTGGTCAACAACTTTCCCGCCGACGTGCTTCGCGAGATGGGTGCCGACATTATCATCGGCGTAGAAGTTACCAGCGAGAAGAAAATCACCCGCGACGACATCCAATCGCTGCCCCAACTGCTCGGACGCTTGGTCACCAACAGCACCAGCGGCAAGCGCGAGGAGAACCGCAAACTCTGCAATGTGCACATCGTCCCCGATATACAAGGTTTTGGTATGCTCAGCTTCACGCAAGAGGCCATTGACACGTTGGTGGGCAGAGGCTACAAAAAGGCGCAGCAATACCACGACCAACTGTTGGCCATCAAGCAATACATTGAAACAGAGGCTGGTCATCCTGTCAAAAAGGAACTTCATGCGCCTAAGGCATACAATCTGTTGGCAGACAATGTGTTGATTCATTCCATCAATTTCGACAACGTGAGTGATAGCGATAGCCGTTGGCTGGTACGCAAGAGTGGCCTCCAATTGGGGAAACGCTATTCGAAGGACGACATCGAACATGCCATCAACATTTTCCGTGGTACCGGCTGCTACGACGAAATCACCTATAATATCAAGGAATGCGACTCCATCCATGACAAGAACGAACTCTCTGATTCATACGATCTGAACATTCGTGTTACTCCCGCAAAGCCACATGTTGTGGGCTTGGGCTTGCGCTACGACACCGAGGATGGTGCCGCCTTATTGCTCAACTTTGGCATGAACGAGAAGAAGTTTGGCGGCTCGAAACTCAATTTCGGCGTAAAACTGAGTTACAATCCCAAGATTAATCTTACCTATACCTATTCCCAACCGTCGTTAGCCAATTTCAGCCTTGCCTACGATTATAGGAACGAGCATTTCAGAATATTGAATGCCGACGGCAAGTCCATAAACTTCCATTATAGGCAGCAAAAAGTCAGTGGCTACATCTCGCAGTTCCATTTGCTCAACTTTAGCACTGCCGTTGGCGTGTCGTATGTCAGCACTACCTACGATCCGACCGGAATCGATAGTGAATCTTTTTGGGACACTATCATTTTTGCACAAAACAGGCTGCTCTCGCCTTTCGTCAACTTTGAATACGACAACCTCGATGAAACCTATTTCGCCAAACACGGCATCTCGTCGCACCTGAGCAGCCATTTCTATTATGATTCACACCATGATGAATACTCGACAGGCAGGTATTTAGACATCTGCTATGATTTTCAATCCTACATCACGCCGAACAATGGCAGGTTTACCATCATCCCCCAGGTTTATGGACGCTATATATATGAAGGTGGTGGATCGTATTTCAACCTATACAACATTTGTGGAGGCGATACACCCGGGGTGCATTTTGATAACCAAATGCCTTTCATTGGCAGAACTTCTGTGGTGTCATTAGATTACAATTCCAGCATATTGCGCTGCGACCTGCGATACAATTTCTACGGAAAGCACTATCTGACCGCCATGTACAATATGGCCGTGTTTTGGAACGATCTCAAATCTGGCGTAAACTATTTGCTGAAATCCGTTTGTCACGGAACGGGGTTGAAATATTCCTACAATAGTCTTCTGGGTCCCATCTCACTGACGGCCCATTGGTCGAATCTTTACTACTCTCACTTTGGGGTTTACTTTTCGTTCGGATACACGTTCTGAAATCAAAAGGGGCTCACAATCGTGAACCCCTTTTTGCTTCAGCCTTAGGCTTTCCGTGCTGCAATCAGCAACTCAAGCATCTTGATGGCTGACTCGCTGACGGGGGTGCCAGGACCAAAGATGGCCACAGCTCCGGCATCGTAGAGGAACTGGTAGTCCTGGGCGGGAATCACACCACCCACGGTGACCATGATGTCGGGACGACCGAGTTTTTCCAACTCTTCAATGACTTGCGGCACAAGGGTCTTGTGACCAGCAGCTAATGAACTCACGCCCATGATGTGGACATCGTTCTCAACGGCCTGCTTTGCAGCCTCAGCGGGCGTTTGGAACAGCGGACCCATATCCACGTCGAAACCAATGTCAGCATAACCCGTAGCTACCACTTTGGCGCCACGGTCGTGGCCGTCTTGACCCATCTTGGCGACCATGATACGCGGACGGCGACCTTCCATCTTGGCGAACTCGTCGGCCATCTTGCAGGCCTCCTCAAATCTTGCATCGTTTTTCGTTTCCATAGAATACACTCCTGAAATTGAACGGATTACTGCTTTGTAACGACCAGCGACTTTCTCGCAAGCCATTGAAGCCAAAAGGTTGCCCTCGTGGGTCTCTGCGCACTTGGTGATGGCATCGAGGCAACGCTGCACATCGGCTTCATTGCGGTTGGCGCGGAGTTCCTTCAAGCGCTTGATCTGCGACTCACGCACGGCGGTGTTGTCGATTTCCAAGGTCTCGATCGGGTCTTCGTGGTCAAGGCGGTACTTGTTGATACCTACGATGGTCTCGCGACCCGAGTCGATTTGGGCCTGCTTGCGGGCCGAAGCCTCTTCGATACGCATCTTCGGCAGACCCGTTTCGATGGCTTTGGCCATGCCGCCCATGGCTTCCACCTCTTGGATGTGATTCCAAGCGCGGTGGGCAATCTCATGAGTGAGCGACTCCACATAATAGGAGCCAGCCCACGGGTCAACCACGCGGCAAACGTTGGTCTCTTCTTGGATGTAAATCTGCGTGTTACGGGCGATACGGGCACTAAAGTCGGTGGGCAGGGCGATGGCTTCGTCCAAAGCGTTGGTGTGCAGCGACTGGGTGTGACCCAAAGCGGCCCCCATAGCCTCGATACAGGTACGGGCCACGTTGTTGAACGGGTCTTGCTCGGTGAGCGACCAACCGGAGGTCTGCGTGTGGGTACGCAAGGCCAACGACTTGGTGCTCTTCGGGTTGAAGGTGCTCACAATCTTGGCCCACAGCATACGGGCGGCACGCATCTTGGCAATCTCCATGAAGTGGTTCATGCCCGAGCACCAGAAGAACGACAAGCGCGGCGCAAAAGCATCGACATCCAAACCGGCCTTGACACCCGTGCGGAGGTAATCCCAGCCGTCGGCCAAGGTATAAGCCATCTCAATGTCGGAGGTGGCGCCGGCTTCCTGCATGTGGTAACCCGAGATGGAGATGCTGTTAAACTTCGGCATGTTCTGCGAGGTGAACTCGAAAATGTCGGCGATGATGCGCATCGAGAACTCAGGCGGATAAATATAGGTGTTACGCACCATGAATTCCTTCAGGATGTCGTTCTGGATGGTGCCTTGCAGCTCTTCGTATTTGGCACCTTGCTCCAATGCAGCGACGATATAGAAGGCCAAAATCGGCAACACGGCGCCGTTCATGGTCATGGAGACGGACATTTTGTTAAGCGGGATCTGGTCGAACAGGACCTTCATGTCCTCGACGGAGCAGATGCTCACGCCAGCCTTACCCACGTCGCCCATAACGCGCTCGTGGTCGGCGTCGTAGCCACGGTGTGTGGCCAAGTCGAAGGCCACGGACAGACCTTTCTGACCAGCCGCGATGTTACGGCGGAAGAAGGCATTGGATTCCTCGGCGGTGGAGAAACCGGCGTACTGACGGATGGTCCAAGGACGCATCACATACATCGTCGAGTAAGGTCCACGGAGGAAGGGCGCAATGCCAGCGGCGTAGTTGAGGTGTTCCATGCCTTCGAGGTCTTTCTCGGTGTAGGCAGGCTTCACCATGATATGTTCGTGGGTCTCCCAATTTTCGCCATTCGGCAAAATGAGGCCACTATGCTTAGGTATAGCGTTGATATTGATGTCTTTATAATTCGGTTTCATCGTATTACTCCTTTCCTTATTTTAATTCGGAATTCGGAATGCTGAATTCGGAATATCGCGATGCGACGCTGGGCTTCGCCCTTATTCCGCATTCCGCATTCTTAATTCCGCATTCATTTTGTTATACCTAATTGCATTTGGAACTCTTTTAAGGTCTCAAGCACATTGCTCTTGACGTGGATGAAATACTTCAAGCCAGCCTCTTTTAGGATGTCGGCGGTGCCTTCGGGGTTGCCGGCCAGCACCACGATGGTGTCGTTCTTCAACTCCTCGAAAACCTTGAGGGCGTTGCCTTCGCCATATTCCTCATCGGAGGAGCAGATGACCACGATTTCGGGTTTCTCCTTGCGGGCAGCAGCGATGCCTTCGTCCAAGGTCTTGAAGCCCGGATTGTCGACGACTTGGAAGCCGGCGCAGGCGAAGAAGTTGGAGGCGAAGTTGGCGCGGGCCTTGCGCATGGCGAGGTTGCCGTAAGTGAACATCCATGCCACAGGACGCTTGTGGTCTTTGGCATAAACATCGGTGGCATAGCGCAATTTTTCAAACTGTTGCGCAGCGCGGAAGGTGACGATGGTCTCGACCTCGGCCTTCTCGTCGCGGCGGTCGTCAGCTTCGAACACCCAAGCCTCTGGCGTGAATTTCATCGTTTCGGTGAAGTTCGGGAACTGGTTGGTGCCGAGGATGGTCTCGCGGCGGGTGGCCACGTTGCTGAACTTCTTGGCAGCACTTTCCTTGATAAGGCCTTGAATCATGCCCTTGCGGACGGCTTCGAGATAACCGCCTTCGTCCTGGATTTTGTTGAACAAGTCCCAAGCGGCGGTGGCAAGGCTCTCGGTGAGGTTCTCAATGTAATAGGAACCTGCGGCGGGGTCGGCGACTTTGTCGAAATGCGACTCTTCCTTGAGGATGAGTTGCTGGTTGCGGGCGATACGGTCGGCGAAGTCGGTGGGGATTTCAAACGGCGTGTCGAACGGCATCACAGTGAACGAATCAACGCCACCGAGGACGGCTGACATCGTGCCCGTGGTGGTGCGCAACATATTCACATACGCATCGTAAAGGCTCATACCTAATTCAGCATTGGTGGCGTGGATGTGCATCTTTGCGTTCTCTTCCTTGCCGCCGTAGGCTTTCACGATGTTGGCCCAAAGCAGACGATAGGCACGCATCTTGGCCATTTCCATGAAGTAGTTCTGTCCAACGGCCACATTGTAGCGCATCTTTGGAGCAATCTCGTCGATGGTGAGACCTTTCTCGGTGAGTTTGTCTAAATATTCGGCACCTACGGCAAGGCTGAAGGCCATCTCCTGAACGATGGTGGCTCCAGCATTAGTGAAAACGTGGCTGTTGATACCAATAGTCTGGAAATCAGGCATATCAGCTTTCACCACAATGTAAGCCAGTTCCATATCGGCACCCTCGTTGATATACCACACGCCTCGACGGATGTAGCGCGTCAGCGGGTCATAGTTCAACGAACCTTTGATGTTCGGAATCTTCGACAGCATCTCAAGTATCGGCAAATGGTACTTGTTGTTGTAGAAGTTGATTTCCACCGCCTTCTGGTCGATGCCGTTGAGCAACGTCGAGATGGCGATGGTGTCGTAAACCTTGTCGTACTCCAACTTGAAGCCGATGCTGTTGGCTCCACGGCTGATGGCATTGAGGGCAGTTTTGTTGGCTTCATGCACGTCCTTCACGATGATGTCCTGACGGACGAGCCAATTGTTGCCTTCGGGCTTATTGCCACGGACGTATGGGAACTCGTTGGGTTGCTGACCTGTCCACGGGATGTCGGCGAGGTTTTCGGCACGATAGTAGGGCCTCACATTGAAGCCTTCGGCTGTGCGCCAAACCAGTTTTTTGTTGTAGTCTGCCCCTTTGAGGTCCTTCTCAATGACGGCTTCCCATTCCTGGGTGCTCACTGGAGGAAATTCCTCAAAGAGTCTCTTTTTTTCTTCCATTTGTTGTTTATTTAATTGATATTCTGTTTGTTAAATATTGTTTTCTTGCAAAAGTCGGTATAGAATCCATTGCAAAGTTAGGAAATAAAGCGATTGGAATGGTAGGAAAATGCGCTATCGGTGAAATTTTCCTTGATTTGAACGTTTTTTGAAACTGATTCTCGTCATTTTATCGATTATATACGATAAAACAAAACCCGCAAGAGGTTTTCCTGCGGGTTCGTCGTGTTCTTTTGAGGTGTTTGGACTATTACCTTTTGAATTCCATTGATGTGGAGATTACATGTGAAGAAGAAGGATCTTCTGCGGATGCTTCCAATAATAACTTTCTGTTAGTCAGTTCTTTTATGGTGTAAATGATTGTTTGGCTTTCATCCGCATGATTTAATCCAGTGATAGTTACTTGATTGTCTTTCACAACATAAGTTGCTGGATTGGAAGAAGCATTGGCGTTAGGGTCTGGATTTTCTGCTGACTCACCGGTTAGAGTTCCGTCAGCACCGAAAATCCAAAACGCTCC
The DNA here is from genome assembly GCA_900318465.1 of uncultured Bacteroidales bacterium. Classification (GTDB taxonomy): domain Bacteria; phylum Bacteroidota; class Bacteroidia; order Bacteroidales; family F082; genus Limimorpha. Next base: position 10,168 of record ONKQ01000050.1, read on the forward strand.
GACCATGCCAGGTATGGTTCCAGTTTCGCCGTCCATGGTCACGGTTGCGGTTACACATTCCCATTTGCCGATGATGAGTTGTTCATTGGTCTTGTTGCATGAAGTTAAAGTAGTCAACGATAACACAAAGAGCAGCATTGCAAATACTTTTGTTGTCTTTTCCATTCTTAATCCCTAAATACGTGACGGGCGCAACTTTTAATTCTCCTTCCCAATGCCTCAAAGGACAATTGTCTACAAAAGAAGCGTGGCACTGATATACCACATTCATGGATTTGGAGGTCGTGAGAATTACCTAATAATAACAGAATGTAATAATTAGCCCACGCAAAATGCGAGAACCTATTACACTCTCTTGTTATTATAAATATTGGAAGTTTCTCACGTTTCCAAATCCAAGACGAGCATAACGCTTCTTGATTCTTTTATGTCAGCGGCACAAAGGCCACCAAAGAACCGCTGCAAATATACCGCTTTTTTGCAAAAGCAAACGGAATTGACGAAAAAAATGTATCTTTGCGGTCAGAAACTATTTGGTTTGAAATGGATAAACAACAAGTACAGCAAATTGTTGCAGCATATTTTGCCAACCAGCCTGTGCTGAAGGCGTGGCTTTTCGGGTCTTTTGCCCGAGGCGAGGAAACACCCTTGAGCGATGTCGACATTCTCGTTGTTCTCGATCGCTCACAACCTATTGGGCTGAAGTTTTTCGGCATGTGGGATGATCTTGAAAAATTGCTTGACAGGAAAGTGGATTTGGTAACGGAGGGATCCTTGGCTCCTTTTGCCGTAGAAAGTGCTAACCGTGATAAAATATTGATTTATGAGAGAGCCGCTTAAAGACAAAAGCCGATTAGAACATATTCTCGGTGCAATTGATACTATTTTGGTTAGGGCAAACGGCCTGACATACGAGGGGCTGACCTCTGACAAAATATTGTTTGGGGGCATTGTGTATTATACAATGATTATCGGTGAGGCTGCTTATCACCTTAGTATGCCTTTCAAGAAAAAATACAATGAAACCAATTGGACCCAAATAACTAAAATGCGCCACAATTTGGTGCATGGTTATTATCAAGTTGACCCAGATGTCGTTTGGTCGGTGATTCAAGACGATTTGGTGCCTCTGCGTGACCAAGTGATACGTTACATCACTGAAACAGATTGGGAAGAATGGGAGAAAAGTTATAAGGTTGTTACGGAAACCGCTGTCCATAAGAATCTAATTCAAACTGCAAGCCGCATGAAAAAAGACGGCATGGATACCAAACAGATTTCGAGATACACAGGACTAACCGCTGAGGAAATCGAGGAAATTTGAAATCACTATATTATGAAAAAACTCTACTTAATCACAGCATTAAGCCTCGTGCTTTGCGTTTCATGCACGAAAAAAGAAACCGACCCCGAAGTCATCGCCATGCGCGGATTGGTGAACCGCGTGGTGCCGGAGTATTCACAAGGCATTGTCCTTGAACGGCTTGCTGACACCATCGACCGCTTTGAAATTGAAACACAGGGCAAGAGCCTCGTCATTCGTGGCAACAACGCCAACAGCATGGCCGTGGGCCTGAACCATTACCTGAAATATTATTGCAAGGCGCAATATTCATGGTTCATTGAAGAGCCTTTGCAGATTCCCGTCGCGATGCCCAAGGTGACTGAAAAAGTCAGCCTGAGTGCCCGTGTGCCTGACCGTTTCTTCCTGAATTACTGCACTTTCGGTTACACTTTGCCTTGGTGGAATTGGTCACAATGGGAGCACTTCATTGACTGGATGGCACTCAACGGCATCAACTTGCCTTTGGCCATCACGGGACAAGAATCCGTTTGGTACGAGGTGTGGAGCGATTTCGGTCTAACCGACGAGGAAATCCGCAGCTATTTCACGGGTCCGGCGCACCTGCCGTGGCATCGTATGCAGAACATCGACCGCTGGGGCGGGCCTTTGCCCATGTCGTGGCTCGAAAACCAAAAGGAACTGCAAAAGAAAATCGTGGCTCGTGAGCGCGAACTGAATATGAAACCTGTTTTGCCGGGCTTTGCTGGTCACGTTCCGCCCTGCATCACAAGGATTTTTCCTGATGCACCTTTGGCCTCTTTGGGCGACTGGGCTGGCTTCGACAGCATCTGTTGGTGCAAGTTCCTCGACCCGCTTGACCCGCTTTACACTGAGATTCAGAAAAAGTTCATCGCCAAGCAGACCGAATTTTACGGCACTGATCACATCTACGGCATCGACATTTTCAACGAACTCATCCCGCCGAGCTGGGAGCCTGAGTACCTCGCTCGCGTGAGCCGTCAAGTGTATGAATCCCTCGAAGCCGCCGACCCCGATGCGAAATGGCTCGAGATGGCATGGCTGTTCTGGAATGAGCGTCAATATTGGGAAGTCGACAACCGCATTGAGGCTTACATCACCTCTATGCCGAAGGACAGGCACATCATGCTCGATTACTACTGCGAAAGACAACCCGTGTGGGAACGCACCAATGCTTATTACGGTGTGCCTTACATTTGGTGCTATCTTGGCAATTTTGGCGGCAACTCTATGTTGGCTGGAAACCTTGACACTGTGAACGTTAGGGTTGAACGCGCCTTCGAAAAAGGTGGCGAAAACTTCGTCGGCATCGGCTCCACATTGGAAGGTTTTGACTGCAATCCGTTTATGTATGAATACGTCTTCGAGAAGGCTTGGGACAACCCGCTTACCCGCGATGTGGACGCTTGGGTGGAACGCCTCGCCGACCAACGCGCTGGAAAGGAAGAACCGAACATGCGAGCCGCTTGGACTTTGCTTGCCGACAGCGTATATAATAAGGTGTCGTCGCCGGGCCAGACCGTCCGCATCAACCAAAGGCCGACGATGGGCGACATTAATGAATACCGCCAATATTATGTCGCGCCGACTTATCTATACAACAATATCATGCTTTTGGATGTGTTAGATAAGCTATTAGTCGCCGACTGCAACACCCGCACACGCCATTTTGATGTGGTGAACATCACAAGGCAACTGTTGGGCAACTATTTCAGCGACCTTTACGCCGATTATGTAAAAGCCTATCGCGAAGGCGATTACGAGAAACTCCATCAAATCGAACAAACGATGACCAACATCCTCGACGATACGGACAAGATTTTGGCCACAGAAAGTGCATTCTTGGTTGGTCGCTGGATTCGCGATGCAAGAGCCATCGGCACGACGGAGGAAGACAAGGACTACTTCGAGAGCAACGCCCGCAACATCATCACCACATGGGGCGAGGAGGATGCCTTGCTCAACGAATACGCCAGCCGCGCTTGGGCGGGTCTCATTGATACCTATTACGCTTATCGTTGGAAGGAGTTCTTCAAGGATGTGGATGCCGCCATCGAAGCGGGTCAGTCTTTCGATGAGAAGGCTTATCACGAGCGCATCTGCAAGTACGAAGGCCAGTGGTGGCGTGAGCGTCTTGGTAATTTTAGTGCTGAGCCTCAAGGTGATGGCGTGGCTTTGGCAAGAGGTATTGCCGAGAAATATCGTGCTGAATTGGAGGCGAGATATAGGAAGTAAAGGAGTCCCGAAGGGACGACAGCGATATAGGCAGGTGGTGTAAACCCCTGCCCGAAGGGACGACAGCGATATAGGCAGGTGGTGTAAACCCCTGCCCGAAGGGACGACAGCGATATAGGCAGGCGGTGTAAACCCCTGCCCGAAGGGACGACAAATCAATAAGCAGGCGACGTTAGTCCCTGCACTAACACACACAGCTATGAACATCACAGAACAAGATAAAGAATACATGCGCGAGGCCATCCGATTGGCCGACGAAAGCGTGAAAAACGGTGGCGGTCCCTTCGGGGCCGTCATCGTGAGAGATGGCGAAATCATCGCGGGCAGTGCCAACAGCGTAACCCGCGACAACGACCCTACCGCCCATGCCGAGGTGAATACCATCCGCCAAGCCTGCCGCAAACTCGGCACTTTCGACCTCTCGGATTGCGTCATCTATACCTCTTGCGAGCCTTGTCCGATGTGCCTCGGTGCCATCTATTGGGCACGTATCGGACGTATATATTACGGCAACACCAAAAAAGATGCCGCCGACATCGACTTTGCCGATGACTTCATTTACAAGGAGTTGGAGCAACACATCGGAGAGCGTTCAGTGCCGTTCATCCCTTTGCTGCGCGATGAGGCCATTAAGACCTTCCGCACATGGGAGGCGAAACAGGACAAAACGAAGTATTGACAGTAGCTTGTCGTTATCTTCCCTTTGCCCACGCCACAAATGGTGGGTTGGGATATTCCATTTTGCTGTATTCCAAAGGCTTCCCATTGCTAATGCGGAGCACCTTGCCGCCTGAGGCGCAAAGAATGGCTTCGGCAGCGGCGGTGTCCCATTCCTTTGTTTTGCTGTAGCACACATACACATCGGCAGAGCCTTCGGCTAATCGGGCAAACTTGAGGCTGCTGCCCTGCGTGTCAATCACCAAGTCGGGGTGGGAGGGACGCAATACCTTATTAATATAATCGTCTACTTCCTGAGTGCGATGCGAGCGGCTGACTAAAACCGTAAATGGACACGAGACGTGAGACTGCGGGACGCGAGGCAAAAGACACACAGAAGTCCCGTGCCCCGTGTCTTTATATACCTTGTCGTTATCGTTATACCATAAAGTTTCAGTTACTGGGGCATAGATGACTCCCAACACTGGCCGTTTGTTATCAATCAGCGCGATGTTGACGGTGAATTCGCCGTTGCGTTTCACAAATTCCGCCGTACCGTCCAAAGGATCGACGAGCCAATATCGCTCAAATGTGGAACGGTCGGGGGGCAAGTCCTCTTCGCTGACGAAAGGCAATCCTGTAGGCGCCAATGTCTCTTTGATGATGTGGCTCGCTCGCAAATCGGCCTGCGTAACGGGCGAGTCATCGTCTTTGGTGTAGACTTCAAAAGGTGTGGCATACACTTCCATGATGGCTTTTCCGGCCTTGAGTGCTGCTTTTTTTGCGATGGTGAGTAGATTTTCCATAATGCAAAAATAGGTGTTTTTATAATTCTGATAACCAATTAAATAAGAAAAACTTTCAAAAAAATTTCTTTTGTCCGCTTTTATTCTGCTAATTTTGCAGCCGAAAATAGGGGATTTTAACCCCCCAAAAACTAAATAATCAAGACTATGGCAAAGAATTTAGTGATTGTGGAGTCACCCACCAAGGGCAAAACCATCGCTGGTTTCCTTGGAAAAGAATACACGGTCATGGCGACCCAAGGACACGTCCGCGACCTGAACAAAAACACATTGAGTGTCGACATCGACAAGGATTTTGAACCGGAATATGAGATTCCGGACGACCGAAAAGGTATCGTGGCCGAATTGCGAAAACTGTCGAAATCAGCTGACACAGTGTGGCTTGCATCCGATGAGGACCGCGAAGGAGAGTCGATCTCGTGGCATCTGTATGAGGTGCTTGACTTGAAGAAAAAGGATACGAAACGTATCGTTTTCCACGAAATCACTAAAACGGCCATCCAACATGCCATCGAGAATCCGCGCAGCATCAATATGGGCCTCGTCAACGCACAGCAGGCGCGACGTGTGCTCGACCGCTTGGTGGGTTATGAGCTTTCGCCGCTGCTTTGGAAGAAGGTGAAGCCGGCTCTTTCGGCAGGCCGTGTGCAGTCGGTGGCTGTGCGTCTCATCGTTGAACGCGAGGAAGAAATCAAGAACTTTGTGCAAAGCAGTGCTTTCCGTGTGACGGCAGAGTTCTCTTTTGTCAAGGATGGACAGGAATACAACCTTCTTGCTGAGTTGCCACATCGCTTTGATACTGAGGAAGAAACGAAAAAGTTCCTGGAGTCGTGCATCAATGCTAACTACAAGGTTGACAGCATTGAGAAGAAACCCAGTGTGCGCTATCCTGCACCGCCATTCACCACTTCCACTTTGCAACAGGAGGCTGCCCGCAAACTTGGCTTCTCGGTGGCCAATACCATGCGCATCGCGCAGCAACTTTACGAATCCGGTAAGATTACTTATATGCGTACCGACTCGGTCAATCTGTCTTCGCTTGCCCTCGGCATGGCCAAAAAGGAAATCATCGAAAACTATGGTGAGGGTTACGTCAAGACGCGACAATACCACACCAAATCGAAGGGCGCACAAGAGGCCCACGAAGCCATCCGCCCGACCTACCTCGACCAGCATACGGTGAAAGGTACTGCCGACGAGCGCAAGCTGTATGAGTTGATTTGGAAGCGCACCATCGCCTCACAAATGGCTGATGCACAGGTGGAACGCACCAATGTCAACATCGGCGTTTCGACCAACGGAAAGCAGTTTGTCGCCACGGGCGAAGTCGTCCTTTTCGACGGTTTCTTGAAGGTGTATCGTGAGAGTTACGATGATATGCCCACGGAGGATGCCGCTGCCTTGCTGCCACCTGTCGAAGTGGGTATGCCATTGGACATGGAAAAGATGGAAGCCCAGCAACGTTTCACACGCGCTCCGTTCCGTTACAACGAGGCCAGCCTCGTCAAGAAGATGGAGGAACTTGGCATCGGACGTCCTTCCACCTATGCCCCCACCATCTCAACCATCCAAAAACGCGAGTATGTCACAAAGGGCGACATCAAGGGCAATGCGCTTGAGTTTCAGATTATCACATTGAAAAACAATAAGATAACTGAAAAGAAAGGCAAGGAAACCTTTGGCGCGGAAAAAGGAAAACTTATCCCTACCGATGTCGGCGTGTTGGTCAATAAGTTTTTGTTGCAGTATTTTGAGAACATCATCGACTACAACTTTACCGCCAACGTGGAGAAGGAATTCGACCAGATTGAGGAAGGCCAGCGCGAATGGAACGCCATGATTCGGGACTTCTATAGCGTTTTCCACAAGCAAGTAGTCTCCACCACTGAAAATTCGGGTAAGTTCAGCGGCGAGAAGTTGTTGGGCGTCGACCCTGCAACGGGCAAGAATGTCTATGTGAAAGTCGGTCGCTTTGGCCCAGTGGCGCAGATTGGCGACACCGAAGCCGAAGAGAAGCCTCGTTTTGCCGGATTGAAGAAAGACATGAGCATCGAGACGGTCACGCTTGAGGAAGTGCTGAAACTCTTTGAGTTCCCGCGCTCGTTGGGCGAATACGAAGGCAAGGAGATGACCGTGGCCATCGGTAAGTTCGGCCCCTACGTGAGGCATGACGGCAAGTTCTACAGCCTCGCCAAGACCGACAATCCTGCCCTCGTGGAATATGACCGCGCCGTGGAAATCATCAATGAGAAACGCGAGAAAGACCTCAACAACATCATCCGCACCTTCGACGAAGACTCCGATTTGCGGGTGCTTGATGGCCGTTTTGGGCCTTACATCAGCTACAAGAAAACCAACTACAAAATCCCGAAAGGCACCGACCTGCATACATTGGGCTATGCCGATTGTCTTGCCATCATCGAAGACCCGAAGAACGCGCCTAAGAAAAAATCGGCGAAGAAGAAATAAGAGGGAATCAGAGTAGTTTTGCTTCAGCCAATGCTGCCACCATGTAGGTTTTTCCGTTGGTCTCGCAGTAGCATTTGTAGCGTGTGCGTTGCTTTTCGCCTTTTTGGAACACCATGCCGTTTTTCAAGACAAACCTTGCGCCTGCGGGTAGGTTTTCTACCGTGCTTATTCCCAAAGTTTTGTTGTCGTATTGCTGCAACACCCTTTGCAACCTGACATCGGCGGTGCTGCTTGCCTTGATGTGCTGGAGGTGGTGATGCAATGCATCCAAAACGTCTTGAGGGAAGATGGTTGTGGTCATAAATGGTTGTAGCAGCCTGGTAAAGTTGTTTTGCCATTCCGTTCCATGAGGTTGCACACGGTGTGAGCCATATTGTTGATACACATCGTAATGCGCTACCTCATGGACGTAGGTGATAAGCATTTGATATGGATTCAAGTCTATGTTGAGTGTGATGGTACACAGGCTTTTTTGGGTGCGGGGCGGACGGAAATCGCCCAACTTGGAGCTGCGTGGCCGCTTGAAGTGCAGGATGAAACGCCGCTGCTCATAGATTTGGCCGACCATGGCCACCGCCGATTCGGGGAAATGGCGTTTCAGCATTTCGAGTTCTTCAGCCTTCATCGTCGTGCAAAAGTTCGTATTCAATGGTTTCTTGTGGCACGTAGCTCCACTTGGTGCAGGTGTTGCAATGGCGCGGTGTCCTGACGCGACCTGGCACTTCCTTGGTCTTGCAGGAGGCTGCCAACAAAACCAAACTTAGTAATAACAGAATGAACAATTTACTTTTCATTTTTTTCCATTTGGTTTTGTGAGTTTTGCAGGTTTTGTGACATGTTTTTCATTTCGACAACCAATTTTCGGGGTTTTGTCTGACTTGTTCCTTCAGCAGTTCAAAGTGCAACTCGGTCTTGCCTTCGGTCTTGCTTGTATGTATGGTGCCGAGGTTTTGCTTGGTCTTTACCTTGTCGCCGCGCTTCACGGTGACGTTCTCCAAGTTGGAATAGACTGTGAAATACTCGCCGTGGCGGACGATGACCACCGTGTTGGCACCGGTCAATTTGGTGACGCTGGCCACTTCGCCATCGAACACGGCGCGGGCTTGTGCCCCTTCGGTGGTGGCGATGTCGATTCCGTTGTTGGTCACGGTGACTTTGCTCGACACCACGGAGGCGTGTTTGCCGTAGGACGAAGAGATGATGCCGCGTTCCACGGGCCAAGGTAGTTTGCCCTTGTTGCCGACGAAGTCGGACGAGAGTGCTTTTTCGGCGGGTGTCAGGGCCATTCCTTTTTCCTTGGGTGCAGGTGCGGTGGTCTTGCCTTTTTCTTTGGCTTGCTTTTCGGCTTCCTTGCGTTTGCGTTCGGCTTCGGCGTTGGCCTTGCGTATTTCCTCGGCGATGATGTCGTCGATGGCCTTTTGCAACTTCTTGGCCTGCTTCTGCTTGTTAGTGATGTCTTGCTGTATGCTGCCTTCCTTTTTCTTCAGCTTGGCCACCTGGAGGTTGAGGTCTTCTTTCTCGGTTTTGAGGGCGTCTTGCTGAGCCTTCTCGTCTTTCAGTAGGGCGGCTTGTTCTTCGCGGGCTTGTTGGTTGGCTTCCACTTCGCCAGTAATGCGTTGCTCGGTGGCGGTGATTTGATCCATCTTGATTTTTCGGGCATCGTTGAACTGTCGGATGTAGCGAAGGCGGCTGAAGGCTTGGTTGAAGTCTTTGGAAGCGAAAACAAAGCCCAAACGGTCGTAATGGCTGCGGTTGCGGTAGGCAAAAGTAATCATCTTCGCGTATTCCTTGCGCAGCGACTTCAAATCGGAGTTCAGGGTTTTGATGTTGTTTCGTCCGGCATTGATTTCTTTGTCAAGTATGGCGATTTGTTCGTTGTAGGCTTTGATAAGGTTCTCGCGTTGCTTGATTTTCTTGTCCAACAGCGAGACCTCGTTGAGGGTCATCTCCTTGTCTTTTGTGGTCTTTTTCAGCAATTGGTTGGCGGTCGAAATCTCCTTCTGTAAAGAGGTGATTTCGTTTTGCAACTGTTGCTTCGATTTGCCTTTCGTCTTTTGAGCGTATGTTGGAGAAACTGATAATACTATTGCACATACAACTGCCAATAAGATGCGTATGTAGTTGACGCGAGACTGCGAGGCACGAGACGCGAAGCTTTTTAGGAACGTCTCATGTCCCGAAGTCTCGAGTCCCGAGTCAAATAATATGATACCTGGTTTCTTCATTGTTTCATTGGCAATTGGATGCGTTCCATCTTGTTGGTAATTTTCAGCGGAAAGGTGGTGGGTTGGTCCAATTTGATGTTGGAGTATTTTAGCTTAACTTTAATATCTCCTGTATAGTAATCGTATTGATTCCACCCAACCGTTTGGTTTTCAACGGGTGGAATGCCTTCGATATTGTCCAAAAGCACAAATTGCGCAAACGGTAGTCTCAAACCAAATAAAGGTCCGATTTGCTGATCGAGGCTGTCTACATGCTCGGCCAAATAGGTCTTTTCCAAGCGGTTGAGAATCCAGATGGAATCGTTGCTGATTTTGGCACGTAATACTTCCACACCCATTGTGGCGGTCACGCTGACCCAGACAAGGCTGTCTTTCCTCATCCTGAGTTGCCCTGATAAGTCATTGAAAGACTGTCCGTTGACTTCGGCTTGGATGGCCATGTTGGCGGTGAGCCATTCAAAAGATTGCGGCGGTGCAGGTGCCACGGTTTTCTTGCGTGAGGCGCAGGAGGAAGCCGTGAGCAGCAGGGCGAGGAATGATATTTTTATTAGGTTATTCATAGAGGTGTATCTCATCCTCAGTTCAAAACAAGTTTTGATATTTTGCGAACAGTCTTATACGATCATTCTGTTTGCCATGGTTTTTTTGCTTAAAGCTGCAATCAAAATATTGCGTGGAGGACAAACCGAAGCTAAAACAATGTCTTGAAAACAAGGTTGAGGACTATTATTATTGTCGGCTCTTATCGGACCAGAATATAGAACAGTTTTGCCCAAAGAAATAGTTTGATTTGGCTTTACATGTTTATAATTGTCCCCGTATGAGAAAGCAAGGATATTTACTTCATCAGTATGTTCTGCGATGAACTTATGTAAATCAAGTGCAGTGCTGGAAGAGATATAGTCGGCAAGCAGGTCTTGCAAAACCCAAATTGTTTTGCCGCCCCAAGTCATAGCAGCTTGCGATTTGACAATCAGTTGACTTGCCATTCTTGCCCAAACTTGTCGGTAATTAATGCCGGGTGCTAAATGTGGCTTCCCTAACACACAATCTTCAAACGCTTGTGGAATACAGCTTCTTTTTTTCTTGTTTCCGCCAGAAGTGCTTGAAGTCATAACTTCTACTATTACAGGATTTCCTATAGGGAAATCTTCGATATAAAGGTCTTCGTTTCTCTTGGCAAAAGTATGTCCACTATCACGCAGATATTTTTCCAAAACACTCCATTCCAAACCAGAATCTACGACCGCCCTTTCTTTTGTTACCTTTCCCAAAGGCATTAACACATAATCGAATGTATAGTCGAAAGCCGAAGTGTCATCATCTTCATTGTCATAGATATACTTTACTTTTAATTCCGCCCAAATTCCAATCTCCATGCCTTTTGGGATGCCGCATTTTTCTAGAAGTTTTGTTTGTGTTTCTCCTTTCAAAACGCTTTTATTAGCTTTCTTCCCCATATACAATAAACGTCGAGGGCAAATAATCCAAGGAGCGGTGTCATCCGATAATTGAATGGAACATACGCCCGAAGGAACGCTATCCAAATTTGGGAACAATTTCTTCAATTCATCGTGGTTGCTCAAATCTATTTCCGACATGAAACGGTTGCCGCCGCCGTCACATCTGTCAGAAATAAACGGGCAATAAGCTTTTTCCCTTGATTTGATTACAGCAGGGCTGTTGTCATCTATCGGGTATCCGAGCAATTCATAGATTTTTGGCATAAGATAATCTCCTTTACTTTTATGGCTACGGCTTTGGCAAGAGGCGGAGGCACGGAGTTCCCCACCTGTCGGTGTTGGTCTAAACTTTTTATGGTTCCTGTCCTACCGCGAATAGGGCCTCTTAATACATAACTATCAGGGTAACCATGTATTCTCATGTATTCTCGTGGCGTTAAATATCTGTCTTCAGTTGGGTGGAAAAAAATCTCTCCACCACGCAAGGTGTTTGATGGGCGATTGCGGTCAAGACGCAAAAACTTGGTTGTGTCTTTTTGTGTCAATCCACCAATTTGTTCTTTGGGAAGATGGGTTTGTGAAGATAAGTTTTTCCCTTCTGGCACTCCGTGTATGCGTTCCCTGTCGCGGCAAGGTGTCACATCATAATGGCTGTTATCAGGGATAATATCAGTTTCTGCTTTTAATATTGGTTGTCCGAGTCCACTGATAACTTCGCCGACGGTACTATAAGGCAGCAGACCAAACAAACTCATGGTTTCAGAAGGTTGGGAATGTGTTGGAAAAGGAAATTGGAAACCATTAGGCTTTTTTGTGGCAACTATGAAAACCCTTTCTCTCAATTGTGCGACTCCGTAATCAGCAGCCAGCATGACGCGCCATTTCGGAACATAATCTAATGCTTCAAGCTCTTTTATGAATTGTTCAAAAACTCCTCCACTCTTTCCGTTTAAATCTTTTGCATTGAGAAGCCCCTTCACTTGTTCTACCATCAAGGCTCGTGGTTGTATGGTTTTTGCATACCTGATCATTTGGAACAACAGCACACCGCGCTCGTCAAGCATAGATTTTTGTTTTCCTATTTGAGAAAAGGCTTGACAAGGAGGACCACCAAAAAGTAAATCCACTTCACCCGATTTATAACCTAAATCATCAAGAATTTGTTGGGGGGAAATATCTTTTATATCTCCTTCATAAACAAAGGTTTCTCTTTCTCCTCTTGATATGTTTTCTCTCAGCGTTTCACAACAATGTTTGTCAAGTTCGACACAGGCGAGGATTTCAAATCCCGCCTGTTGCACTCCGATATCCATACCTCCGGCTCCAGAAAACAGAGAAATTGCTGTCAAACCATGTTCTGCTGTCATGCTCTTTGTGGATAAAAACTATTCAAACCGCAAAATTAGCACTTTTTTGGGAATTGTCAATATCTAAGATGATGGCAGAAAGTTTTCGTTCCATCTCTTAAACTACTCAATTTTTTTCAGTTTATCCATAATCGCCTCATAATGCTTAGTATAGGTTTCGTCAGGCTCTTTCAGCAGTTTCAGGGCTTTTTTCATTTGCTTTTCGGCTTCCTTGTAGTCGCCCTTCATATAAAGCACCCAAGCGTGAGTGTCCAAATAAGTTGGGTTGTCGGGTTCGGCGGCGATGGCTTTGGTTGACATTTCCAAGGCCTTGTCCAAGTCTTGGCCTTTCACGGCGAGATAATAGGCGTAATTGTTGAGAACCAACACATTGTCGGGGTCGTTGCGCAAGGTGCGCTCGTAGGCATCGAAGGCTTTCTCCTCGTCGCCTTGCTCGTGGTAGAGGTCGCCAAGGAAAGCGTCGAAGTTGGATAACTGAATCTTGTCGGTGGTATAGCGTCGGCCTTTTTCCAAATAGTTGATGGCCTCGTCGTTGATTTTCAGGACGGCACTGGCCACGCCCGCATACCAATAGAAAACGGGCTGCATCGGGTAGTATTTCAAAGCCTTGATGGCGTGTTCGCGAACATTCTCGTTTTCGTTCAGTCTTGACTCGCTGATGACAAGGTTTTGCCATCCGTAGAAGTCGGTGCTGTCAATGTCCAACACTTGTTGGTATATCTCCTTGGATTTCACGGCGTTTTGTTCCACTATGTAATAGGAGCCGAGGATAAGGTAGCCCAATTTGTTGTCGGGATGGGTTTCGATGAAGGCCTCGCCGCATTGCCGCGCCTGCTCGTCGATTTCGTTGGATTTTTCGTTTTTCCCCATCCAATAGTCCCAGATGTTAGCTTTTGTGGCAATGTCGAGGTTTTTGTTTCGGATGGTGGCCAGGAGTTCGTTGAAAGCCTTTTCCTTGTCGCCGTTTTTCTCGTAAAACTCCAACAATGAGACGTTTATGTAAGGGTCGTTTGGGTTCACTTCCTTGATTTTCTCGTAGGTTTTTAAGGCTTCCTTGTCCTTGCCCATTGCGGAATATTCTTGTGCGAGCAAGGAATAATAGCGCACGTTTTCAGGGTTTTCCGAGATGAGTTTTTCGAGTTCTGCAATCAGTTTTTTGCTGTTGTTTTGGCGTTTGAGCACGTTGAGGCGTTGCTCGGTGATGATTTCGTTTGGCCCAATCTGCTGTTCCAATTGGTTCATCTTTTCCAAGGCCTTGTCGTAATTCTCAGTAATCAGATAGGCATCGATTAGCTCGCTAAGCATGTCGAGGTCGTCGGGATATTTCTGGACGAGTCTCTCATACAGGCTGATGAAATCGTCATATTGCTCCAAATTGCGGTAGAATTGGCCGAGGCGCAATTGGTACCACTTGTTCTCAGGGTCGAGGTTGGCGGCTTGCTTTATCATCTTGAAAGCCTCTTCCATGCGGCCGGCGTTGTAGTATTGTTCGCTCAACTCGAACATCGAGGCAGCATCGTCGGGCATATAGCGCAAAGCCTGCTCAAAGTTGCGAATGGCACCCTCGGTGTCCTCGCGGTACTTGCTTTGGAGGCCGTTGGAGAAATAGGTGGCGTTTTTGCGTTTGTCGGGCTTGCCGTTATACTCCGATTCCATCGTTTGGGCAAAGCACCACATCGAGCAACCCAAAACCAGAAACAATAAAACTTTATATCTCATAACTGATAACTATAAACTTTCAACTCTCAACTTTCAACTTTCAACTATTAACTCTCAACTCTTCCCCGTATGTCCAAAACCTCCCGCGCCGCGCTCTGTTTCCGATAAAACTTCCACTTGAACAGGTTTAACTTGTTCGCATTTGGCAATGACCATCTGCGCGATACGGTCGCCACTATTGATGACGAAAGGCTTGTCGGACAGGTTGATAAGTATGACGCAAATCTGCCCGCGATAGTCGGCATCGATGGTGCCGGGCGAGTTCAAGACGGTGATGCCGCTTTTGAGCGCGAGACCGCTGCGGGGCCGCACTTGGCCTTCGTAGCCTTCTGGGATTTCCATATAGAGACCCGTCGGCACGAGGCCGCGTTGCATAGGTTCAAGCGTTATCGGGCCTTCGGGCAGGAAGGCGCGGAGGTCCATACCGGCCGAGTTTTTGGTCTCGTAGGCAGGCAGGGGATTGTTTGAGGTGTTGACGATGTTGAGTTGCATAACGGCGAATTTGACGGGTTTTGCTATCACTTTAACGCTAAAACACGGTTATTATTTTATACACCTTGTCGCCTCTTCTGACCAGCGACTTCACGGGAATGGAACAATACTCGCCCTTGACGGTCTGCTCGACAGAGCCCAAGTCGACGCGGATTTCGCTGAGTGTGTCTTCATAAACGCCTGTCGTCGGGCCGATAATCATGATTTGTTCGCCAAGTTTGAGGTCGTGGCTGTCCATTCGGATTTCGGCCACGCCCAACTTGCTGTAGTAGTTGGTAATCAGGCCGATATACTCTTTGCTTTGGGTGGCGTGTGAGCCGTATTGCTTCGACCACTCGAAGGTTCTCCGACCCAAATAATAACCGTCCCAGAAGCCACGGTTGTAAACGCTGCGCAAGCGTTCCATCCACGCATCAATCTTGTCTTGGGTGAAAGTGCCTTCCTGGATGGCTTTCACGGCCTCGCTGTAGACCGCCACAGTCACTTTGGTGTATTCCGGCGAGCGGCCACGTCCTTCGATTTTCAATACTTCCACTCCTGCGTCCAAAACTCTGTCCAAGAAAGGCAAGGTGCAGAGGTCTTTCGGCGACATAATGTATTCATTGTCAAGGGCTAATTCGTAGCCGTCCTCGCGCTCGCGCACATCGTAGCCACGACGACAGAGTTGCAAACAAGCGCCACGGTTGGAGGAAGAATTGAACAGGTCTTGGCTGAGGTTGCACTTGCCCGAAATGGCCATGCACAAAGCCCCGTGGCAAAACACCTCGATGCGCACCAATTCTCCCTTCGGGCCGCGAATCTGCTGTTTTTCAATTTGTTCGGTGATATAACGAACTTGGTCGATATTCAACTCTCGTGCGGTCACCATCACATCCGCGAACTGCGAATAATAGCGCACGGCTTCCAAATTGGTGATGTTGCATTGCGTGGACATGTGTACCTCAACGCCAATTTGCCGGGCATATTGGATGACGCTTTGGTCGGAGGCAATAATGGCCGAAATGCCGTTAGCCTTAATCGCGTCAAGCAATTGGTGCATTTCCTCCATTTCCTCGTCGTAAATCACAGTATTCACTGTGACATAGCTCTTTACGCCGTTTTCGTTGCAGGTTTCGGCGAGTTGGCGCAGGTCGTCAAGGGTGAAGTTTTTTGCCGAGCGCGAGCGCATGTTGAGTTTGCCGATGCCGAAATAAACGCTTCCCGCACCGGCTTGTATGGCGGCTGCCAAGGCTTCATACGAGCCAACGGGAGCCATGATTTCGATGTTGTTTTTCATCTATTTAACTAATAATTTCTTACAGTTTGCACCGCCCAATCATTCACCAAACCAGAATCAATGGATTTGGTAAGGACGTAGATTTCGTTGCCGTTGGAATTGGCAAATACGAAGAACGGCTCAACGGTGTAAATGTTGGGTTGCGCATCAAGAGTAGGTATCATGTAATCTTCCAATCTGATTTTATTCAGATAGGCAAGATTGGCGGCATCAAGCACATAAACGTAGGGCAAGATGGGTCTGATTCCGAAGTTGGCGTAATCTGTTTGGGACAGGGCAAAGAATCTTCCCGATGCTTCGGAATGATCAAGGCATTCGATATGTGAGACAGATTGAAGTTTCCCTACATTAATGATGTCTTCACTTTGGATTTCGGAGAGTTTCATCACATCTCCTCCATAAGTGACAAGTCGATCCCCATTCTCTGTAATCCACAAATTATTATAATTGTAACCACCTGTGTTGTAGATATGTGATGCTGTGTCGTTTTGGATGTCGTATTTTTCAATCCTATTCGGACTAATGCTATAATCAGCACCATAAATGTATTTTCCGGAAGGATGCATTTTGGCGTGAGTCCCGGAACGAATCAAGTACCCAGTATGCTGCACCTCTGTTTGATTCGAGGTTGCCATGTTGATGCAATGAATATGGCACCATTGGTCTCGCCGTGGAAAAGCGTATGCCCAACCGTTGTTGCCCAAAACGATGTCGAAAGCATCACATGAAATTTCGTTTGTGGAAATCACCGTTTTTGTTTGCAAATCAACACAAGAGACATGGGCATCGTGTCCGACAACAGCTTTGGTGCCATCAGCAGACACCGATACACAGTTGGGATAATAGGGGAGTTGGACAACGTCAATAGCCTTGGTATCAGGATGATAGATGTTGAGTGTGGCATCAGCTGCCACGTAGACCATGAAATCCATTGCCTTTGAATATTCCGCATCAATCACCTCGTTGGGCAACATTTGTTTCTTCTCAATCATCAGTAATACTGTATGGGTTTGTCCGCCTATCGTCACATTGAGGAAGGGATTGTTTTCATCCATCAAGTTTTCCCTGTCGATATGGATGGAAACTTCCTTTTGCTCCCCAATTAGCACGGTAATAGCTGATTCTGATAGATTTACTGCGTTAGAAGATGGGGCGATGGATGCGTCAAAGTCCACATTGCCGTCGTTTTTGATGGTAAAGGTGACATCGTCATGCCCATAGGGAAAGTAAACTGTGTCGGGAAAACTAAACAGCAGTTGGTCGATGGGTTGGTAGACTAAAGTTGCAAAAGCCACTGTAGCTGCTGGATCATAATATTCCAACTCTGCATACAATTCGTTTATGTATGGTTCGAATAGCACACTGTCCAAATGTGCAGTCAGTTCCAACCGGACTGTGTCACCTTTTCTGATTACTCCTGAAGTGGGATGTACGTCAAGCCACTCATAAGTGTAAGGACTATAAATGTAATACTCTGGATCTTCGGTAAACATAAAACTGTCTCTCAAGGTCATAAGCAACGTTTTGGTCTCATTGCCATTGAAAAACACAGTATCGGGCATAAGCACCAATGGTGAAAGCCATGTCGGTTCAGGCTCATCGGGTTCTGGTGTAGGGTCGACTGGGGTTTTCTTACAACCTATCATAACAGGAAAAACCATACAAATCGACAAAAAGATGACTACTAAAATTCTGAAGAACAACGCATAAGATTTTTTTTCCATAGGATTAAAACTTGATGTTTGATTGCAGTTTACTATTTCTTGCAAAAATAAACAAAAAAACAACTCGAATGACTATTCAAGCTGTTTTTCAAAGTCGGGATGACAAGATTCGAACTTGCGGCCTCTTCGTCCCGAACGAAGCGCGCTACCGGGCTGCGCTACATCCCGAACCGTTTTGCGCTGCAAAAGCTCCAAGATGCTCCAAAAAGATTTTCAAACCTATGAGAATCAGTATGATACCACCAAATATGCCAGCCGATTTCTCATATTTCGAGCCGAACACATTTCCGATTTTCACGCCCAAAACCGAGAATATGAAGGTAGTTACACCTATTATTATTACTGCCAACCAAATATTGACCTGAATGCAAGCAAACGAAACACCCACCGCCAAAGCATCAAGGCTGGTGGCAATAGCCAAAAGAAACATGGTCTTGAAATCGAGGGAGTTGCTGCTTTCGCCTTCTTCCTTTTCGCCCCAAACGGCTTCGCGAATCATGTTGGCACCTATCAAAATGAGCAAACCGAAAGCAATCCAATGCGCGTATGCATCAACAAAGCCCTCAAATTGCTCGCCCAAAAAATACCCAATGATGGGCATTACGACCTGAAAGAAGCCAAACCAAAGGCCACAAGTCAAGGCCATGCGCAAGGAGAATTTTCTGGTAGTCAAGCCTTTGCAGATCGACACCGAAAAAGCATCCATGGAAAGCCCCACGGCAATCAACAACAATTCGAGGAGGTTCATTTCGTTTGGATTAACTACATTGAATGATTCGCAATTGTGGCGCAAAAATAGATTATTTTTGGCGACAAACGATAAAAACCATACTTTTGCAACTCATAAAACTATTTCAACATGAAAAAGACCTTATTAATGATGCTCGCCCTGCTGTTGGCTGCGGGCGGTTTTGCACAAGACAAGCCAAAGAAAGCCAAGAAAGAAAAGGTTTACAACGAAAAAGGCGAAATCATCAAAACGGGCTGGAACATTGGCCCGCTGCCCGTGGTGGGCTTCGACAGCGACTTGGGCTTCCAATACGGTGCCTGCGTCGACTTCTTCAACTTCGGCGATGGCACACGCTATCCGCGATACAACTACAAGTTCAATGTGGAGGTTTCGCGCTACACGAAAGGCTCTGGCGTGTTCCGTTTCTATGCCGACATGCCTTATTTGATTAAAGACACCAAACTGTTTTTTGACCTCACTTACAATTATTCCAAGAAATTCGAGTTTTTCGGCTTCAACGGCTTCGAAGCCAGCGTTTTCGACCCGTATGAAGACTTTAACAAGGATGGCTACCATTTCATCAAACGCAACACGCTCCGTTTTGTCGGCTCCATGCAACGTCCTCTGTTCTTTGTTCCCAATCTGAACTGGGTGGCTGGTTTGGCTTACTACAATGTGGTGACTGACCGCATCAACCTTGACGGCTATGAGGGCCAAGTGACGCTTTACGAGAACTATGTGAGCGCAGGCATCATCAAGGAAAACGAGAAGAACGGCGGCAACATCGCCCAACTGCGCCTCGGCCTCAACTACGACAGCCGCGACCACAACAGCGACCCGTCGAAGGGCATTTATGCCGAATACACCCTCACCGGCTCTTCCGACTTTATCGATGGAAACGGCTATAACAGCTTGATACAGACCTTCATGTGGCGGCATTATGTTCCACTTTATAAGGACAAGCTGACTTTTGCCTATCGCTTGGGTGTGCAGCACAAGATTGCAGGCAACGTGCCGTGGTACATGATCAACAACATCAATACGCCTTTCTTCCAGAAGATGTACACGGAAGGTTTGGGCGGCGTGGTCACCATGCGCGGCGTGAATCGCAACGGCGTTCTCGGCGACGGCTTCGTGTTGGGCAATGCCGAATTGCGTTGGCATTTCCTTGATTTCAAGTTCATCAACCAAAACTGGCAACTGGCTTTATCGCCCTTCTTCGATGCGGGCATGATTATCCAGCCTTTCCGCGAA
This sequence comes from uncultured Bacteroidales bacterium, assembly GCA_900318465.1. Taxonomy (GTDB): domain Bacteria; phylum Bacteroidota; class Bacteroidia; order Bacteroidales; family F082; genus Limimorpha. The sequence continues at coordinate 29,909 of ONKQ01000050.1, forward strand.
AAGGAACTGAAAGAGGCTGACATTGAGAATATTGAATTGTACAGCGGCGACAAGGAAGGCTTCCATACCAGCGCGGGTCTTGGCTTCAAAATCATCATGAACCGCAACATGATTCTCGGCGTAGATGCAGGTCGCGCCCTTGACCCGCGCGACGGCGAAAAGGTCAAGATTTTCGTTGGGTTCAATTATATTTTCTGAGTTGACTCCCCTCTGATTCTGTTGCATGAAAGCCGCATGGCAGATAGTATTGTTTTTCGCCTTGTTGTTTTGTCTCGCCTGTGGCAAAACAACAAGACGACATTCAATCGAAGCCTTTCAAAATGCTCAAATCGAGTATGATAGCGGTTTCATTTGCCTTCAAAATGACAGTTTGATGGAGGCACTTCCGCATTTCTTTGCCGTGGCCAACCGTTTGGAACGGCTGCCCGAGGACATGACGGAGGACGAGATGCTACTCACCTCGAAGGCGTATTTCCAGATGGCGGATGTTTTCAGGCAAAAAATGGAACATAACGCTGAAATTGACGCGCTGCGACAGGCTTTGCGTTATCAGACTGCCATCTCCGACACCGTTTGGATTATCCGCTCAAGCCTGCAATTGGCCAATGCTTTGGAAGTCATCCAAGAAAGCGATTCCGCCTCGTTTTATCTCAACCGTGTGATGCCGTTGATAGACACCGTTTCAGGCGATGTGGAGGATTATATCAGTTCCCAATTCCTGTTGTCGTGTCTGTATTACGACAAGGGAGAAATCGACTCTTGTGTGATGGTGCAGAAACAAATTATCGACTTCAAGGCACGGCGCGGTATGGACACCAAAAACGATTCGATAGGCATTGGAATCAACCTGTTTTTCGCCAATTTCCATGCAGCGGCGAAGCCGTATCTACTGAAGGTGATGGAGGCCGATTTCGATGATGTGAAACGCGGCGCCGTCATGTCGCTGTTGGGGCAGATTTACGAAGAGGAGAACCAACCCGACAGCGCGGCGATGTTCCATGTTTTCAGCCCAACCTATGTGCAAGCCGAATCGGAGCGGGTGAGTGACGGGATGTTGGCCGTAAAGCAATACGAGCAGTTCAAGGCGGAACGCGATGCGCAATTGCAGGCTTTGCGGGAGGAAAAGGCCTTGCGGAAACGGATGGCCGCCTTGCTTTGGAGCGGGTTCGCTTTGGTGATGTTGGCCATCGTTGTTGCGGCAATCGTCAAGCGGAGAAGAAGGCGCAATGCTTCTTTCGCGGCGGGTTGGACGCAGTTTGAGCAGTCGGACATTTTCGTGCGCATCCGTCAACGGTTGGCTAACGATGCCCCCAAGATTTCCTCGAAGAATGTGGAGGATTTTTCCCATTTGGCCTTGAGCCAGGCCGACTTTGCAGCCTTAAAGGATGCCGTGGACGCAGCGTTTGGCGGTTTCGCCACCCGTTTGGCTGCACGCTACCCCGACCTCAGCCCCGCCGATCTCAATGCCTGCTGCCTTGCCCTGACAGGCTTAAGCCATGCCGAGATGGCCGTGCTGCAAGGCGTGAAATACAACTCGTTCACCAACCGCATCACGAAAATCAAGAAAACCCTCGGTACCGAAGAGAGCCTTTCGGCTTGCCTGAAAAACATGCTGAAAGAGGGCTAATGGGTTGCGAAAAGTGGTTTTTTTTTTCGAGATTTCGCAAGGGTTGAAGATATTTTGTAATTTTGCATCCAATTAAAACACAATAATATGGCCTATACGAAAACCATTATTGGACGGCATGAAGAACAAGATATTTTGAGAACCTGTGTGGCTTCAGACAAAGCGGAGTTTATCGCTGTTTATGGCCGTCGCCGCGTTGGAAAAACTTACTTAATCAAGCAGTATTTCAAAAACCAGTTTGATTTCTATACTTCTGGCATATACAATCTCAGCAACGAAGATCAATTGGAAAATTTCCGCGAACAATTGTTGGCAAGCGGAGCCACGGAGGTGCCAAGGCTGAAAAACTGGTTTGAGGCGTTTGCCATGCTCAGGAGGTTGCTCGAAAAGAAAAGGGGAAAGCGGATTGTGTTCATCGATGAGTTGCCTTGGCACGACGCTCCACACTCCAATTTCATCCGCGCCTTGGAGTCGTTTTGGAACATGTGGGCGGCTGACCAAAAAGGACTGAAACTTATCGTATGCGGGTCGTCGACCACATGGATGACCAACAAACTGTTGGGTGACAAAGGCGGTTTGCACAACCGTGTGACAAGACGCATCAAACTTCGTCCGTTTACGCTTGAAGAAACCGAATCCTATCTGAAACGGCAAGGGTTCCAATGGGACAGGTTCCTCATCTTGCAATGCTATATGGCCATGGGCGGCACTCCGTTTTATCTCAGCATGTTGCGTCCCGACCAAAGTGTTGACCAAAACATTGACCGACTGTTCTTTTCGGAAGATGCGGAGTTGAAGATGGAATACGACTTCCTTTTCCGTTCCCTGTTCAATGATGCGTTGGGCTACAAGCGGGTTGTTGAAACGCTGGCCAAGAAAATGAAAGGCATGACCCGGCAGGAGTTGGTCGACGACCTGAAAATCACGGACAACGGACGCCTCACCGTCATATTGGACAACCTTTGCCATTGCGACTTCTTGAGGAAATATAGCCCCTTCGGGAAAAAACAGAAAGGGATGCTCTACCAACTGACGGATTTGTACACCTTGTTTTATCTGCGCTTCGTCAGTGGCTATCAAGGTGCCAACCCTAACGCTTGGAGCCGAATGGAAAGCGGAGCTAAAAAGGCATGGTTAGGTTATGCTTTTGAGCAGGTATGTCTTTGCCATCTTCCGCAACTCAGGAAAGCCTTGGGCATCTCGGTCATCTCCAACGATGTTTACTCATGGTATGGCCGCACGGAAGAACAGACCGCCCAAATCGATTTGATCATTGACCGCGCCGACGGAATAATAAACTTGTGTGAGATGAAGTTTAGCACACACTCTTTCGAAATCACGAAGGATTATGCGGAACACCTGCGCGAGAGGATGGGCTTTTTCGCCGACGTGACGCACACCAAGAAAACCTTGTATCTGACCATGGTGACCACATACGGATTGAAGCGCACCAAATACGCGGGCATCGTCCAAAACGAGGTGGAAATGGATCAATTGTTTGAATGATTGCCGAGGGATTCCCCTTTCTCTTTTTTGTCAAAAACGCCCAATTTTCGGGAAAAAGTGTCTTTTGTGCGGCAAAAACGCGCAAAATGTGTGTGAAATGTGTGTGTGATTTTTGCAAATGGCGTTGTTTTTTGCTATAATTTTGGACGCAAATACCAATTCTTATCACTATGGAAAAAGCAAGACTAAGAATTTACACCCTATTTGCGCTCCTGTTATTGGAATCGGCGTCTGCGTTTGCACAAGTCACTACTGGGCGCGATTTTTGGGTGACACTGCTGCCCAATAGCAGAGAAGGCGAAATCCCTGAGCCTGCCCTGTGGATTAGTGCCAACGAGTCAACTACGGGAAGCGTGACAAACCCCAACACGGGCTGGCAGGAAGACTTTTCGGTGGAGGCCGGATGTAGCGTCTATATTCCCATTCCATTAGAACAGGCTTTTGAGATGCACCTTTCGGATACGGTGCTCAACATCGGCCTGCATGTGACGGCCAAACAGCCTGTTTCCGTAGTCGTGGCCAATTACGAAGGGGCCTGTTTCGATACATCCAAAGCCTTGCCAACCAATACATTGGGCAGCGAATATCTGGTGCAGACCTACGAGAATTTTGGAACGTATGATTTTGTGCGCTCTGTTTTGTCCGTCGTCGCCACAGAGGACAACACCACCGTGGATTTTCAGTTGAGTTGCGAAACGATGAACCACCATCAGGCCAACCAGCCTCTTTCGGTGACCTTAAATGCAGGGCAGATCTATCAGTTGCAATCGGAGCATTTGTGCAATTTTTCAGGAACGCGCGTGACCTCCCGCGACGGGAACCCCATCGCCGTGTTTGCAGGCAACCGAGGCTTGGGCGTACCTTATTTCAACACGCCCTACATCGACCATGCTGAAGAAGTGATGCTGCCTGCGTCCACTTTGGGCCGCCATTTTGTGGTGACGCAATCCCTTCGCCGCCCTGTTGATTATGTGCGCGTTACTGCCATGAAAGACCATTGCGAGGTGCGCAGGGACGGCACTTTGGTGCGTACCCTCAACGCAGGGCAGTCCTTCGTTTTTGAACTTACCGACGACTATCCCGCCATCTATCTCGAAACCTCTGAACCCGCCATCGTCGGCAAGTTCTTTTATGGCCACGACGATATTCCAGGTGCTATAGGCGACCCCGCTATGGCCACCATACTCCCGATGGAGCAGCAAACAAATCGCGCCCTGTTTTGCGCCCACAATACCCTCATTTCAAAATGGCATTATCTCAACATAGTGACCGAAACCGCTTCAGTATCAGGGATGCAACTTGATGGCGAGCCTATTGACGACCTTTTTGAAGTGGTGGCAAGTAAGCCCGAATATGCCTACGCGAGATTCCAAATTGCCGACACGACACACATCTTGGAGAATACGGAAGGCTACTTTGTGGCTCATGTTTATGGCATGGGTGGTGCCGAAGCCTATTCCTATTTCCTTGACGCGGCGATGCACACAACCGCGCTGACGGTGAACGACACAAGCGAATGGCTTCACCCCGATGGCTTCTATTTTGACCTGAATGAACCTTTGAACCTCGATTTACACTTGAATTATGAGATGACCGAGGCTCATTGGACATACGGCGACGGCATGACGGAAATCCTCACCGACACGGAGGCTTGGCATACCTATTCCACACAAGGCAACTATCCCGTGACTTGCGAGGTGTTCAGAACCGACGCACAAGGGCGGCGCGTCTTGGCTGGCTATGTGAGCACCATAATTCACGCGGGCTATGAAAGTGTGGAAAGCCACGACTATACCAAAGAATGTAACTTATTTCCCAATCCAGTCAACTCGAAAGTGAGCATCAAAGGCCAAAACATCACTTCTGTCCGGCTGACGAACTGCTACGGGCAAGTGGTCATGGAAAAGGCTTGTGAGCCCGCTGACTCTATGACGCTTGACTTAACGGAATTGCCGATAGGCATTTATATTATTGAAGTCGTTGCATCGAGCTATCGTACTATAAAACAATTAGTTATAAGTAGATAATTGAGAATAAAACCCAAAACACCATGAAGAAACTAATCACCATCCTCATCGCCCTGTGCGCAACATCAGCGCAAGCGCAACTCATCGTCACCTCGGCTGACTCCATCCAGCAATGCACCCCCGAATGGTTGGTGCGTAACGTGCTGCTCGAAAGCGGCGTGACGGTTTCCAACGTCCGCTTCAACGGCTCGTCGGACATCATCGACTGCAACAGCATCGGCTACTTTGATACAGGCAACAGCCCGACCAACTTGGGCATCGAGGCGGGACTTATCCTTGCCACGGGTGGCGTTTCGGTTGCAGTCGGGCCGAATGATCGCGACGACAAAATCGTGCGAACCACTTGTGGAGAATACATCGACGAAACCCTCGAAGCCATTTCTTATGCTCCAGATTCGGTCTTTGACATGGCCGTGCTTGAGTTCGACTTTGTGCCTTGGGACAAAGAGGTTTCGTTCAACTATGTGTTTGCCTCGGAGGAATATTTGGAGTGGGTTGGTTCGTATTACAACGATGTTTTTGGCTTTTTCGTCACGGGCATCAACCCTGAAGGCGGCTACTACGAAAACCAGAACATGGCCCTAATCCCAGGCACTGACGAAACAGTGAGCATCAACAGCGTCTATACCCAGCACAATTCGGAATATTTCGTGAACAATGCAGGCGGACAAACCATTCAGTTTGACGGTTTTACGACAGTGTTGACCGTGAGTTTCAGGGTGGAACCCTTCACGGAATACCATATCAAAATGGGCATTTGCGACGTGGGCGACCCCGACTGGGACTCGGGCGTTTTCCTTGAGGCGCACAGTTTCATGTCGAATTTCACCTACGACATGACCATCGACAAGACACCATATCAGGAAATCCCTGAAAACCAATATTTTTGCACCAACCATAGCATCGATTTCAGTACCGTTACCGAGTGGAATTACGACGATGTAGTTTGGTATTTTGGCGACGGCACTTCGGCTCATGGTGCCAATGCCTTGCACACCTACGCCGAAGATGGCGTTTACGAGGTCGTGAATGTGTTGCGCAATCCCCATCGCGCCCAAGATTCGCTCTTCCTGACCACCACCATCGAAACAAGGTCGTTTTCCTCATCGGAGGAGGCTGCCACTTGCCAAAGCGAGCCTTACCTTTGGCATGGGCAACTTTTGGAGCAAACGGGTGTTTACACAGACACCCTGCCGTCCATTTCTGGCTGCGACAGCATTGTTACATTGCATCTTGTTGTCTATGAGGATTATACAACAGAAATCGATGAAACACACTGCGAAAAGTTTGATTGGAACGGCCAAACCTACATGGAGTCAGGAGTTTACGAATACCTCGGACAAAGCATTCACGGCTGCGACAGCACGGCCATCTTGAACCTTACCATCAAACACAATTACGTTTCAGCCTTGCAAGGTCCTGAATGGGTGGTTGCGGAAGGCATCTATAGCTATGCCGTCCCCGATTCCCTGACCATCGCGCCCGGCACCTTGACTTGGACGTGCAGCCGCCCCGAATGGCAAATCACACCTTCCAACGACGGCTATCATTGTGACCTTGAGGCAACTACCCTTGGGCAAGGCATCCTCACCGCCCGAACTGGCGTGGAATGTGACTCAGTTTTCAGCATTACCGTCAATGCATCAGGGTTTGATGTGGAAGAAAACAAAACGACCGAGATACAACTTTTCCCCAATCCCGCCCATTCACAGGTGAGTATTGTAGGCACACAAATCAACCAAATCCGAGTGATAAACAGCCTTGGACAGGTGGCTTTAGAGCGTGTTTGCGAATCAGAAAGCCTCGTTGTTTTAGAAATCGGTTCGTTGCCGAAAGGCGTTTATTCGGTGGAAATCGCCACAGCGAGGGGGAGGACGGTCAAACGGTTACTATTGACGCAATAGGAGTGATAGTATGATACACTGATTATCAAAAATATAACAATTGATGGTTCAGGGACCTTGGTGGAAATGGGGAAGTGGATTAAGGAATGAAAATACCTTTGGAGGGATGAAAACAGATTGCGTATCGTCAAAAAAAATAGGGACAAGCCGTTTTTCTGCTATTTTTCAAATCATTGAAAAACAATATTTTGAAAAGTTGGCAACAAGAAAAAGTATGGACAAGGC
>ONKQ01000122.1 GCA_900318465.1 uncultured Bacteroidales bacterium
GAGGAGCAACTGCGCAAGGCCGCCAAGAGCGCCGTCTGCAAGATCAACATCGACAGCGACAGCCGTCTGGCCATGACCGCCGCCATCCGCAAGACCTTCGCCGAAAAGCCCGCCGAGTTTGACCCGCGCAAATACCTCGGTCCCGCCCGTGACAGCATGAAGAAGCTCTATGAACACAAGATTATCAACGTCTTGGGCTCGAATGACAAGTTAGAACAAGCTTAAAAGATGGGTAAACTGAAAGATGCTCACGTCTTTAGTAATGAGGAAGGCTCCATAGCGAAGTTTTTCGTAACTACGGCTACATACGCTGCAGCCTTGTATGCCTCGCACATTCTCACATGGCTTATCGAGAAAGAACCTTTCGAATGGGAAGAAAGCCTTTTGGTGATTTTAATCATTGTTGCTCTAATAACAGCGGTTTATTTCATCACGAGATTTCTCGCCTATCGAACCAAAATCTTCCCAAAAACCGAGAACCGTGAAGGCGTACATGGTGTGAGCTTTATCTTTCTTATGATTCTCGCCATTATTTTGCTTTTGATTTTTGCTTAAACAAAAACAGCTTTTCAAGCCAAAAAGAAAAAGTATCGCAAAAGTTCCCTACCTTTGCGATACTTTTTTTCACTCCAAAGGAAAAACATGAGCAAGAAACTGGTATATATTCTCGCCGTATTTGTTGCCATATTGAATTCGTGTTCCTATAATCACAGCATGGATAGATATGTGATAAAAGATGTTTCACGGCCATATAATATCATATTATCTGCATCCGACACAACGACTTGGACTTCAAGTGTATCAATTCACATAATGGGTGTAGTAGATGGAGAATGTACATTCGAGATTGAAAATGGCGCAGCTCGTTACAACACCCTTATACTTAAAGATACCATAGATTATCTTTACGAAAACGAATGGTACGAACACAAAATCAATCTCAAATACCATCCTGACCCAAAGATTACAGGGGATAGTATAGTCATTGAACACCGAATAGAATAGAGAATAAATATTCGCCACAAATAAACATCCAACCATGAAAAGATTACCATTACTAACCCTGCTTTTTCTTCTGTTTTGCCTTCCATCTTGTTTATCATACATAGAAAAGAACAAGAAAACAGGAAACTTGATAATCGAAAGAATAGAGAAATATAAAAAAGACAGCGGGCATCTTCCCGATCAGATAAACTATATTGGTTCGAAATATGAGTTTTTGGATTTTCAAAATGACAGTACGGTAGTATCAGTTTTAGAAATTGACGGAGAAGTATTTTGTTATCAAAGACTAGATAGCATCAACTACACGATTTGGTTTGGCACTTCACTTGGTGAAGGGATATACTATTATTCAGACAGTAAACAATGGGAAGATAGATTGAGAAAAGCAGGAGGGCAAGCAAAAGTATTCGAGATTACCATCGAATACCAGGATGATACCGAAAGCGAATCCCTACCCATCAAATGCGGCAATCTTACTGGCGATGTTTTTTATGACGAAATTTCCGTTCCATACGATCATCACACAAATGGAATATACCACTACCAGTTAGAGCAGGATTTGCCAGACTATATTTCAATACCTATTGACCTCAATGGTAGTTATATCAAAATATTCTTGGGCAACTATAAGTGCACAGAACTCAATATTAAAATAAAGAGCCCTTTGGTTGAAAACTATCTAACCGACACTATCATTGAACAAGAAAGCACTTTCCAAATAAAGACCGATAAACGCACCCATCAAGACACTTTATATTTCGAAAACAGCAAGATACAAACTCAAATAGTAGAAGGAATTAGCCATAATGACGGTTTTCAATTTCAAATCAATGAGTATGCTTATATCGGAAGATTAGACGCATATAATAATACAGACATAGAGAGTGCTCATAAATACAAAAATGATGTATTTCGAAGATGGTTTGGCAAAAGAAAGTACATCTACACCGTTCATTCAAAAACACAATGGGTATACTACTTAGAGATATATTTGTGAGTGCTTATCATTCTGAAACGCTAAAGAACAATTAGCCAAAGCAGACCCGAAACAACATTTTTTGGACTGATAAAAGAAAGTATCGCAAAAATCCCTATTTTTGCGATACTTTTCATATAATCACATACCATGAACCTCAATCCATTAACCGCAATATCGCCCGTCGACGGGCGCTACCGTTCCAAGACCGTTGAATTGGACGACTTTTTCAGTGAATTTGCCCTCATCCGCTACCGCGTGATGGTCGAAGTGGAGTATTACATCGCCTTGTGCGAGCTGCCCTTGCCGCAACTCGAAAAGTTCAACGGCGACTACGACGACCTCCGCGCCATTTACGAGGAATTCCAAACGGAAGACGCTTTGGAAATCAAGGAGATAGAAAAAGAGACCAACCATGATGTGAAAGCTGTGGAATACTTCCTGAAACGCCGCTTCGACGAACTCGGCCTGACTGAATTCAAGGAGTTTCTGCACTTCGGCCTCACCTCGCAGGACATCAACAACACCGCCGTGCCGCTCTCGATGATGGAGGCACACAAACTGGTGGTGAAGCCCGCCTTGGAAGACCTCATCGACAAGCTGAAAGGCATGGCCGAGGAATGGCGCGACATCCCAATGCTGGCCAAGACCCACGGTCAGCCCGCCAGCCCCACACATCTGGGCAAGGAGATCTATGTCTTCGTGGAGCGCCTCAACGACCAGCTGAAGATGCTCAACAGCGTGCCTTTCACAGCCAAGTTCGGTGGCGCCACGGGCAACATGAACGCCCACAAGGTGGCCTACCCCGACATCGACTGGCCAACCTTTGCGAAGAAGTTCGTGGAGAAGAGTCTGAAACTCAAGCGCCAGCAGACCACTACGCAGATCGAGCACTACGACTACATGGCCGCCTATTTCGATGCCCTGCGCCGCATCAACACCATCCTGATCGACCTCTCGCGCGACATCTGGCTCTATGTGTCGATGGAATACTTCAAGCAGAAGATCAAGGCGGGCGAGGTCGGCTCGTCGGCGATGCCCCACAAGGTGAACCCCATCGA
>ONKQ01000079.1 GCA_900318465.1 uncultured Bacteroidales bacterium
TAAAATCAGCGCGTTTACCGTGTTACAATACATCAACAAAACAAACAACAAACCTATTGGTCAAATTAAATATGCGCTACTTTAATTCCGCCAACGAGTGATATGACTTCTTTAATACCTTTATTACTACTCGCCATCGGTTTTGTCGCCCTCATTTTGGGTGCGAATTGGCTCGTCAATGGGGCCACCAGCGTAGGCATTCGTGCGAAATTGTCGCCACTCATCATCGGCCTGACCATCGTGGCTTTCGGCACTTCGTTGCCTGAAATGATTGTGAATGTGTTCTCGTGCATCAAAGGCAGTCCGGGCTTGGCCATCGGCAACATCATCGGGAGCAACACAATGAACATTTTGCTCATTTTGGGCGTGAGCTCGCTCATCTGGCCCATCGACGTGAGCCGAGTTTCCATCCGCCGCGACATCCCTGCCGGTTTTTTGGCCACCCTTGCCATCACCCTGATGGCCAATTATTTCTTCACGGGACAAGCACGCACAATCAACTGGATGGAAGGCCTCGCACTGTTGCTGATGGGTTTCGCCTACCTGCTGCTGACCATGCTGAAAAACAATCCACAAGAGGAAACCGAAGACATTCAGGAAGCCATGCCGTGGGGCAAAACCATTCTTGCGTTAATTGCTGGAATTATAGGACTTTACATTGGCGGAGAATTGGTTTCCCGCAATGCACAAATCTTGGCCAAACAATGGGGCATGAGCGAAAGCACCATCGGATTGACTGTGGTGGCTACTGCAACTTCCCTTCCCGAACTCATCACTTCCATTGTGGCCGCGCTGAAGAAAAACTCAGGCATTGCCATCGGCAATGTATTAGGTTCCAATATTTTGAATATTTTCATGGTGTTGGGCATCAGTGCGCTCATCACGCCGTTGCCTTTCGACCCGATGATGAACAAGCAATTGATGATTCTCTTCGCCGCCAACATCCTCATGCTGATGTTCGTCTTCACGGGCAAAGGCCGCAAAATCTCCCGTTGGGAAGGAGCTTTGCTCACTTTAGGCTATGTCGGGTTCATGTGGTTTTCGCTGGTGATGCGATAATATCTCATGCAGTATTTTTCTCACGCAGAAATCGCAGAACTATGGGAAACCTACCGGACAATAAATTTACTCCGCTTTGCGATTCTGCGGATTCTGCGTGAAACAAAAAAAGACCCGTCTTTTGGACGAGTCTTCATGTGATTGATTCTCTTGATTCCCAATCAGTCAGCCAATTGGAAAGCGGTCTTCACGGCCTCGTAGTTGCTGTAGTCCACGTCGCTGCGGTGGCTGTAAACCGAGGCTTCAATGGCCACAATCTTGAAATCGTGGTTTCCAGGACGAGCGCCATCAAAGAAATCGCTTTCGGTCCAGAACAGGCGCACTCCGCCATCGTTCAGCGTTGCAACTTCAATGGAGGCCGCGCAATTGATGGTTTCGCCCTCTTGGGTCACATCCTCATAGTAATAGGTCAGCGGCACTTGGCTCCAGGCACCGTCCACATCCATGTAAACGAGCACCGCGCCATAATTGTACACATTGTTGTTGATGGCCGGATAGTCGATTTCCACCATCCATTGGCAGTTATTCACCCATTGCCAATCGGCGGAGCGAACCGTTACGGTGGAGGAGGCCACATTGGCATTGCCATCATTTCCGGCTGGGCCTTGAGGGCCTTGTGGACCCATCGGTCCCATCGGACCACGGCACGAAGCCAAAAAAGCAACTGCCAAAACCGTCATGCAGATAACACTTAACTTTTTCATTTTTAGAGATTTTTAATTATTAAACTTAGATTTGATTTTCATTTGACGCTGCAAATTTACTACAAATATCTTGCCGAAATGTTCCAATTCGGGAAAACAATCTCAAAAAACCGTAATTTTGCCGCATGAAAAACCGAAACTACATTGTTCATTTGGCCGGCATTGTTGCCATGATTTTTTGGGGGATGTCGTTTGTATGGTCCACACAAGTGTATGAAAACCTGAACCCTACGGCGACCATTTTCCTGCGCCTTGTGGTGGCCACCATCTTCCTCACCGCGATTCTTTTCGTGTTTCGCCTCAACGAGAAAGTCAAGAAAGAACACTTGGGACTTTTCGCTTTGGCTGCCATGTTCGAACCGTTCCTCTACTTCATTTTCGAGGGCTACGGGTTGAAAAACACCTCCCCCATCATCGGTTCGGGCATCATCGCCATGATTCCCTTGGTGACGCCCATCGCGGCGCGTATCTTCCTGAAAGAGAGACTCACGCCGATGAACATCGTGGGTTTCATCACCTCTTTTGTCGGCGTTATCGTGCTGCTACTCAACAAAAACCTTGAGTTTACTGCCTCTCCCAAAGGCATCCTTTTCCTATTTGGAGCCGTAGTGGTGGCCGTGGGCTATTCCATCGCGCTCATCAAACTGACCAAACTCTACAAACCGCTGACTATCACTTGGATGCAAAACATCATCGGGATGATTTACTTCATTCCAGTGGTGTTCATCATTGAGCGATTCGAGCCGTCCAATTTTGCCAATGTGGGAGGCTACATCGTGCCATTGGTTTGCCTTGGCGTGTTTTGCAGTTCCGTTGCCTACGCTTTGTGGGCGTTCACTTTCAGCAAGTTAGGCGCATCGAGAGCCAACGTCTATTCCAACCTGATTCCCGTGTTCACGGCCATTTTCAGTTATTTCATCATCCACGAAGCGTTGACGGCGAACAAGATCATTGGCATTTTGGTGGTCGTGGTGGGATTGGTGTTGTCGCAGATGAGGACAAAGGACTGAGGACGAAGGACAGAGGAAAGGGGATGGATAATAAAGAACAAAACTTTGATAATTAACATTTTAATATAAAACATTATGCGCCCTTTTGAGGAATTAAGGATATGGCAAGATGCACAAGACATTGCATTAGCAATTTACGCTTTGCAAAAGGACAATAAGGATTATGGCTTTCGTGACCAAATTCAACGTGCTTCCATTTCCATTTCCAACAACATTGCTGAGGGTAGTGGATACAACTCAGACAGAACGATGATTCGTTACTTAAGAATTGCTCGTGGCAGTTGCAACGAAGTAAGAAACATGGTGTATCTATGCCCGAAACTCGGTTATTGTTCCGAAGAAACAGCATTGGAGCTAAACAAAAAATGCAAATCACTTTCCAATGCTATTGGTGCCTTTATTTCTTATCTCGAAAATGACAAAGGACAAAAAACATAGGATTAAAGACGGAGGACAAAGGACGGAAGACGGAGGACGTTCCTTATGTCCCAAGTCCCAAATCCTAAGTTCCAAATCCTAAGTCCTAAGTCTCAAGTCCTAAGTCTCAAGTCCTAAGTCCTAAGTCTCAAGTCCTAAGTCTCAAGTCCTAAGTCTCAAGTCCTAAGTCCCAAGTCCCAAGTCCTAAGTCCTAAGTCTATGATTACCAGCAAAACCAACCCAAAAATAAAGAACCTCATCCGCCTGCAAAAGGCTTCAGAACGCCGCGAGCAAAACCGCATCCTCATCGAAGGACAACGCGAGATTGAACGCGCCCAAGCCTGCGGCTTTGAAATTGAGCAGTTGTATGTCTGTGAAGCGTTGTTGCGCACACCTATTAATATTAAAGCCGAGTTCACTGAAACCGTTTCGGAAGAGGTTTTCGACAAAATCGCATACCGCGAGGGCAGCGACGGACTTTTGGCCGTGGCCATACCCAAATACAAGAGCCTCAGCGAGTTTCAACCCAAGAAAGACGCTTTGGTTATCGTGTTGGAAACGGTCGAGAAGCCCGGCAACCTCGGTGCCGTGATGCGCACCGCCGATGCCGCCGGCGTGGATGCCGTCATTGTCGCCGACCCCGCCACTGACCTTTTCAATCCTAATGCGATACGGGCAAGTATTGGCTGTATTTTCAGCGTGCCGGTTTATGCCTGCTCCACCGAGGAGTGTATCAAATGGCTGAAAAAGAACGAAATAACCATTTATTGCACCTACCTCAAGGCCTCCATCGACTATCTTGACGCTGATTTCCGCAAGGCCACGGCCCTCGTCATGGGCACCGAGGCCACAGGCATCTCCGAGGCGTGGGTCGAAGCCGCTGACCAAAACATCATCATCCCCATGAACGGCATTGCCGACTCGCTCAACGTGTCGGTGACCACCGCCATCGTCACTTTTGAGGCCATCAGACAACGTAGAAAATCATGAAAAAGGATTATTTCCTACTGCATCTTTCCGTTTTCATCGCGGGTTTCACGGGCGTTTTGGGTCGCCTCATCACCTTGGATTCGGCCATTTTGGTATGGTGGCGCATGGCTGCGGCGGCGGTGATAATGTTCGTTTATTTGCGAATCGTAGAGACGCACGGCCGTGCGTCTCTACAACGATACAAATTCAGGGACATGTTGCAGATGGGCGGCGTGGGAATGTTATTGTGTCTGCATTGGGTGTTTTTCTATGCCTCAATCAAGGCCAGCAACGTCAGCATTGGCGTGGTGTGTTTTTCGTTGGTCGGGTTTTTCACGGCCTTGTTTGAACCCATCATCAACAAACACCGTTTTTCGGGGCGCGAATTTTTGTTCAGCCTGCTCACCATTCTCGGCATCTATCTCATTTTCCATTTCGATTCGCGCTATCGCTTGGGCATTGCCTTGGGTGTGGTTTCATCAGCCTTGTACGCGCTGTTTGCCATTGCCAACCAAAGGGTTGGGAAGCATTACGAGGCCAAAAATATGCTGCTTTGGGAGATGGTCGGCGGCCTCATCGGACTGACCTGCCTGATACCTTTATATAATATGTTCATCCCCGTCGGACGGCTCTATCCCGTCGGGATGGATTACGCCTATCTCGCCTTTATGGTCGTGATTTGCACCATTGGGCTTTGCCTGCTGCAAATCATTGTCTTGCAGAAGATTCCAGCTTTCACCGTCAATTTGACTTACAATTTGGAACCCGTCTATAGCATCATCCTCTCGATGTTCATTTTCAGCGAATACAAAGAGTTGAATTTCTCGTTTTGCATTGGCATTGCGCTGATAATCATTTCAGTGGTGTTGCAAACTTGGAGCGAAATAAAAAGACGGGGTAAGGTTTAATCACAAAACCTTCAAAACTTGCAAAACAATGTTTATATAGCGGCTCCACAACCGTGTCGCCGCGAGGAAGCCGCCAGTTGGCGTGCTTTCCACCCTAACAAAAGGTTTTGACGGTTTTGTCTGTTTTGTGACAAAAGCATCATAATTTCAGCCTCACAAACACCGGATAATGGTCCGAAGGATTGTGCCGAATGTATGTATCGAATGAGATTTGCTGCGGCGCATCAGAGGCCTTGATGTTGTCGTCAGGGTCGTCGTCGGGTGTCCAATAACTGTCGGTGAACACGCCGTAGGCCTCCACTTCCGCGCTTGGCGACACAAACACATGATCGATACGGCTTGTGGTGAAGTAGTTGGTTTTGAAGGCGTTGAACGTTCCGTTCTCCGCAAAACGGATGCGAGCCGCATCGTAGGCATCTTTCAGCAAGCCTGAATTGGTGAAAATCGTGTAAATCTCATCGTTTTGATCCACATTGAAGTCGCCTGTAAGGATGACTGGCGTGCCTTGGGCAATCTCGCGAATCTTGGCCACGACCAACTTGGCAGCCTCGCGCCGCGCCACCACGCCCACATGGTCCATGTGGAGGTTGAAGAAATAGAACACTTTTTCTTGGTATCTCGGTCCGCGATTGAACAAACCTCTGCGTTGGTTCAAGTCGGGAACCTTTGCGCTGAACTTGCCCCAGGTGCAGATGCGGATGCAAGCCGCGTCCCAGCCCAAACCTGGCTTTTCGGGCGTTTCGCTGAGCCAGAAATCGCCATGGTTAAGGAGTTGGAGTTTGTCTTTCTTGTAGAAGATGGCCTCGTGCTCGCCGCCCCGCTCGCCATCGTCGCGCCCGATGCCGATGTAGTCGTAGCCGTCGAGGGCTTTCTTCATGTCTTGGAGTTGTTCCCAAAGCACTTCCTGCGTCCCGAAAATGTCGGGCGACATGAAGTTCACTTGGTCGCAGATGACTTGGCAGCGTTTCTGCCAATGTTCGCCCTGTACGCTGTCGTTCCAGTTCTTGTAACGGATGTTGTAGGAGCCGACGAGCATTTGTTGGGCGGAGAGTTGGAGAGATGCCACAATGATAAAGGCAAAAAGGAGGAGTTTTTTCATAGGAATTAGATTTTATTGCAGCAAAAGTAGAAAAAACTTTCGCTCAAAACAAAAATGCTAATATTTCTCTAACTTATTATACCAACTTCCAAAAACGAACATCTCCTCACAGAAAGCGAAGCCCTCACATTCATAATACTTTTGCAGATGCGGTTTATCCTTGTCAACAAGAAGCGTGACCTTGGAGAAGCCATTATTTAGGGCGAAATCCACACGGTCGCGCATCAGCATCCTACCAATGCCAGCACCCCTATATTCGGGAAAAACGGCCATACTATCCAAATAGAACTCGCCCGGACCAGTTTCCATCGCATTGCGACTCAAATCCATACCAGAAGTTTGCTTCACAAGGCAGAAAGTCTTTTCACGCATCCTTGCATAACGAGCGCCATCGTAAGCCACCAAAGCCCCCACCCTTTTGCCATCGGTATCGGCTATGCGCGTGTTGCAATAACTATACAAGGTGTCGTCCATACGGCAAATCTCAATAAAATGCTCATAAATGCCTCGCTGCTCATCTGGAAGCGTTGCATCAAGGTCAAGCATATCAATACCCGCCAAAACCACACGGGCAATGAATGGAGCATCATCCAATGTGGCATCACGAAGCTGGACTATGGGAATTGCAGCTTGCATCAGCGAAGTTTATTTCTTTGATAATGAGGTGCTACGATAACAATAAAGAAAACAAGCGACACCAACACCGAAGCCGATGCCACCAAATAAGCCGTCGAAAAAGAGAAATGTTCGGACAACATTCCGCCGGAGAAAATGCCGATTCCAAGCCCCAAATCCCAAGTGGTGAGATAAGTTGAAGTGGCCGTGCCCCGCTGGGCGTTGGTGCCAAGGTTGATGAACAAGGCATTGAACGACGGGAAAGCCGCCCCAAAACCCAAGCCGCAGCACAAGGCAATCAACAGGAAAGCCACGGCAGTATAGTTAGTGCCTAAAGCGTTGCAATGGTGGCACATACCCAAACCGAACATAGCCAACACGACAATGCCCAAACCCAAAGCGATGGTTTGCGTCACCTTGCCCCTATCGACCATCTTGCCCGCAAACAGGCGCGAGGCAATCAACCCGACGGCATAGACAGTGAAGAACAATCCGCTGCTGATGGTCAAGCCCATCTCTTTGGCATAGAGGGCGATATAATTGGAAATCTGTCCGTAAGCAAAGGCCAACAGCGTGAACGAAACGCCTGCCAACAGACCTTTCAACAAAATGAAACGATCCAAAGAAATCGGGGGACGCTTGACGGGCGGGCGCACCCTATGCTTGATTTGGGTGGCGAAAAAAACCGCCAACAAACTGCAAGCCATACAGCCCAAAAAGATGGCATTGAAACTGAAATGCTCATACACAAACAATCCCGTCATCGGGCCGACCGCCATGGCTATATTGTTGGCCACGCCGTAATAACCGATGCCCTCTCCCCTATGCTCTGACGGCACCACGTCGATAACCAAGGTGTTGCCGCCCACCGAAGTGAGGCCAAAAGCAAAGCCGTGTACGATGCGGATGATTATTAATAAGGTGATGGTGGCGGCAAAAAGATATCCGACAAACACCGCCGTAAATATCGACAATGCCAACACATACAAGGGTTTGCGTTTGAAGGTATCCATCATATAGCCCGAAAAAGGCCGCACCACCAAAGTGGCCAAAGTGTAGCACGAAATGACCGTTCCAATCACTGCATTGCCCGCCTGGAAATTCTCCATAATGAAGAAAGGCAGCACGGGCAATAGCAGATAGAACGAAAAGAAAAACAAGAAGTTAGCCGCGCAAAGGCAAAGATAATTCTTATTGAACAGTTTTTCTTCCATGACTATGGCTCGATTTCGGGTTGCAAAAGTAGTGAATTAAGGATTAAAACAGTGAGTTTCGGAAATTTTGTCATAAATTTTCACCTGTTTTGTGCCTAATTCGGAAATTTTGTCATTAAAAACAAGTATTTTGGCCCGTTTTTGGCCTTGGCAAAGAATTTGACTATGTGAGGTCGTCCGAGCGAAAGGAAAGGGACGACGGAAGAAAGACAAATTAGAATCTGGATTGCTTCGTTCCTCGCAATGACGCGAAGCGACAACAATTAAACGAATAAACAATCAACAATAAACAATTAAAAATAGGAGATCAAAACCATGTTAGTAACTAGAAGAAACCAAGACTTCATGCCGACGCTGTTCAACGAACTGATGAACTGGAACGACACGACTTATTCAACCCCTCGCATGAACATCATGGAGACGAAGGACAACTACAAACTCGAACTCTGCATCCCCGGCCTCACCAAGGACGATGTGAAACTGAGCATCGACACTGAAGGCAACCTCGTGGTTGAAATGACCAAGGAAACCAAGAACGAGAAGAAGAACGAAGAGATGCGCTACCTGCGCCACGAGTTCTCGGTGGAACACTTCCGCCAGACCGTGATGCTGCCCGAGGACATCCACAAGGAGCAAATCAGCGCAAAGGTCGAAAACGGCATCTTGGACATCGTCATTCCGAAGGTGACTGTTGAAGAGAAGAAGCAGGCCGTGCAGACCATCGAGATCGGCTAAAGCCTTGCCAAAACAACCCCAAAAACGGGACGGAGCCTTCCGCCCCGTTTTTTTGTTGTCAGCTTCTGCCGACATTGGAGCGGCTGCCGCGTTTTTTTTGACATCGGCAGATTCACACCGCATCATCGGCAGGGGTTCACACCGGCAGGGTTCATAAACCGTTTTTCATTTGGCAGGGGTTGAAACCGCCTGCCTGATGTATTGCCACCCTTTCAGGGTTCCCTCGTGCCGCCAAAGTCCTGGAAGGACGACCCGAACCCAAGCAGACGACGACAGTCCCTGCTCGCAACGACAGCCCTACAACCACCAACAAAAAAAGGCGACCCGAAGGCCGCCTCCCTGTTCTCGTTCCTATGTAGGATTATTGTTATGGCACGTAGGTGTACGGGCTTTGGGTGATAAAGCCAGTCTCCACACCGCCGATGGTCACCGTGCCGCAGGAGCCCTCAAAGCCTGCGCCGATGCTGTAATAATATTCGGAACCGACTTCTTCGAGGTCAACACCCTTCGTGGCGGTCACCTGAGTCACACCGTTAGTGATGGTGATGTAGCCGCAAGAAGCATAGAAACCACTACCGATGCCGGCAGCATCCGCACCACCAGTAGCCGTGACGGTGCCGCCCGAAATGGTGATGTTTCCACACTGTCCAAAAGCACCGCTACCTATGCCAGAAGCCCCTAAACCGCCATTAGCCGTGACGGTGCCGCCCGAAATGGTGATGGCTCCACAACTACTACTACTTCCTTGATCTTCACCACCAGCACCACTACCTATTCCGGCACCTCTACCACCGCCAGTAGCCTTGATGGTGCCGCCCGAAATGGTGATGGTTCCACAACTCTTAGCACCACCTATGCCGGCAGCATCCTGACCGCCAGTAGCCGTGATGTCGCCGCCCTGAATCTCGATGTTGCCACAGGCAATACGGCCTCCACCTCCGATGCCGGCACCATAGTCGTTGCTGCTGGCCGTGAGCTTGCCTGTGCCTGCGGCTCCGCCCTTGATGGTGAGCGTACTGCCCTCAGGGACATGAATGCCAGGATAACCTTGATAGAATCCCTTCACGGTGTTCGTCGTTCCGTCCTTCAGGATGATGGTGGCATTGCCCTCGCAGGTGATGCCAGCATAATTGCCTGACGTCCAAGCTCCGTTGGCATTGATGCTTACGCCGCCAAGCGTCACCGTGGCATCGGCGGCGATGGAGATTTTCACATTGTTGGCCAATGTGCCGGTCAGCACTTGGTCGTTTGTTGCCGTGTAATTGTTAGTAAGTCTATTGAGGATAACGACATTAGCGGTTCCGGAATTGTCAATCGTATTGATATTTGGGGCAAAGTCATTATCTTCAATTGCTGGAACGCCAACCGTATAGCCAAGAAAAGCATTCCCAATGGCAACAGGTGCATTGTCAACAGCACTTTGCGATAGGAGAATGGCCCATTTTTCGGTATTGGATGCCCCGGTATGAAGCGTGATTTCACCCGCAGCGCTTGGGGTGACGACTCCCGGATTGGCGAAGTCGATGGTTGCCTTGGTCATCATTCCACCCACGGCAACTGCATCCGTTGTGCCACTGGCAAGGGTAAACTTCACCAAGGCGCACTTGTTGAGCAATGTGGTGGAATAGGTTCCCGTGCCAGTATAATCAACATTGGAAGTGCCGTATGAAATCACGGGGTAGTTCTCGCTTTGGTTGCTGATGTCGACGGTGTATTGCTGCGTTTCACCCACTTGGTTAGCGGTTCCGCCACCCAAATAATAGAAATGAAGACGTTGCGAACCACTTTGGGAGATGGTGATGTCACCGCTGAATTTGTTGGCACTGGTGCTGTAGTCCAACGTGCCAACACAGGCATTGTTGTAGCCGACATAGAGTTTGTCATTATCGTTGAAGGTGATGTGTCCTGTACTGGTATTGACATCGGCCCTTGAGCCGTTGTTGTTCACGTTCACGGTGATGTGTACGGTTTCGCCTTCTGTGATTTGGGCGTTGGGTTGTTCCTTCTTGCACTGGGCAAGGCCGAGGGTCAGCACGAAGGCTGCCGCGAAGATGGCTGACTTTTTCATTGCTCGTCCTCCTTCTTTTTGAGTGCAACATAGCCGAGGCCGGCGCCAATCAGGATGGCGATGCCGCTACCCAATGGGGCAGGTTGTCCAAAGTCTTGGGTGTTCACATCAATTCCCATTCCGTCTCTGCGGTCGCCGTTGCCTCTCAGCAAAGCTCCGCCACTCTGGCTCGTTTGTTCTTTTTCAGCGTAATAGTTGTCGAGCATGTCGCCAAAGACACCTTGGGCGGATGCGTTGGCCGGC
>ONKQ01000023.1 GCA_900318465.1 uncultured Bacteroidales bacterium
TTCCTTGGTCTTGAAAGGCTTAAAGTGTTCCTGTATCATAAACGAGAACAGGAAGACCATCAGGAGGCCGAAGAGAATGCCGTAGAATATGTTGCCGTTGCCTTTTTTCATTGCTCGATTTGGGGTTGCTTAATTTTATTCTTTTGTAAGTCAAGCCAATAACGTACACTACGCGAAAGGCATTCTTCCTCAGAAATCTCCCACTCTATGGCTTTTTCCTTGACTTTGCTGTACCAAACTGAATCCGAAATGATCATCTCTTCGACGATGGCAAAGGCTTCTTCTTCATTGAAATATCCTTTTTCCAGCAATTCCTGACCGGTTTGGGCAAAGCCAAACATAAAGTCGTAATACATCGGTGCGGTGAAAATGGCCATTACGATATCAGCCTCTTGTAGAACGATAACGGCGTCAAATTCTCTTTTCAGTTGGTTCCAGTTGAATCGCTCGCGCGAGGAATAGATGTCGCGATTGTACAACCAATTGTCCCAATGGTTGAAGGCTTTTACGAAGGGGGATTCTCTGAGTTGATTAAAATAGCTGTCGCTTACCACAAGCAAATTGGGTTTGTCGGCATCTAACGTGTCGGTTAGGGTGAAGATGGGACGCGGAATGGCAGGCCTATTCAGTGGAAAAAGCAGGTTCATTGTGGCTTCTAATTCGCTGTCTGGTCCGGAATAATGTTTAGTGATGTTTTCATCGACGACTTTGACGGAAGGCATTTTCAGGTCTGTGATTTCTTCTATTTTGCGGTAAATGGAGTCGGCAACAAACGGTATGACAGATTCGGCCCAATGGCTGCCTGCTCGTGGATACAAAGGATAGGTCACCGTATCTTTGATGGCCCTGAAATAGTTAAGGAAGTCGATGTGTGGGATGTCGTTTTCCTTGAATAGTTCGATATAATATTCCTGCAATGAAAAATCGAAAATGCTGTCACGGTAGTTTTTGGGCATGTTTTCAGGATAAACCAATGTCTTAGAAGGGGCAAAGACATAGAGGAACTTGATGTTGTGGAGGCTGAGGGCTTTTATGAGACGCAAGGTTTCCTGGGCATTCCTTTGCGCGTCGGCCTTGGCCTCTTCGACGGTCGAATAATGGTCTTTCAAGGTTTTTCCTGTAATGTCGTCGAGATACATGTTCAGATATAGTTCGTGGTTGCGACCTTCTTTGATGTTCTCGTTGGTGATTGTCCCAAAACAAGTATAGGCTGCTTGGTTATATGTCCTGATAAAGAACTCACGAAAGCCGAAATTCTCTCGGATATAATCCTCGCAACAGTTTTGGTAGTTGCCCGAGGCAAAGTTGTCGATGGTGAAATCAGGCTTTTCGGTGACTGGGATGTAGCCATAGAGCGGTTTCAATGGAAAAAGATGCCATTGCCCTTGCACGAATAATGCGACAAAGCCGAGCATTGTAAGCAAGCATAATATGGCACAAATGCGGCTTTTCATCAGAACCTAAAGTAAATGAACGGACTAAAACCGCTGGCGTTCAACGCGCCAAGGCAGAAGACGAAAGCGCAGATGCTGACCACGAAGGCGATAATATGCTGCCGCTTGTTGTATTCGGTGAAATAGACCTTGTCCTGCACCTTGAGGCCGAACTTCGACAGGGTGAAGAACGAGAAGAAGGCCGCCACGAGCATGGTGACGTAAAGGTGTGGGTTGTCGCTGAAGTGGAACGGCGCAAAGTCGAAGGCGAAGAGGCGCTTGATGAAGAGCCACGATAGGTCGATGCGCTCGATGCGGAAGAAGCAGCGTGTCAACACGATGATGAGGAAAGTGAAGAACACGCTTGGGATGCGCCCCAACCGCTCGTTGAATTTCTTCAAGAACAGCTTGTCGGCGCAGATGAAGATGCCTTGCAAAGCGCCATAGACGACGAAGTTCCATGCCGCGCCATGCCACAAGCCACTGACTAAGAAGCAGAACCAAAGGTTGAAGTATTTCCTCGCTTCGGTTTTCACGCGGCTGCCGCCCAAGGGGAAGTAGAGGTAGTTCTTGATGAACACGCTGAAGGTTTGGTGCCAACGACGCCAAAACTCCGAAATCGTGGTGGAAACGTAAGGATTGTCGAAGTTCTCAGGGAACTTGAAGCCCATCATGCGGCCTAAGCCTATGGCCATGTCGCTGTAGCCTGCAAAGTCGAAATAGATTTGGAAGGTGAAGGCGAAGATGGCAATCCAAGCCGTGGTCGAGTCGATGGTGGCAATCTTGTTGGCGATGTCGGCAAGCTGGGCCGAGGTCAAAACATCATAGTTCGATGGCCCCAGCACCTGATCGACTTGGAAACCAATGACATCGGCAATCAGCACTTTCTTTGCCAAGCCGATGACAAAGCGGTAAAAACCATGCAAACGGTCAGTATAAAGCGATTCGCGGTTGCGGATTTGGTCGGCAATGTCGCAATAGCGCACGATGGGGCCTGCGATGAGCTGCGGGAACATGACGATGTAGAGCATGTAGTCGCTCAACCGTTTCATCGGGGCATTGACACCACGGTAGGTATCGAGGGTATAAGTCACACTTTGGAATGAGAAGAACGAGATGCCGATGGGCAATAAAATAGTTGAAAGTTGAGAGTTGAGAGTTGAGAGTTCCACTCCTGTAATCCAACTTCGTATGGCATTGATGTTGTGCATCGTGAAGTTGCCGTACTTGAAGTAGAACAGCAACCCGATGCTGATGGCAATGCTGATGCCGCAGAGCAGTTTCTTCAGTCCAGGTTTCTCTGTTTTGTTCATCCATCGCACCAAGTAGAAGTTGGCGATGACCGACACGATGAGA
The DNA here is from genome assembly GCA_900318465.1 of uncultured Bacteroidales bacterium. Taxonomy (GTDB): domain Bacteria; phylum Bacteroidota; class Bacteroidia; order Bacteroidales; family F082; genus Limimorpha. The sequence goes on from ONKQ01000023.1 coordinate 2,790, forward strand.
TGAATGATGAACTCAGGCGCGCCGTAGGCGTAGAAGACCAACGAGGCCAGCAGCAGGAAGTAGTTGCGGACTTTCCTCGGCAGGATGAAATACACCAGGAAGAACACTGGCATGAAGTAAAGGAGGAAGACGTTGCTGCTGAATACCATGATCTATCGTTTGTTTTAGGTTGCAAAAGTAGTAATTATTTCAATTGTGGTATTGGAATTTCGGCATCGGGGTCGTCGATAAGAAGGTAACGGTCAAGGCCGTATTTTTCCCTGACCAACCAGATGGCGGCATCTTCAATGGCTTTCTCCATCGGTTTGTGGCGTTTTTCAGCATCTTTGCGAATGTGTTCCATGAGTTCCGCATTGCTCGGAATCCTTTCGATGCGTCCCCTGACTTCCTCTTGGCATTGCCGCGCAAACTGAATTTCGGCAGTTTGGTCCTTATAGAGCGGCTTGACTGCCTTAATACGGTCCACCTCGGCATGGAGCATCTGATTCATGTTGGCGCCACGCAAAAACGCCTGCGCCTCCAAAGCGGCCATCCAAAGGCTGTCCTTGCGGATGTCCTTGATGACCTTGGCGTAGGGGATGTTGCGGTTTTGGGTGTTCAAGTTTTCACTGTTGAGTTCGGGAATAAGTTCGGGATGGTTGTTGAGGATGCTGATGGCCTTTTGTCGGCGGATGGTGTCAGTCGTGAACAAGGAAAGTGTGTCGGCAATGCGTTCAATGTAGGCCTGCCTGATGCTGTCGTCAATGCCCAGGGTAAGGATGGCAGAATTGGCGAAACCATTGGTGCCTTTGTTCAATTGGTTGCCCGTGGTGAGCCACACGATGTAGTCGAAATCCAATAGTTTTTCCAACAAGTTATAGTTGACGACGTGACCGATAGGCTGCAACGGGTCGCCGGTATAAACCGTTGAGAAATAGTACCAAAACTCCACCTCGCTGAACACTTCCGACAAAGGGACATGGTTCGCTATGCCCCACATGAAGGAATTTCCAATAAACAGCACCTTGGGGTTGACGCTGTTAGGATTAGTCTCCACCGTGACCTCAGCCGTGGGGCTGTAGCCTTGGCGTTTCCTAATGGGCAGCGTGAGGTTGAGCAGTTGCTCCAGGTCGTTGTCGGCACCGTGGTTGTCGCTTTCGTGCAACTCCCCCATCTTGAGTTTCGGGAGCTCGGCACCTTTCAATTCGCCCATGAAACGGAACAACGAATCGGCGGCATACACGGCAGGGAAGACCCAGTGGCCTCCCGTTTGCGGTATCAACGGATAGTCAACGGTGTCTTTCATCTGCTGGAACCAACGGTTCATGTCGATGCAAGGAAAACCGATATCTTCAAACTGTTGCATGAAATAGGAACAAGCATTGAAGGTGGTCGTATCACGCTCGCGTTCAGGCAAATATTCAGGATAGAGAAAACTCTTCTCAGGGGCGATGAAAGCCAACAGCTCCACGCCGTTTTCCTTGAGAATGGCACGCACACGGTTCATGTATTTGATTTCTCGGTCGAAGTTGCGTTGGGCGGCTTTGGGCGAAGGTTGCCAGCGGAGCATCTCTGTCCCATAGTAATCGCTGACACTTTCAGGGGTGTAGAGCCACCCTTGCCGACCCGCCACCACATTTTGGGCGTAAGTCTTTTTGTAACAAGTCCATAGATATTGGTTGTAGAGCCGGATGACAGACTCGCGAAAGCCGAAATGCTCGCCCACATAGGCTTCTTCTTGCTTGGCATAATCGCCTGAACGATAGGATTCCATGCCAAACTTGGGCTTTTCCGTTTCGATGGTCATTCCGTTCAAAGGCTTCAAAGGGATGTGCAAGACGTGAGCTTGCAGCATAGGCAAGAAGAGCAACACCATCAAAATGGCGAACAGGACGATGTCGTATATTGGCTTCTTACTCATGCTTTTACATTAGTATTCAAAAACGAAGAACCTGTTATTTAACAATGTGAATGAAACGATGCGTCGCTTTGCGTCATTGCGAGGAGGAACGACGAAGCAATCCAGGGTAATGCTTCATGAACGATTGGCACAACAACTTGTATTGAGGCTTCATGCCTGGATTGCTTCACTGCGTTCGCAATGACGCGAAGCGGCAGACGAGTCTCTCGCAATTTATGTAAGCTAAACACGCTCATTATTTTTAGAATCTAAAGTAAATGAACGGACTAAAGCTCGTAGCATTGAGTGCAGCCACGCAGAAGATGAACATGATGGCAGCCACAATCCACACCCAGATATGCTGGCGGTCGGTGAAGTCGGTGTAGTAGGCCTTTTCTTGCCAGCGTTGCCCGAATTTCGTCAGTGTGATGAAAGAGAAGATGGCTGCAATCACCATAATGGTATAGACATGGGCATTGCCATCAAAGGCGAATCCGCTGAAGTCGAAGGCGAACATGCGTGTGACGAAAGTCCAGGCCAAGCCGATGTTCTCGATGCGGAAGAAGACCCAGATGATGCACACCGTAATGAAGGTAAGGACGACAGACGGGAGTGTTCCTATCCGTTTCATCACCTTGCCGAGGAAGAGTTTGTCGGCGCAGATGAAGAAACCGTGCAGCGCGCCCCAAACGACAAAGTTCCAGCTGGCACCGTGCCACAATCCAGAAAGAAGGAAGCAAATCCACAGGTTGAGGTACATCCGGCTTTTGCCTTTGCGGTTGCCGCCAAGCGGGATGTAAAGGTAGTTCATGATGAAAGCGCCGAGGGTTTTGTGCCAACGTCTCCAAAACTCGGAGATGCTGCGCGAAGTGTAAGGATTGTCGAAGTTTTCGGGGAACTTGAAGCCCATGATGCGACCCAAACCGATGGCCATATCGCTGTAGCCAGCAAAGTCGAAATAGATTTGGAAGGTGTAGGCCAAAGCGACGAGCCAAGCCGTACCTGTGTCCAAGGTGGCAATACGGGTGGCGATTTCAGAAAGCGCACCGGCGCTGAGGTCGGCGGCACCAAGAATCTGGTCGACACGCAAACCGATGACATCGGCAATAAGGACCTTTTTGCACAAACCTATGACGAAGCGATAGAACCCCTGCAAGCGGTCGGCCCAAGTCGACTCACGATGGCGGATTTGTTCGGCCACGTCGCAATAGCGCACGATGGGGCCAGCAATCAGCTGCGGGAACATGGTGATATACAGCATGTAGTCGCTCAGCTTGCGCAATGGCTGGTTGACGCCTCGGTAGGTGTCCAAAGTGTAGGTGACGCTCTGGAACGAGAAGAACGAGATGCCAATGGGCAGCATGATGCGTTTCCACGTCAAAGGGGCATGTCCTGTGAGGCCTATCAGGGCGTTCAGGTTTTGCATGGTGAAGTTGCCGTATTTGTAAACCAGCAACAATCCCAAGGGTATGGCGATGGAAATGCCACAGAGCCATTTTCGCTTTCGAGGATTCGTGGTGACACACATCCATTTCACCAAGAGGAAATTGAGTATGGTGGAGACCACAAGTTGGATGATAAACTCGGGAGCGCCCCAAGCATAAAAAATCAGCGAGGCCAGCAAAAGCACATAGTTGCGCGTCTTCTTCGGCATCAGGAAATACACCAAGAAGAAGGCTGGCATGAAGTAGAGAAGAAATACGTTACTGCTGAAGACCATATTTGTCAGTTTAGAGTTTAAAGTTAAGAGTTGAGAGTTAAGAGTTGAGAGTTAAGTGAGTGTTTAAAATTCAACTGTTTTATCTTTTGACTTCGGGACACGCTTCGCGTCATTGCGAGGAGGAACGACGAAACAATCCAGGGTTTAAGCTGATTGTATAGACTGCTTCGTGCCTTGCAGTGACGCAAAGCGCGTCTCGTGTCTCGCAGTCTAATATGTAAACTAAATTTGCTCATCTACTTAATAATTTAAAGTTGAAAGTTCTTGTTTTTGTCTTATTTTCCGCAACAGGGTCTCACTGAAGCCGTTGCTCATCTCGTAGAGTGTCCCTGTGGAATAGGATAGCATCACAAAATCAGCGTCAATGACCTCTTGTAGCACGTCCAATTCGCCGATTTTATGGGTCACTTTAAGGTCGTCGTCATCGAAAAAAGCAGTGCTGAAGTAATACCAATAGGGAACTTTCTCGAACAAGTCCCACACGGGGATGAAGTTGAGGATGTTCCAATAAAACGAGTCGCCGATGGTTATGAGGGTGGGTCGCACTACGGTGCTGTCGTAGTCGGGATAGGCGAATGACAAGCGGTTGGGCTGTTTTTTCACGGGCCAGATGAGGTTGAGCAGGCTCTCAAGGTCGGCGTCGGGTTTCAAGGTTCGCTGAAAGTCTTTATCTAACAGGATGTTCATCATATTGATGCCTGCAAGGTTTTCCATATAGCGCACCAAAGTGTCGGTGGCATGTTGGGCGGCAAGGTTGCTCCAGTGGGTTCCCGTTTGCGGGAACAGAGGCCAACTCACCGTGTCTTTCATCTGCATGAACCATTCGGCGAAATTCACATGATTGATTCCCAGCTCCTTAAAACGTTTGGCATAAAACTCGTATGCCGTGATTTTTTTCTCCCTACTATAATGAAAGCCTTTCGGGATATGCTCGCCACAAATCTGCTCCTTGCCAGGCAACAAAGCCACAAAGAGATGGGTATTGTAAGGCTCAAGGGCTTGTTGCAATTCAAGTATCCTTTGTGCTTCAGCCTCAAGCTTTTGGGCCATTTCCAACGAATCTACGGCATAGTTGTAGGAACGGCTTTGGTAGTATTCCTCCACCGTCCAAGGTTCAAACATCCAATTGTCGTCGGTGATGATAACGCGCTTGTCCTCAACCACTTTGGCATAACGGAAGAAAGTCCAGAGAATCTGGTTGTAAAGTCGGGTCAAAGGCTCGCGGAAACCGCAGTTTTGCTTGAGATAAGCCTCAACGTCACGCTGGAAAGTCCCGTGGAGGAAGCTCTCTGAGGTCAACTCAGGTTTTGTTTGCGTTTCCGTCACGCCGTTCAACTCCTTGAATTTGAAAAGCCCCGTCCCCTGCTGTATCGCAAAAGCGCACAACATCAGGATGGTCAAAACAATCAATATGGCTTTCGTTCTGCTTTTCATTAGTCAGTGTTCAGAAGTACATTTTTTACTACAGGACTTTTCCCGCTTCGCGTCATTGCGAGGAGGAACGACGAAGCAATCCAGGGGTTAAGCTGATTGTCTGGACTGCTTCGTGCCTCGCAGTGACGCAAAGCGCGTCCCACAGTCTCGAAGTCCCGCAGTCTCGCAGTCTATTATTATATTTGCTCATCTACTTAGTTGGTAAAACTTGCAAAAATAGGAAAAAACCGCGCTGCATGACCTTATTTCTTAATTTTGCGGCATGAAAACCACGAAACTCGAACTTCTGTCACCCGCCAAAGACTGTGCGGTGGGCATTGCTGCCATCAATCATGGTGCCGATGCCGTCTATATCGGTGGCCCCGACTTCGGCGCCCGCGAAAAGGCATCCAACTCAATTGAGGACATTGAAAAACTGTGCCGTCATGCGGCCTTGTATGACGCCAAAGTGTACGTCACGCTGAACACTTTGCTGTATGACAACGAATTGGAACGCGCCCGAAAGATGGCCTACGACTGCTGGAATGCCGGCGTCGATGCGCTCATCGTTCAGGACATGGTATTGCTCCAATTGGACTTGCCCCCTATCCCACTCCACGCCAGCACCCAATGCGACAACCTGACCGTCGAAAAGGTGCAACAGCTTGAAAGCCTTGGATTTAGCCAAGTGGTCTTGGGTCGAGAGTTGAGTCTCAAGCAAATCAGGGAGATTCGGGAAAAGACGACGGTGCCTTTGGAGTTTTTCATCCACGGCTCGCTTTGCGTCAGCCATAGTGGGCGATGCTACTTGAGCCAATATGTGGGCAACCGCAGCGCCAACCGAGGTGCCTGTGCCCAGCCCTGCCGCCTGCCCTACGACCTTTTGGACGTCAAAGGGAAGGTGTTGGTCAAAAACCGCCACCTGCTTTCGTTGAAAGACTTGAACAACAGTGCCCACCTTGAAGAACTCATCGACGCGGGCATCACGAGCTTCAAGATTGAGGGTCGCCTGAAAGATGCTGACTATGTGAAGAATGTGACGGCATATTACCGCCAGAAATTGGACGACATTATTGAACGCAGGGAGGAATATGTACAATCCTCACGTAGAGACGTACGGCCGTACGTCTCTACGTTTGAGGTCAATCCTGAGAAATCGTTCAACCGAGGCTTCACCGATTTTTTCATCAACGGACGACAAAAAGGCATCGATTCGCCCTTTACTCCGAAATCAATGGGAGAATACATCGGCACGGTCAGCTGGTGCAATAGCCTCCGTATGGAAATCGACACCGACAAGACCCTGCACAACGGCGACGGGCTGTGTTTCCTAAACGAGGACAACGAACTACAAGGGCTTCGTGCCGATGTGGTGAATGGCAACACGGTTTCGTGCAACCGTCCTCACGGCGCGCAACGCGGCACGAAACTCTACCGCAACTACGACATCGAATGGCAACGCCAAGTGGATGCCTCGACGGGAAACCGAAAGATGGACATTGATTTGGTGTTGGCCGAAACAGAAAACGGCTACGAGTTGAGTTGTAAAGACACACGGACGTGTGTCTCCACCACCATCCAATGCGACAAAATAGCGGCAACCAACCCCGAAAAGGCTACCGAAAACATCAAAAAGAAGGCCTTGCAATGGGGCGACACAGCGTTCAACCCCGTAAGTTTGAAGCTGGACTTTCAGGAGCCGCGCCTCATCCCCGCATCCATCTTGGGCGAATTGAAACGCGATTTGGTGACCAAATTGGAAACGGAACTGATTGAGTCACACAAAAACAACAGACCCCAACGCAAGGAAAGCGTGTTGCCCGCCGATGCCATAAAGAGAACCGACCCCGACGAAATACCGGATGCATTGATGACTTCGCACCATTGCATCCGGTATGCTAACGGGATGTGCAGCAAAGAGACAGGGCTGCGGGCCGAACCACTCTATCTGCGCAACGGCGACCGCCTGTTCCGCCTTGAGTTTGACTGCCGCAATTGCCTCATGCGCGTTCTTACTGTATAATCACCTTCTTGGTCACCACCTGGCCTCCGATGACATGGACAAAGTAGAGACCCGACGAAAGGTCGCTTACATCGATGGTACGCTTGCCATCAACGCTGAAGCCTTTCACCTTGACACCTTGCGAGTTGATGATGACAACGCTGGCTTTACCTTTGTCGTAATCGGTCGTGATGGTCATTTGGCCTTTCACGGGGTTGGGGGTGATGCTCACTTGGAAGGGTTCCGCATCCACATCGGGCATCTCAGGGACTTCCGTCAGGATGTCGGTGTTGTGGCTGTAGGTCACTAACTTACCTGAAACCCTCAGAATCGGGTTGCTGGAATTGTCGCAGTTCGGGCAACTGTTCTGGCCGCTCACACAGTCGGGATAGTTGGGGTGGCATTGGTCGACGTAGGTCGGGTCGAACTCATAAAGCAGGTCGGCGTGACCATCGGCGAGGTAATCGTCGAGGCTGTAATTCCACACCATGGCCATACTGCCAGGGCACCATCCTGCACGGGAATAGGTCCAGGTGCCGTTTTGGGGCTGGCAACCAGCCGGATTAGGAGTACAAGCCTCCCACAAGTGCTGCGTATAAGTCGTGGCACCATTAATCTTGACATTGTGCGTGGCTTCGTAGAACTCGGCGGCATTGCCTGTGTTGTAGGCACCGTTTTGGGTATCGCTCCAGTTGTGGCCAGAAGTCGTGATTTGCAGTTTGGCCTTCTCAACACAGGGGTCAAACTCGACATTGCGCGTCGGTACGGGGCAAAGGTTTTCGTAATCTCCGAAGGAATAGTTGCCATACCACAGTTCCCGCAGGTCGACGTAAGGATACTCTGGTGTGCCTTTGGTGTACTCGAAAATGGCGGTGGGATTGTAGCCCTGACCCGTTGCATATTGCTCGCTATAGTATTCAAATTCAACAAGTCCCTGCAACACTGAGGTGAAGTCGGTCACATCGAGGTCGTCGATACATTCCACACCAAACGGGGTGATATAGCGGCAAAGTTCCACCCATTCGCCACGGTAGTTCTTCACACGGACGTAACTAATGTGGTCGTAGGTGTTGCAATCACCGTTCACGCAATTGTGGAGATAATGCAAGTTGATACCATTGAAGGCGTTGACATGGGTCGGGAAGGGGAATTCGCCGTAGGCCGTGAAGTCCTGAGTGGTGGCTACCACTTCGCCATTGAGGGCTGAAACTACCATGTCGTCATAGTCGGTGGTCACTTCAAAGGTGTTGGAGGCCGTCGTGACTTTGCCGCCGGTTTGGGTGATCGAAACAGTCATGTTGTAGGTGCCTACGCCCGAAGGAGTCCATGTGGTGTACCAATAGCCGTTGTCGGGGTTGTCGGGATAGTCGGTCTTCAAGTACAGTTCTTGTCCGTCGACGGAGCATTTCACCTGTTCAAACTTGAGCACGGTACCGTGGTCGATATACGCACTCAGCACCACCATTACGGGGTTCTCGAAGTTGGGCATAAAGACCTTAGTGCCTTCGTAAGGACGGCGGATAGTGATTTCGGGAGCATAATTCTCAGGGTCAACCACATAGAAGGTGCGCGTCACCGTGGGAGCGGCCTGCCATTGAGTGCCGTCGCCAGCCTGGATGGCACTAACTCTCACAGTACCTTCCTCGCCAGTAAGGGTCAGGATGTTGCCCTCAACGGTGGCAGGGCCTTGAACGACCTCAAAGGTCACAGGAAGTCCTGAAGTTGCAGTAGCTTGCAGGTTGATAGGCTCATTGTAGACCAACTGGTCGGGGATTTCGGCAAAGTCGATGAACTGAGCCGTCAAACCACCAGGGATATGGCGCAGGGTAAGGTTGTCGAAGCCGCACCAGCCGCTGTTGAGCATAAAGATGTAATGCCATGTTGCGGGGTCAAACTTGTCGCCGCTGCCAGGGGTCAAACCAATATTGATGCCTTGACATTCTGGCACAGCTTCCCATTCGCCTCCAAGAATGTCGTACTTCACGTAAAGGGTAACGGCACCAGCGCCGCCATTGGCGTCAAGGTCGATGGAGACCTTCCAGCGAATCCAAGTGTTATCAGGAACGGGGGGATTCAAATCACAAGTCTTGGTGTTGTTAGGCAACACTACACCGCAAAAGAAGTCAGTGTCTTCGGTATTACCCGTGGTCAGCATGTAAATACCGCCGTCAGGCGAAGTGCTTTGGTCGTCGGGCCAGATAGGCTCGTAGTTCGCGTTGTGGTTAGGAGCTTTGCGAATTGGGGGAAGGACAGAACCGTCGCCATTGCCGTCATATCCGATGCCGAAGAGGGTGCCCCACCATTGGCGCAACACATCACATTCGACCTCGATGATGCCTCCGTCCGAGAAATCGAAACCATACTCTGTAATGTCGTGAGTGGCGATGTCGCCAAAGCCGGTACCCGAGGCATGTGAGAACACACCTATGGTTTCGTCAGCCGTTGGCGTCATTGGCGTGTTACCCCAGAAATGCCCTAAGTAATCGGTGTACATGGGACCCATGTTGTTGCCACCGTTACCGGCACTGTGAGCCTTTACATACCACCCATCCTGGCCATTAAGGCGATTCAGCGGTTCACCAGATCCATAGTCGTTGAAGTCGAAAGTCTTTTCAACTTGGGCCATCAGCCCGATGCTCATTAGCATCATCATAAGGAAGAATAATGTCTTTTTCATAATATTAAATTTTATAACCATTAACTCTTAACTTTTAACTTTAAACTATTAACTCTAAACTATTAAAAATCCATCCACCACACCTTGGTCTGCCTCGTGTCGCCATGAGACATACGGGCAAGTTGGTTGGTATAGTTCTCATAATTGTATTCGATTTCCTTCTGAGGATATTCCATGCGGTAGGAAGTCAGTTTGGCGTGGTCGGTGGTGGTAGGTGTCGCCTTGGTGCGGCGTGCCAATGCCCAGGCCTCCCAAGGCTGACGGAAGAGGTTGAGCCAACGTTGCTGATAGACCATCTTCAAATAAAACTCCTGACTGCCGTCATATTCAGGATTCATCCATACGGCATAGTTCATCACATTGGCTGCCATGTTGTTGCAATACGACCAAATATCCAAATTGCCGATATAATTAGTGTACTGGGGATAGAAATACTGCCAGCGGCTGGTGTACTGCGGAATGTGGGTCCAGAAGAGGAAGGACTGATACACTCCAGCGCGGATGGACTCGTCGGCATTGAGGGGTGGCGTGATGCCGCCGATGTTTCTGACCTCAATCTCGGCCTTCATGAAGAGCACGTCGGCGTAGGTCACAAGAATCTGGGGCATATATTTCTCATCCCTTGTCAGATAGTAATTGAACGGCGAGAACAGGCACGAAGGGCCTTTGAAGGTGTAGCTGCCGTCGCGACTCTGTGCGTAAGGCGATCCGCCTTCAGTGGGAGTCTCATCGGTGCGAATCTGGGGATAGGGCTTCCATGCGCCATCGGGGAAGCTGTCGGTCTTGTGACTGGTGTCGAAGAAGAGGTAGGTACGGTAGTCAAAGATGCCGCTTCCGTCCATGTCGTCGGTCGAAGAGAGACAGCTCCACACGGTTTCGCCCATACGGAGGTGCTTGTGCTCGCGGAACGACCAGTTGATGTCCCAATTGGTACCCAACACACTGGGCCACAGACAGATGCCACCACCTGTAGCACCACCGCCCGAAGAGCTCATCTTGGTGTAGATGAAGTTGTAAGCCTCCACCAAAACGGGCGTGGCGTATTCTGAATCCTTATCGTACATTCGCAAGGCATGGCGCAAGATGAGCGAGTTGGCAAACTCAGCCCAGAGGGTGTAGTCGTTGTTGAGCAACACATCGTAAGGCAGCTTGTAATACTCGTTGCCGCTTGCGGTGGTTACCGAGTCGGCACGAAGAACGTCACGCGACCACACCAACTCCTCCAACAGCGATTTGTAGATGCTTTCTTGGGTGTCCCATTCGGGTTTCATGGTGGCCTGCGAAGAGGGGTTCTCCCAAATACGGCCCGCCTGCGAATAAGGCATGTCGCCGAAGATGTCCGTGACTTTGAAAGTCTGATAGGCCTTCAGTATGTTGAGCTGGGCGCGCACCTTGTCGCAAATGGCAGGGTCGGCCTGCTCTTCGCCGTAGGCATCTAAACGTTTTTCCAACTCACGGATATTGGTCAACATAAGGTAATAGTCCGACCAAACATTTGAGGTTCCGATTTGCGAGTTTCCCCAAGCCTCTGAAGTCAAGGCACCAAGTTCGGTTTCGGGATACCAAATCTCGTTTTGCAGATAGAACTGCTCGTTCATGCTCTGCTGCAATGAACTCACCACGCCGTTAAACAAAGCCTCAACCGTGGTTCCCGTCGGCGAGAACGGGTCTTGGTTCATCTGTTCGAAATTCTTGGTGCAGGAGGTGAAAACCAACGTGGCTGCACAAATTATTAATAAACTCTTTTTCATAGTGATATTCTTTTTTGTCACAAAACCTTCAAAACCCGACTAAACCATGTTTGAGTTAAGGAAAGTATGCCAACCGGCTGCTTTCCTGCGGCGACACGGTTGTGGAGCCGCTACATCTATTTCTTTGAAGTCTTGCATTGTTTTGTGTATTTTGTGATTAACTATAGACTGACTTTAAGGTTTAACATAAACGACCGTGAACCGGGATAGGAGGCATACTCCAGACCTTGGGCATTGCCTGAGCCTTGGGTGCCTTCGGGGTTGATGTTGTCGGGCAGGGTCTTGTAGATATAGAACAGGTCGCGACCCACGAGGGAGATGGAGGCCTGCTTGAAGAGGTTCTGCTTGTCCATCCACTTGCGCGGGAAATCGTAGGTGAGCGAAATCTCGCGCATCTTGATCCATGAGTTGTTGACGATGCCAGGCGTGGTGAGGTAAGGACCCCAGCCGCCAAAGTTGGGCATATATTTATAAAGGTAATGCACCACATTCTCGTTTTGGTGCGCCTCACCCGTCTCGGTGTTGATGCAGTAACCCGGCAAAATGATGCCATAATTGCCGAAGAACTCGCCGTTTTCGTAATACGGCAGGCCGTTGCCTTCGCGCTCGTAGAGCGTCTCAAGGCTCTGACCCGTCTGCATGGCCACCACGTAGGAGGCGCAATAAATCTGTCCGCCCAACTTGGCATCAACCAAGGCATAAAGCGACCAGTTCTTGTAGGAAGCCCTCAGATTGATACCGCCTGTCACCAAGGGGGCGCAATTGCCCACCGGCACACGGTTGTCAGTCTTCAGGTAAGTGGTTCCTGTTTCATTCAGCAAAGGCATGGGTTTGCCATTGGCGTCGTAGAAGGGTCCCACGGTGGTGCCGTCGGGCATGGTGTATTCATACACATAATCCCATCCGTAGATGGTGCCATACTCCTCCCCTTCTTCCACAGCGATGGCCGGGCCATTCGAGCCCCAAATCTCCGAGAGCATGTACATATTGGCACCCGCCAAATCGACGATGCGGTTCTTGTTGCGAGCCAAGTTCAGGCCAACCTGTACGCCGTAGTCCTTGCCTTGTGCAACGTCGTAGGTCAAAATGGCCTCGATGCCCTTGTTGGTCACCATGCCCGTGTTGATGGTCACGTTGCTGGCACCTGACGAAGGTGCAAGTGGCGACGAAAGAATCTGGTCCCAACTGTAGATGTCGTAATAGGTGAAGTCCATATTGAACCTTGCCCCTAATCCGATATCGAAGCCCAATTCAAAGGAGCGTTGCCGTTGGGGTTTCAGCTCTAAGGGCGGCACGGTGGAAGGCAAGACTGCCGACAGCTGATGTCCGAACGAACCCGTGTTGTAGGTGTAGGTCAGCTGATACGGCTCGGTGTCGCTTGCGGTCTGAGCCCATGAACCTCTAAATTTCAGGAAACTGACCGGACCCCAGTTCCAGTTCTTGAAGGCTGAAGTGGGGACAAAACTCAAAGTGGCCGAGGGATAGAAGTAGCTGTTGTTGTTGATGGGCAAGGTCGACGACCAGTCGTTGCGGCCTGTCACATCGAGGAACAGCCAATCGCTATAACTGAGGTTGAGGAAGGAGTACAACGAATTGACCTGCTTCTCCCACTTCGACTCACCGAAAACGCGCTCGGTAGCGGCTGAATAGTTGTAGATAGTGTATAAATTAGCATACGCCCAAGTGCCTGACGTGCCGTTCAGTCCATCGCGGTAGCCGTAGTATTGCTCACCGCCTACCGAGAAACGCACATTGAGCTTTGTGTCGAAAATCTTTTCCTTATGCGCCGTGATGAGGAAGTCCATATCGCGGGTCATCGAGCTTGACTTGCTCTTCGAGTAGTAGCCGCCTGCCATACCGTCAATGGTGGTGGGCTTGTGCGTAGTGATGTAATTGTCTCCAGTCCAGTCTAAGGCTACCTTGGCCGAGGCAGTCAACCACGGTGTGACATCGTAAAACAGGCGTATCGATCCGTACATCTTGTCGCGGTCGAGGGTCGTGTTGTTGTTGAAGAAGGTCCAGAATGTGCTGCTGTAAATATAAGGATAAGGATAGCCGTCAAATTGGTTCATCGTGCCGTCCTCGTTCTCGTAAGTCGTGGCCTCAATGCCTTTCCAGCTGCGGGGCCAGCTGTAGAGCAAGCCCTTGTTGAAGTTGCTGTTCGACTCACCAATTTCAGGCGAGTTGAGGCGGTGGTAGTCCAAATAGGTGAAGGCCACATCGGCTTTGATTTTCTCCGACACATTAATTAATGTACCCACATTGACGGTGGTCTGCCGCAGGTCGCAGTTGTCGATGATGGCGTCGGTGCGCGAGTCGGTGAAGGAAACGCGGACGCTGCCGAAATCGCCGGCATTCTGGAAGGCCACGTTGTGGTTCATCGTGTGTCCGTTCTTGAAGAGCATCTTCAAGTTGTTGGGCTGCGGGTCGAATTTGCGTATCTGGCCGTCCCACCACAGCACACTCTCGCCGTTCATCGATGGACCCCAACTCTGGGCGCCGCCATAGTAACCGAAGGTGGTGTTGGTGGGTTCGCCCGCCGGACCGTTGTCGACGCTATAAGTATACGGAAATTCATACACTTGGTTGCCGTTTTCGTCGGTCATGCCTTCGATGGGTGTCAAAGTAGGCGTTTGGAAAATGATGGGGCCGCAACCGCCGTATTTGTTCTGCACTGTGCGGTAGAGATAAGGCGTAGTAATCTTGAAGCCAGCCGAATAGCTGATGCCGAGGCCGCGTTGCTTCGAGCCTTTCTTTGTGGTGATGAGCACCACACCGTTGCCGCCACGCGAGCCGTAAAGAGCCGCTGCCGTGGGGCCTTTCAGGATGTCGAGGCTCTCAATGTCCTCCTGGTTGATGTTGTTGAGGGCCGTACCCCAGTCGCGTCCGCCGCTCCATTCAGTAACGCCGCCTTCGTTGGTCATCGGCACACCGTCCACCACGATAAGCGGCTGGTTGTCGCCAAAGATGCTGTTGTTGCCACGGATGGTGATACGCGCCGCGCCGCCGTCAACGCCGTTAGGGTTGATGATTTGCACACCCGCCGAGCGGCCGCTCAAGGCGTTGATGACATTGCCCGAGCCTGATTTGGCAATCACGTTGCCGTCGATTTCCTCGGTAGCGTAGCCCAGCTCGCGTTTCTGTCGTTTGATGCCAAGAGCCGTAACCACCACATCGTCAAGCATCTGGTTGTCCGACTCAAGCGTGACATTGATTTTCGTTTTGCCTTTGATGGCAACCTCCTTGGTCTTATAGCCCACGAAGCTAAAGGCCAACACATCATTGCTGTCGGCAGTCAACGAGTAATTGCCATCAAAGTCGGTGACAGTTCCTGTTGATGTGCCTTTCACCCTGACGGCAACACCTGGTAGGCCCATGCCGTCGTCGCCTGAAATGACCTTGCCGCTCACCGTCAGGCTTTGTGCGAGCACAGAAAGGGGCGAGACCATCAAGGCCAAAAAGAGTAAGAGTAAGAATTTTCTGTTCATATCTTTGACATTTTGTTATTTCGGGCAAAAATAGGAATTATTCTTGATGATGACGCGAATTAATTGAATAATGTTCACACCAGCTCCAATTCAGGCAGTATAACTTGGGTATCGTCCACATGGTCATGCTCAAGGAACATGCAATAATAAACAGGCATATATACGATGCCGTCTTCCTTGCTAATTTGACGCTCGTTAGAAAAAACAATGGCGCGGTCGATGCCATATTCTGCCGTGTTGACGAATTTTGTTAATGCACTATGTTCGGTGTAGTCCTTGCCCGACTTGATTTCCAAAGGTAAAACCCTCAGCCGTTCAAAGTCATCGATTAGGAAATCCACCTCACCTTTTTGCTTGTTGTCGTAATAATGCAATGGAAATCCATGTGCATGAAGCTCTTGCGCCACTACCGATTCATAGACCGTTCCAAGATTGATGCTTCGGAGGTCTTGCAAAACGGCATTGACATTCAGTCCGTACAAAAGGTTTGTC
Source organism: uncultured Bacteroidales bacterium (assembly GCA_900318465.1). Classification (GTDB taxonomy): domain Bacteria; phylum Bacteroidota; class Bacteroidia; order Bacteroidales; family F082; genus Limimorpha. Next base: position 18,212 of record ONKQ01000023.1, read on the forward strand.
AGCAGCCCCACATCGTTGAGATACAACTTCAAAAGGCGTTTTTGTTCCGACTCTCGCAACGGAAACTTGGGGTTGCTGATAGCCAAAACATCCACTGCCACTCCCGAATTGGTGAGATACTCAAATTCATCTGCATAATCGGCAAAATGCTTCCCCGTCTTGTTTTCAATCTGCTTATAGACAATGCGCTTTTTTTTGTTTTCCAAATTACTGGGAATCAAGTCGTAAATGCGTCGGATTTTCAGTTTGTGCTCGTTGTCATATTGCGAGGCATCAATACGATATAGTTCATGCACATCTCTATGGACGGCCCGCACCCGCACCATGTTCCTATCCTCCAAATACCGATTGACTGCATCCGGCAAACCACCGACAAGAAGATAATACTGAAAACGTTTCAGCAACAGATTGTGGGTATTCTCTTCCAAAGCCTCTTCGAACTTGAACTGCTCACGAACACGGCCTATCCATTCAGCACCGATGCCTGTCGCCCATAAAAACTCTTCAAAATCAAGAGGAAACATCTGTTGGATTTCCACACTGCCGATAGGCACCGAAGGCGTTTGGGAAAAAGCCACACCGAGTTGCGAACCACTGGCAATGAAACGGTAACGCCCTTCTTGGTTGAGAAATTTCAACATGGTAAGCAGATGAGGATAACTCTGTATTTCGTCCAAAAACACCAAAGTATTTATCTTATTGCCCAAAGGTTTTGTATAGTAATTGCTCAGGCGCATATACAGGTCGTCGGTTGAACGGACATCGGCGAAGATACGCTCGCCCTCTTTGTCTTCCTTGAGATTGATTTCGACAAAATTCGCAAACAGTTTCTGTCCCACATAGCGAATCAAATACGATTTGCCAATTTGTCGGGCACCATTGACCAAAAGGATTTTATCTTGCTTCTTTTGGAGGAACTCTTCCAAATAGGACGTAAATTTTCGTTGCAGCATAGCTAATAAGTTGAAAAACTGCGGCAAAAGTACAAATAATTCCTTAATTCAAAAACAAAATAAACACTTATTCCGTTTTTTCATTAGACAAAATAACCACTTATTCCGTTTTTTTGCTGATAAAAATAACCACTTATTCTATTAATTGAAGAAGAATTGATAAAAATGGCGTCCATAAGCTTCATATATCTTATCATTTGTAGTGTTTACAAAATTAGAAAAAACTCATCCGTGGTATTCCGAAACTTCGTATTTTTACACCATAAAACGAAACACTATGGAAACCACAGAGAAAAAACTCTTCCTTTTGGATGCCTACGCCTTGATTTACAGGGCTTTCTTCGCCATGAACAAGAACCCTCGGATGACCTCGAAAGGCCTCAACACCTCGGCGGTGATGGGCTTTTTGAACTCGCTTTATGAAATCCTGAAGAACGAGAAACCCACCCACATCGGCGTGGCCTTCGACGTGGCCGGCACTGCGCAACGGCAGGCCGAATACAGCGAATACAAGGCCAACCGCGAGAAGATGCCCGACGACCTCCGCGAGTCCATACCTTATATAATAAGGCTCATCGAGGCTTTCAACATCCCGATTTACGGCGTGGAAGGCTACGAGGCCGATGATGTGATTGGAACTTTGTCTAAAAAGGCTGAAAAACAAGGATTTACTACCTATATGATGACTCCCGACAAGGACTTTGGGCAACTCGTTACGGACAAAGTCTTGCTCTACAAACCCGCCAAGTTCGGCGAGCCGGCTCAGGTTTGGGGACCTAAGGAAGTCTGTGAGCGCTACGGCATCAGCGAACCCAAGCAACTGATTGACATTCTGGGGCTTTGGGGCGATGCCGCCGACAATATTCCAGGCATTCCGGGCATAGGCGAGAAGACCGCCGCGCAATTGGTGCAGAAATACGGCAGCGTGGAGAACCTCATCGCCCACGCCGACGAGCTGAAAGGCAAGCAAAAAGAAAATGTCATCAACTTCGCCGAGCAAGGGATGATGTCGAAGATGCTGGCAACCATCAACTTGGAGGTGCCCGTCGAGTTCGACGAGGAAGAACTTCGCGCCAAAGAACCCGACCTGCCTGCGCTGATGGCACTCTTCGAAGAATTGGAGTTCAAGACGTTTGCCAAGCGTTTTTTGGAGGATTATAAGAAAAGGACTGGGGTTGACTCCCCCCTGCCCCCCTCTGAGAGGGGGACGCCTGCAGGGGTCATGCCCCCCCTTGAGAGGGGGATTAAGGGGGAGTCAAATCAACCCGACCTGTTCTCCAACGCTGACCAATTCAACCTTTTCAGCCAAAGTGAAAACAATGGCAATCTGCTGGATTTCAGCGACAAGAACTCCGCCAAGACGATGGAGCACGACTACAAACTTGTGGAAACCGAAGCCGACATCAAGGCCTTGGTGGAACATTTGAAGTCGCAAAAGCAATTCGTTTTTGATACGGAAACGACCAATGTGGATGTGTATTCCGCTGATTTGGTGGGTGTTTCGTTTGCGATAAAGGCGCACGAGGCTTGGTATCTGCCTATGCCCGCCGAGCGCGAGGAGTGCCAGAAAAAACTGGAATTGCTAAGGCCGTTGTTTGAGGACGAAAGCATCCTGAAAATCGGGCAAAACTTGAAATACGACATCTCCATGCTGGCGCAATACGGCATCAACGTGAAAGGCAAGATGTTCGACACGATGTTAGCGCATTACCTTTTGGAGCCCGAGCAACGCCACAACATGGACTATTTGGCAGAGGTGTATCTCAACTACATCACCATCCCCATCGAAGACCTGATTGGCAAGGGCCGACAACAGAAAACCATGCGCGAGGTGCCCGTGGAATTAGTGAAGGAATACGCCGCCGAGGACGCTGACATCACTTTGCAACTCTATGAAAAGCTGTTGCCCTTGTTGAAGGAAAACGGCGTGGAAAAGCTGTTTTACGACATCGAGATGCCGCTTGTGCCCGTGCTGAGCCGCATGGAAGGCAACGGCGTGCGCATTGATACACAGAACTTGCAGCAAATCAGCGAGGAGTTTGGCGGTGAAATCCGCAAGATTGAGGAGGAGATTTACACGCTGGCGGGCACACCTTTCAACATTGCCTCGCCGAAACAGTTGGGCGAAGTCCTTTTCGAGAAACTGAAAATCGACGAGAAAGCCAAGAAAACCAAGACGGGGCAATACGCCACGGGCGAGGAAGTGCTGCAAAAACTCTTGCACAAGCATCCCATCATCCAGAAGATTTTGGACTACCGCTCGTTCACCAAACTGAAATCGACTTATTTGGATGCGCTTCCAGCATTGGTCAATCCAAAAGATGGACTAATTCACACTTCTTATAATCAAGCGGTTACGGCCACAGGGCGACTGAGTTCCAACAATCCAAATCTGCAAAACATCCCCGTGCGTACAGAAAAAGGTCGCGAAATCCGTCGCGCCTTCGTGCCGCGTAGCGAGGCATACACATTGCTTGCCGCCGACTACAGCCAAATCGAGTTGCGCATCATCGCCCATTTGAGCCAAGACCCAGCCATGGTCGCCGACTTCAATCTTGGCCACGACATCCACGCGGCCACGGCTGCCAAGGTGTTCCATGTGCCTATGAATGAGGTCACTAAGGAGCAGCGCAGCCGGGCAAAGGCGGTCAATTTTGGCATCATTTATGGCATGTCGGCTTTCGGTTTGGCCGAAAGGATGGAACTCTCGCGCAGCGAAGCCGCCGACATCATCAAAAAGTATTTCGAGGAATATGCGGGCATCAAGGAATATATGAACCGTAGTATCGCCTTGGCGCGTGAACGTGGCTATGCCGAGACCATCTTGGGTCGCCGCCGCTACTTGCGCGACATCAACGGGGCTAACAGCGTGGTGCGCGGTTTCGCCGAGCGCAACGCCATCAACGCGCCCATCCAAGGCAGCTCCGCTGACATGATCAAAATCGCGATGATCGGCATCCACGAAGAGATGCAACGCATGAAAATGCAGTCGAAAATGATGCTGCAAGTACATGACGAATTAGTCTTCGACGCGCACTTGGACGAACTCGACACGCTGAAAGCCATCGTCAACGATAAGATGGTGAACGCCTTGCCGCTGTCGGTGCCGGTGGTGGTGGAGATGAATACGGGTAACAACTGGCTTGAGGCGCATTAACGACGGCGAAAATAAACAAACGGCGAATTAAACGAATTTTGCGAATTTCTTTTGAGACAAGAATAATTCGTTTAATTCGACTAATTCGCCGACCATACAAACAGAAAACACATAGAGCAACAGTAGACAACAGAGACACAATCAACGGCGAATTGAACCAATTAAGGGAATCTTTTGAGAAGAAAATTTCGTTTCATTCGGAAAATTCGCCGACTCATAACAACAAAAGCAGAAACAATGGAAGACAGTATCTTATTCAAAGAAGAATCCTACAAGATTATCGGGGCAGCGATGGAAGTTCACAAAGTGCTTGGCTGCGGTTTTACGGAACCCATCTATCAAGAGGCTTTGGAACTTGAATTCCAATTGCGCGACATTCCTTACGAACGCGAAAAGACGTTTCATGTCCATTATAAAGGCCAGTTGTTGGAAAGAGATTTTCGTGCAGATTTCGTTTGTTTTGATGAAATCATCGTTGAATTGAAAGCGGTTTCTGATATAACGGACGAGCATTACACACAAGTTTACAACTACCTAAAAGCCAGCGGTATGGATTTAGGACTCCTGATTAATTTCGGCAAAAAGTCATTGGAACACAAAAGAATTCCATGCACCCAAAAATGGTAACTGTAGCGGCAAAGGAGTTTATTACAACGACAAATTAAGCCAATTATGCGAATTACTATTGAGACGGATAATTCGTTTAATCCACTTAATTCGCCGACAAAATAATAACTGCGAATTATACGAATTTTGAAAATTTCATTTCGGAAGACAAGAAAAAATTCGTTTAATTCGCTAAATTCGCCGACAAAAAGACGTAATTTTGCCGAAAATTAGCAAAATGGCCATTCCAAGGGAAACAGTAGAACAAATCCTGCAAGCCGCTCATATCGAGGAGGTTGTGGGAGAGTTTGTCACGCTGAAAAAGCGCGGGTCGAACATGTGGGGCAATTGTCCGTTCCACAATGAGAAAACGCCGTCGTTCAGTGTGAATCCTGCGCGAAACATCTTCAAGTGCTTCGGCTGCGGCAAGGCCGGCGACTCGGCCAAGTTCCTCATGGAGCATGAGCATCTCTCATATTGGGAAGCATTACGTTATTTGGCAAAGAAATATAACATCAAAATCGAGGAGAAAGAACAAACCGCCGAGGAAATCATGCAGCAGAGCCTCCGCGAAAAGATGTTTAACATCAACGAGTTTGCGGACAAGTATTTTGTTGATACACTTTGGAATACGGACGAAGGCAAAACCATCGGTCTTGAATATTTCCGCGAGCGTGGCTACTTCGACCCCATCATCCAGAAGTTTCATCTTGGCTATAGTCCAGCCAAATGGGATGCATTCACCGAACACGCCAAGAAAAACGGTTATAGCGAAGAACTTTTGGAGCAAATCGGTCTGTCCATCAAGGGGCAAAAGGGGCTTTACGACCGCTACCATGGCCGCGTGATGTTCCCCATCCATAACCTGACAGGACATGTCATCGGCTTCGGTGGCCGCATCCTCGTGAACGACAAGAAAAGCCCGAAATACCAAAACTCACCCGAGTCGGAGATTTACGACAAGAAACAGACGCTCTACGGCATCTATTTCGCAAAAAACGCCATCGCAAAAAACGACGAATGCATCCTCGTGGAAGGCTATTTCGATGTGCTTCGAATGCACCAAATCGGCATTGAGAACGTAGTGGCCAGCAGCGGCACCTCGCTCACAATGGAACAAATCCGCCTCGTGAAACGGTACACCAAGAACATCACCATGCTCTACGACGGCGACGCAGCGGGCATTCATGCGGCCTTGCGCGGCACCGACATGATTCTCTCCGAGGGAATGAATGTGCGAGTAGTAGTGTTGCCTCCCGAACATGACCCTGATACTTTTGGCAAGGAGTTTTCAACAGAGCATGTCACCAATTATCTGAAAGACAATGCCAAAGACTTCGTCCGTTTCAAGACAGAATTGCTGCTGAAAGATGCCGAAAACGATCCCATCAAGCGGGGGCAGGTCATCCGCGACATCGTGGAAACCATATCGGTGATTCCTGACAGCATATTCCGTATCACCTACGTCAAGGAATGCAGCCGCCTTTTGGACATGCCCGAACAAACACTCACCAACGAGCTAAACAAACTCCTGCGGGCAAAACTCAAGAAAACATTAGGCATAGAAGGCGATGCGATTCCCGAGACGGAAACCACGACAACAACTCCCAAACAAGACGAAACCCTTGAGGAACAACTCCCTGCCGGCTATTACCAGGAACGCGAATTGGTGAAACTTTTGCTGATGTACGGACAAGACGTGATTACCGACGAGCGCATCGACGAGGAAGGACAACGGATTTTGGAACAAGTCACGGTGGCACAGTTCATCATCGATGACCTGAAAAACGACGGTTGCCTCTTCCTTAACCCCGTCAACCGCAAGATTTTCGACCTTTTCGACAAAGCCATCGATGAAGGTCGTATCCCTGATGACCAGGTTTTCATCTCCAACGAGGACACGGACATTGCACAACTCGCTGCCGACCTGCTCTCCTCTCCCTACAAACTCGACCAGTGGGAGAAACACGGCATTTTCGTCAAGCGCGAGGAAGATGTGCTGAGAACCACGGTGTTGTCGTCGATTTACCGTTACAAAGACCTCATCATCGAAGGCCGCCGCAAGGCCATTGAGGAAGAGCTGAAAGTCACCTCCGACCCCGACGGCCAACTGATTTTGCTCAAGCAGAAAAAAGACCTCGATGACATCCGCAAGCAGTTCAACAAGCAATTGGGCATCGTCATCGCGAAATAAGGAGCCCGCGTCTCGCAGTCCAAAATTACCAAAAATAAAAGAAACTCACCACGCGGCAAAACAGTTCCCGATACCAAGTCTGTTTCAGTTCCAAGTCGACATCCTTTGTGCGGCTGCGAAACACGTGGATGCGGTAGAAAAAGTTGTGCGACCGCCATTCGCGCAGCATCGACTCTATATCACGCTGGCACACAGCCATTTCAGGAGACGATTGTCGCCTCACTGTTTCCAAAAACTCGCGCATTTCATCCTTGGTCCTCACCATGCTGGAGTCGAGGATATGGGTGTTGGTTGGTGTTGTTATGGCGTTTTCGACGGGTATCATTCTGCGGGACGAAACACATGGCGTTGAGTGAGCATAAGCAGGAAGGCCAACAAAGCACCCAAGACATCAGAGATGGTCATGGAAGCCCAAACGCCCGTGAGTCCGTTGCCGCCCGCATTGATGAAAATGGTGGGGACAACGTAAATCATCGGGGCGAGGAAAAGCACCTGTCGCGAGAGGCTGGTGACAATGGCAATCCAAGGCTTGTCGATGCTTTGGAAGAAGTTGGAATTGGTGATGGTGAAGCCCACCAAAGGGAACATCACCAACATGAAGCGCATGGCAGGCACGGCGATTTGGATGAGTTCGTCCTCCTTGGTAAAAGCACGGAGTAGAATCTGGGGAATGGTCAAAGCCAATAACGCTCCCGCCAAACCTATCAACACATTGACTTTCATGGTCAAAGTGTAGACGGATTTCAGCCTGTGTGGATGGCCTGCGCCATAGTTATAACCCGCAATGGGCTGCATCCCCTGACAAACTCCGAGGATGAGCATCACGCTGAGGCTGCCAAAAGTGTTGACGATGCCGTATGCCCCCACAGCAAGGTCGCCGCCATAATGGATGAGTTGACGATTAAGCAAAGCCACCACACCCGAAGCCGCCACATTCATCAGGAAGGGACTCATGCCGATGAGCAGGATATTACGGAAGATATAGAGTTTGGGCTTCCATGCATGACGACGGAAGCGGATGAAAGAACTGCGTTGCAGGAAATGCCAGATAGCGACGACACCCGTACAACTCATGGAGATGGTAGTGGCCCATGCCGCACCAGCGATGCCCCAGTCCAAGGCGTAGATAAACAAAGCATCAAGAGCGATGTTGAGGATGGCACCGCTCACCATGATCCACATTGATTTCTTGGGATAGCCTGTGGCTCGAATCAAACCTGTCAAGTTGAAGGTGACGGTGGTCATGAACATGCCAGGCAGCACAATGTCCATGTACTCGCGGGCGAAGGCGATGGTATCCGCCGAGGCACCGAACATGGTCAGAATCTTGTCCATGAAGATGTAACCACCTGTGACAAAAAGGAAACCGAAAATGAAAGTCAACAGCATACTATTGCCCAAAATGTCCTCGGCCCATTTGTAGTCCTTCTTGCCAAGCACAATCGACATTCGGGCAGAAGAGCCCACGCCCACCAACGAGCCAAAAGCATGGATGATGTTCATAATGGGCATGGTGATGGCCAAACCCGCAATGGCGAGCGCACCCACGCATTGCCCTAAAAACATGCGGTCGACAATGTTATAGACCGAAGCAATGATTTGGCTGACGATAGAAGGCAGTGCATACATCCATAGCAAACGGCGTATACTCTTGGTTTCTAATTCCTTAGTCCTGTCAATCTGATTCATACCCTGACTGTTTTTGAGGGCGCAAAAGTACAAAATTTCGGCGAAAAAGTTACTCCATGCGTACCGCCCGATTCAACCATTGGGAAAAATCCTTGGTTTTCTCGAACTCGGTCAGCACCCAGTCGACGAGATGCGGATCGAAAAGTTGCTTGTCGCTCATCTCTTGCACAAGGAGCCAGTCGCGCTGCTTGAAGAGGTCGGCCTGCGGATGGTCTTTCGGATAGCCGTTGGGCACTCGTTTCATGGCACGACTCGTGTCAAGGTAGAAACCGTGGGCCTTGGCGATGTTTTCGGCCAAAGGCTCGCCATTGAAGAGAATTTCGTCGCGAATGGCCTTCAGCATGGCCGTGTCGGGCATGTACATCCCCGTGCAAAGCATGTTATGGCCAAAGTATTCCGACTCCTTTGCCTCCACATGGAAATAATAGCCCGCCAGCATCGACTTCTTGCCTTCGGGACAAACGAACACACCGAAATGGGTCTTGTAAGGTCGCTTGTCGGGCGAGAAACGTGTGTCGCGATAGAAGCGATAGGTGCAGTCCTTCAACGTCAGGCCTTTGCAATTGTCGTCAAACTTCTGCACACCGGCGATAATCTGCTCGGCAAGGGCGTTGAAGTTGGCCTGCGCCTTCTGATATTCTTTCTTATGCTCTAAAAACCATGGTCGGTTGTTGTTGCAGAGAACGTTCTCCAAAAATGTTGTTATTTCTTCCATAGAATCAGTGTTTATATATATTTCTGCCGCTGCTCGTCATTGCGAAGAGGACGACGAAGCAAACAAACCTTGGACTGCTTCGTGCCTCGCAGTGACGCAAAGCGTCTTCATTGTTTCATTAGTTTAAGTGTCTCACAATAGCCACTTCCACTTTCCATCCGCAAAAGGTAGAACCCTTTGGCCAAGTCGCTGAGGTTCAACTCAAACTGTTGTTCGCCTTCGCCAAAAAAGCCAGTTTCCTTCGCCACCACCTGACCTTGAAGGGAATACACCTCAAACCTCATTGTTCCATCCTTAGGTTGATGGAAAAAGACTCGTACATCACCCTTCGTCGGATTGGGCGCGAGGGTAGCTTGCAAGGTGGGCTTATCATCTTCAGCGACACCCAATTTCACATCAACAGCAATCTTCATCGTCACCGGCAGATGGTCGGAGGCATCGAAGAGGGCTTCAGCCACCTCAACGGGAACAGCGGCGTTGCCATACTGGTTGACGCTTTGATTGAAGTGGTTGCCATCGTTGCCCACAGCATGATAAGAGTTCGGAACATAGCGCAAGTGGTTGTAACTGAATGCAATCTCGTCGGCCATCAAAATGAAGTCGAAACGGTCGTCGAGGCCGCCGGAAGAGAAGCACTCGTCAGAATAGCTCCGCGTGGACTGGGTGTGAAATCGGGTATACCGGTTGTTGCTGCTCCACTCTCCCACCCCGCCGACGCTATAAAGCGGATCGATGAAACAGATTTGGGGATTGCTATAGGTTTGGGTCAACAGCCGATAGCCGCTCTCACTTGCACCATACATATTGAAATCGCCCATAATCAACACGTTTTCAGAAGCATAATGTTGGTTCACATAATCCATCGCAATCTGCATCAGCGCACGTCGCGAGGCTTCGTAGCCTTGTCCCGCCTTGGGATGTGCCACGATGCACACAAGTTTAATGGTGTCGCCAGCAGCCAAACTGGGTGTCTTCAGATAAAGTTCGTAAATATCGGTATCTCTCGGATTGGTGCGCAAAGCCACATGCTTTTTCAGTTCCATCTTGCGCGAGTCGTAGAAAATATGGTTGATGATATTGCTATTCGCGTAGTTGATAATATTATCTGATTTCCAATAGTTTACACCATTTACATTCAGGTTGTGCCTCAAAAAATTGCTTTGCAACGCCGCCGTCGCGCCAAACTCGCACACGGTCAGGATGTCGGGCTTCACATAGTCCACAAGCGTTCTGACGCACTCATCCTTCCGCTGCGTGTTGTTGTTAGTCTCATAGCAGTCGGCAAAACCACTGTTGTAGTTGCCATAATACAACAAGTTATACTGCATCACGGTAAGGGTGTCTTGGGCTTGTGTCGGCAAAGCCATTCCAAAGAAACACAATATTAAAAGGAGTGTAGCGTTTTTCATTCGAGAAAAATTTTCAGCAAAAGTAAGAAATTTGGCGTGATATTTGAATAAATCCTATTTTTGCAACGCAAATATCATTATGAAGAATTACATTAGAATCGGATTTTGGAGTCTTTTCTCCTTCCTGATGATGGCTCTGACCAGCTGTCACAAACCAGTAGAATCAGCCAACAAATTGCTTGCAGGACATTGGGGCTGTGAGCAATACGTCAGCTACCGCACCTTCGAGGACGGCACCGACCGCTGGGACACGCTGAATTATGAAGTGGGCCCGGGCAAGGGATATGAGGTGTTTTTCTATGAAGACGGCACAGGGCGATTGTTGCTGAACGACAGTCCCGCCTACATCAAAAAGTTCGATTGCAACTTCGACTATGACACGGTGACCAAAAAACTCACGCTTTACAACACTTCGTGGATCCTTTCCATCTTTTCGAGCGAAACGAGTGCCGACATGGACATTGAGGAACTGACCGACAGCCGTTTGCAGTCTTCGTGGATCAACCATTTCTCCGAACCCACGCCGTTCTTTGAACGTTTCTTCCTAAAACGAATTGATTAACAACAAAATAACTAAAATCACAATTACAATGAAAAAAGTAAGCATTATCACTTTGTGCGTCCTTTGCGCCGCATTCTTTGCCTCTTGCAACAAGATTAGTTATAACAACTTCGTTGGCACTTGGGGCGTTGAGAAAATCGAGTATTACAACATCGACTATGCCGGTAACCCTATTCCCGCCACCATGGAAACTTACACCTACAACCCCGATGACATCGGACACGGCATCCAGTTGGTCTTCTTTGAGGACCAAAACGGCGAAATGCGCGACAACGACGTTGATTCTGTTCAGGTTGTGCAAGGCAATGATACGGTTTACGTCTACTGCCCTGACACGACCATCGTGACGAAATTCGTCTGTTCTTTCGACAAGCGCACCTCGACGCTTTACATGACCACCGAGAAAGACCCACGTCCCTACTCGTTAGACATTCACAACATGACCAACAATTCGTTCATCTACGAGAACGAGTATTGGGGCGACTATGTGGAAAGGGCCTACCTGAAACGCCTCAGCAATTCGACATCAAAGGAGACCGCGAGCAGAAGCCAATCATCGACACGGCCAAACAAACCGGGAGCATTTCTCAGGAGAAGATAAAAAGAATGGCGGGTTTCACAAAGCCCGCCATTTTCATTTATTCTACCATGAGTACCAATCCCTTCAGATAAGCCCCCTCGGGGTGGAAGATGTTGATGGGGTGATCGGCAGGCTGCGACAATTGGCCCAAGATGCGCACATTGCGTTTGGCCTCGATTGCGGCAGCGGTAACGATGCCTTGGAAGGTAGACTTGTCGACGGCCTGCGAGCAACTGAAGGTGACAATCAAGCCGCCTTTTGAGACACGTTTGATGGCCTCGGCATTGATGAAACGATAGCCACCCAAGCCACGGTGCCGGTCTTGATGGCGTTTGGCAAACGCAGGCGGGTCGAGGATGATGATGTCGAAAGCACCTTCGCGCAGGTCTTTCACATAGTCTTTCATGTCGGCCACAACGCAGGGATTATCCTCTTTCGAATAGCCATTGAGTTCGAGATTGGCCTCAGCCATGGCCAAAGCCTTCTTCGACGTGTCGACGGTGACGGCACGGTGGGCGCCACCTTTCAGAGCCGTGATAGAGAAACCGCCCGTATACCCGAAAGCATTGAGCACCGTCTTGCCCTCGGCCAACTGCCGAACCAGCTCGCGGTTGTCGCGCTGATCGAGGAAAAAACCTGTTTTTTGTCCTTCTTCCCAATTGGGGAGATAGAGGCTGTCGTTCTCCAAAATCTTCTCATCAATCTGGCCGCCAAAGAGATAGCCGTCCTCAACCGCTTCGTCCTCCTTGCCCATACGTTGCATGGCCTCGGCACTTTTGTTGTAGATGGCTTGCAGGCCAAGCTCGTTCATTAGCTTTAGCGCACGCACAATCTCTTTCAGATGGAGCGCCATGCCTTCGGTTTGGGCCTGCACCACAGCGGTATGACCATAAACGTCGACGATGAGGCCCGCCAACCCGTCGCCTTCGGAATGAACAAGGCGGTAGCAGTTGGTATGCAGATTGCCGACCAAGCCCATGCGCTTGCGCACCTCAAGGGCACGGTTGAGCTTGTCCAAAAAGAACCATTCGTCGATCCTGCGGTTGTCGAAACTGAGCATCTTGACGGCGATGCTGTCCGACTCGCAAAAGCCCGTGCCAAGGATTTCGCCCTTATAGTCGGTGACCGTGACTGTATCGCCAGCCTGAAGGCCTTCGGCGGCCTCGTGGATGGCACCTGAAAACACCCAAGGATGGAAACGGCGCAAGGCATCGTCTTTGCCCTGACCGAGTCGAATGACTGGATAGAAAGGTTTCTGTTGCATTTCTTACGATTTTTCGGCAAAAGTACAGTTTTTTTCAAACGATTCCCTAATTTTGCACGATAAAAGACAAGTTTATGAGCAATAGTTTCACCATTGAAGGCCAGATTGTCGACCTTGTCAATTCAAGGGTATACCCTGGCGTAGTCGTCATCGAGGCCGGTAAAATCACCAAAATCAAGGAACAACCCGTTGACAACACACAATACATCATGCCCGGCTTCGTTGATGCGCACGTGCATATCGAAAGCTCGATGCTTGTACCCTCGGAGTTCGCGAGATTGGCCGTCTGTCATGGCACGGTGGCCACCGTCAGCGACCCGCACGAAATCGCCAATGTGCTTGGCAAAAACGGCATCAGATACATGATCGAAAATGGCAGGAAAGTGCCGTTCAAGTTCTTCTTCGGCGCGCCAAGTTGTGTGCCCTCCACCGCCTTTGAAACGGCAGGAGCCACCCTCGATGCCGACGACATTGAGGAATTGTTAGCCAGCGATGACATCTATTATCTCTCGGAGGTGATGAACTATCCCGGCGTCATCAACGAGGATCCCGAGCTGATGCGTAAAATCGCTGCCGCCAAAAAGCACGGAAAGCCCATCGACGGACACGCGCCAGCGGTGACAGGCGACAACTTGCAGAAGTACGTGAGTGCGGGCATCACCACCGACCACGAGTGCTTCCGTCTGGCAGGAGCCTTGGAGAAAATCAGCCTCGGCATGAAAATCCTCATCCGCGAAGGCAGCGCAGCCCGCAACTTCGAAGCCTTGATACCTCTGATGGCCACCCACCCCGACAAGTTGATGTTCTGCTCCGACGACAAGCATCCCGACGAGTTGGACGACGTCCATATTGATGTGCTGGTGCGCAAGGCCATTGCACTGGGCTACGATGTGATGGATGTGTTAAGAGCGGCCTCGCTCAATGCCATCAGGCATTACAAACTCAATGTGGGCTTGTTGCAATTGGGCGACGACGCCGACTTTATCGTGGTCGACGACTTGCGCCATCCCGTCGCCAAACAGACCTATATCAGAGGAATGTTGGTGGCAGAAAACGGCGTGTCGAACATCAATTACAAGGAAACCCTGATTCCGAATATCTTCAAAGCGGAGTATATCCACGCCGACGACATCTTCCTGCCCGATGTGGGCAAGAAAATCAAAGTCATCCAATGCCGTGACGGACAACTGATTACCCAGTGTCTCGTTGCCCAGCCAAAGGTGGAAAACGGCGGCATCGTGAGCGACATTGAGCGTGACATCTTAAAAATCGTGGTTGTCAACCGCTACCAACCCACCAAGCCCGCCGTGGCTTTTATCAAGGGCTTTGGGCTAAAGCGCGGTGCCTTGGCTTCGAGTGTGGCCCATGACAGCCACAACATCGTGGCAGTGGGTGTCACCGACAAGGACATCCTTCACGCCGTCAACCTGCTCATTGAACACACAGGCGGTGTGACGGCCTATTGCAGCACGGAGATGATAGCGGTGCCGTTGCCAGTGGCCGGACTGATGAGCAATGAAGACGGCTATGAGGTGGCGCTTGCCTACCAAAACGCCAATGCGCTTGCAAAACGTTTGGGTTCAACGCTTTATGCACCCTTTATGACTTTGTCGTTCATGGCCTTGCTGGTCATTCCTGAGTTGAAAATCGGCGACCAAGGCCTCTTTGACGTTACGAAATTTGCAATCACTTCAATTTATGAAGACTGATGGAACTGCGCCGTTGCCAACCTTCTGATTTACAAGCCGTCATCGACTTGAACGAAACCATCTACGCTGCCTTGCCCGACAAGTCGGTGTTGCGTCACAACTCGCCTGAAATGATTGCTTCCTGCCTCGAAGAGCCGAATGTGACTTTGGGTGTATGGGATGGTAATTTGTTGGTAGCCATTGGGGTGCTTTATGTGCCGCAATGCATTGAAGAAGACCATTTCCACGACCTCGGGCTTCATGGCGACTACCGTCCGGCCAACCAAAAGTTGTTCTTGGTGCGCGAGGGCTATCGAGGCTTAGGCTTGCAACGGCAACTCATCCGCGAAGTGGAAAAAGTCGCGATTTCGCGAGGCTACAACCTGCTTTGCACCACAGTTGCACCTAACAACGCATTCAGCATCAACAATTTCCTGAAAGAAGGCTACGTTTACGCCAAAACCGAAGAAAAATATGGAGGGTTGGTAAGAAACCTTTATTACAAGACACTTACCTATTGATAACCAGTTTCTTGCAAACGTATCCCGTCTTCACAAAATACAGCCCACAAGCGAGCGAACTGACATCAATTTTCCCCTTGCCTTTCAACACCATCTGGCCCGTAAGGTCATAAATGTCGACTTCCTCTTCCGATTCAACTTGGATGAAGTCTGTGGCTGGATTGGGATAGAACGTCAGGTTTTCCTCTGTCTGTTCGGGTAAATCGGTAACATCCAACGAGTTGGTGAAGAAACGGACGATTTCCTCACAATAGTTGATGTCGAAACCATTAGCATACCAGCGGTGCAGTCCGTTGTTGGCTTTCAGGAAGCCCACACGTGAGTCGTTGTCGCCATTCAGGTAACTATACATCTCAAAAGTAAGTCCATCGTTCTGGGTGTCAGGATATTGCTCCAAAACGGCTTCCTCGTTGCATTGGTTTGCCCTTACCCAATATCCAACGGTTTCTTCGGCAGGCAAGCCCAAGCGGAATTCGCCAAAGCTCTGATACGAAATCATCGCGCTGTCGTATGAAATCATCTCGTCATTGGTGCCATAGAGTTCCAGCACATTGACATTGGCCACGGGCGAAAAGCTCTCCATGTCGTTGCCCACCAAGCCGCTGGCCGATGCAATGCCGTTGATCTTATCGCCATGCTCAATGGCCATCCGGTGGCTCATAAAACCACCCAACGAGAAACCCGCGAAGAACAGGCTATCGGCACAAACGCCGTGTTCTTCCCCGACAGCATCCAAAGCCGCGAAGAGGAAACCGACGTCGTCAACATTCTCGTTGACTGTAATGTCGTAATTGAACGGGAAACCATAGACGTTAATGGTGACATGGATGGTCACTCCCGCCGCCCAGCAGGTGCCAAAGTCTTGAGAAACCACGCCTGGAATCTCGAAGGTGAAATCGAGGGCCTGAGGCGCAATGACAATCCAGCCTTTCTGTTCAGCAACAGACTGGATGCCAGAGACATGGAAGAAATTAAGGGCTTGGTCGCCCATGCCATGCAGCATAAAGAGGACGGGGGCTTCTTCAGCGGCGGTGGCGGGCAAATACTGCACATATTGCCGTTCCTGACCGCCCCACGTTAGGGTTTTCATTTCTTGCGCTTGAAGCGAAAAAACAGCCAGCACAAGCAGAATAAGGGATAAAATTCTTTTCATTGCTGTTCTATTTTTAGATTAGGCAAATTTAGGAATTATTTTTCATTCTCAGATAAAGAGGTCGAGAATTTATTATTTTTGCAAAACAAATCAAAACAACCCCATGTTTCAGGAAATCGAAAGAAAGTTTTTGGTGAGTGGTGACTTCGGCTCGGAGGTTTTTGAGTCGACGGACATCAAGCAGGGTTACCTCTGCGGCAGTGCGGGGGTATCGGTGCGGGTGCGGGTGCGCGGCGACAAAGGCTATCTTACCATCAAGGGTCGACGCAGTCCCAACGGCCTCTCGCGCTTCGAGTGGGAAAAGGAAATCGCCCGCGAAGAAGCCGAAGCCCTACTTGCCCTTGCTGAAGGAGGCCTCATCGAGAAGACACGACACTTGGTGAAAAACACCGACGGACGCCACACTTGGGAAGTCGACGTGTTTCATGGCGACAACGAGGGCTTAGTCGTGGCCGAAATCGAGCTGTCGTCAGAAGATGACACCTTCGACCACCCCGAATGGCTCGGCATGGAAGTCACCGGCGACCCGCGCTACCACAACTCGCATCTACTGAAACAACCTTACAAAACTTGGAAATAATGGCAAAAGACTTGAAACCCCATATCGGCATCTTTGGTCGCAGGAATTGCGGCAAGAGCAGCCTCATCAACTGCCTCACGGGACAGCCCGTCGCCATTGTGAGCGACACGGCAGGCACCACCACCGACCCCGTCAAAAAGAGCATGGAAATCTTCGGCATCGGCCCCTGTGTTTTGGTCGACACGGCGGGCATCGACGACGTGGGCGAACTTGGAATGCAAAGGGTGGAAAAATCCATGAAGGTGTTGGCCGAAATCGATTGCGCCATCCTCGTCATCACAAGCAACCAATTCGGTGAGCCTGAAAGGAAACTCATCGCCCGGATGAAGGAATTGGCCGTGCCGTTTCTCGTTGTCCACAACAAGGCGGACGTGGAGCCCTTGTCCATGGAATTGAAGTCTGAAATCGAAAAGAGTTTTGAAGTCAAGATATTGGATTTCAGTGTATTGAAAAACAACGACATTGCTCCATTGGTTGAAGTGTTGAAGAAAACCATCCCTGAGAGCGCATATCAGAAAGTGTCATTATTGGGTGGAATCATCAAGCCGAATGAGGTGGTGGTTTTGGTCTGTCCCGTCGATTCCGAGGCTCCCGAAGGCCGCCTCATCCTTCCCCAAGTGATGGCCATCCGCGATGTTTTGGACAACGAGTGTATCTGCGTCGTTTTAAAGGAAACCCACTTGCAGCAATACTTGGACACCATGCCGCAACCCGCCTTGATTGTCACTGACAGTCAAGTGTTTGGCTTTGTGAGCAAAATCGTGCCCAAGACAATTCCCCTGACCAGTTTCAGCATCGTCATGGCGCGGTTGCGCGGTGATTTCGACAATTATGTCAAGGGAACGCCGCATCTCTCGCAATTGCAGGACGGCGACACGGTTCTACTGCTCGAATCATGCACCCATCACAGCACTTGCGAGGACATTGGCCGCGTGAAATTGCCCCGCATGATTCTGAAATTCACGGGAAAAGACATCCATTTTGAGTATGTGGCAGGTCTTGCACCCATTGAGCATCCTGAACGTTATGCCATGGCCATCCAATGCGGCGGCTGCATGAGCACGAGGAAACAACTGCTCAACAGAACCAATCTTTTTGTCAATCAAGGCATTCCGATTAGCAACTACGGCATGGCCTTGGCTTATATGAACGGGATTTTCGAGCGGGTGATGGAGCCATTTGCCACCACCTTGTAGAGACGCCGATTTATCGCGTCTCTACCGAATTATTGCGTCTCAAGTTATTCTTCTCCAATACGTGCTTTCAAATTTTCAAGGAAAGCCGCTGTATAGTATTGGAAAAAGTTGAAATTCATGGCCAAGGAAATGCTGAGCAGCAGTTCGCCATCCAACGAAGGCTTGCGAAACACCTTGTAAAGATGGTTGCGCGAGCAGCCAATCTCGCGTGCCAGCCAGCTTGTGCTGCGCTGGTCGGCTTTGAGTTGCTCACGGATAAGTTGCCCGATGTGGATGTTGCAGTTGTGTACCATTGCCTGCTTGTTGCTAGAACTTTGGCTCGTTTTCCACGGGCAATGAAAAAAGCGTGAGGCTTAAATCACTTATGTCCGTAGTAGGCTCTGGAATGCCTTTCACACCATAAACGACTAAGATTCACGCTAAAAGCATGAACCTTTGCCTGCTTATTCCCGTGTGAGAAATTTTCCAGATTTACTACGAAAGGAACAAGAGCAAAAGCTCAGTTAGTATTTCAGTTGGTTATCTCTTTTCCGTTTTTTTGACTTTTAAGATTTAGGCTTCAAAAATACGGAAAATATCCAAAATGGATATAGGTTTCATGTTGGTATCCGATAAAAAGTTCGTTTTTTTCGTCAGAAACCAGCGAAATCTGCCTTTTTTTTCAACATTTCGCTGGTTTCTGACGGGAAATGACGAGAAGCTCTATTCTTCAACTTCAGCGAAAAGGCCTTTGGCAGTTATCTCACTATGTATCAATGAGGAATGTGTTCCTTTCGACACACCTCTTGGTGTAACGAAAGTGATCACCGTTCCTCTGGCCAAACCCGTAATCTCCATAAAGAGGCTTTTGCGTTCAATTAGTTGTTGCTCGTAAGCTTTGGTGATATTATACGGAGTTTCCGAGAATTTCATCTCGACAAGATGGATGATTTTATCGGCCCGTTTGATGACAAGGTCGATTTGTGCCCCTTTTCTCGGGTCGCCTTTTTGTGGTACGAAACGCCACGAGGATGCCTCGGTTGCCATGCCAGAAATCCCCAGACCCTTCTTGATATGAGACAGATGACGCAAGCAGACTTCCTCGAAGGTGAAGCCTTCCCATGATGCCACGCCACGGTCGGTGTAATGATGCTGCCAATAATGTTCGTCGCGCGTGCGGTTGCCTTCGACATAGCGAAAATAGAATAAGGTATAGAAGTCTGCCAAGCGGTAGAGCGTGTGTTTGGTCTTGTTTCCGAATTGGGCATAAGAAACGATGAAATCGCAGCACTCCAGATTTTCAAGCATTTTGGAGAGCCCGCCACCACTGTAGCCCGTGCCCTGCTCAATCTCGTCCCTTGTGAAGCCTTCCCTTTTGGTCGATAATAGTTTCACGATGGCGATGTAGCGGTCGGCCTTGTTGAAAAGGGCGTTGTAAAGCTCGTTGAACTCGTCGCTCAGGTCGCCGCCGCGTCGGAAAACCAACGAATCGACATTTTGAGGCAGGCTTAATGATGGGCGCAACAAACTAAGGTAATAAGGTACACCACCGAACAACATGTAGCATTGCAGAATCTGGTAATCGTCCCAGTCGAAGCCGTGTTCGATAAGATAAGCCTTACATTCGCTCAAGAAAAACGGACGGAGGTAGATGCGATGTGTAATGCGGTTGTGAAGCCCTCCTTGGTTGTCTTCCAATTTGTCCTTCATCCAACTGGTTGCACTGCCGCAAGCCACAAAAACGATGTCGTCGCGGTTTTGCACCCAGTTGGACCAGAAATATTCCAGTTCATCAACGAACTCACTGCCTTGCGTGTCAATCCATGGCATCTCGTCGAAAAAGACGATTTTCCGTTTTTCTTTGCATTTTTCCAAGTATTCCGCCAACTGCAAGAAAGCATCATGCCAAGATTTCAGCTCGGGGATGCTTTTGTCGCCAGAATAGCGCGCCAAGGCTTCTCTGAAATTTTGGAGTTGGATAATCTTCTTTTGTCGGTGTGCTCCAACATAGTGAAAGCTATAGGTGTCGTTGAAGAAACGGCGCACTAGGAAGGTCTTGCCGACACGACGGCGACCATACATGACGATAAATTCAGAACGGTGAGAGTTTACCGCCCATTCCAACTCTTTCCATTCCCGTTCTCTTCCAATGAGTTTGTCTTCGTTTCCCATTTGCTGTAAATTTGTCGCAAAGTTATAACATATTTCCAAAACAGAAAACGATTTTTGTCCAAATCCAATAAAAAATCATAGATTTGGACAAAAAACGAATAGTTTTTGTCCAAATGTATATAAAAACACATGGATTTGGACAGAAATCGATTTAATGAGGGTTGAACTTTTTGAGATTTTTATGTCAGAAACCAGCGAAATCTGTCTTTTTTTCGGGATTTCGCTGGTTTCTGACGGAAACTAGTTGGACGAACGCACAGGGCGGACGGATAGGCCTTCATATCGATCATAGTAGAGAGGACCCATCTCCCATCCACTTGTATTAATATGCGTCCCTCCCGCACTTACAGTTAAACCATCGGATGGATAGTAACGATCGCCTTTTGACCAATAGACACCAGTTTGTCCAACGCCATTCAAGCCATTTGTGTTTATTCTTCCCGCATAAGGCAAGAAAATACTATTACCATTTGCGCTCGCAAAAACTCTACCATTAACATTGTTTTGATACGAGTTTATGCATGTAGTGTAACGAAATAGTTCAACCCATTGTTCTGCAGTAGGTGTACACCATCCACTCCCCCAATTGGCAGTGGCGGCATCGTCTTCGGGCAGCAATTCGGTTAAATTGTCGTGGAATCCGTTTAGGCCCCAGAAAGAATCACTACAATATTTTGTCAACTCGTAGCAAACCCCATTATTCTCAACATTTCCACTGCACCATTTATATGTAGTCCAATTATATGTTTCTTTGGGAGCAGTTTCGCCCCAAGCAAAGTAAGAACCATACCCTTCTGGCATATTTGCCCCTACATTGCATGTAGCCCATAAAGTACCACTTGGTAGGCCTAGGTCGACATAGGCGTGATTGTTGTAGGTATTGCCACCGCCATTGTTGTTGCCACCGTTATTGCCATTGTTTGAATTGTCTTTTGTGCATGAGCACATCACCGCCATTGCTGCCGCACACAGCAACAAGGTAATCTTGTTAAGTTTCTGTTTCATAATGCTTTAGTTTTAATTATTATTAAAAACAAAACATCTATTTAAGGAGTACATATAGGACGTATGGGAAGTCCCCAACACCGTTTTGCGACCCACCACCAATCGTCATGAGACCATTCATAATCATCCCAATTTTCATCAATTGTCCCAGAAAAAACATATGCTTTAGATGCTTCATCATAGTAAATTCTATCACACCAATATCTATAACCTTGACCACTTGAATGTCCCGATAAAGGCAAAAAAAGAAAATGGCTGTTGCGTGACACAAACACATACCCCTCAACTCCATGATATATGGATTTGCCATGAAAGCAACATCTCATCAATTCTTCCCAATCTTCCGTTGAAGGCACATGCCATCCTCCGCCCCAATTTACCACAGCGGCATCATCAGAGGGTTCAAGTGTAGTACGACTGTCTGTAAAACCATTATAACCATATTCACTTAAACTCGTTGGCGGAATTAAAGTAGCGCATATTTAATTTGACCAATAGGTTTGTTGTTTGTTTTGTTGATGTATTGTAACACGGTAAACGCGCTGATTT
>ONKQ01000011.1 GCA_900318465.1 uncultured Bacteroidales bacterium
GTCGCAGTATACTGCCGGCATGTACACGGTGCGTGTTGTGACTGAGAACGGTGTGAGCGTCAACCGCATCACTGTTGTCAGATAAATGACCTTGCGGAATTGACTTCCGCAAAAAATTGGGCGGCTTCCTTCGGGGAGCCGCCCTTTTTTATATATTTGCGGCATCAAATCCATTGTTATGAAAAGATATTTCCTTTTGTTGCTTGCGTTGCTCCCGGTCTTCGCTTGGGCGCAATTTGACCGTTATTTCACCGAGTCGTCCCTGCGCGTGGACTATTGTCTGACGGGCAACCGCACACAGACTACCTACTCCCTCAAGGAGCTGATTCACGAGCCGTATTGGAGCGGCTCCAAAACCAACCTCATCGACAGCCTTGAGTTTGGCAACTACATCGTCAAGGTGTTTGAGACGGGAACAGATAAACTGCTGTTTTCCAAGGGCTACCAAAACCTCTTTGGCGAATGGCAAACCACGCCCGAAGCCTTGACTCTCACCAAGACCTTTGAGGAATCGGTCATCGTGCCTTTCCCGAAAGTGAAAATTGATGTTGCGTTGCTGTACAAGACTTGGGAAGGCGAGTTGGTGGAAGGTATGCGCCTCACCGTGTCGCCCGACGACTATTTCATCCACAACTACAACAACCTTGGCCTGTCCGTCTACGAGGCTTGGATTGGCAATAAGGACTACACGAAAGCCGTTGATATTGTGATACTTCCCGAAGGCTACACTCAGGCCGAGATGGGCAAGTTCGTCAAGGATTGCGACTTCTTTGTGGAGAGCATGTTCAGCTTTGTGCCTTACGACCGCTATCGTGAGAGTTTCAATGTGCGTGGCGTGATGGTGCCTTCCGAGGAGACGGGATGCACCATGCCTGGCGACCACATCTATAAGAACACGGCCATGCGCTTCAGCTTCTGGACCTTCGACTCGGAGCGCTACTGCATGAGCACCGACAACCGCGACATCCGCGACTTGGCGGGACAAGTGCCTTACGATCAGATTTATATCCTCGTCAATACGGATAAATACGGCGGTGGCGGCATTTACAACTTTTATTGTTCCAGCGCGAGCAGCAACCACTTCTCGGGCGATGTCATCATCCATGAGTTTGGGCATGGTTTCGCGGGCCTCGCCGATGAATACTACACCGACGAAACAGGCTACGACCACATGTATAACCTCGCCATCGAACCGTGGGAGCCGAACATCACCACGATGGTGGATTTCAGCAACAAATGGGGCGACATGCTGAACAAGAAAACGCCCGTCCCAACGCCTCGTGAGCCGAAATACGAGCAGACTATCGGCGTGTTTGAGGGCGGCGGCTACGAGCCGAAGGGCATGTATAGCCCCCACATGGACTGCCTGATGAAGACCTTCAAAGGCCATGAGTTCTGCCCCGTCTGCCAACGGGCTATCGAACGGATGATACTGTATTATTCCAAATGATGAATTAAGAATGATGGATTAAGAATGATGGATTAAGAATGATGGATTAAGAATGATGAATTAAGAATGATGAATTAAGAATTAGGGTAAAGCATTCTGCATTCTAAATTCTGCATTCTGCATTTTAAATTCTACATTCTGCATTTTAAATTCTACATTCTACATTCTGCATTCTGCATTAAGAATGAACTACTTAGACATCATAATAGCAATCGTCCTGTTCGTTTTCGGGGTCAAAGGCTACCGCAAGGGCTTGATTATCGAGGTGGTCACATTGTTGGCCTTTGGTGTGGGCATTTACGGTGCCATGCACTTCTCCGATTTCACGGCGGAGCACCTGCAAGAGGTGATGACTATTGACCCCAAGTATCTGAATACCGTCGCTTTCGTGCTGACTTTCATCCTTTTGGTGATTGTCGTCAATATGATTGGCAAGGCAGTCACCAATTTGGTGAGGGCCATGAACTTGAACTTTTTCAACAAGCTATGCGGATTTGTTTTTGGTGCGGCCAAAGGTGTGCTGTTATGCAGCATTTTAGTGTTGGTACTCAACAATTTCCAACTGATGGGCATAGTGAAACCCGAAGTGCGGGAACAATCGAAATTGTATCCTTATATTGAGGAAACAGTGCCTTACGTCTATCGCGGTTTCGACTTGGTGAGGGATTACGCCAAGGAAGTGCTGCCTGAAAATGAGGAGAAACCTGATGGGAATTTGCCTGAAAAAGAGAAAGATAGTATAGAAGAAAACCTACTTGTCATTTAAAGGCTAAAGCGCATTCTTCGCTTTATTCCAATTTCCAAACTTTCTTCAAAATCCGACTTTCCTAAAGACTGCGGATTATTTCTTCAATATACTTGTCGGACACGTTTTGTATCTCTTTCTTGTCGTAGATGGTGAGCAGGTTGATACATGTGTCGGTGGTTTCGATGACCACATTCAACGTTATGACGCGCAAACCGCCCCGTTTGCCGCCACCTTTGCTTTTGACACCAAGTCTAATCTTCCTTATACCTCCGCCAAGCGAAACACCTGCATTGGGATTCTCTATTAGTTCGTGCTGCATGTCGTCAATGTCATCGGCCAAGGAATGATAACGCTTCGCCAATCGCTTCAACTGGCGCTTAAACTCTATGGTATAATTGAAAGTCACCATCGTTTACAATGCTTCAGCCCGAAGTTCTTCCACCAATTCATCGAGAGAAGCGAGGCCTTTGCCCGCAAACGTCCCTTCTTTGGCCTCTTGGTAGCCTCTCGTTATTGTTTCGGTAATGAACTGTTTCTGAGCTTCGGTTTCATCGTCCTTGGTGACAAGTTTGTCTATCGTAACGCCTTTAATAGCACCCAAAACCTGTTTCAGGCTCGCGGCAATACTTGCATCTTCAACATTCAGAACAATCTGTGTCATAACCCTGTATTTTTTATTTTCGACCGCAAAAATAACAATAATCTTCCGACAGCAATGCCATTTCCTGCGATTTCCACAAGATCCTTGTTACGGGATTTGTTCTGAGAACAGAGACCAACATGTATCCTTGCAGTAAATAGCTATCTGTTAGTTTCCCGTTCCTTCCGTGCTTTCAAATAGCAGGAACGGCACAATGGCTCGTAACTCTCTGTTTCTCCGAGTACTACTAATTTGTCGCCCGCGATGGTGCGGTGAGAGTATTGCGCTTGTCCGCCGCAGCGAACACAAATGGCGTGTACCTTGGTCACATCCTCGGCAATGGCCATCAGTTTGGGCATGGGGCCAAAAGGGTTGCCCATGAAATCCATGTCGAGACCGGCTACGATGACCCTTACGCCCTGGTTGGCCAACTGTTGGCAGACGTTAGGCAGCTCATCGTCAAGGAATTGCGCCTCATCGATGCCAATCACGTCCACGTCGGTGGCATAGAAAAGGATTTCGTTGGCACTCTCCACGGGGATGGAGTGCAAGGCCGTGGCGTTGTGCGACACCACATCCTCGTCGCTGTAGCGAGTATCGACGCCAGGCTTGAAAATCTCCACCTTCAGTTTGGCGATTTTGGCCCGTTTCAAGCGTCTGATGAGCTCTTCCGTCTTGCCTGAAAACATTGAGCCACAGACCACTTCAATCCAGCCTTGCGATTTGTTGTGAGAATCTTTTTCTAAGAACATGCTCGTTGCTTTTGGAAATTATGTACTTTTACGCCCTCATTCATGGCATTGTCATTGCGAGGATCGAAACAAAACAAAGCAAAAATATAGATTATTCCAATATGAACGACACCTTCAGCGAACAAAAAGAAAAGTTAATTGCTATTAATCAAGAAATCAGTCTGTTACGTCAACAAATCAACTACCTTTTGAGGAATGAGAAACCTCTTGGATTACTTGATTTGGACGTGTTGATGAATAGGACGCACACGGTTTACGACCTGCTTTGCGCCATCAATTTGGGTGAAAACTCCGATGAAGAGGAGCTTGACCTCGACCCTGAGGCTTTTGCCGGACTGTTTGGCGGTATGTCGCAGGAAACGCCTGAAGAAACGGTTAAGGAGGAGATTCCGACAGAAGAAGTGCCGAAAGAAACAATGGAAGTAGAGGAGGAGATTCCGACCGATGAAAGTCAACCTGTTGTGAATGAAGTGATTGAAGAAGAGGTGGTTGAGGAACCACAGTCAACTGAGTCGACACCTAACAGTGATGAATACGGTTTCTTTTTCAGGTTTGAGGATGAGCCTCAGGTGGAAGCGACTGAGCCAGAACCTGTAGTGGAGCAAGTGGAGGAACCTGTTGATAACCAAACTAAAGAGCCTTTTGTGGATGAGCCGATTGTGACCGATGACGGCAAGGTGGTGCATTTCGTGGAGGAGGTTTCGGAAAAAGACATCCCTGCCCGCGACCTTGTGGACGGCGACAGCCTTGTGCGCGACAATCCGTTTGAGATGCCCCGCATGGACGATGGCAGCGAAGAGCCTGATTTTGAGCTGGATTCTTCCGAAACGCTTGGCGAGAGCCTGATGCGTGAAGACCGTTCATTGGCTGCCAAATTGCAACAGAATCCTGTCCCCGACTTGAAGTCGGTTATTGGAATCAACGACAAGTTTTTGTTTGTCAATGAGTTGTTTGGAGGTAGCATGGAAAAGTATAACAAGTCCATTGAAAACCTCAACGACTTGAAGACCTTGAATGGTGCCATGATTTACTTGAACGAGCTGAAGATTGAGTTGCAGTGGAACAGCAGCAACGAAGCCTATCAGAAACTCGCGGAATTGGTTCGGAGAAAGTTTGATTAGTGTTTTATGGGCAAATTATTTCTTGTTCCCACACCCATCGGCAATTTGGAGGACATCACCCTTCGGGCCATCCGTGTCTTGAAAGAGGTTGATGCCATCCTTGCTGAAGATACACGCACTTCGGGCAATCTGCTCCGGCATTTGGAAATCAGCAAACCGATGACGCCGTTCCATATCCGCAATGAGCATCAGGTGGTGGAGCGCATCGCCGACCGCATGGAGGCAGGGGAGACTTTGGCCTTGGTCACCGATGCAGGTACGCCTGCCATTTCCGACCCGGGTTTCCTTTTGGTGCGCGAATGTGTCAAGCGGGGTATTGAGGTGGAGTGCTTGCCTGGCCCGACGGCGTTTGTTCCTGCCCTGGTCAATTCGGGGCTGCCCGCCGAGAAGTTCATCTTTGAGGGTTTTCTGCCGCACAAAAAAGGCCGGCAAACCAAGCTGCAAGCCGTGGCCAACTATCCCTACACGACCATTTTGTATGAGTCGCCGTTCCGTTTGCTGAAGACCTTGCAACAGTTGGCCGAGGTTTGTGGCGCGGAGCGACAAGTCTGCGTTTCGCGCGAGCTGACCAAGATTCATGAAGAAAACGCCCGTGGCACCTTGGCCGAAGTCGTCGAGCATTTTTCCAAGAAAGACATAAAAGGCGAAATCGTCATTGTGTTGGAAGGGACTTCAAGTACTTCTCCCGACAATGACGATTCCGAACAAGAATAAAGGTCTTATTTGTTGAGCTTTCCGAGAAGACGTTGCCAGAAGGTCGGTTCGACGTGCTCCTTCTTGAGTTGACGCTGGTAGGCTTCCAAACGCATGGCAAGGCTGCCTTTCACGCCGTTGGAGGTATAAGTGGCACCGCTGATGGCATCCACGTTTTTACCTAAGGCTTCTTCGACCGTCAAGCCGTCCCAAGCTTTGAAAAGACCGCCGTCCACAACACGCTCTACAAAGCGGGGTGTCTCGTGGTTGGGCAGCATGACGACTTGCTTGATGCGTCCTTCGGCATCCAAGGCAATTACTAAAGGTGTGTTGCCATTATAGCCTTTCACTGTTTCGGAATAAGGCATGGAGTATAAAAGGGTGCCAATCAGCTCGCCTTGTGCGTTTTTGACTTGATAAAAAGATGTGTCAATAGTCTGAACTTCAGCGGCTTCGCTGAAATAAGGCGTGACCCGTTCCAAAGGTAGTTCGGGTAATTGTGTAGGTATTGGATCACAGCTGCCGAGGCAAAAAATGGAGGCGAAAAGCAGTCCGCCCATGAGGTTCTTGAGAGTCTTCATTTCGGTATTTGTTTTGAAATTTCGTGCAAAAGTAGGGAAAATTCGACAAAACCACTATCTTTGCGCGTCCAAAATTTGAAAATCATGTTAGTCATTGGTATTGCAGGTGGATCTGGGTCAGGAAAGACCACCGTCGTCAAGGAGCTGGTACGTCAACTGCCAGAAAACTCAGTATCAGTCATTTCGCAAGACGCCTATTACTACGACAATGGCGACAAAACACCCGAAGAAAAGAAGCAGATTAATTTTGACCATCCCGATGCCATCGAATGGGATCTGCTCATAGACCACCTTGACCGTCTCAAGAAGGGCGAAACCATTCCGATGCCGATTTATACCTACGTCACTTGCGCCCGCTCGCAGGAGGTCATCTATGTGCATCCGACTGAGGTCATCATCGTGGAAGGTATCATGGTGCTGACACAAGAGGAGTTGCGCAAACGCATGGATATCAAGGTGTTTGTGGATACCGATAGCGATGAGCGTTTGATGCGCATCATCCGCCGCGACATCGCTGAGCGTGGCCGCACTTGGGAGGATGTATTGCGCCACTACCAGACCTTTGTCAAACCCATGCACCAACAATTCATCGAGCCGACCAAACGTAGTGCCGACATCATTCTGCCGCGTGGCTCCAGTCCCGTTGTGGTCGATATTTTGGCCTCTCGAATTAGGATGCATTTGGGGAAGTGAAGAAAAACTCTTCCTTGAAATTCACGAAAAACACTTGTTGTTGGGCGCGTGTCAGCGCAGTGTAAATCCAGCGCAAGTCTTCTGTTTCAAGTTCGTCTTTTTGATTGAACGCCGAGTCGATGAAAACGGTGTTCCATTGGCCGCCTTGGGTCTTGTGGCAGGTGAGGGCGTAGGCAAATTTTACTTGCAAGGCGTTGAACCAAGGGTTGTTGCGCATTTCCTTGTAACGTTCACGGCGGTTGGGGATGTCCATGTAGTCTTCCTCAACGGCAGCAAAAAGACGTCGGTTTTCCTCTTCGGTGAGCGAGGCGCTGTTGCTGTTCAGGGTCTCCAGCAGGATTTTAGCCTCGATGTTGGGCTGGTCGGGATAGTCGATGAAACCGAGTTCGACATCGGCAAAACGGAAGCCGTACATCTCTTCAAACCTTTTGATTTTCCTCAACTCGGCCATGTCGCCGTTGGCGATGAAACTGATGGCATCGTTGCCATTGGCCCAAAAGTAGTTGTTTTTCACCACCATAAGGCGGTCGCCAGTGGCAATTTCGCCTTCGATGTTCAGGATGCGGCCACGAATGGCTTGGTTGAACATGTTGGCGCGTTTGTTCGACTTGCACACGATGACGGCCTCATTGTCAACGTTTTCCGAGAATACACTGTAGAGCAGTTCTTCGAATGTCTCTGGCTCGATTTTTCGTGTGTCCGAAAACCTCTCAATGTTGAAAATAGGCAAGGAGTATTCGTAGTTGTTTTCTTTCAGTCGTTCACGAATCTGTGTCGCATTGTAAAGGATGCCCGATTCCAAAGCCTGGCGTTTCACTTCGGTGAGTTCGAAAGTCGCCGCCGTGATGGGGAATTGTGATTTAAGGTAGTCGCAATCCAAGGCGGGACTTTCGCTGCTCTCAACGGGGGGCAGCTGGGCGGTGTCGCCGATGAGCAGCAGTCGGCACTTTTCGCCGGTAAAGACGTATTCAAGCAAGTCGTCCAACAGACTTTTGCCGCCAAACTCTCGCTGTTCGCCAATCATGGAGGCCTCATCGACGATAAAGAGCGTGTTTTTGCTCCTGTTCTCACCACGTGCAATGCGTATCGAGCCGTCAGGAAAGGTCATGGCTTGATAAATGCGACGGTGTATCGTGC
This sequence comes from uncultured Bacteroidales bacterium, assembly GCA_900318465.1. GTDB lineage: Bacteria > Bacteroidota > Bacteroidia > Bacteroidales > F082 > Limimorpha. Next base: position 7,816 of record ONKQ01000011.1, read on the forward strand.
TGGCACTCTGTCCTGTATAGCTGCTCAACACTTTAGCTGCTCGGCCTGTGGGGGCGAGGAGGACAAATCTCATTCCGATGCTCGGCAACGTCCTGACCAACGTCTTGACCAAAGAGGTCTTTCCCGTGCCGGCATAGCCTCTCAGGATGTATGTTGGATTGTCTTTCTCAGAGAGCAGAAAAGCGGCCAAGTGAAACAACACGGTAGCTTGCCCTTCGGTTGGCTTAAAGCTGAAGGATTGTAGTAGTTTACCGTATAATTCATTGCGGCTCAACATGATGCATCAGAAAGGATACCCTATGCCCCAACATAATTTCATATTCTTAAAGAGGCCATTGCTGAAACGCCAATAACTGCCCTCGCTGTTGGGATGGGCGTCGCGTAAGGCGTATGCCAAATCGACGCGGATGATGAGGAACGAGGCATCAATGCGAAGTCCGACGCCGGCGTCAAAAGCAATCTGCTTGTAGAATGAGTCGAAACGGAACTCGCCAAGAGGCATGTTCTCGTTGGGCCGGAAGGTCCACACGTTGCCCGCATCGGCAAAGACGGCTCCCTTGAAGATGTTGCGTATGGGGAAACGGTACTCGGCATTCAGCTCCAACTGCATGTCACCGATTCTTTCAATGTCTTGGTGGGTGGGCACGTAACCGCCTGGACCCACACCACGATACGTCCAACCACGAAGTCCGTTGGCACCTCCGGCATAGAAACTACGCTCGAAGGGCATGTCAATCGAGTTGCCGTAGGGAACGCCTAATCCGATGAATTGCCTGAATACTAACCAGTTGTCTTTTCCAAGGTCGAGATGTTGGTGCAAATCGAAACTGCCACGGACATATTGTGCGTAACGCACGCCGAACAATTCATAATGTCCATCCGACTCGGTGATGAGTTTGGTGTTTTTTAAGAGCGAAAGCAGGTTGCCGCTCGATTCAAAGTCGAAACGCATATAGAAGAAACTGCCTTCTTTTTGAAAACGTTGTGTGCTGTAAATCAGCGAATAACGTACGCCAAGAAGCAGATGGTTGGTGTATTGGTCTTTCTTCCGCTGGTTGGTTTGTTCGTCAAGGTAGGCTTGAAAGACAGGGTTGATATTGGCGATTTTGACGCTGTTGAAGTAAACCGGCGTAAGGGTGTGGCGCACCCGGTTGCTGCTCTTCCAATCATAACCGAACGAGGCAGTGGAAATATAGCGTGAATAAAAGTACCGGATTTGCAAATTGTATCCCGCGGCAATGGAAGTGCTGGGCAGGTAGTCGCGGGCGAAGTCGGTATGATTGAAAAAACTTAAGAACCTTGGGAAACGGATGCTTGCCGAGATGCCAAACTCTTGAGTGTTAAAGATATGGCGCTCACCAGTGTTTTCACTCATATCGATGCGGTTTTGGGCTTCCACGCCGTATTTTAAACTGAGTTGGAAGCTTTCCGCGCCTCTGAAAAAGTTCTTGTTGTTATACGACAGGCTTCCCTTGATGCCCAAGTCGGAATCAGAGCGGGTGCCTTCGGCTTGCAGGGTGAACGAATGTTTGTTGACCTGTTGCATGGTGATGCGGCAGTTCAACAGGTGGAGGGAGTCGCCGTGGCTCGGCAAGGTGTCGAACTCGATGTTTACATTGCTGAAAATCCTGTAGTTGCTTAAAGCCTCGTATGTGCGGGTGATGTTGTTCAGCCGGTAGGGTCTGCCTTGGTAGATTTGGATGGAAGTTGCAAAAGTGCTTGGTTTCACTTTGGGTTTGCCGTAGTGGTAGCTGTGCAGCGTGTTCTTGACCCTTCGGCGGCCCAATTCCACGGTCAAAGTAGCTGAGTCGGTGATTGTCTCGCTCCTGCGGTACAGCGAAAACTCAGGGAACACGTTGATTCTGTTGATTCTATAGATTTGGTGCGCCAACTTGTTGTCCTTGACGTGCATCGTCACTTTCATCGAGTGGTTCATGAAGTTGCTGTCCACTTCATAATAAATCTCGTCGCGGTTGAAGAAGTAATAGCCCGAGTTTTTCAGCCGATTGGTGATGATGTCGCGCTGCTCGTTCATGTCGTATGCGTTGTAAATCTGGCCTTTCCTCATCGGCAGCGAGGCACTATCGCGCATGATGTAGCGTTCCATCAGGCTGTCGCCGATGTCGTATTCCAACTCGTTGATGTAATAGGGTTGGTTGGGATAGACGTGGTAGGTGATGATGGCTTTCTTCTGTTGCATTATCACGCTGTGGGTTACCTTTGAATTGAAATAGCCCACGTTGTCGAGATAGCGCATCATCTGCTTCGACGAGTTGTCGGCCTCAATCTTGTCGTAATACACCGGCTCTTTGCCGAAATTCTTGTTCAGCCACCGCCAAAACTTGCTGTTGGGTCTCCGTTGTGCATGATAATAGAACCAAGCGGGACGGTTCGACTGGTAAAACTCCTTGTAGGGCTTCAGCGAGATATAGTCGGAAAGCTCCGATTTGCTCACTTCTTTGTGATCGTTTTCGATAATGATTTTGTTGCTTTTGACCAAGTGTTGCCCTTCGGGAACGAAACGGTTGATGTTGCACGACGACAGGAAGGCGATCGAAAACAAAAACAGGACAATATGGAGCTTTTTGACTCGCAAGGGATAAGAGATTTGGCGCAAAGGTAAGAATAATTCCCTTACACCACTTCGGCTACGGTGAAATTGCTGCCGCCGATGAAGACCACGTCGCCGAAATGGGCGTTGTTGACCGCTGAACGGTAGGCGTGGCTGACCGATTCGAACGTCATCCCGTTCAATCCCATCTTAAAGGCTTTCTCGGCCAAAATGTTGGCATCTAAGCCTCGTGGGATGTCGGCTTTGCAGAAATAATATTCGGCCCCACGAGGAAGCAATTGCAAAACGCTGTCGATGTCCTTGTCGTTGACCATGCCGAGGACGAAATGCAGTTTGTTGTAGCTCATTTCGGCTAACTGTCTGACAACCTCGCTGATGCCTGCCACATTGTGGCCTGTGTCGGCGATGGTGAGTGGGTCTTTGTTGAGGATTTGCCAACGACCCATAAGGTGGGTGTTGCGAATCACCTTGGCGATGCCGTCGCGGATGTCGCTTTCCGAAAGGTTGAACTTCTCGCGGAGCAAATCTAAAGCGCACATTACGGTTGTGAGGTTCTTCTGCTGGTAGTTGCCCATCAGCGGGATTTCGAGGGCTTCCATGTAGAGCTCGCTGTTTTTCCAAACGTCAAACTTTTGCTCAGTGAAAGATTCGATGTGGATTTTGTCGCAGTCGAAAATCTGGTCGGCGAAATAAATCGGGCTGTTGCATTCCTTGGCTTTGTCGATGAAGACTTGTTCAGTTTCAGGATGGGTTTCGCCAATGACTACTGGGATTCCAGGCTTGATGATGCCCGCCTTCTCATAGGCGATTTTCGCCCGTGTGTCGCCCAAAAATTTGGTATGGTCAAAGTCGATGTTGGTGATGATGCTCAACTCTGGCGTGATGAGGTTGGTGGAGTCCAACCTGCCGCCCATGCCCACTTCGACGATGGCAATGTCGACCTTTTCGTTTCGGAAATAGTCGAAGGCCATGCCTACGGTCATCTCGAAGAAGGAGAGTTCCATCGCCTCAAACTTATCCTTGTAAGTGTCAATGAATTGCACAACATTTTCTTCGGGAATCATCTCCCCGTTGATGCGGATGCGTTCGCGGAAGTCGCGCAGGTGGGGCGAGGTGTAAAGGCCTGTTTTGTAGCCTGCTTCCTGAAAAACGGAAGCCAAAGTATGCGAAACGGAGCCTTTGCCATTGGTGCCGGCCACATGCACCGACTTGAAACTGTGGTGCGGGTTTTTCAAAAGGTCTAAGAGTTGGATGGTGTTGTTGAGGTCAGCCTTGTAAGCGGCGGCTCCAATGCGTTGATACATTGGGAGTTTGTTGAACATCCATTCGAGAGTTTCTTGGTAGGTCATAGGCGATTGTTTAATTCGGAATGCTGAATTATGAATGCTGAATTATGAATGCTGAATTATGAATTATGAATGCTGAATTATGAATTATGAATTATGAATTATGAATGGATTCAAACTCGGTGTCGCTTTGCGTTATTCCGCATTCTGCATTCTACATTCCTCATTTTTCATTATTTGTTGATGACAAAAGTATAGGTGATGGTACCGTGTTGTTCCTCGGGCGCGTTGGGGTCGGAAGCGAAGGCGGAGCGCAAGGCGGCTTGTTTGGCCTTCTCGCGCATGGCTTGGTTGATGACGGTGGTGCCTTTGGTGGCTATCTCGGCGCGGGTGACTTGTCCCGTACGGTTGACCCAAATATCGACAACTACAATACCTTCCTCAGGGAAATCGTCGTTGGGACGGTGCAACGATTTCGCCCCACGACCACCCAGGTCGTAGCCTGCTCCGTTGCCCTTTCCGCCTTGACCGTCATATTTCTTGATACCCGCCAAACCATTCGGATTGCCTTGGTCGCCGGGCTGACCCGTGATACCCTCCGAGCCACCGGCTTGAGGATTGTTGCTGCCTTTGAACAAGGCCCTGTCGTTGACTTTAGGCTTGGGTTCTTCGGCTGGTTTCTCTTGCTTTGGCTTGGTGTTTTTGGGCTTCTCTATGGCAGGAGCCTCATCGTCGTTTTGCGTCACGATGTCTTCCTTGCTCTTGCTCGGTTGTTGTTGAGGCTGAGCGGCTTGCGGGATGGCAGGCTTCTCGGGCTGGATGTTGCCCATGCCTTGGTTCATCATGCCAAAGTCGACCTCAACGCCTTCCTCACCTGGTAAAGGCAGAGGTGTTCGGAAAGCCATCAGGAAGAGCACAAGCAAAGCCAAAGCGTGAACCACTATGGTGCCTGCCACTGCTATGCCTTTGTCTTTCTTTTCGTTGCTGTTCATGGTGCCTCCTATTTCTTCGGCGCGGTGGCCAAAATCACTTTATGATTGTTGTTGGTGGCGTTGTTGATATCGTTGACGGCATCAATCACATTCACAACATATTGCACGGGAACGGTCTTGTCTGAACGCAATACCACCGTGGCTTGGCTGTCGTTGCCGATTTTGGCGTTGATGTAGTCCATGAGTTGGGTTTCGTCAACAGCGGTCTGGTCGACGTAATACTGATACTGGTCGTTGATGTAGACCGTCACGGTCTGCTTGGCCATGGTCTTACTATTGCTTGAAGGCAACATGAGCTTGATGGCGTTGGGCGCGACCAAAGTCGAAGTCAGCATGAAGAAAATCAGCAACAGAAACACCAAGTCCGACATGGACGAGGAGTTGAACGTCGGTTCGACCTTATTTCTTGATTTGATGGCCATAATGCGCTGGTTTTAAGCAGGTTCGTTCAAAACATCCATAAATTCGGTCGCCTTGGCTTCGAGCAGGTTGACGACTTTCTGGATTTTGGTCGAAATGATGGCATGGAAGAAATAAGCGATGATGCCGACAATCAGACCGCCGACGGTGGTCACCATAGCTTCGTAAATGCCCGACGAAAGCAGTTCAATATCAATGTTGTTGCCCGCCATCGACATATTGTAGAACGCACGAATCATGCCCGTTACCGTGCCCAAGAAACCAATCATCGGCGCGGCACTGGCAATCATGGCAAGGATGCTGACACCACGTTCCAGTTGTGCAACTTCCAGATTTCCGACATTCTCGATGGCCGAGTTGATGTCGCCCAAAGGACGACCAAGGCGCGAAAGTCCTTTCTCGATCATGCGTGAGATAGGGGTGGAGTTGCCGCGACAAAGTGCCTTGGCTGAGTCTATTTTGCCGTCTTTCATGTATTCGCGGATGCGGTCCATGAAGCTGTTGTCGTATTTCGTGGCACGTGAGATGGCGAGGTAACGTTCAATGAAGATGTAGACTGCGATGATGGACAGAATGGCCAAAAGAATCATAATCCATCCGCCTTTGGTGGCAAGTTCAAAGATGGAGAGCTTGAATTCGGTGGGTTGGGTGACGGTTTCAGCGGCTGCTGTACCCAAATTGTTGACAGTCTCTTGGATTTGAAGTAGGTTCATTTGTTGAATTGTTGAAGGTTGAATTATTGAATAGAATACGGGAGTAGTTAGGTTTTTATTGTGTTAGCGCATGTCAATCACATCGACGTTGGGATGCGCTTTTGTGTCGAAGGTGAAGAATTTTTCGTCTAAATTTTGGTCGAATTTCATCTCGTTGATGGTGAGGATGAGCTTCGTACCGTCTTCCATATACACGTCCAAGCCTTGGATTGCAAATTTTCCTACATTGGCTCGCAAGGTCACGCGGCGGTATTGTCCTTTTGGGTTGGCCAGTTCAATGGTGGCGTTTCCTTTTTCGTCGATGCCCGCGAGTGTTGCCACGTAGCTTTGGTCTAAGGAGGTGAGCAGTTTGAGCGGTGTGTTGTCGGCACCGTCTTCGGCGTTGCTTACCATGACTTCCTCATCTTCAATGAGATAGGTCCAAATGGTCTCGCCGTCCGAAATCATTTGCTGTTCAACCATTTCCACTTTGTAGGCCTCGCCTTGTAGCCAGGCTTTGCCTTGTTGTGCATCCGAAGTTTGTCCCTCGGCATTGATTTGGTAATTGAAAGCCATCTCAATGTTCTTGTGGCTCTTCATTTGGTCGACTATGAGACGGATGAGTGTCTCAGCGTTGTTTTGTGCGCTAACAGCCTGTGTAGCAAATAGTAAGAACAGGCAAGCGATAATGTTTTTTGTTTTCATATTCAAATTCCGTTGTCTTTGTTGTAGATGTCCCTCAAAATCTGTTCCAAAGCGAATTCATCCTTGACTTTTACCTCGCGCGACTTGCTTCCCGAGAACGGCCCGACGATGCCAGCTGCCTCCAATTGGTCGATGATGCGGCCTGCGCGGTTGTAGCCGAGTTTCAGTTTGCGCTGAATCATGGACGTGGAGCCTTGCTGGGTTTGCACCACAATGTGGGCGGCTTCCTCAAAGAGGCTGTCACGCTCGCCATCTTCGTCAATATCAACGGCATCGCCTTCTTCCTCAGGCACTTCGGGCAGCAGGAATGGCTCGGCATAGCCGCGTTGGTTCCCGATGTATTCGGTGATGGCTTCCACCTCGGGCGTGTCGATGAAGGCGCATTGCAGGCGCACAAGGTCGTTGCCCGTGGAGAGCAGCATGTCGCCGCGACCAATGAGCTGGTTGGCGCCGCTTTGGTCGAGGATGGTCTTCGAGTCGACTTGCGAGATAACGCGGAAGGCAATACGGGCAGGGAAGTTGGCTTTGATGCTGCCCGTGATGATGTTGACCGAAGGACGCTGCGTGGCGATGATGAGGTGGATGCCGACGGCGCGAGCTAATTGTGCTATGCGGGCAATAGGGGCTTCCACTTCTCGACCAGCCGTCATGATGAGGTCGGCAAACTCATCGACGATGAGAACAATGTAAGGCAGGTAACGGTGTCCCTCGGTGGGCAACAACCTACGCGCCTTGAACTTCTCGTTGTATTCGATGATGTTGCGGCACTCGGCCTGTTTCAGCAGGTCGTAACGCTGGTCCATCTCAATGCACAAGGAATTGAGGGTACGAACCACTTTCTTTACATCGGTGATGATAGCGTCCTCTGAATCAGGGAGTTTGGCCAAATAGTGACGCTCAATGCGGTTGTAGAGGGTCAACTCCACTTTCTTCGGGTCGACCATGATGAATTTCAGTTCCGAAGGATGCTTGCTATACAGCAGCGAGGCAATGATGGCGTTGAGTCCCACCGACTTACCTTGACCCGTTGCGCCGGCCATGAGGATGTGCGGCATCTTGGCCAGGTCGAAGACGTAGGTCTCGTTGGAGATGGTCTTGCCGATGGCGCATGGCAAGGCAAATTTGTTGTTTTGGAACTTCTCTGAGCTGAGTACGCTCTTCATGGAAACGGTTTCGGGCTTGCTGTTCGGCACTTCTATGCCGATGGTGCCTTTGCCTGGAATCGGGGCGATGATTCGGATGCCTAAAGCGGCGAGGCTCAGGGCAATATCGTCTTCCAAGTTCTTGATTTTCGAGATGCGGATGCCAGCGGCTGGCACGATTTCATATAAGGTGACGGTCGGGCCGATGGTCGCCTTGATTTTGTCGATGGCGATGCCGTAGTTGCCCAAAGTCTCCACAATCTTGTTCTTGTTGGCCTGAAGCTCAGCTTCGTTGATTTCCGACTTTTTGTCGCCATAGTCGTTGAGCATGTCCAAGGTCGGAAACTTGAACTCGCGTAGCTCATAGCGAGGGTCGTAAGGCATGTCGATGGTGTGACGCTCAATCTTGTCGACGGTTTCCTCTTCCTCGGTCTTTTCGATGACCAAGTCCACATCACGATTGTCGTTGGAAGCATTGTCTTCGTGGGTGTCCTTCTCTTCTTCTTCATTGACGACGACAGCTGGTTGGATAAAGACATTTTCTTTGTCGTCGTTTTCGTTGGCAGTCTCAACTCTTTCGTTGTCATTGTTTTCGTTGAGGTTCGAGAAGGTGTTGTTGCTGTTGAAGTCTGTGTTGTTCTGCTCGTTTTCAAGCTCTCTCTTAATGCGTTCTTCGGCTATTATGGCAGCCACACGGCGTTGTTCTTCAATGCGTTTGTCGCGCATTTGCTTGATGTGGTTGAAGGTGAGGTTGAACTGATAGACGGCAAACACCAAGAACAAGAAAATCAAGATGATTAATGTGCCGATTCTCCCGATGTAGTTGTTCAGTATCGTGTTGAGCCACAGCCCGACGGCACCTCCGAAGATGGCGCAATTTGGGGCTGAAAAGGCGATGAAGGCAAAGAAAAGGGGCAGCCACACGAGGCACAGGAGGGCATATTTCCACAGGCTCCACATTTTGATGCGGATGTTGTCGGTGAGCCACAACCCAATGAGTGTCAACAAGTAAACAAAGAAGAACGACCCGATGCCAAACGACTCCTTGATGAGGGTCTGCCCAAGGAACACGCCTGTGCGTCCGGTGCGGTTCGTGATGTCCACTTTTTGACTGAAGATTTGGTAGCCCCATTCCTGATGGTGCCCGCTGAAGAAGCTGACCAAATAGGAAATCAGGGCAATGCCGAGAAACAGTGCCATGCAGATGAAAAGGATGCCGATGATGCGTTTCGCGCGGCTATCGCTTTCCTTTTGCTCTTTTTTGGGCTTCTGCGGCTTGGTGTCTTTCGGGGTCTTCTTTTCCTTTTTCTGACCCTCGTTTTTGTCCTTTTTGTTTTTCTTGACATCTGAATCCTCAATAATGGAAGGCGTGGCTTCAACTATCTCGAACTCAGGCTGTTGATTCTTAAATGTATTTTCTTTGCGGTTGTTTCCAGTGGCCATTTTCTGTCTTCAATTTTGGAGTGCAAAAATAAACAAAAATGTTGGATTACACCGCTGCAACATGTGGATAGTAGAAACTTTCGTCAAACAATTCCAATTGGCTGAGGTTCTTGATTTTGGCTTTTTCTTGGACGTTGAAATTGAACACCAATGCTTCAACTATTGAGTGCCTGTTCTCTAAATTGCCCCCGTTGTGATAGAAATGGTCTTTAGTCATTATTTTGAAACGATACCAATATCTGTCAATCATTTCATTGGGTCTGAAATCGTTGTGATGCCATGTGGAAAGGATGAATTTGGCTTTGGTTTGCGCAAGGGCTTCAAATAAATCCTTCTCGTCCTGTTCAGTCCAGCCGTTATAATAGTCCACATAACGGCCATAATATGGTGGGTCGCAATAGATGATGTCGCCTTCTTTTGCGGCTGCAATGGTTTCCCTGAAATCGGAAACATTGAATTTCCAGTCGCTTTTTCGTATAATCTTTTCAATATTAGCGATTTGGTTGCATATCTTGGTGATATAGGCGGGCGCAAAACGGTCGGGCTTCTTGCAGAAAGGAATGTTCCAGTCGCCTTGACGGTTGAAGCGCATCATTCCGTTGAACCCCGCGCGTGAAAGGAAGATGAAATCGTAAGGGTCGTGTTCGGCATTGAAACGGTCGCGCACTTCTCGGAAATGTGCGTAACCATCCTCATCGGCAGCGGCGAGCAATCGGCTTTCCTTTTCAAGATAAGCCCGCATGGAATAATGAGTGATGTCGCCGCTTTGGATGCCTTTGTAGAAATTGATGATGTGGGGGTTGGTGTCACTAATGATGTGTGTGCCGTCAATAGGAGCGTTGAATCCCACCACGCCAGTTCCGAAAAACGGCTCAATCCAACGGCTTTCGCGGTCGATGCCCGATTTCAGAACAAGGTCGTTAATCCACGGCACAAGTTTGGTTTTGATGCCTTGCGATTTTATGGGTGGAACGATAACGGCCATCTTATTTACGGAGTTTTTTGTTGATATTCTGTTGCTTGTCAAGATATTCCTTGTATGTCGCAAGGTTATGGTAGCGAGGCGCACCGATTCCTGCGTTTCGGGCATCGGCAGCATTGAAATAGTTCATCCAATAGTCGTCAAACACATCTTCGCCAAGGTCGGAAAATGGTCCTTTGCCGGCTACCAAATTGTCAATTTCCACAATGCCGCCGATGTTGCGTGTGTTGCCGCTTCCAGCACGGTCGCTGGCGATTTTCCACTTGGGCTGGACGAAGAAAACGAAGTGTTCGATAACAGATTTGATGGCATTCAACTCGGCGATGGAATAGATGCTTTTCTCGTTTGTGTCAACCACGCTCTGTTTGTACAACATGCCGAGAACGAGGTGGCATTTGTAGTCTTTATATGGATAATCCGTGTTCTTTTTGGAATTGCGGTTGCGGAAATAACCCCAATAGGAGCCTAATGTCAAGCCGTTTACCTTATTGTCGTCGCCGTAGTAACTCGATTTGAAATCCACGGCAAACAGATTGCCATTTTCATCCTTGAAAGTCAAATCGGGATAGTAGTTTTGCGCCGATGGCAGTTCAAGGGTTATTCTGTTTTTCTTCGCGAAAGCCTCCAATCGAGGAATGAGGATGATTTCAATGATTTTGGAAACGACTTTGGTGTCGTTGGTAATGGTGTAAACATTCTTGTTCACATCAATAAACCCTTTGACAATCCAATCGTTATTGTCCGTTTCGAGCAAATCTTTGTAGGATTTCACTTCCTCAGTCAACAGTTTCTGAAACTTGTTTTTGTCCATTGGTGGCTATTTTGGGGCAAAAATACGCAAAAAACTCGGTTAATGGCGGCTTTTTGGAGCAAAAAAACAGGCCACCGAAAAGGCAGCCTGTTAGTAAACTGTTTTACTTCGGTATCCTAAACATCCGCTTCCAGCGTATCCCGCCGTTCTCCTTGTCCAAGGAGAGCCAAACAAGGATGGGCTTGCCAACGATATGGTTTTCAGGGACAAAACCCCAATAGCGCGAGTCGGCGGAGTTGTGGCGGTTGTCGCCCATCATCCAGTAATAGTCCATCTCGAAGGTGTAACTGTCGGCAGGCTGTCCGTCGATGTAGATTTGGTTGCCCTGCACCTTCAGGTCGTGGAGTTCGTAGGCGTGGATGATGCGCTCGTAAAGCGGCAAAGTGTTGACATTCAGCGGAACGGTAGCGCCTTTCTTCGGGATGTAGAGTGGCCCGAAGTTGTCCACATTCCACGGATAGAGGTCGGGGCGGTTGGGGAAGAGGCTGGTCGAAGTGCCTTCGCCCGGGGCTTGGATGTTGCGCATCACGGAGGTGATGAAAGGCAATTTAATGAGTTCATCGGCCACCTTCGCGCTGATGTTGAGAATGAAAACATTCGGGTCGGCGGTGCGGTAGCCCTCGGTGATGTCGTACTTGTCCAACGTCTGCTTGTTGATGCCGCCGCTTGTGGTCACTACGGTGTAGTTATATTGCATGTTTTCAGGCTCATAGGCCTTTTCGTTGTTGATATATACCACGCCATCAACGATTTTCAAGGTGTCGCCAGGCATACCGATGAGGCGTTTCACATAGTTTTCGCGCTTGTCGACGGGATGGGAGATGACCTTGCCGAAGTTCTGATGGTCGCTCCAAACACGCTTGCGGCCATATTCGCGCACGAGGTCATAATAGTTGACGCTGCTTTGGAAGATGTCGCAAACCGTGTCGCCGGCGGGATAGTTGAACACGATGGGGTCGTAACGCTTCATTGTCGTAACGCCCGGATAGCGGTGATACGGCAACTTAATCCACTCTAAATAGGATTTCGTGGTCTTGCTTCCCGGCAAAGTGTTGTGAACAAAGGGGAACGAAAGTGGCGTGTTGGGTCGTTTCGGGCCATAATGTATCTTGCTGACAATCAGGTAATCGCCAACGCAAAGCGACTTCTCCATACTCGAAGTGGGGATGGTGAAGGCCTCGAAGACGTATGTCCTGATTATCAATGCAGCGACCACTGCAAAAATGATGGCATCGAACCACTCGCGGGCAGCTGATTTTTTTGGCCTTTGCGCTGTGGCGGGGTCTTGGTAAACGTCATCTTTGGCGATGACGGGGAAGAAAACAAAAGGCAGAATGGCGGCCATGCCTTCCTCCCAAACCTTGAAACGTCCGAAGCATTTGCCCAACTCGACGAGCATCAGCAACAGCATGAAGAAGTTGATGTAAGGGAAGACGATAAAGAACCACCACCAGAATTTCTTTTGTTTTCCAATGATTTTCAACAAGATATAAATGTTGTAATAGGGGATGAGGCTGTAGTAGCCCTTTTGTCCGGCTTTCTCGAACTGCTTCCAGCAGAACGCAATCGGAAGGGTGAACAGTGCCGGAACGATGAGGATGAAGAGTATCAGTGACATGGTTTGATGTTGAATTTCAGTATTAACGATGAAAAAAATGTGTTAGTATATTGGCTGCAAAAATACGGAAAAGTTCAACACAAGCCCCGAATGGGCGACAGGATGTTTCATTTCCCAAACAAATCTTCCATCCCAAACACACCCGTCTTTCCAACCAAAAACTCCGCTGCGGCCAAGGCACCAGCTGCCAATCCTTGTCGGTTGAAGGCTTCGTGGGTGAGAGTGATCTTGTCGGCTGGCGACGACGCTTCAACACTATGGATGCCAAACACTTCGCCCTCACGTGTGGCTTTAATACATAAGGTGTGGTCGGCGGGCGTGTCGAGGCTCCAGCTGTCGTAGTCGTGGTTGAGGGCTATGATGTCGTTGGCCAATTTCACCGCCGTGCCGCTGGGTTTGTCGAGTTTGTGGATGTGGTGTGTCTCGGCCAAGGATAGTTGGTAGCAATATCGCTCAGCAAAACGTGCTAACTGCTTGTTAAGCATGAACATGATGTTCATCCCAATGCTAAAGTTGGGTGCAGTGAAAAGGCTCTGTTTTTCGGCCAAACAACGTGCCTTGATTTCCTCGAAATGGTCTTGCCAGGCCGTGGTGCCGACGACAATCGGAATATGCAGGTCGAAGCAACGGTGTATGTTACCAACCACCTGGTCGGGCTGGCTGAACTCGATGGCGACCTTGGCTTGTTTCAATTGGTCGAGGCGTGTTTCCCATTCTTGGGGATTGTCGATGGTGATGACGATTTCATGGTTGCGGGCCAATGCTGCTTTCTCCACCTCGTGGCCCATCTTTCCGTATCCGATGATTGCGATTTTCATAGTAGTTTTTTTGTCACAAAACTTTCAAAACTCACAAAACCTCTTTTTGGTTTTTGGGAAACCTGCCAACCGGCGGTTTCCCTGCGGCTGCACGGTTGTGTCAGCCGCAACACCTTGTGTAAATGTTTGTTTTGCATTGTTTTGTGGGTTTTGTGATAAATTAGAAATTCAGTTGGAAAGACAGCCCGACTTGGGCGTATTGTAGTATGGGAAGAGGTAATTCAGTGGGCCGCAGATATGGGTCGACGCTGAGGCTGAGGTCGTCGCTGATGTCGTAGGAATAAAGGTGCCCATCGACGCAGGCATCAACGATGTTCAAGCCGTACCATGCCACGGTGATAATCGAAAACAACTCAAGATTTCGACGGTAGCTTTCCTTGTAGGTTTGCAGCTGGCTGTCGGCATATTTGTTGGCCAAGTCGGTCTCGTGTTGGTTGAGAGTCACGCCTTCAGGCAGGTCGCCGGTCTTGTATTCGTAGGCATGGAGGTAGGAACGGTATTCGTAGTAATTGGTGTAGACCATGTAGCCCAAACCGCCAAAACCGGCATAGACGATAGGCACTTTCCACCATTTCCCGTTGTAGATTTGCCCCAATCCTGGCAGGCAGGCCGACATGATGGTGGCGGTTTTGGGGCTGTGTGGACGCTTGTTTTTGGGTTGTTTGGCTTTCTTCTTAGTTGATTGTATCAGGGTGTCGCCTGTGATGGTCGTGTTCACCGTGTCAAACGTAACGACTTGGGCTTCAATTTTCTGGAAACCAAGCAACAACGTCAGTCCGATGAGCAACAGCAGGCGGCGTGGCATGGCGGTTCATTTGTGGTTGAAGAGTTCCATGATGCGGTCAAACTCGGCTTCGTCCTTGAAGTCGATGACCACGCTGCCTTGACCTTTCACATTTCTTGTGACTTTGACTTTGGTGTTCAACGTTTGCGACAACGTCTTGATCTTGCTCTTGAAATGCTCAGGAATGAAATTGGTTTGCTTCTTCTCCTTGCTGCCTGGGTTCTTGGCTTTCTCGGCCAAATCTTCGGTCTGACGGACGTTCATCTCGCCCTCGATGATTTGCTGGAGAAGCTTCAATTGCTGTTCCTTGTCGGGGATGTTGATTAAGGCGCGGGCGTGTCCCATGCTGATGTGACCGTCGCGGATGGCAATTTGCACCTCGGCGGGCAACTTCAACAATCTCAAGAAGTTGGCTACGGCACTACGGCTTTTTCCCACCTTGTCGCTCACTTCCTCTTGGGTCATGTTGCATTCGTCGATGAGGCGTTGGTAAGAGATGGCCACCTCAATGGCGTTGAGGTTTTCGCGATGGATGTTCTCGATGAGGGCAAGTTCAAGCATCTGCTCGTCGTTGGCCACGCGAATGAATACCGGGATCTTTGCCAATCCAGCCATCTTGGAAGCCCTCAAGCGGCGTTCACCAGAAATGAGTTGGTACTTGTTGTATCCAAGTTTCCTCACCGTAACGGGTTGAATGACACCTTGTTCCTTTATGGAGTCGGCCAACTCTCTCAAAGCGGTCTCGTCAAATTCGGTTCTTGGCTGGAAAGGGTTGGTTTGTATTAAGTTGATGTCGATTTCCGCAATGGCGCCTGCCACGAAATCGCCGGATATGTCTTTGCTGGTGATGTCGGTTTCGGGACTTTGCAGGATGGCGTCCAAACCGCGACCGAGGGCTCTTTTGTTTTTGTCTGACATGGAGGGATGGGTATTATTGGTTGATATGATTCTTTTCCAAGATTTCTCGCGCGAGGTTGAGGTAATTGATGGCGCCGACACTGCCCGCATCGTGCATGATGATGGATTTGCCGAAACTTGGGGCCTCGCCCAAGCGCGTGTTGCGGTTGATGATGGTGTTGAAAACCATGTCTTGGAAGTGCATCTTCACTTCTTCCACCACCTGCCTTGACAGGCGCAAACGAGTGTCGAACATGGTGAGTAGGATGCCTTCAATATCGAGGTCGGGATTGAGTCGGGTTTGCACTATCTTGATGGTGTTCAACAGTTTGCCTAAACCTTCCAAGGCGAAATACTCGCATTGCACGGGAATGATGACCGAGTCGGAAGCGGTGAGTGAATTGACGGTGACCAAACCCAACGACGGCGAGCAATCAATGATGATGAAGTCGAAGTCATTCTTGATAGGGGCGAGTGATTTTCTCATCATCTGTTCGCGCTCGGGCAGGTTAATCATCTCGATTTCAGCACCTACCAAGTCGATGTGGGCGGGAACAAGTGACAAATTCGGGGTGTCGGTTTCCACGATGACGGTTCTGAGGTCGACATTGTCAATTATGCACTCATAAATGCTGGTTTCCACGGATTTTGGGTCGACACCCACACCCGACGTGGCGTTGGCCTGCGGGTCGGCATCGATGAGGAGTGTCTTGTGCTCAAGTACGGCCAAACTGGCCGCAAGGTTGATGGCGGTGGTGGTTTTGCCCACTCCGCCTTTCTGGTTGGCTATCGCTATAGTTTTGCCCATTTCAATTTCTTTTTTCGCTGCAAAATTACGCTAATTGAAGCGAAATATTGCCGTCGTAGGGTAAAAGTTATCAACAAAACGGCAAAGTGTTGATAAGTTTTTTTTAAATACAAAAGGCCGCAATTGCTTGCGACCCTTTGTTGTGTTGAGTTTTCAAATTTGTCTTATTTGTCGAGGCTGTCAAACCAGCGGTCGATGGCACTGTCAATCTTGGTGTGGGTTTCGCCTTCGGGGTTCTCGTAGTGGCGGGGGGTCGGCTCCGGCTCATCGTAATAGTCAGCCGGCAGTTCGCCCGTCTCCACAAACTTGATGGCGTCGTTCAAGCCCTTTGACACCTTCTCGAAGTCTTCCTTGTAGAGGAAAATCTTGTGCTTCTCGTAGAAGAACTGGTTGGCGTTCTCGTCGAAACGGCGTTTGCTTTCGGTTATGGTGATGTACTTCTCGTCATTTTTTGTGGCTTTCACATCGAAAAAATACGTCCTCTTTCCTGCTTTCACGGCCTTTGAGAATCCTCCGTTGCCGTTCATGTCTTTTTCTTCCATCATGTCTTTCAGTAATTTGATGTCTAATTCTTGTTCTTTGTTGTTTGAAAAGTGGGGCAAAAGTAGAAAAAAAATGAATATCGGAGTGTTTTATGTGTTATTTTTGCCGTCAAAATCCTAAATCCAATGCAACTGAAGCTGAAACGGCCTATCGCTTTTTTCGACCTTGAAACCACAGGCCTGAATACCTCGCACGACCGCATCGTAGAGATGAGTGTGCTGAAAATCAACGTAAACGGAGAAGAAGAACAGCGCGTTTGGCTGCTCAATCCTGAGATTCCCATTTCCGAGGAATCGGCGTCGGTGCACGGCTACACCAACGAGATGGTGGCCGACAAACCGACTTTCCGGGACAAGGCCAAGGAGATTGCGCTGTTTATTGGCAATGCCGACCTTGCCGGTTACAACATCTTGAAGTTCGACCTGCCCATGTTGGTGGAGGAGTTTCTGCGCGTCGACTATGATTTCGACCTCAAAGACCGTGGATTCATCGATGTGATGAACATCTATATGAAGATGGAACCGCGCACGTTGAAAAGCGCCTATCGCTATTTCTGCCATGCTGAACTTGAGGGTGCGCATGGGGCAATGGCCGACACGAAGGCTACCTACGAGGTGCTATGCTCCATGCTCGACCGCTATCAAGGCGTTGAATATGAGGATGCTAAAGGGAATCGCTCGCAAGGGCCTACCAACGATATGAAGCAGCTGGCCGACTTTTCGGCCCATCATAAAAACGCCGACCTGTCGGGACAGATTATCTTTGATGAAGCGGGCAAGGAAGTGTTCATGTTTGGCAAACACAAAGGCGAGCGCGTGGAGGACGTGTTCAAAAAGGAGCCGCCTTATTACGATTGGATTATGAAGAACGATTTTCCGCGTTATACGAAAAAGGTGGTGACTGCCATCCGACTGCGCATGGGTGGAAAGAATGTAAAACATTGATTCTATGAAGATTGTATGTATTGGGCGCAACTATCTTGCGCACGTCAAGGAGCTTGACAACGACCTGCCGACCGAGCCGCTGTTTTTCATGAAGCCTGAAATGGCCTTGTTGACGGCGGGCAAACCGTTCATTTACCCCGATTTCTCGAAGGAAATCCATTACGAGACCGAGTTGGTGTTGCGCATCTGCAAGACGGCCCGCTCCATCGCTGAGGAATGTGCCGCCGACTATTACGACGCCATCACCGTGGGCATCGACTTCACCGCCCGCGACTTGCAGCGCGAGTGCAAGGCCAAAGGCCATCCGTGGGAGAAAGCCAAGGCTTTTGACGACTCGGCACCAATGGGTGAGTTCAAGAAAATCAGTGCGTTGAAGTGTCCCGATGACATCGCTTTTGGCATGAAACTCAACGGCAAATGGGTGCAGCAAGGCCACAGCCGCGACATGATTTTCAGTTTCAATCGGATCGTTGCCCATGTCTCGCGTTTCGTCACTTTGGAAGCAGGCGACTGCATCTTCACAGGCACTCCGCAGGGTGTAGGCGAGGTGCATGTCGGCGACACATTGGAACTTTTCTTGGAAGATGAACCGATGTTTTCGTTTTGTGTGAAATAAAAAAACGTAAAGCAATGAATGACAACAAACAACATAAACCTATCCCACCTGTCGCCGCCATCCATCCCCACGCGATGACGATGCACGGCCACACCCGCATAGACAATTACTATTGGCTCAACGAGCGCGAAAATCCGGAGGTTTTGGCCTATCTTGAGGCCGAAAACCAATATGCCGATGCCTGTCTGAAACATACTGAACCGCTTCAGAAGCAGTTGTTTAAGGAAATCACGGGACGCATCAAGCAGGACGACAACTCTGTGCCCATCAAGATTCGCGACTACTATCATTATACGCGCTTCGAGGAGGGGAAGGAGTATCCCATCTTCTGCCGCAAGAAACACAGTTTGGAGGCTCCCGAGGAGATTCTTTTGGACGGCAACCAGCTTGCAGAAGGCCATGCCTTTTTTGAAATCGGCGAAATCAGCCTCAGCGAGGACGACCGTCTTTTGGCGTATTCTGTCGACACGGTGAGCCGCCGCATCTACACGGTTTTTGTCAAGGATTTGACGACGGGCGAGTTGTTGGGCGAGCCTATAGCGAACACTTCGGGCAATATCGTGTGGGCCAGCGACAACCAAACGCTTTTTTATAGTGTGAAAGACGAGACCTTGCGCCCGTTCAGGATTATGCGCCATCGTTTGGGGACTTCCGTTGCCGACGATGTGCAGGTGTATGAGGAAAAGGATGAGACTTTCGTTACCTATATCAGCAAGACGAAATCAAGGAAATATCTGATAATCAATTCGGAATCGACACTATCGTCGGAGTGCCGCATTTTGGAGAGCAACCAGCCCGAAGGTGAGTTCCGCGTTTTTCAGGAGCGTCAGCCTGATATGCTTTATGGCATCGACCATTACCGCGAGCATTTCTATATCCAGACCAACGCCGACGGCGCAAAGAACTATAAGATTATGCGCACACCCGTCGGGCAGACCGCGAAGAGCCACTGGGAGGAAGTGGTGGCTCATCGTGAGAAGGTGTTGATTGAAGGTATCACCTTGTTCGACAAGTTCTTCGTCATCGAGGAGCGCGAGGGTGGTTTGGTGAAGATTAGGGTCACTACTTGGGATGGCGCTACCGATTATTATATCGACTTCGGCGAACCGGCCTACACCGCTGGCGTGGGCGGCAACCCCGACTTTGATGCGGTCGCGCTGCGTTATGTCTATACCTCGATGACTACGCCTTCGTCGGTCTATGAGTTTGATATGGAGAAGCGGACCAAGACCTTGCTCAAACGGCAGGAAGTGGTAGGTGGCTATAACCCAGAGGATTATGTTACGGAACGGCTGATGGTGCCCTCGCACGACGGCGTGTTGGTGCCCGTGTCGATTGTGTATAGGAAAGATATGGCCAAAAACCAGGCGCATCCGCTTGTCCTTTATGGCTACGGCTCATACGGCTCCAGCTTGGATGCCTATTTCTCCGTGGCGCGGCTGAGCCTTTTGGACCGAGGCTTCATTTGGGCCATCGCCCACATCCGTGGCGGCGAGGAGATGGGCCGCCGGTGGTATGATGACGGCAAGATGCTGAACAAGAAGAACACTTTCCTCGATTTCATTGCCTGCGCCGAGCATCTTATCAAGATGGGTTACACCTCGCCGAGTCAGCTCTTTGCCATGGGTGGCAGCGCGGGTGGTTTGCTGGTGGGTGCGGTGGCCAACATGCGGCCTGAGTTGTGGAAAGGCATCGTTGCGCAAGTGCCTTTCGTGGATGTGGTGACCACGATGCTTGACGAGAGCATACCGCTCACCACGGGCGAGTACGATGAATGGGGCAACCCCAACGAGAAGCAGTATTACGACTACATGCTTTCCTATTCGCCTTACGACAATGTGGAGGCCAAGGACTATCCCGCCATGCTCATCACTACGGGACTGCACGACAGCCAGGTGCAGTATTGGGAGCCTGCCAAATGGGCTGCCAAGCTTCGCGCTTTGAAGACTGACAACAACCCTTTGTATCTCAAGACCGAAATGGACTACGGCCACGGCGGTGCCTCTGGCCGCTTCGAGGGCTACAAAGAGGTGGCTTTGGAGTATGCTTTTATGATGGATTTATTGTGCTGATTTTGTGTTATTTAGCATTGTAATTATCTGGCGGGGTTTCTTGTGTTGTTGATCCTCCGTTATTGATTTTCTCCCATAAATCGTTAATCCAATTATTGACTTTTATTGTCCATTCATCGTTAGGATTTTTTGCAAGGCATTCTTCTGCCAGGGGCTTTATTTCCTCCAAAATGGATTTGGCGGGTTCAACTTTCTCAGTATCAAAATACAGTTTTGCAAGTCTGTATTTATATTCTACCCATTTAATCAAGAATAGTTTACGATTAACTTCCAATAAGGGTTCTTCAGTTTCTATTGCCTTTTTGAAGTATGCTTCTGCTGATTCGAGGTTTTTTAAAATGTTTTTCTGAAGGAGAGCAAGATTATTGTATGCCAAAGCCAAACTATTCTGATATATTGGATCTTTTGGTAATTGTTCTTTTATTTCTATTTCTTTTTTGTAATTCGTTTCTGCTGATTTATAGTCGTTTAAATGGTTCTTTTGTAAAATAGCAAGATTGCCGATTGTTTTTGATAATTGATACTGATAATGATGATTGTCTTTCGGTAATTCTTTTCCTATTTCTATTGCTTTGTTGTAATTGGTTTCTGCTGATTCATAGTCGGTTAGATGGTCTGCTTGTGAATTAGCAAGGTTGTAGTATGCTGCCGCCAACCAATGCTGGTTCTCAAGATTGTTTTTTGGTAGTTCTTCTCGGATTTCTATAGCCTTTTTGTAATTGGTTTCTGCTGATCTGTAGTCATTTAAATGGTCGCCTTGTAAATTTGCAAGATTGTTGTATGCCAATGCCAACCCATTCTGATAATCCGTATTATCTTTGGGTAATTGTTCCCTAATCTCAATTGATTTGTTGAAATTAATTTCCGCTGATTTATAGTCGTTTAAAAGGTCTTTTTGTAAAAGAGCAAGATTCATATATCCAATTGCCAAATCCTTCTGATAATCGAAATTCTTTGGATTGCTTTCTACTTTTTTTACAGCTATTGCAATATATTTTTCATACAGTCTTTTTGCATCATCGGTTTTCCATAATTCCTTCAATTTGATACCCACTCTGTTTAGCAAATTATAATTGTAATCTGGAACTATATCATATTCACACAAACTATTTCCGATACAGTCTGCGTATGGGATGAAATCATAATATCTGTATTTTCTGATTTTTTCAATATTACTCAAATATGCAGAATAATCCTTCTCGGAAATATCAATCTGTCCACGCAAGGATTCTGCCAATAGGCCATGAAGTTTATATAATGTCTTTCCATCAGGAAGATCTTTTTGTGTAAGAATAGCACGTTTGTACAGTGCAACTATGGCGTTTTCGTAATCATCATCAGAGGCAAAAACACCTTTCAAGAGGTTTTTAATTACGTTGTAATCAATGTATTCTGCCTGCCACAAAATGAAATGGCACAATAGTTTTTGTGCATTGGGTTTGAAGGTGTTGTAGTCTATGAGTTTTTTCAAAAACGAAACTATCTTGTTATGCCGGTCGATTGCGCTTACACCTTCGCTAATATCTTCCTCCCTGAAATACTCGCCGTAGAAAACCTTTTTGATTTCAGCCAAAGACTTTTTGGGCAATCCGTTTAAATATAATCCAAGTTGTTCCGCCAAAATTGGGGTATAATCTATAAACTTGCAAAGCCCGTCAAAATCTTCAAAATCTTTATACTTGTCACCCGCTTTCAACACAAACAACTTTTTTATAAACTCATCATCTTGATTGTCGTTAAGGTTCTTGAAATTGAATGTCGTAAAGTGCTCCCGCGAAAGAATCAGGACGTGCCAATTGTCGACGTGGAGTTCGTCTATAAACTTTTTATTATCCGTTTCTTTCGTCGTTTCGTTGATGTCCAAAACAAGCAAATTGGGTTTGTCGGATTTATAGTTTTCTTCCAAAAATGCGATTATTTTTTTATATAAACCTTCGCCATTTTTATGCCGCAAATTCAAAGTGAGGTTTATCTGTTTAACGAAATCGTCTTTAATATTGTTGTTTACAGCCACGTATGCGATTTCGTTGAAGTCATCTTTGTGTTTTTGCATCATAAGATAGGTAAGCGAGGTTTTGCCACCACCGCCTACACCGACAAGATTAAAGAAACGGTTTTTGCTAATTCCATTGTAGAGGTTTTCCGCTTCCGCATTTCTGGGCAAAAGGTCTTTTGGAATAGAAACAGGGAAAGATGGTATGGAACTGTCTGTTTCTGGCTTTTTGTTATTAGGTTTATTATTAGGAATTTGTTGAAAATAATCTTTTAATTGCTTGATAATAACAGCATAATTGTTCTCCCTAATTTTTGTAATATCATACCTGTTGTAATCAGACAAAAATTGGTACATATCGTCTAAAGCACCAAAATAAAAGCCCGCATTAGCGGCTTCTGATTCAACCGTTTTTAATGGAGGATAACCTTGTTCCTGTTTATGAATTATTCTATTCTTACGCTCATTAAAAAACTTGTAATACTTTTCAGCAATTTTATCATCAGAAATATTTGCATTTTCCAAAACAATCGGGTAGACTCTTTCCCAAATCTTTCCGTTTTTTCGTATCAAATGCCATTCGTTCATGCAATGCACGGATTTCAAATACCTTTCGCTAATTACCACGATTATTGCGGAACCTTCTCCGATTTTTTCTTCAGATTCTTGAATACTTGAACGATAATCACACAAATTTTCCTTATCACGCTTATACATTATATTGTTGTCGTCAAGTATTTTGCATAACTTGTCAACATCTTCTTCTATATCTGGATATTCGCTATTTGCCCAAGCATACGAGAAGTACACGGGATTATTCGGGTTTATGTATTCTTTTTCCATACCAAATCATCTTTGAATTTCATCGCCCAAAAATACACAAATAACAAAACAATCACGGGAAAATTCTTTGGGTTGGATTAAATTTGTTACTTTTGTAGCGTAATAAAGACAACAACTTATGGCATACCACCGTTTAGGAACCATATAAAAGTCAGATTTAGTATGAAAAGAATTGCCCTTATTTTTGCTGTTATCCTTTTGGCCTTCAACGGCTTTGCACAGAAAAGCCCTCGATTCACCGAAGACGACGTGAAGCAGTTTTACCGCACCATCCAAGGCGACTATACCTTGCTCAACAACAACGACTCGGCGGTGGCCTCCGTGCATTTCACCCCGATTTGGGAGTCGTCGGGCAACCGCTTCCAATGGCTCTATCTTGAGGTTTTGCGCGGCAAGGACGTAGTGTTGCAAAAGGTTTTGGAAGTCAAGCCGAAAGACGATAAGGTGTTCAGAGTCATCATGTACGACCTGAAAAATCCGGAGCTGTTTGTCGGAAAGTGGGGCAACCGCAACTTCTTCGACGGGTTCAATACCAGCATCCTCAAAGGCAAAATCAAGCTGACTTTTGTGAAGACCTCCGACTTCTCGTACCAGATGAACGGCTTCAAGCGCATCCCTTCCGTGAGCTGTTTTCCAAAAGATGATATATTGCATTTCAAGTTTGTGCAGGAAGACGAGCGTTTCTATATCAAGCGGATGCCAGCCGGCACCAATCGTATTTTGGGCTACCAAGGCCTGAAGGAACTGACCGATTGACCTTTCGGTTGACGTCTTATTGATTCACGAAACGAGAATGAAATCCTTGTTGCTGAATATAGTACTATCTCGCGATTTTCTGCTGAAGTTCCTGAAATTCGGCGTGGTAGGCTTCTCGGGCGTGTTTGTCAACTTTGGCGTGACCTACGTCTGCAAGGAATGGCTGAAGTGGAACAAATACCTGAGCAACATCCTCGGTTTCATCGTTGCCGCCACCTCCAACTACATCCTCAATCGCCTGTGGACTTTCCAGAGCAGCAACCCACAAATCGGGGCAGAGTACGCCAAATATTTCGGCATTGCATTGGTGGGATTGGGCTTGGACACACTGACGGTCTACCTGCTCAACGGCAAGCTGAAATGGAACTTCTACCTTAGCAAAGTGTTTGCCGTGGGCGTTTCCACCTTGTGGAATTTCTTTGGAAATCTGTTGTTTACGTTTGCCTGATGATTACAACGTCTCGTAGTCTTGTGTCTACAAAAACTTGTCGAGAAAGACAAACGGCACCAACGACTCGATGCCGTCGAAGGCCATGATAGGCCCTGTCTCGCCTTGGCACAACACGCGCAGCGGCACACCTGAACGTTGCTCCACTTGCACCATCACTTGACGGCAGGCCGCGCATGGGGCAATCGGCTCGTCAAGCATTTTGCTCTCCGACTTTGCAGTGACGGCAAGTGCCTCAATGGCCACATCGGGGTATTGTGCCTGTGCCGCAAATAGTGTCACACGCTCGGCGCATAGGCCGCTGGGGTAGGCCGCATTCTCTATGTTGCAACCTGTGACGATTTTGCCGTTGGCCAATCGTACTGCCGCACCTACATGGAACTTGGAATAAGGAGCGTAAGAGTTTTTCGTGGCCTCATGCGCCAAACGCAACAGTTCGGCGTCTTTTGGGTCAAGCTCGGCTTCGTTGTCGAAGACCGTGTAAGGGCAGATGAAATGTTCTTTGCGCATCTATTTCTGGTTTAGGTGTCGCAAAAATAGGAAAAAATGCTTTATCTCAGCATCATAGCCGCTTTTTTCACGGCTTTTGTGAAGATTTCCACCTCTTCCAAAGTGTTATAAAGCGCAAACGAGGCTCGCACCGTGCCTGGGATGTCGAAGTGTGTCATCACTGGCTCGGCGCAATGATGGCCTGTGCGCACCGCCACGCCCATCTTGTCGATAATCGTGCCCAAATCGTAGGGATGGATGCCGTCAATGATGAACGAAACCAAGCCTGAACGCTGTTCCGCCTCGCCGATGAAACGAATGTCGTCAATCTCCGAAAGTTGCTGGATGGCGGATTGCAAAAGCTGCGTTTCGTGTTCCTCAACAGCTTTTCTATCAAGGTTTTGCAGAAATTGGATGGCGGTTTCCAAGCCCAAGGCAGCACCCACATTGGGCGTTCCCGCCTCGAATTTGTATGGCAACACATTGAAGGTCGTTTTCTCGAAACTCACCGTGTCGACCATCTCGCCGCCGAATTGATAGGGAGGCAGTTTTTCGAGCCATTCCGCCTTGCCGTACAAGCCGCCGATGCCCATCGGGGCATACATCTTGTGTCCTGAAAAGACGAAGAAATCACAGTCAAGGTCTTGAACATCAATGGGATGGTGGGCTATGGACTGCGCGCCATCAATAACTACAGGAATGTCGTATTGATGCGCCATTGCAATCATTTGCTTGATAGGATTGATGGTACCCAACACATTGGAAATGTGCGCAATGGAAACCACTTTCGGGCCTTCCTTCAACATTTTTTCGTATTGCTCTATGTCCAAAACACCCTTATCGTCCATTGGCACGACGAGCAGTTGCCCTTGATGTCGCTGAACCATCTGCTGCCACGGCACGAGGTTGGAATGATGCTCTATAGCGGTGACCAACACTTTCATTTCTGTCTGCCGCTTCGCGTCATTGCGAGGAACGAAGCAATCCAAAGAGATAAGGTGTTCAAAGGCAGTCGCCAAAAGGTTCAGCGATTCAGTAGTGCCTCGGGTGAAGATGATTTCTTTGGCTTCCTTGGCGTGGATGAAATTCGCCACGGTTTGTCGGGCGTGTTCGTATGCCTCGGTCGCCTTTTGGCTCAGATAATGCACACCTCTGTGGATGTTGCAGTTCTCGTGCAGGTAATAGTCGCGCTCGCGCTCAATGACGCACAAGGGTTTTTGGGTGGTGGCGGCATTGTCGAGATAGACCAAAGGCTTACCGTAAACCTGCTGGTCTAAAACATGGAATTGTTTTCTTATGTCGTTGATGTTCAACATTGTATGTCTGATTTTATCACAAAACTTGCAAAACTTTCAAAACCTGCTTTTGTGATTGGACAATGCAACGGCTTACAACCGCTCGCCGTTGCTTCTCCGCCTACGGCGGCTGAAAACTCATTGGCTCTTGGCATCCTTTAGGATGCGCTGGAAAGGAGCCGTTTGGCGACTTTCCTTGCAACAATTGTTTTGTCTGTTTTGAATGTTTTGTTCCAACATTACTAAATCTTCGAATAATCAATGTCAAAATTGTAATCCTTCGGGTGACTGCAACGCAGGACGCAATTCTCGCAACTCGACAACTCACCGCGCAAACGGCGCTTGATCATGTCGTCGATGTGCTCGTGCAGCATTTCGTTGTCGATGTGGTTGCTGACCTCGGCGGCGAAGGCATACATGAGCAGAATCCGTGCGTTGGCCTTGCTGATGCCACGTTGGCGCATGTAGAACATGGCCTCTTGGTCGAGTTGGCCCGTGGAGGTTCCGTGCGAGCATTTTACGTCGTCGGCATAAATCTCCAAAAAGGGTTGACTGTTGATTTTGGCCTTCGAGGTCAGTAAGATATTGCTGTTATTTTGTTGAGCATCCGTTTTTTGCGCGTCTTTGGCAACAAATACATGGCCGTTGAAGATGGCCGTGGCCTCGTCGTCCAAGATGCCCTTGAACTTCTCACTACTCGTGCAATGCGGCACGTTGTGATTCACCTTCAGTCGGTTTTCCACATGCTGGGTCTTGTCGATGAGATAAAGTCCATGCACTTGGGTTTCAGCACCTTCGCCGTCCAAATCCACATGATACGTGTTGCGAATGTCGCCTCCGTTGAAAGTGATGACCACGATTTTCAGGCGACTGTCGGCCATCTGCCTCACCTTGAACTCGCGCTGGATGGAGGCCTCGTTGCTCACGTTTTGCAGCACATACAACTCAAGGCTGGCGTTCTCGTTGAGGACGATTTCGGAAACTTTCGGCTCGGCAGAAAGATGTGCATCATCGTCATACTCAATAAGTTCGCGGCTTTGGTTGGCGGCTATGATAAGTTGGTTGTCCATGGTCAAAGTTCCTTAATCCATTCGTAGCCTTTTTCTTCGAGTTCGAGGGCGAGGTTCTTGCCGCCCGTCTTGACGATGCGCCCGTCGTACATCACATGGACGAAGTCGGGGACGATGTAGTCCAACAGCCTCTGGTAGTGCGTGATGACGACGAAGGAGTTCGTGTCGTTGTGGAGTTGGTTAACGCCGTGAGCCACAATGCGTAAGGCATCGATGTCTAAGCCAGAGTCGGTCTCGTCGAGGATGGCAAGGCTCGGTTCCAACATGGCCATCTGGAAGATTTCGTTTTTCTTCTTCTCGCCGCCGCTGTAACCCACATTGACGAAGCGGTTTTGCAGTTTCTCAGTGATTTCCACCATGGCCTGTTTCTCTTTCATCAACTTCATAAAATCGACGGTGCTCATGGGCGGAAGTCCTTGATACTCACGCTTTGAGTTTACGGCGGTGCGCATGAAATTTTGGATGCTCACACCCGGTATTTCGACGGGATATTGGAAACTGAGGAAGATGCCTTCGTTGGCGCGGTCTTCGGGCGACATTCCGACGATGTTCTTGCCCTTGTACCAGATTTCGCCCTCGGTGATTTCGTAGCCCTCGCGACCCGTGATGGCCGCCGCAAGGGTGCTTTTTCCCGTTCCGTTGGGTCCCATGATGGCGTGGATTTCGCCCTCATTGACGCCCAAATTCAATCCTTTCAGGATTTCCTTGCCTCCGATGGAGACGTGTAGATTTTTGATATTCAGAAGCATATATTTGTTTAATTGTTTATTGTTTAATTGTTTAATTGTTGGGTTGGGTTGGATTGAGACTGATTTTGCCGTAACGCATGAAATAGGCATGGGCAGCCCAGTTTGTGAATTCTTCAGGTGCAATCTCGATGACAGTCCTGCCGTCTGCTTCCGCAATTCGCTTTTTCACGTCCTCAATCAGGGCTTCGTCGCGACCGTATTTCCCGATATTGCATAAATTCAACACAATGCCTGTCAGCAAGATAGCACTTGCTCCAAGGAGCATCCACTTGTGCAAATCCGGCGTTATCTTCAACGTCAAGGCATTGACCTTCGAAAAAGTGAAATGTCCGCAAGCCAAAGCAAAAAACGGGAGAGCAGCCTGCATGTAAAAGCCGCTTTGCTTCAGGCTAACCATGATGGGCAGTACACCCATGAAGCCGAGAATCAGGAAAATGAGGAACCATGTCTTGTCGGACCTAAACTCAAACACTTTGGCATTTCCATTCAACTTACTCAATATCAGAACAATGGTAATGATAACCAAAGGGGCAATCATTTGTCCCAACCATCGAAAAACGATGTAAAACCGCGTTGAGACCGTTGCTTCATGCAGCCCACCGCCAATGACTTGAAGGCTAAAATAGGTTTTCAGATAGGCAAACGAAGCCGGGAAAGCCAAAAACATCGCGCCCGAAAGCAGTGCCAATGTGACCATCAATAATAAGGTGTCAATCGGGCCTTGGATCCAGTGGCGCTTGTCGTCGAAAATGCAGTAGATGATTGGAAAAACCAACGGAAACAATCCCGTGAAACCTTTTGACATGAAAGCCCCAAACAAGGCAATTCCCGCCAAAAACAGCCATATCTTGTTGTTTTTCAGATAGCTGAGAATCATCAACCATACCGACAACAAGACGAAAATCGTCATAGTGTTCTCAAGCATGTTGTTGGTAGCGCCCCAAGAAGCAATTGGCATAACCGACCAAAACAACAGCGGCAGCCAAGCCATGCGCGGACGGTTGGTCGTGCGTTTCCAAATGGCCGCAATGAGGATGCCCGAAACGAGGAAAGTGACTGCCGAATAGAGTTTTTCGACCCACCAATGATCTCCGAAAGCCTTGAAAAGCAAGGCTTCAAGCCCAAATGCCAAAGGCGGATGAGAATGGAACACATTGCCAATCGTTTGGGTGTAATGCGGATTCCAAAACGAGCCTAAACCAATGGTCATGTTGCGCGAAATGCAGGCGTAGGTAACTCCGTCGAGGAACATGCCTTCAGTCAACAGGCTGTTACTCAACAGAATCAGGACGATTCCGATGAGTAGCAACCAAAAAGGCGTGTTATTTGAACGGGTTTGTGTCATTATTTAATCTCTGTCACCCCTACGGGGTTTATTTCATTCTATCATTCCGTGGCAGGGGTTTCGCTGCGCTTCACCGCCTGCCTATTATCTTCCGTCCCTATGGGACTACTCTTAACTGTCAAATGTTAACTCTTAAATATCAACTTTTAACTATCAACTATCCAACGCTTCCTTCCAGCGTTATCGACAATAATTTCTGCGCCTCCACCGCAAATTCCATGGGCAGTTTGTTCAGCACGTCCTTGGCGTAGCCATTGACAATCAATCCGATGGCCTTTTCTGTTGGAATGCCGCGCTGTTGGCAGTAGAAAAGTTGGTCTTCGGAGATTTTCGAGGTGGTGGCTTCGTGTTCGAGGATACTGCTGTCGTTGCCGCACTCGACGTAAGGCCAAGTGTGGGCACCGCATTGGTCGCCTAATAATAAGGAGTCGCATTGCGAGTAGTTGCGGGCGTTTTCGGCTTTAGGAACCACCTTCACCAAGCCACGATAGCCGTTTTGGCTGTGGCCAGCGGAGATACCTTTACTAATAATGGTGCTGCGGGTGTTTTTGCCCAAATGGATCATCTTCGTGCCTGTGTCGGCCTGTTGGTAGTTGTTGGTCACGGCGACGGAATAGAACTCGCCGATGGAGTTGTCGCCCATCAGCACACAGCCCGGATATTTCCAAGTGATGGCCGAACCCGTCTCGACCTGCGTCCAAGAGATTTTGGAACGGTCGCCACGACAGAGACCACGCTTCGTGACGAGGTTGTAAACGCCGCCCTTGCCGTCCTTGTCGCCGGGATACCAGTTCTGCACTGTGGAGTATTTCACTTCGGCATCCGTCTCGGCAATGATTTCCACGATGGCTGCATGGAGTTGGTTTTCATCGCGTTGTGGAGCCGTGCAACCTTCCATATAACTCACATACGCGCCTTCGTCGGCCACGATGAGGGTGCGTTCAAACTGGCCCGTGTTGGCCGCATTGATGCGAAAATAAGTCGAGAGTTCCAAAGGACAACGCACACCCTTCGGGATGTAGCAGAACGAGCCGTCGCTGAAGACTGCCGAATTGAGCGCGGCAAAGAAATTGTCGGTGTAGGGCACCACCTTGCCGAGGTATTTCTTCACCAAGTCGGGGTGCTGCTTGACCGCCTCGCTGAACGACATGAAGATGACACCATGCTTCGAGAGCGTGTCCTGGAAGGTCGTCTTTACCGAGGTCGAGTCCATCACCGCATCGACGGCCACGCCCGAGAGTTTCTTCTGCTCGTCCAAGGAAATGCCGAGTTTGTCGAAAGTGGCCAACAGTTCGGGGTCCACTTCGTCGAGGCTTTGTTTCTGTTGGCGTTTGCGCGGCGCGGCGTAATAGATAATGTCCTGATAATCAATTTCTGGAAGGTCGAGGTGCGCCCAATTGGGTTGTTTCAAGGTCTGCCAATGGCGGAAAGCCTTCAGGCGGAACTCCAACAGCCATTCGGGTTCCTCTTTCTTCTTGGAAATCAGGCGGATGATGTCCTCATTCAGGCCTTTCGGCGCGAAATCGGTCTCGATGTCGGTCACAAAGCCGTATTCATATTCCTTGCTTGTGACCTCGCTAATGATATTTTCGTTCGGATTTGTATCCATTTTGTCCTTATTAAGAATGATTTCAAATTAGGCTGCAAAGATAAGACTTTCCACTGATTCGTTGTGTATCATTTGTTACAAAATTTGATCACGTGTCGTGGAAGGATCGGGGAACATATCAATAATGCAGCGAAGTGTGCCAATGATTAAGTTTTTAAAGCATCTCTTTCAAATTCCTGTAGTTCAACAGTTGGATGACCCCGTGGGTATTCTCAAAATCACCGGCATAGACGATAGCCCTTTTCGTGACAGGCGTTTCCACCCATTCCGCAACTTGTTTCAGGCTTTTTTCAAACGAGGGATGATAAGTCATCGATGATTTCACCTCTATTGCCGTGATTTCGCCCTCTTGCTTGAGCAGAATATCGACCTCGTTTTGGTTGGAATCGCGATAAAAATAAACGCCACCTTCCAATCCTTGGTTATAACGGTGCTTGATCACTTCCATGACAATCATGTTTTCAAACAAAGCGCCACGCATCTTGTCGCGGTCGAGTTGTTTGGGCGATTCTATGTCAAGCAGATAACAGGCCAATCCCGTGTCGTTGAAGTAGAGTTTCGGACTTTTTACCAACCGTTTTGAAATGTTTTCATAATACGGTGGCAACAGAGTGACAAGGTATGAGGCTTGCAGCACCGAAAGCCAGCGCGTGATTGTTTTCGAGTCGACACCGACTTCCGAAGCGAGTTCCGTGGCGACAAAAATGGAACCTATACGCGCCGCGCATAACTTCATAAACCGCATGAACTGCATTTGGTCTTGAATCTTCAGCAGGTCGCGGACATCTTTCTCGATATAAGTTTTCACGTATGACGGATAAAACATCCTCGCTGTGTTTTTGCCAGCGGCCACCGCCGGATAAAGGCCATCGTACAAAAGACGCGACAGGTCGGTATCGTTTCGGGTGTCTTCGGTCTCGGCCAAAGTCATCGGCAACAGTTCAAAGACACCTGCACGACCAGCCAGCGACTCGGAAACGCCTTTCATCACCTCAAAGTTGGAACTTCCCGTCAAAAGGAACTTGCGATTGGGGTCGTGGTCAACGATGCCTTGAATGTATTCCATCAGCACGGGGGCTTTCTGTATCTCGTCAAGAAACATACCTTCCGTGGTTTGGGTGAGAAAGGCCACGGGATCATTCATCGCAAACTCGCGCACATGCATGTCTTTCATGCTATATTCGACATAATTGGGAAAAAGATGCTTCAATAGTGTGCTTTTGCCCGACTGACGAGGTCCTGATACGCATATAACACCATAATAATCAGAGGCTTCAAGTATAGCCTTTTCCATATCTCGAGACAGATACTGTATCTTCATTTTTATGCAATTTCGGAATCAGATGCCAAAATTACATAAATTTTCGATACCAAAACAAGAAATTTTGCTTTTGTTGAAAAAAGCTCACGCACTGTGTTGTTTTTAAATTTACAATATTCCACATATTTATTCTATTCATTTGTTTATCAATATATTGAAAAACATTAAATTGCGAAACTTTGGATTTTTCCAACTAAAACTTTAGATTTTTCCATTCAAAACTTTGGATTTTTCCGCTCTAAACTTTAGATTTTTACTATTTTTGCCGCAGAAATCACGAAAAAAGACAAAACCATGATTGAGAGAACGGCAAAAAACGCCCTTTTGAGGCTCGCTTCACAATTCGCGGTGATTGGCATCACGGGGCCGCGACAAAGCGGAAAATCGACACTCGCGAAAATGACTTTTCCCGAGAAAAGATACATTTCGTTTGACGACAAGACCATCCGCGAACTGGCCGCTGCCAATCCGATGGACTTCCTGATGGCCTTCCCCAATGGCGCCATCATCGACGAGGCGCAAAAAGTGCCGGAGATTTTCGATGCGGTCAAATATCATGTGGACCAAGGCTCTTTCACTCCGGGCAAGTTCATCCTGACAGGTTCCAATCAGTTCAACCTGAAGCAAAACATGACCGATTCGTTGGCCGGTCGTGCCGCTTTCCTGAAGCTGCTGCCGTTCTCCATCGGAGAGTTGAAAAATGGTGACTTATTGAACAACAATGTTTACGAAACCATTTTCAAAGGATTTTACCCGCCTTTGCACGATACCGCAAAGCATTTCTCGCCCGACGATTGGTTCAATAGTTATGTGGACACCTACCTCGACTTGGACGTGGAGAGCCAAATCAACTACAGCAACTTGTCCGTGTTCAAAAAGTTCATCCAGATTTGCGCCACCTATAGCGGCCAAATGCTTTCTATGGACAGCATCGCACGCGGCATCGGCGTATCGGCCCCGACCGTCAAGCAATGGCTCTCCATCTTGGAGTCGTCGTTCATTATCCACTTCTTGGAGCCTGACACTCAGAACCTTGGCAAGTCGTTGGTCAAGACCCCAAAACTGTATTTCATCGATTCAGGACTGCTTTGCCATCTGCTGCGGATTGAATCGGTGGAGGAGTTGATTCTGCACCCTAACAAAGGTGCCATTGTGGAAACTTTCGCCATCGCCGAACTACTGAAAGGCCGCTTGAACCAAGGCAAGCACCCCAATCTAACCTATTTCCGCGACCAGAAAGGCTTCGAGGTGGACACCATCGCCGACTGGAAACGCACTTTCGCCATCGAAATCAAGAGTACGATTGAGGCAGAGCAAAAACTCTCGAAAAACGCCCGCGACTATCTCGCCCTTCGCGGCGACGACGGCACACGAGGCGCGGTTTTCTACCTCGGCGACCTCACTTGCACCATCAACGGCATCGATTATGTGTCGTGGAAGGACTGGGGAACGTATCAATAATTCGGCGAAATATACATTTTTGTCTTGAATAAATCTCAAGGTAAATCCCAAAATTCAGCGTATTCTGCGTGACACAAAGAATTTTCCATTAGTTTTGCAGTCTGTATGAACAAAGAAAAAAAGAAACACGGCTTCTGGTTCTATTTAGGCAGAGTGATGGCCTCTCTGGGCATCGCCTTGCTGTTGCTCATCTTGTATGTCTATCTCTCCGTGCCCACATACAGTTTCAAGGAGCCACGACCTTTCGAGGGCGAATACCTTTACAATCCCTATCAGGACATGAAGCCCGACCAATGGAAAAAATATCATTTCCATTGCCACTCTCGCAGGTATTTCGGCCTGACTAACGGGCGCAAAAGCACCGAAACGGCCATCGACAGTGTGTATCAAGCTTTGGGCTACGACCATTATGGGATTTCAGATTACATGGGCATCAATGCGCATGGGGCTGATAAAGAGGATTATATCCCCGCCTACGAACACGGCTACGGCCTTATTCGCAAGACGCACCAAATCTGCATTGGGGCGGAAAAGGTGTATTGGCCCGACTTCCTTTTTATGCAGAATCTCAACATGAAACAACACATGATCAACAAGTTAGGCGAAAACAGCCGCTTCGTCATGCCTGCCCATGCTTCGTTCACGAAAGGATATAAGGTGGGTGAGATGAAGCTGTTGAGCAATTACCGTCTACTTGAGGTTTTGAATCCTTACGGCAACGCTTTTGAGCATTGGGACATGGCGCTCTCCAACGGCCACCGGGTGTATGCCCTCGGCGATGATGACACGCACAACATCACCGACTATCACGAGGTGTGCCACAACCTGACCATGATTAACACGGAAAGTCTTGATGCAGAGAATGTTTACGAGGCATTGGATAAAGGTCTGTGTTACGCCGTGGAGTTCGACAACTATTATTATTATCCTTTGACTTTAGCCCAAAAAGTGAAGGAAGCGCATGAGTTGCATCACCTGAAACGCGCCCAGTTGGTCGGCGACACTTTGTTTGTCGAGACTTCGGCGGAGACCATGCGCAACGTGCAGTTTATCGGGCAGGGCGGCAAGGTGCTGAAGGTCATGGATAGTGTTGCGACAGCTTACTATGTCATCCAACCCAAAGACCATTATGTGCGGACCCGCATCGATATCAACGGACGCAATTTCCTGTACCTGAATCCCGTCACGCGCCATCCCACTTCGATTGTGGTAGATCGCCGCTTGGACAGCATCAATTATGCCCAAACCGTGTTGTATTGGTTGGTTTATGCCATGGCTTTCGTGGCCTTTGGTTGGTATCTCTTTAAGAAAATGAAAGAAAAGCAAGCGTAATGGCCATGCAAGTCAAAGAGTTGAATATCAATCGGATGATGATTTGGCTGTTGGCCATCAGTGCCCTTGTTAGGGGAGTGTTGGCCGCATGGTTGGAGTTTGGTAACGACGAGGTCTATTATTGGACTTACGCGCTTTATCCCGACTGGAGTCACTTCGACCATCCGCCTATGGTGGGCTGGGTAATTCAATTGTTCAGCCTTAACCTTCTGTTTGACAGCGAGTTCTTCATCCGCTTGGCCTCTGTCGTCATTATGACCGTCAACACCTATATTATATACCGCATCGGGAAGGACATCAAGGACGCGCAGACGGGTTTTTATGCTGCATTGCTTTACACTGCTTCGATTTACGCCTTCGTCATTACAGGTATTTTCATCATGCCCGACACGCCGCTGATGCTGTTTTGGCTGCTGGCAGTTTGGACAGCACTTCGCGTCATTGAGAGGAACGAAGCAATCCAGAAATGGAACTTGCTGCTTTTCGGATTGTTCGCAGGTCTCGCGATGTTGTCGAAATATTCAGGCGTTTTCTTATGGGTCGGGATGGGGCTTTACATCCTGATTTTCAACCGAAAACAATTGAAAACCCCATTCTTGTATCTCTCTTTGCTGATTTCAGCCTTTTGTTGCCTCCCGATATTGTATTGGAACCTGCAAAACGACTTCATCAGTTTCAGTTTTCATGGCGAGAGGGTAGGGGGCGGTCGCCTCAATTTCAGCACTTTAGGCACGGAGTTGGCAGGCGAGTTTTTCTACAACAACCCCGTGATTTTCGTCTTGGCCATCATGTCAATTGTAGCGGCATTCAAGGGAAAAATCAATATAGGGAAATCTGCACTGCGACTTGTGCTTTGCATGGCTTTGCCACTGATTTTCACTTTTTTGGCTTTCTCGCTCACTCGACCCACCTTGCCACATTGGAATGCACCCGCATACATTTTGCTTATCCTGTTGATTTCTTGTATGTTAAGTGACAAGAACCCAGTGTTGGAAGGAAGTTTCAAACTGCCCAAAGGCATTGTGGCGGCTTTGGGTGTGATGCTGTTTGTAGTGGTTTTAGGAAGCATCGAAATCCAGACGGGCTTCATCCCGCTTGACCGTCACACCGAGCCTGAAAAATTAGGCCGAGACGATTTTACTCTTGATATGTATGGCTGGGAGCAATTGGAGAAAAAATTTGCTGCCTTGCGCGAGGAGAAAATCGCAGAAGGTCTTATGAATGAGGAAGATGGCATCGTTGCCGATGAGTGGTTCCCGCTCGCCAACCTCGACTATTATGTGGCGCGGCCTTTGGGCATGAAAGTAATGGGCATCGGATGGCCTCACAATTTGCACAAATATTTGTGGATCAATGAAAAGCGTGGTGGTTTCCAAAAGGGAGAAAATTTCTGGTTTTTGTCGGACAGTCACTATTTCAAGCGTCCTGAAGCCCTTTATCCGGGCGGATTCGAGTCGATTGAGTTGATCGAGACCATCACCATTGAGCGTTGCGGCAAACCGGCCAAGAATTTCTTTGTCTACGCTTGTAAAGGCTTGATTTACATGCAACCCACCGTTTCCGAACTGATGGCACAACGCGAATCCGCCAAACAAAACCCTAACAAACCATGAAAGTGCTACAAACATCCACCAAACGTCAATCCATCATCGAGTGCCTTGTGTTGCTCGTGTTGGCTTCGGTGCTGCGAGTTTGGTACATCGGCAAGACCGACCTCGGCGGCGACGAAAGTTTCTCGCTTTTCATGGCATTGCAAAGCGTTCCCGACCTTGTCAGAATGCTCTGTCAGGGCGACAACCCACCGCTTTGGGAACTGTTGCTGCATTTTTGGGTAAAGATTTTTGGTATCTCGGAGGTAACCATCCGTAGTTTATCGCTCATTTTCTGTGTCTTGACCATTATTCCGATTTATTATCTTGGCGAAAAGCATATCTGCCGTTTTTCTGGTATTGCGGCCTCTCTATTCTATTGTTTTTCAACGTTTTCAATATATTTGGCACACGAATGTCGTGTTTACAGCCTCATCGGGTTTGCCACGGCAAGCTCGGCTTCCTTGTTTGTCAGCTGTGTCCATCGGCCCAAAACTTTCAAATTCATCCTGTTGACGATAGCCAATCTTATGCTGATGTACGGTCATTACCTCTCCGTCTGGATTATCGTGATGGAGTTTGTCATCGCGTTGGGTATCAATCCGATAAGGAAAAGGATTTGGAAGCCTTACTTGCTTCATGCGGCGGCACTCCTTGTGTTGTTTGCGCCCATGTTTCCCGTGTTGTTCACCCGCTTTTTCGATTCGGGCGTTCATGGCACTTGGATTGCCAAGACCACAAGTCCGGAAGCTTTGTACGATTTTCTGTGGCGAATGTGCAATGTTCCCGTCACAACAGTTTTCGCCATAGTAATTCTTGTTGCTGCTTTCATTAGGTTGATAATCAGTGTTGTAAAAAAAGAGTGCGTTTTCGGCAACACGGGAATCCTCACCTTGCTTTGGACTGTTCCGTTGCTGGTTTCGTTTGTGCTTTCCTACTTCACTGGCTTTTTCCTCGACCGCTATTTCTACTTCCTTTTCCCGATTTTCTACCTTTCCATTTCGGCGTATTGCCTGTATTTGTTTCCGAGACGCAAAGCGTTGGGTATCAGTATGATGGGCCTTTTTGCCGTGGCGATGGCCATTTCTTGCTCGCCCGATAGTTCGACCAAACGTTTCAGTGGATGGCATTCCGAGATAAAACCTATTGTCAGTCAATTGGTTGAAGCAAAGGAAAACGAGAACGCTTTGGTCATTTTGCCTGAGTATTTCGACAAGCAGTTCACCTATTATTTGGACGTAAGCCATGAGATTTTCCGCACCCAAAGCCAGCCGACCAACTATTATGTTTTCCAGGACTATCTCCGCTCGCAAGGTTATTATTACGATTACAACTTTGCCCAAGCAGACTTGAACCGCTATTCAAAAGTGGTTTTTGCCTATCACAAAGCCATGCCCATCAACGGATTGGCAGACTATCTGGAGCGAAACGGTTTCCGACTTGAAACGACGCTCGACGAGCATCCTTTTCAAGTCAGCTGTTTTTCAAAATAAAGCTCAAGGTTGTTTTTTCCTCAACAAATAAATCGTTCCATCCGTGGCAACGGTTTCATAATCAGGGCGATGAGTGAAAATCAGCTGGTCGCCTTTGCGGTATTCGAAATAGTCCTTGTGGATGAGGTAATAATCGGCCTGGACAAGGTCGCCCACGCCGAAAAAGTCATAAATCTCCGGTCTGAAAACCAAATGCGGAACGAAAGTCGTGGCGGCGCAAACCGAAGCGTCGTCAGGAATCTGGCGCATGAGTTCCCTTACATAACCGGCATCATACGTGCTCTGTCGATAATGCCGGCCTTGATAGACACACAGGTGTTCGGGCACAACAAAAGACTTGGGTATGCCAATGGTATAGAAGGTTGTCAGGATGGTGGAAAG
Source organism: uncultured Bacteroidales bacterium (assembly GCA_900318465.1). Lineage (GTDB taxonomy): Bacteria > Bacteroidota > Bacteroidia > Bacteroidales > F082 > Limimorpha. The sequence goes on from ONKQ01000011.1 coordinate 46,135, forward strand.
CAGCAGGGCACTTGACAAAACAAGTTGCGGAAGTCGCTTTTTCAGCCTGACAATCACCAAGTAAGACGAAACGACCAATACCGGCATGAACTCGACGGAATATTGCAACGACACGCCCCAAAACAAGCTGTCGGAAGCCAGCATCTTTTGCCCGATGAGTGGAATAAGCATGAATAAGTAATTGGGCTTCAACAAGGTGAAAATCAGCCCGGTGGCAAAGGCGCACATGTAGAATTCCTCCTTGATGCCGTCGTAATTCGGCTTACCCAAAGTATTGGTAAACAATATTTTAATTGTTTCCAACGGATGGGAAGCCAAGTTCTTGGCAATTTCGGCATAATTGCTGCCCAGATAGGCGTATCGTTCAAACCCTCCTCCTGAGCCTCCCAATCGCGGCATGACTATCATGTTGACAATGAAGAAGTAAGCAATGGAAAACACCGCGTAGGCCGCCAAATACCAAAGTGTTTTCTTGTCTTTGCGGTAATCCCACATCAAGCCGACGACGACGAAAAACAGCCACAGCGACATGTTTTCTTTACCAATGACAAACAACACGACAAAGAGCGTTGCCCATCCGAATTTCCGCCGTTTCAGGAAATACAGCAACCATGGCAACATTATGGCAGTCAGCACGTTGGAGTGATAATCAAAACCAAATGGATGAATAATTCCGAAAGAGAAGAACAGCGTTGCCGAGGCCAAAACCGGTAGCCACAGGTCGTTGGTATAGAGGCCTATCAATTTATAGACGCCCCAGCCGCCCAACAAAACCGCAGCAATCTGCACAATGAGCAAGGTATAACTCCCGAAAACGTAAATCAGCGGGGAAAAAGCCACCAGATACAGGTCGAAGTGGTCGCTGAGGATACATTGCGGGACAGCCTTGAACATGCTGCAGTCGTCGACGCGGAAATGGGTGTAGTCATACATCGCATGAGTATAAAGGCCCAAATCAAGCGCAAAGGTCTTGAACAAATAGTGATTGACCAACGAAATCAGGGCAAACACAAGGCCTGCGACGATGAAGACCGCCGATAGTGCCACCTTGTCGCGCCTTGACGAAAGCGTTGTCGAATTCAACTTATTTTCTGTGGTTCCGTTCAGTGTCATGGCAACTTTCGTTTCAAAAGAAAAAGGGTGCTATCCGTTGCAACGGTCTCATAATCAGCGATATTTCTGAATTTTCTGGTATCGTTGCCCGAAAAGTCAAATTCTCGCGTGGTGACGAGCACATATTCCGCTTCGGTGGAAGGATTGTAGGCGAAATCCTCAATCTGTTCGCGCAAGGCCAAATGGGGCACGAACATCGTTGCGGCACACACGTATGCGTCATCGGGGATTTGGTTGATAAGCTCGCGGGCGTAGGCGGCGTCAAAAGACTTCTGTTCGTAGTGGCGGCCTTGATAGACGCATAGATGGTCGACGAGGATGTAGGATTTCGGTAACCCGATGGTGTAAAACGTGGTCAGCACGGTAGAAAGTAGCAAAGCACCCGCCAAAATCCATTGTGGGAGTTGTCTTTTCAGTCTGATTATCACCAAGTAAGACGAAACGACCAAAACGGGCATGAACTCGACGGAATATTGCAACGAAACGCCCCAAAACAAATGGTAGGATGACAGCATTTTTTGCCCGATGAGTGGGATGAGCATTAGGAAATAGTTGGGTTTCAGGATGGAGAAAAGAAGTCCGGTTGCCAAAGCACAAATGAAGAACTCTTCTTTTACGCCATCGTAATGTTCGAATCCCGATGTGTTGGCAAACAAAAGACGAAGGGCCTCGCCAGGATGAGTAATCAATTGCAGGGCGATTTCAGCATAATTGTTACCCAGATGATGGTAACGACTGATGCCTTCACCTCCGATTTTTGGCATGACTATCATGTTGATTATCAAAAAATAAGCCAAACCAAAAAGGGCGTATGCCAAAAGATACCAGAGCGTTTTACGGTCCTTGCGGTAGTCCCACATCAGCCCGATGGCGATGAAAAACAGCCACAATGAGAGGTTTTCTTTTCCCAAAACGAACAATACAACCATAAGCGACGATTGCCAAAACCGCTGCTTCTTGATGAAATAGAGCAGCCAAGGCAACATCATGGCAGTCAACACATTGGAGTGATAATCAAAGGCAAAGGGGTGGATGACGCCAAACGAGAAAAACAATGTGGCCGTAGCCAAAATGGGCAGCCAATCGTCGTCAGTGTAAAGCCCGATGAGTTTATAAATACCCCAACCGCCAAGCAACACTGCCGCAATTTGCACGATGAGCAGCGTATAAGTGCCAAACACATAGACCAATGGCGACAATATTATGAGATATAAGTCAAAATGCGCGCTCAAGGCAGATTGTGGTGCCATGTCAAGCATGAACAAGTCGGCTCGACGGAAATGGGCATACTCATACATGAAATGGGTGTAAAGCCCCAAATCGAGCGCGTAGGTCTTGAAGAGGTAGTGGTTGACCAAGGAAATGAGGCAATACACCACTCCGGCAGTGGTGAAAACCGCCGCCAGAGCTATCTTGTTTCCGCTAACCGACTTGCTGTTGTTTTTCATTTCAATTGGCAAAAATACAAAAAATCGGCTTACAGTTAGAGTCTGAAAGCCGATTTGCTATGGAAGGTTCTCCTGCTCGAAGGGGAATCTCCATTATCTTATTGCAATCTTCTGCGTTCTAACGTCGTCGCCATTGATGAGACGCAAAACATACACGCCTGGGGCAATCCCATTTGTGGACAGAGACGCAGGCACTGCGTCTCTACAGACGATGATGCGTCCCATCACGTCAACAATCTGTAGAGACGCATTGAATGCGTCTCCAACACCCGTAATAATGATTTCACCATTGCTGACAAAGGCAAACGGTGCATTCTCATTGTCGCCATTGGCCTCGCCGCAGGCGAACACAAGACGGAAGCGCGATTCGTAGTCGGTGGTCTTGGTGGTGAAGGTGTAATCAGACGTAGCCAGAAGGTCGATGTCGGCACCAGTCAAGTTGTCAATAAGGTGCAGGTAGTTCATCACCACGCCTTCGGGGTTGACCGAAATGGTGTATTGGCCGTCTTTCGTGGCTTTGAAATTGACGGGTATTTCGCCGTAGCCTTCACTTGTGGCAATGGCAAACTCCTTGTTGTCCTGCGGGATATAGATATTGGCATCCTGCTCCAAGAAGTGGAACTTGGGCAGCGCACTGCCTTCGTTGAAGCTCACGATAGCGTTATCAACGATGGCGGCAGTGCCACGGTCGGGGGCTTGTTGCGTCACAGCGATGTTCAGGCTGGGGTTGCTCGGAGTAGGGGCTTGGTCTGGTTCGACCATGGTGAAGGTCACTTTATCACCAGCATTGCCATAAACCGCAATACCCGCGCAAGGCATGATGGTGTTGCCGCTGGTCTTATAGTCCACGGCACTTCCGTTGTTCAGTTCGGCGAAAGCATGGTCCACGGTGACTTTGCAGGTGAAAGGATTGCCGATGAGGTTCCAACCATTCCTCACAAGGGTTACTTTGTTATTATCGGCACCTCTATAGGGATACACCAGGCCCATAAACCGTAAGGTTATCGAATTGGCATTGGCATAGAGGTAACCTCTTCCATGTTCGATGTTGAAAGTATGTTGACGATAGTTATACCACGGCTTGGCATTGTCCGCAAAGTATATGTAAAGGTCGTAGGAGTGGCCATCTGGGTTTGTCTCGGTGATGAGTGTGGGGTCGTCGTCGGTAAGCATATTGGTCGAATAGAACGGATGAAGGGGGACATACATTGGCGCAGTAATGAAATACCAGCCGTTGCTTGCATTTGCCCAGTCATCGTGGCCTGTGCCTATAATGTTTTTCTCCACCGTGGCCTGAAGGAATTGATCTTCAGTTGGATGGTCAGCATTGTAGAAACTGTAGATTAACTGTCCGCCATCGGCAATAGTGAGAGTGGCATTGTCGCTGAAAAATACTCTGTAAACCTGGGCCACGCAACCGTCAGGAATGGTGGCTGAAGCGCGCATGAGTACGTAATCGTTACGGTCTGGCAGTTCACCTTTATACCAGTTGCCGGTATTGCTCCATTCGCCTTCGGTGAGGAATAGCTTGCCCGCAGGCTTCAGTGTTTTGTTGTCAAGAGCAGTTCCGTTATTATTACCATAGGGATAGACCTTGGGTTCAAATATCGTATTGTTGTCATCTGAAAAGAACCTTTCCAGTGTAACATCACCTCTATAGCTTTTTGCCCAAACAGTTCCTCCATAGAGGGTAATGGTTTCGCCACGGATGCCATTTTTCAAAGTTCCGCCTTTTGCGCTGACCGTGCCTCCGTTGAAGCTGATATTACCACGACTCCCATCATTATCACCAATACCATTGGCGTCGTACGCGGGGTCTGTCACTTGCCATGTGCCGGTGCCTGCACTCTGTCCCCAGAAGTTCAGGCTCTTTTCATCATAAGTGTCGATGCCCAAGCTGTTGGTCATGGTGACACCGTCGCAAAGGATGATGTTCACGTCGCCTTCGGCTTGGATTCGGTTGCTGTTGGTCACATTTGAGGTAACGGCATACCAGCCATCGCCCAAAGAAGTGGTACTGTTCGTGATGGAGTGTGCGGTCGCGTATTGTGTCACGCCGGCAAGGTCCAGATACGGTATCTTGAAATCGACGTAGAGGTTGACATCTTCGAAAAGCATGGTGAAGGTGTATGCGTTCTCGCCGCTATTGTTGAGGGTAATTTCGTCGCCCGAGGTTGCGCCTATAGCGGAGACAAAACAGGTATATCTGTCAATAGGATCGATGGTTACCGTGACAATAGAATCGCTGAAGGCGAGGGTTTCGGAAAGGGTGATATGGTTAGAGAATTCATTGATATTGCATATAGTGTTGATGTGGTATGCTGCTTTCGGAACAAGGGTTTTGCCTGCCAAGATGCTGTTGTCGTTGACTGTGCCAGACAAACTCGAAATGGTGCCATCGGGGGAAGTGAAGAATTTGTTTGTTGTCACAGTAACCGTGCCTTCGTAGGTAGTGGAGGTGTAGCTGTCGGTAAGGTTTGTCCAGTTCAGGGTTATAGTGGCTACCGTGTTTCCGATGCCGGCGGCAGAGCTTCCACCTGTAGCATTGATTATGCCACCATTGATGACGATGGAACCGCCATTGCTTGACAATCCGCCACCGATGCCGGCAGCTCCTGCACCCCCTTGCGCTATGACAGTGCCGCCATTGATGGTGATGGTTCCGCCATTGCCTGACAATCCGCCACCGATAGCGGCGCCTTGCCCACCACCTGTGGCCGACACTGTTCCGCCATTGATAGTGATGATTCCGCCATTGTGATCGATGCTGCCGCCAATACCGGCACCCCCCTGATTGCCTTGGGCTGTGACATGGCCTCCATTGATGGTGATGGTTCCTGTATTGCTTTGATTATCGCCGCCTATAGCTGAATGCAGCGTTCCGTCAGGTAGCGTGGCATTAAGAATTCCCGTCTGGCCGCTCTGCCCATAAATGGTAAGGGTGTTGTTTTCGTTGACAGCAATACCCTTGGTTGTGGTTAGCGTTTTGCCGTCGGCAAGAATAAATTTCACGTCACCGTTCACTGTGAGGCGATTGTTGAAAGTCCTGCTGTCATTCACCACATACCATCCGCTGCTCAGGGTTGCACCGTCAGCGATGGTGCTCAACCTTATGCATGACCATGCGGTTTTCTCGATGCCGTCAACATCGATGTAGTTGGCTTCCTCGACGGAGACGCCCGTATTGAGGACCACTTCGTTGCCGCTCAACTGAACGCCGTAATTGTTGTCGGAGAAGAAGAAAACATCAGGGGCAGTGTCTGGGTTCTTGGATTTGTATCCGTAGGTTAAGGTATGTGATGTATTATAGGGTGTAAGGCCAATGCGTGCCCCTTCGGTGAAAGCTCCGTTTATATCGATGACGCGAGTGGTGCCATTATCGTCTGCGAGATAGAGGTTGTTAATTGTGCTGTTAGTGCCAGTGTTGTCTTTGATGATGGGGTTGCCTTTCATATAGAGAATCCCATTGGTGTAGATGCCGCCGCCGTTGCCGGTGCTGCTGTTGCTGGTGAAGGTACCGCCATAAACATGGAGTGTGCCATGGTTGGAGACGGCACCACCGCCGTACTGGGTAGTGCTGTTGTCGGTGAAGGTGCCGCTGTTGATGGTCATCATGGCACTTTGTTTATTGTAAACAGCCCCACCTTCTCTCGAAGTGTTGTTTTGGAAGGTGCCGCCATTGATGGTTAGCCAGCCTTCGTTGTTAAGGATAGCACCGCCCCTGCCTTGTTCGTTGCCTGTGCCGCGAGCTTCACAGTTTTCGATGGTGACATTGTTGAGCGTGACGGTGCTGCCGTTCCATAGGCCGCCGCCGTTGGTGCCTGCGTTGCTGCCGGAAATGTTGCAGTTAGTGATAGTCATTGCTGTGGCATACGAAGCGTTGCCGATGGCACCGCAACCGCCAGTGCTGCTGTTGCGGGTGAAGGTACAGCTCGCAATGGAGACGGAGCCAGAGCCATTTGCCGCATTATAGATGCCGCCTACATCATTTGCATTGTTTTCGGTGAAGGTGCTGTTCGTAACCGTGAGCGGGCCTTTGTTCCAAATGGCACCGGCATGGTCTGAAGCGGTGCAATCAGAAATATCACAGGTAGAAACAGTAAGCGAGCCACCATCGTTATAGATACCGCCACCGTGGATGTTGGCAGTGCAGTTTTGGATGGTGATGCCATTCAAATTGAGAATGGCATTGGCACAGACGTATATACCTCCGCCATAGTCGGCGTGACCGCCAGAAATGATGCTTCCACTCGTATTTGAACCAGATGCGATTGTGAGTGTGCCACTTATCAAATAGATAACCTGGCCATAGGAGTAATCGGAGTCATCGTCGAAGGAATTCGGATCGCGGCTTATTGAATGACCATCCATGTATAGTGTCACTTCCCGGTCGCCAAGTGTGACATAAAGCCTTTTATCATCTATATCGCGTTGAACGCCTTGCAAGACAATGTCAGCACCCAAATGGATGTCGCTGTAGTTAGGGTTACCAATGGCAGATTTTAAATCAGACTCCGTGCTTACGGTAATCGATGACGATTGAGCCCAAATGTTTAGCCCGAAAGCGAAGAGGGAGAGGAGGATGAGGATAGTTTTTTTCATTTTGTTATTATGTTTGTTGATTGTTGATTGTTGTGTTCTCCCCGACTGCGCTGCGCTTGTCGAGGGTTGAGATACTTCATCCCTCCGCTTGGAACAGCGTAATGATGTTCAGAATGACCTCCGAAGCCTTCATCATGCTTTCTAACGGCACGTATTCCAGTTTGCCGTGGAAGTTGTGTCCGCCGGCGAAGATGTTAGGGCAGGGGAGACCCATGAACGAGAGGTTCGCGCCGTCGGTGCCGCCACGGATGGGTTGCACTTTCGGCTTGATGTTGGCCATTTCCATCGCCTTAATCGCTCTTTCCACGATGAAGAAATGTGGCTCCACCTCCTGGCGCATGTTATAGTATTGGTGCTTCAGCTCCAACTTCACTACATCGCCGTATTTCTTGTTCAAAAACTCTGCCACTGAGGTAATTAGGGATTTCTTTTCCTCGAACTTGGCGCGGTCGTGGTCGCGGATGATGTACGACATCGTGGTCTCTTCCACCGTGCCGTTGATGTCGGTGAGGTGGAAAAAGCCCTCGTAGCCTTGCGTGAAGCGCGGACGTTGTTCCACGGGCAGCATCCCATTGAGTTCCATAGCAATCAGCATCGAGTTCACCATCTTGTCCTTGCCATAGCCGGGGTGGATGTTGCTGCCTTGGATGTGTATCTTGGCGCCAGCGGCATTGAAGTTTTCGTACTCCAACTCGCCGATTTCGCCGCCGTCCATGGTGTAGGCATATTTGGCACCGAATTTCTTCACGTCAAATTTCACCACACCGCGCCCGATTTCCTCGTCGGGCGTGAAACCAATCTTGATTTCGCCGTGCTTGAAATCGGGATGCTCCATCATATATTGGGCGGCATACATGATTTCGGCCACACCCGCCTTGTCGTCGGCACCGAGCAGGGTCGTGCCGTCGGTGGTAATCATCGTCTGGCCTTTATATTGCGCCATTTCAGGGAATTCCGAAACGCGCAGGACGATGTTCTTCTCCTTGTTCAGGACGATGTCGCCACCATCATAATTCTCAATGATTTGGGGCTTGATGTCGGCTCCCGAAGCGTCGGGCGAGGTGTCCACATGCGCTATGAAGCCGATGGTAGGAATTTCCCTGTCCACATTGGACGGAATCGTGGCCATTACGTAGCCATATTCGTCAAGCGTGGCTTCAATGCCCATAGCTTGCAATTCATCGCGAAGCATCTGCAAGAGGTTCAACTGTTTGGCAGTGCTGGGCTGCGATTCGGAGTTTTCGTCGGAGGTCGTCTCCACCGAGACGTATCTCAGGAATTTGTCTAAAATCTTTTCCATTTTCGTGAGGTTTTAATTTGGCACAAAAGTAGAAAAAAAAATTATACAAAAAAAACCGCGGCCGGATTGCTCCGAACCGCGGACCATGAAAAAAAACAACATTACTCTACTCCTCTTATTCTTAACGCCTTTCAGCGTGTTTTCTTGTGCGGTGGCGGTCTTTGGCCCACAGGCCGTACACCTCACTCACGTTGCCTGCCGTGGTGAAGGCATTGATTTCGTTCTTGCCGAGGTATTCCATCAGTTTTGAGAATTCGTCGTTGGTGAGCAACGATTCCAATTCAATCGACTTTTCGTTGGTGTAGCCTCCGATGACCTCATAAAGCGTGCAGCCACGGTGAAGCTCGTCGATGATGTAGCGGCGAATGCGGTCGTAGTCTTTCGAGACGATGCAAACACGTTTGCGTTGGTTGAGATTGGCTGTGAACATATTCACTACCAAACCGTTAATCCAAGTGGCGATGAGGCCGATGATGACCATCTGGAAGGGATTGATAGCGAAAGCAGTGAGGCAGATGATGGCACCCGCCACGCTCACCGACTTGCCCATGTCGAAATGCAGGTATTTGTTGACGATCTTGGCCAAAATGTCGAGGCCGCCCGTGGAAGCGTTGATGGAGAACATCAGCGTTTGGGCCGCGCTGAGGATGATCACGCAGCAAAGCAGGTCGAACCACGGGTTGCCCATCACGGAATAGGCCGAACTGGGGTCGACACCCATATTAATAAGGTAGCTGTTCGGGGTGGCGAAATTTTCCCAAGGGTAAATCCACTCGCACACCTTGGTCATGGGACCGAGAATCATGGCGCAATACACTGTTTTGAGTCCGAACTCCTTGCCGATGAGCAAATAGGCCAGAATCAGCAAGATAGCGTTGATGATGGAAATCATCATCGAAAGGCTGATGCTGATGCCCATGCCGTTGAAAATGTTGGTCAGCACGATGGAAAGACCCGAAATGGAGCCGACAATCAGTTTGCTCGGGACGAGGAAATAATACACGCAAACGCCCGTCATGAACATGCCGAAAGTCATAATCAGCAGCTCAACCCAGAACTTTTTGCTGACCAAAGCCTGGCCGATTTCGTTCATTATGTCGTTAAACTTACTCATAATATTTTGGTTTACAATTTTTTAATACAATTCTTTCATTCGAAATTTGCGGCTGCAAAGGTCGGAAATCTTTTTGAGATATGAAAATAATTCGAATAATAATTGTATTTTTGCTCCACTAAAGATCAAATCATGGAAACCTATCATATCAGAAAACAGATTCACCGATTGCCCGGCAAGGTGATTCACACCGTCCCGCTGCCGCAGCCACAGTTGGTGGAAGGCCACGGCGCACGCAAAAAGATGGGCAAGATTTGTCAAAAATGCGGCTACAAAAATGTGTTGGTGGTCACAGACCAAACTTTGAGCAGCCTCGGATATGAGCAAGCCATTACGCAAGCCTTGGAGGAGGCCGAAATCCATTATGCCATCTACAACGACATCAATTCCGAACCTTCTATCGACCTCATTGAAGCGGGTCGCAAAAAGGCCATTGAATGTCAGGCTGAATGTGTGATTGCCCTTGGAGGCGGTTCGGTGATGGATACCACCAAGATGATTGCTGCTGGAGCAAAGATGCCTCGTAGAAGCGTTAAGTCCTTGCTGATAAAGTTCTTGCCTGTCCCGGGTAAGACGTTGCCCATGATTTCGGTGCCTTCCACGGCTGGCACGGGAGCCGAAGTCACTGTGGGTGCCGTGGTGCATAACAGCCAAGGGGTGAAGACTTCCACCGTGTTGATTGGCCTTGATGTGACCCATGTGGTGCTCGACAGCGAACTAACCATCCATGCGCCTCAAACTGTGACTGCCGCCTGCGGCATGGATGCCCTCAGCCATGTCATTGAAGGTGCCGTCAGCGATGTCAAAGTGGATGAGGCGAACATGTACCTCTCCAAGGAGGGTGTGCGGCTCATTTTCGAGAATCTTCCTGTCGTGATTCGCGAACCGGAGAATATCGAAGCGCGTTTGAACATGTGTCGGGCGGCCTATTTTGGCGGCCACGCCATCAACACGCAGTTGGCGGGCTATGTCCACGCCTTTGCCCACAGCATCGGGGCAAGGTATCATCTGCCTCACGGACAAGCCATCTCCTTGATGCTCATGCCCGTATTAGAATTCCAGAAAGAGGTCTGCACGGAAAAATACGCCATGTTGGCCCGACATTGCCATTTTGCCCACCTCGACACTGACGACGGGCAGGCCGCCGAACTATTCCTGCAAGCTGTTGCCCAATTGATGGCTCAATGCGGCATGGACAAGCTCGTGTCTCCCGTAAAAAGCGAGGATTACGAGGAATTGACTCGAATGATTGTCCAAGACTCCATCAATTATTCTGCGCCTATCACAATGAATAATAACGATATAGAACAGATCCTAAAAACTGTCACACCTAAACCATAACCCCTCATCATGTCCTACACCGAAAACGAAATCAGCGCAATCGTAGCTGCACAACGGAAGTTTTTCCGCACCGGCACCACGCTACCCATTAAATGGAGAATCCAGCAACTCAAGAAACTGAAAGCCGCCGTGATAGCCCATGAAACCGAGATGGAAGATGCCCTTGGCCAAGACCTTGGCCGGAGCCGCGTGGAGGCTTATCTCTGCGACGTTGGCCCCATCATCGTGGAAATCAACGAAATGATTCGCGGATTGCGGCGTTGGTCGCGCCCCGAGAGGCATTTCAGCGGGCTTATGTGCTTCCCGAGCCTAATTACTAAGGTGTATAAAATGCCTTACGGCGTGTCGTTGGTCATCAGTCCGTTCAATTTCCCGATGCTGCTCACCATCGGCGTGGTGGCGGCGGCGATGTGTGGCGGCAACACGGCAGTCATCAAGGCCAGTTCCAAGTCGGCGGCCAGCACTGCATTTCTCAAAAAGTTCTTCGCCGAGGTTTTCCCGCCCGAATATGTCACCTTGATTGACGGCGGTCACGATGTAGCGGACATGTGTTTGGCCCAGCGTTTCGACAAGATTTTCTACACGGGTTCGCCCTCGGTAGGCAAGCATGTGTTGGCCGAGGCCGCCAAAAACCTCACCCCCGTAGCCTTGGAACTCGGTGGCGAAACCGGCAACTGGTGCGTCGTCCGCAAAGACGCTGACCTGAAAGACACCGCCCGCAAGATTGCCTTCTTCAAACTCTGCAACGCCGGACAAATCTGCATCAATATCAACCAGATAGCCGTTGCTGAAGAAGTGGCAAAGCCTTTTATTGAGGAACTCAAACAAGCCTTCATCAAGCAAATCGGCGAACATCCTGAAAGCAATCCCGAATATCCCAAACTCATCACCGATGGTGCCTACGACAAATGCGTCCATCTCGCCGACGAATACCGCGCCCGCATCGTGTTTGGCGGCATTGGCGACAAGGAAACGCGCCGCTTTGCGCCCACCCTCATCTATCCCGTCGACATCAACGAACACATCGTGCAACACGAGCTTTTCTGTCCCTTGCTGCCCATCGTGCCCTTCAAAGATGCCGAAGTTGACGCGCTGATGGACACCATCGCCGAGCGCGAGCATCCCTTGGCCATGTATCTGTTTACCAAGGACATGAAATGGGCCAACCGCGTCATGCAAACCCAACAATATGGCGGCGGCTGCATCAACGAGGTCTGCATCCACATGATGGTGAAAGGCGTTCCCTTCAACGGCACAGGACATTCCGGCATGGGTGCCTACCACGGCGAATGGGGGTTCCGAGAGTTCACGCATCCACAAACGGTGCTCAAAGGAAAAACAAGGTTCAATCTGCCTTTGCGCGAGCATCCCTACGGCGGCAAGATGGAGAAGACGAAGTTGAAGATTTTGAGGGTTTTTGAACGGTAAAACTCGTTGGAAAGAAGTGTAGGATTTTCGGTTGAGTTTTTTCCAAAATTGCGTTTTTTTATCAACTTTGGAAAAAACTCAGATTACAAAAACTGATTATTGGAACAAGTCATCCATCGTTAAAATCGAAACAAAAGTTGAGGAATAACGGCCTTCATTAAGACCGTAAGTAGTTAGCAATGTGAGCCATAAGGCTTTCTTTGTTTTTGTTTCATTGCGGAAAGCCGCTATCCTGTTTTGCAGTTTTTTGGCCTCATCGTTATCAAGGCGAAAATCCGCCTCGCTGTATTTGATTTCAAACAGATTGATGATGCCGTCGGCGCGGTCAAGAGCCATGTCGATTTGCGCTTTCGGCGCACTTTTCTGGCTCCGCCACGAATAAAATTGGGTCGAAATCCTATCGATGTGGAGTGCTTGCTTGATTTGTTGCACATGGGTCAGGCACACCCGCTCAAAACTCAATCCCAACCATGTGTTGACCTCGGAAGTGCCGATATGGTTGCTCCAATAGCCCGTTTCAGCCTCGGCGCGCGACACAAAGGTAAGGTAGAAAAGCGAGTAGAAATCAACAAGTTGGTAGATGGCGGAATTCTTTTTCGTCGTTTTGTTGTGGATGGGATACTTGCGAAGAATGTCGCAATTGACGAGGTCTTCAAGTTTCCCGCTGAGCGAGCCGCTTGAATCCTGGCCCAAAGCCTTCCTCAATTCGTCGCGCGACATTCCAGCCTTGACTTTTGCCAAAGCATTGACGATGGTCATATACGATTCCGGCGACTTGAACAAGGTGGAATACAGCCGTTTGTATTCCCTGCGCAGTTCTTCCTCGTCGCCGAAAAACAGTCGGTCGATGTTGGCGGCGAAACTCTCGCCACGATGAAGCAGGCTCAAATAATAGGGCACGCCGCCCAAGGCCATGTATGCCTGCATGACGGTCAGGCGGTCCCACTTGAATTGCCGACTCTTGAGGTATAACTCTGTCTCTTTCAGCGTAAACGGGTGCAAATGCAATTCGTGCGTGATGCGGTCGTGGAGGCCGCCTTTGTCGTTGACGATGTTGCGTATCATCCACGAGGTGGCGCTGCCGCACACAATCAGCGTCAGGTTGTCTTGCAGCGAAGCCCAACTGTTCCAAAAATAACCCAATGCCCGCACGAATCCCGACCGTTGCGTGTCCATCGAAGGCAATTCATCGAGGAACACGATGCAACGGCGTTTCAGCGTGACTTTCTTCTTCAGGTAAAGTTTCAGGATCCTGAAAGCCTCCATCCATGTCTTGGGTTTTTCGGGCAGTTTGCCGCTATATTCCTGCATGGCGTCAATGAAAGCCTCCATCTGCTCCTCCTTGGTGCCGTTGAGTACGCCCGTCATGGCAAAGGCCATCTTTCCATTGAACATTTGATTGACGAGATAAGTCTTGCCGACCCTTCGGCGGCCATAAATAGCAACAAATTCAGGACGCTCGGAACTGGTATATTCCTTGAGCAATTTTATCTCATGTTCGCGACCTATCAATTTTTCCATAACATTCTATATTCTAACAGGATGCAAAGGAAATAAATTATTCTGAAACCACAATGAGTTTTTTCCAAAATTGTGATTTTTTCTCGATTTTGGAAAAAACTCAGATTGATTTTCGGTCGGTATTGAAAACTATTCTTCCAAATTACGCTTTATGATTTCCATCATTTCTGCTGGTGTGACCACCATATCTACTTTCGGGAAATGTTTGATATTGCCCGTAACCAAGAACGAATCCTCTTTCGACAAGGCAACTTCGTAAAACACAACATCTTTCGGGTCGGGAATAAATTCCTTGGAAGATTTCCTTTCACTTGAAATACCTATGTCCCGAATTCTTTCCAGAACATCCTTTACTGTAGATGGTTCAAAATTAAATTTCGTTCTATGTAGGACATTTTCATATTCCTTGTAAATCTCTTCATTATACATTGGGGTAATAATGCCTTTGTTGGCAAGCAAGTAATTCACGATTCCCAAAGTTGGTGAATCAGGATTTCGGCTAATTAAGCCTGAAACGAGGACATTAGTGTCAATAACAACAAAATGATTCTTCATTTGCCTTCTCTTGCCAATCTGATTTCTTCATTGATTTCTTCCAATGTTAGGTCAGGAAAGCGACCTTCTTCGGCTTGCCTTCTGATTTCAAGGAATGCCTGTCTGCCTTTTTCAAAACTTTCGTCTTTTTCCGACATCTCGATTTCAAAAGGAATCTTGCGCTTGCGGACAACAGCCCGAACAAAAACATTGAACGCCGTAGAAGCACTCATGCCGAAGCCTTCGCAAAGCGTATCGAAGCGGTTTTTCAAGTCTGAATCCAAACGGATAGTGTATGCTGATTGCGACATAATGATGTTATTTTGATGGCAAAAATACAGCATTTTTTTGAAATGTGATGAGTTTTTGTAAAAAAAACAATGCGATGTCTTTGTTTTGAAAGCAATGCTGACATCCAACTTGAAGACTTGGATATTGAAGCGCTTAATCGAATGGCGGAAGAGTAATCCGTAAGTATTCACCAAAAACGGCGGAGTTTTTGAAGTTCCGCCGTTTTTCCTCTCAAATGCCATCTTCTTCAGGCATTTCAATCTCAAAAGGAATCTTACGCTGACGGACAACAGCACGAACAAAGATATTAAACGCCGTAGAAGCGCTCATGCCGAAGCCTTCGCAAAACGCGTCGAAGCGGGCTTTCAAGTGTGAATCCAAACGGTTGGTCACCCTCTTCAGGCCAAAGTTTGTTCGTCTTTTTTGCATTTAGTACGCAAAGAATAGCTATTGAACATCGTGAACTAATCGCACAGATTGACCACGCCAACGATTGGTACCACTATTAGCACTAATCTGCGATTCTATCATGTTCTTGTTCGCATAAACACGGTGTGAACTTACGCTAGTGTTAGTTTCCGAGGTCGTTGACCAATAACTGCAATTCATAGTGCCAACATTTATGCCTGCCATATTACCTTCACGCGAGCCAGCAGAAGGAAGGAAGACGACTCCATTGTCCTCCATCAATGCGAACTCCATCAAACTGTAATTGTTCCCATTCAATCCTGTGTTTCCATTTTCATTGATTCCAATGGGTTGAGCCACATCTAATGGATGCGTGTAATTATCGGGAAATAGTATTATACCTTGCACATTGTTCACATTAGCCTTCACGTAACGAGCATTGTCCGTACCATTCACCATAGAAGCCTGACGTGTATTAAAAACATACTCCCATTCATACATAGTCAAGGTACGCCACTGACCAATGGTGTTCCCGCCATTGTTTATCGAGTTGTAAACACCCCAGTCATAATTTGCCGAACTACCAGTAAGATCCACCGAAGACATGTTCTTGGATGGACCGTATCCAGTATAGTTAATATTCTCCATGACACTTTCCTCCGAGGTCGACCACGGTTGATAATTAATGTTGTATGGATCACTTGGATTATGGTAGCTGCTCGTGCCCCAACCGAATAAATCAATCCAACCAGAATAAGTCGCAGAAATTTTATTATTGCTGCATTGTACCCCATTGTCATAAACATTCCCAGAAACTCGTTGGCGGAATTAAAGTAGCGCATATTTAATTTGACCAATAGGTTTGTTGTTTGTTTTGTTGATGTATTGTAACACGGTAAACGCGCTGATT
>ONKQ01000060.1 GCA_900318465.1 uncultured Bacteroidales bacterium
TTTCAACCACAAAATTACTGAAAATCAATAATATGTGCAACTTTTTATCCATTTATTTCGCTCTCTTTTCCCTCTTTTCTAATTCCGCCAACGGGTAAACCTAAATAATAGTATTCCCAATGCCAATTATTTCTTTTTGCAACAATTATACAATCTCCGTTTTTTATAGACTTAAATTGCATCCCTTTGTGGTCTTTTTCATTCCATCCGACAGCCGCAATACTTTTTTCATACATTGAATCTGCATAATTATCGCCATCGTTATAAATGTTTGGACTTATAACAAAATACTCCATTTTTATTTAAATTGTTGTAAAAAATAATTTTAACCATTATAGACACAAATAAAGATTACAGCATCCCAGCACAGCTACTGTAACAATATTCAATAGACCCTTCCCAACGCTTGAAGTGATTAATTCCCACTTGTAGAGTTCGTCATAACCCTCTTGGCGGATTTGTATTTCCCTTCTTAATTCCTTGTAGCGTTCAACCAAATACCAATAAAGATACTCTCTAATAGCATCGGCCAATTCAGGGCGTAAAGTCCATTCAAAATTTCCTTCTTCCTTATTAGACAATGCCTTTCCTTGCTTCATAGGAATTGGCCAGTAGGTGTTATTGCCATCTTCATCAACAACTTGAAAACGTCCAAGCCGTTTCTGCACATACTTCCCGAAATTCATTATTGTAGCCACCAACGAATAGGCGTTTTTCCCTAATTGGTTGCCAACTGCCACACATGACCCTTTATAATCAGGCATATAGTAGAAACAAATCACGGCTTCCTTGTACTTTTCAGACACCGATTCATCTTTCAGAATCTCAAACCATTCATCCTTGCTGATGTCAACAGCACTGGAATAATACTCGCCTGACATTTGTTCTTTGATGATTTGCATATTTTGTCCTTTGTATTAATTCGTTGCAAAAATAACTATTTTTCCATTTCCTCCAACCTCCTCACCAATTCATCCACCCCTTCCACCGCCTTCGCCTTGATATGCTGGAATCCAGTCGGCAGGCCGCCTTTCAAATCTTTCGGGTCAATCAGGAACTTGGGAATCTCATTTGGGGCATAATCGACCAATCCCGCCGCTGGAAAGACCACCAACGAAGTACCTATGACAACGAAGATGTCGGCCTGTTGCACCCAATATGCCGCCAACTCCATACCATCGACATACTCGCCAAACCATACGATATAAGGCCGCAGTTGCGAACCATCGGCGGCTTTGTCACCTAATCGAATGGGGACATCAAGCGGATAGTCCTTGATGCAATTAGGGTCGAGACGGTTGCGCGATGAAGTCACCTTGCTCAACTCGCCATGAAGATGCAGCACCTTGCTACTGCCCGCCCTTTCGTGAAGGTTGTCCACATTTTGCGTGATGATGGTCACGTCGTATCGCTTTTCCAAGTCGGCCAAAACACGGTGGGCATGGTTCGGCTCCACCTCCAACAGGTTTTTCCGACGGGCATTGTAGAAATCGAGCACTGCCTGTGGGTTTTCCTCAAAGCCCTCAACGCTGGCCAACTTCATAGCATCATATTTTCCCCACATGCCATTGGCATCACGAAAGGTAGGGATTCCACTTTCGGCGCTGATGCCTGCGCCGGTGAAGACTACGAGTTTTTGTCGCATGACAATAAAGTTTTCTGTTTCTGCAAAAATACACAAAAATTGTGTTGTTTTTTAGGGTTTAACATCGAATTACGAGGCAAAAATAGAAACACGTTGTTTCAAATCGCGGTACAGGTTCAAAGTTTTTTTGATTTTCACACGAATTTCCATGAATTGGACACGAAATCGAAGATTGGCTCCGCCGAATCGGAGATTTCGACAAAGTCAATTTTTCAAAAATTGCAATTAATGACAATTCGTGATAAATTTCTGATAATTCGTGTTTTAAAATACCAATAAACATTAATGGGGCATAATCAAGCATTTTTCAGAACCCCATCATCGCCGCAGGTGTAATGTTCAAAGTGCGGCAAAGTTGGCGAGCGATTTTCAAAGTCGGTTCCGCCCTTCCTGTCACGTAATCGTTGATTCGCGAAGGACTTACGCCGATAAGGAGAGCCAACTGTTTCTGCGTCATCTGCTTTTCTTCGAGCGACAACGCTATCAAGTCGGCCACGGAAGGCTTGGCGATGGGATAATGCTCCTTTTCGTATTCAATCACAATGTCCGACATCATCGTCAATTCGATGGCGTTGCGGTCGTTGGCGGGAGTATCGTCCGTCACTATCGGCAACAATTCCTCGATTCTCTCCAATGCAAATTCGTATTGTTCTTTCGTGATTTTGCTCATGTCGCTTTCCTCCTATATGGTTGAAACATCAATTTTTTCATAATCGCTATGAGTGCCCACAAACCGAATAAACGCATGGCTTATCGTGAATTTCACCACCACCACAAGACGGTATTTGTTTCTCCTGATATTGAACACATAACGTTGATTCCCAACATAGTCCGTTGCCGGAAAATCAGCTTTGATGTCCGATAGGTTTTTCCATTCCGCCTCCTCGGTGATTTCATACCAGCGTTCCAAAGCAGTTTTCGCGTCGGCATGTCCTTCCGATTCGTAGAACTCGACCAATCTTTTATGTGACACTATCCTCATAGCAACTGCAAAAATAGCAAAATTTCTAAAATCCAAAACATTTCATATAAATAATTTTGGTTTTCAAAATTAAACACTCCACTTTCGGCCAATAATCCGCAGAATTTGCGGCTTATTTCAACTCCTTGATGACAAAAATCTCAGCACCACCCTCGCGGCAAACACCTAAACAAAAAAAAGCAGAGACGCGCCAAGGCACGTCTCCACTATCTAAATCATGTGAATCCTCAATTATTTCAGCCTGCCAGGATATACCTTCAAAGCCTCCTCTAAGCATTTGACGGCGGCCTTGAGGTCGTCGATGCAGAGGCAGTAGGTGATACGGGCCTGATGGCGTCCTTTCTCGGGATCGGCATAGAAACCTGTGGCGGGAGCCAACATCACTGTGGCGCCGTTGTAGCTGAAATCGGTGAGCAGCCACTGGCAGAACCTGTCGCTGTCGTCGATGGGCAGGTCGATGACGGTATAGAACGCGCCTTTAGGCATCGGGCAGAAGCAGCCCGGAATCTTGTTGATGCCCTCGACGATGACATTACGGCGGGCAATGTACTCATTATAGACGGCATCGAAATACTCCTGCGGCGTGTTGACGGCGGCTTCGGCGAAGATCTGACCAAAGCTCGGTGGCGACAGACGAGCCTGTGCCAGACGCATGGCAGTGGCATAGACCTCGCTGTTGCGGGTCACCATGCAACCCACACGGGCACCGCAAGCGCTATAACGCTTCGAGACGGAGTCGAAGAGGATAACATTGCGTTCCAGTCCCTCAAGTTGCATCACACTGACGTGCTTGTGACCGTCGTAGCAGAACTCGCGATACACCTCGTCGGCAAACAGATACATGTCGTATTTCTTCACCAAACCGGCCACTTTCAGCAACTCCTCGTGGGTATAAAGATAACCCGTAGGATTGTTGGGATTGCAAATCATGATGGCCTTGGTGCGAGGGGTGATGGCCTTCTCAAAGTCCTCAATGGGCGGCAAGGCAAAGCCTGTCCTGATGTCGCTGGGAATAGTGACAATCTTGGCATCGCACAGCTTGGCGAAGGTATTGTAGTTGGTGTAATATGGCTCCGGGATGATGATTTCGTCGCCAGGATTCAAGCACACGGTGAAGGCCATTTGCAAAGCCTCGCTACCACCCGTAGTGACAAGCACTTGGTTAGGGGTGACATCGATGCCGTGCTTGTGATAATAGTTGCAAAGCGCACGACGATAGGAAGGAATACCGGCCGAATGGCTGTACTCCAACACACCTTTAGTCGCGGGGAGTTCACGAGCGGTATCAGCTAAGGCAGCAAGTGCACCTTTAGGCGTTTCAATGTCGGGCTGACCGATGTTGAGGTGGTAAACGTGAATACCGCGTTCTTTGGCGGCATCAGAGAAAGGAACGAGCTTGCGGATTGCCGACTGCGGCAGTTCCAAGCCTTTGTTGGAAATCTTTGGCATAGGTATTTTCTGTTTTTGTGAACAAAAAGCCATCTAACACACTCATTAGACGGCTTTTATGAATTTAATGATAACTATCGATTATTTTTTCTCGTTGACTGGCGTACCCACTCCATTGTTGTTGGCCGGCAACACCTCGGTAGGCTGTTCAAGCACACGACCCTTGATGCGCAACACCACCGTCGAATTCTTGACAGCATTTGAAGTTACCGTCACAGTCTTGTTGATGTTGCCCGCGCGGTTAGTACGATAAGTCACCTTGATCACATCCGACTCACCAGGAAGGATAGGTTCATTCGGCCAAGAAGGAATGGTGCAACCACAACTCGACTTGGGTTTCTGGATCAACAGAGGCTCGTTGCCCGTGTTGGTGAAGCGGAACTCGCACTCGCCGTTGCCGTTGTAAGGAACGTCGCCGTAATCGTGGACTAACTTCTCGAACTCAATTTCTGCACCGTTTTGAACGGTCGTGTTGTCTTGGGCCTTGGCCACTCCTGCCATGAGGAGCATGATGCCAAGCAGATAAATCACTTTTTTCATATTAGTATGACTTTTAAAAATTGTTGCAAAATTAGAAATTCTTTTGTTACCAATGCCAAAACTTTCAATTTTTCGAACAATTTTCTTCGTTATCCAAAAACCGTACCAAAAACGGCACCCGTGGTGGATTTTTTCGGCAGGGATTTACACCGCCTGCCAATCGATGCCGCTGCCCTTTTGAGGTTCTTATTTCGCTGCCACAGAACGGAAAAATATCTCCGCATCCTTCCAAACGGTGTAGTCGCGGGCATAGAGCAGGTTCAGTTGGTTAACGAAATCAGGCTCGGCGGAAACATTCTTGTCGAGATGCGAGGCGGGACTGTAAACGCCTTTGCGAATCTTGGGCAGTTTTTGCGTTTCGTCGGCGGGCGAGCAATACCCCACCCAAGTCTTTCGGCCAAACAAGACAAGGATGGCGTTTTTCAGGAACCGGACAGGTTGCTTCACCATCAAGGCCAAAGGCAGCCAGAAAACGATGCTGAACAGGCTTGTCACCACATCGAAGAGGCGTTTGTTGCGGCGGTTCGAAGTGGTGTCAATCGCCTTAATGTCAACGGTATAGAGGTCGCCACGCGTATTGATGCTGTTGCTGCCGATGATGGAAAGGCTGTCCTCGGGCGCAATCTTGTAATCCACATTGGTGGCGTGCCAGTCCACCATCTTGTCGATGATGACCTGATGCGGCACGTCCTTCGAGCAAAAGATGACCTCCGTAATCTTGTAAATCTCAATAATGTCGGGCACTTGCGCGAGGTTGCCGATGAATCCCTCAGGGGCCTCCCCTTGCGCTTCCGAACTCACCAAACCAATGAAATCAGGCTTGATGGACGTGCTCTCCAAAATTGAATTGACCCGCCGTGTCTCCTCCGGGCTTCCGATGACGAGGAACCGTTTCTTTTCTGTCTTTTTCGACTGGAAGTTTTCGTTTCCCAACAGAATGCCGACAAAGCGCGTGAGGCTCATCTCCAAAGCCAGCCAAATCATGCCAAAGAGAATCAAGGCGCGCGAAAAACGCAGACTTTCAGGCAACAAGGCGTACAACACCAAAATTGCGGCACTGCCGAAGGCTACTCCAAGAATGGCTTTCGCAATGCTGTAAGGCTTGTCGTAACCTCCTGAGAAATACGTCGATAAAAGCCAAATCAGGATGTAGGCTGGCAACACGGCGGCAAAAAGCAAAGTCGGGTAACTGCCCGAACCGCCGTAAATCGTCCCGTGACCCCAGAAATAACTGATGGCCGCCAAACCGCCATAGCCCAACACGGCATCGAGGAAAGGCACCGCCGCCTTGTGGAAAAACTGCGACACCAACGCGAAAAACGCCTTGAGATAGATGGCAATATTAATAAGGAAAGAGAACGACCGCGCCCACGACTTGCCGAAGTGCTTCTTGGCGAAAATCTCCATGGCGCGATAGAACACAAACACATAGTTGACACTGGTTTTCTTGGTGCTCTCGCCCTTGTAGTGGATGATGCGTGTCTCGGGGAAATAGTAGTTTTTGTAGCCTCCTTGCGTGATGCGATACGACAGGTCGATGTCCTCGCCATACATGAAAAAGGTCTCGTCCAACAGGCCAATCTTGTCCAAAGTCTCGCGCCGCAGCATCATGAAGGCACCAGCCAAAATCTCCACTTCGTTGGTCTCGTCGTTGGAAAGATGGCCCATGTAATACCTCGCAAAACGCTTGCTGTGCGGGAAAAGACGGGTGAGGCCAAACATCTTGTAAAACGCGGTCTTGGCCGTAGGCAAACCACGTTTCGACTCAGGCAAAAACTGTCCCTTGCCGTCCACCATCTTTACACCGAGGCCGCCCGTATCGGGGTGGCTGTCCATGAAGACGAGGCATTTCGAGAAGGTGTCGTCCTCCACCACCGTGTCAGGATTGAGGAGCAGTACATACTCCCCCGTGGAAACGCGGATGGCTTGGTTGTTGGCGCGACTGAAACCGACATTCTCCTTATTGGCGATGACCTTCACCTCAGGAAACTTTTGCGCCAGCATCTTCAACGAGCCGTCGACGGAGTTGTTATCGACCACAAACACTTCGCCCTCAATGCCTTGCATGGCACGACGCACCGAATGAAGGCACTGCTCAAGGAAGTACTCGACGTTATAGTTGACGATGACAACGGACAGTTTCATTTTTTCAGCTTTAAGCTTTCAGCCGTAAGCCATAAGCTAAGCAGCACCATTGCTGAAAGCTGACGGCTGAGAGCTGATAGCAGTATTATTTTCTCTTTGTTTATACTCTAATTTTCAGGTTTGCTATCCATATTGACCCTCACCGCTTGGATTTTGACGCCATTGTTCTCGACAAGGGTGTCGCTGAAGTTCTCCAAACCACAGGCATTCAAGATTTTACCCTTGATGGCCGTATTCTGCATCCACCCCGTGAACTGCTCGGCGCCAGGACCGTATGCATACACCATCACGGGCAGACAGGTGTGGCTTCTCGTGGAATAATCAAACACAACATCCGTGTATTTACCTCGTGGGTCGGGCAAAGTCAAACCGCCGGTTTCATGGTCGGCAGTGACGACGACAAGGGTGTTGCCATGTTCCTCAGCATAATTCAACGCCACCTGAATGGCATAGCTGAAGTCCACCACCTCGTCCACCATCCATGCGGAGTCGTTGGCATGGCAGGCGAAGTCGATTTGCGAGCCTTCCACCATGAGGAAGAAACCGTTTTCGGCACCGTCCAAAGTCTTCAAGGCGGTCTTCACGGCACGAGGCAGAAAATCGCCGCGCTCAGCCGCCTGGGGCAGGTGGTTGTCGTCCTCCAACACCGCGTATTTCTTGCAGGTCACGTCGATGTCGGCAAGGGTGTCGTACACCTTCCAGCCCAATTCCTTCTCCATACGTTCAATGAGGTTGATGCTGTCCTTACGATGGTCAAAATGCTTTCTTCCACCACCGATGGCTACATTAATATTCTCTGCTTCAGCCAATTGCATGGCAATATCCTCATACATGCTTCGTTTCGGCACCTTGGCGTAAAAACATGCAGGTGTGGCATGAGTGATGTAGCTCGTCACGACGATACCAGTCTCTTTGCCCTGTTCGGCAAAGACTTCAAGCAGGGTTTTCACCGGAATGGTATCGGGATTCATGCCGACCATGCCGTTCTTGGTCTTATGGTCGCTGGCGAGAGCCGTGCCGCCTGCCGCCGAGTCGGTGATGTCGTTGCTCGACGAATGCGTATCAACCACACCGATGTAAGGGAACTTGGGAAAAACCAAATCCTGTTTGGAAGCCAACATGCCCGCATAGACCTGCGGCAAAGCCGTTCCATCGCCAATGAAATAAATGACATTCAATGCTTTGGGAGGTTCTGGAGTGGCTTCTTCTTTGTTGCCACACGCAGACAACATGCCCATTAAAACGAGGGCGATTAGGGATAGTGTAGTTATTCTCTTCATAATAAGTTGTTTTTAATTGTTCAACAGACTGCCACTTCGCGTCATTGCGAACATAGTGAAGCAATCCAGGGAACAAACTGGCTTACTGGACTGCTTCGTTCCTCGCAGTGACGCAATGCGACAACATGACAACATTATAATTATCAGTTTTATTGCTTTCTCCCAACAACTTTTTTCACTGCCTCCACAATGTCGGGTGTGTCGAGATGATAGAATTTCATCAGTTCATCGGGTGTGCCGCTTTGTCCGAACACATCGTTTATAGCAACCATTTCCATCGGGCAAGGCATGTTCAAAGCCAAAACTTGCGCAATGCTGTCGCCCAAACCGCCATTGCGCTGATGTTCCTCCGCCGTAACCACACAACGGGTTTTGGCTACCGATTTCAGCACGGCCTCCACATCCAACGGCTTGATGGTGTGAATGTTAATCAATTCGGCATTGATGCCCATTTCCTTCAATATCGGTAGGGCTTGGATGGCTCTCCAAACAAGGTGACCACAGGCAAAGATAGTTACATCGGTGCCTTCTTGTAGCATTTGCGCCTTCCCAATGACGAACTTCTCATCTACAGGGGTGAAATTCGGCACTTTCGGACGACCGAAACGCAGGTAAACAGGCCCGTCGTATTCGGCGACGGCGAGGGTAGCCGCTTTAGTCTGGTTGAAGTCGCAAGGCACGATGACCGTCATGTTGGGCAGCATCCTCATCAGGCCGATGTCTTCAAGGATTTGGTGTGTGGCACCATCCTCACCAAGGGTAATGCCCGCATGGGAAGCCGCGATTTTCACGTTCTTGTTGGAATAGGCCACGCTCTGGCGGATTTGGTCGTAGACGCGCCCCGTGGCAAAAGCCGCAAAGGTTCCCGTGAACGGCACGAAACCACTCAAGGCCATGCCCGCCGCCATATCAATCATATTGGCTTCAGCGATGCCTGTCTGGAAGAAACGGTTGGGGAACTCCTTGGCGAAGTCGCCCATCTTCAGCGAGCCAGTGAGGTCAGCGCAAAAGGCCACCACCTTGGGATTGCGGCGACCCGCTTCAAGCAAGCCTTCCCCGAACCCTGATCTTGTATCTTTTTGGTTTTGAATAACAAATTCCATATTTTTCTTTTTTTGTCACAAAACCTACAAAACTTTCAAAACCTTTCTTGGACATAGCGGCTACGCAACCGCGTCGCCGCTGGAAAGCCGCCGGTTGGCAGGCTTTTCCCAATAGTTTCTGATGTTTTGTAGGTTTTGCATGTTTTGTGATTAATAATCTCCTAAAGTCTCCTCCAATTGCGACAAAGCTTTGGCGGCTTGTTCGTCGTTGGGCGGTGTGCCGTGCCATTTGTGTGTGCCCATCATGAAGTCCACGCCCATACCCATTTCGGTGTGCGCGAGGATGAGCTGTGGCCTGCCTTGGTGGGTGTTTTCGCGGGCGAGTTTCAGGATGTTCACGATGGCATGCATGTCGTTTCCGCTCATTTCCATGACATACCATCCGAAGGCCTCGTACTTGGCGTGCAGGTCGCCGAGGTTCATCACATCGTCCGTGGAACCGTCGATTTGTTTCTTGTTATAGTCGATGATGGCGATGAGGTTGTCCACGCCCTTGGCAGGCGCATACATGGCGGCCTCCCAAATCTGGCCTTCCTCCTGCTCGCCGTCTCCCATCAGGACATAGACGATGTGCTGGTCGCCGTTCAGTTTCTTGGCTTGTGCCGCGCCGACAGCTACCGAAAGGCCTTGTCCGAGGGAACCCGAGGCGATACGGATGCCCGGCAAGCCTTCAGTCGTGGTGGGATGCCCTTGCAGGCGTGTACCAAGGCGGCGGAAAGTAGCCAGCTCACTCACAGGGAAATAGCCACGCCGAGCCATGATGCTGTAGAGCATCGGACTGATGTGGCCGTTGGAGAGGAAAAACATGTCCTCGCCGTTGCCGTCCATGCGGAAATTGGCGGGGTCGATTTGCATTTGGTCGAAGTAAAGGGCTGTAACAATGTCAGTTGCGCCCAAAGAGCCGCCCGGATGCCCCGACTGGCACCCATGCACCATGCGGATAATGTCGCGGCGCACTTGGGTGGCGGTTCTTTCTAATTCGTTGATGGTCATATTGGAAGTATTTTGAAGTTCAAAAAATCGAGTGCAAAGCTACGGAAAAAAACATTTCAATCCTCAAAAACCATCAATTCCATTTTCCGATAGCAAAAACGCCTTCTGGCAATCCACGCAAATCACATTTCCAAAGACTTTAGGTTGGCCATTCGCACATTTCGTATGCCCACAAATCTGATACATTTCCGATTCATTCACCTTCGTTCCTACAAATTCGTCCATATCAGCCCAAATCATGCTCCCAACACGACTCCATCCACCTCGCAAGGCAGAAACATCACATAAAGCAGCCACAAATTCGTCCGTAAACATCAGTCGGTTAAAGGTTTCCGCAGTTATCGTATCTGCCGAGCCGAAAAGGTCAGGATGATTCCTCACCCACCCAGGATGGACACCCGCATGGGAAAAAAGGTATCTTTTCCTGCCAACGACATGTTCGACAGCCATTTGAAAGCAATCCAAATTCTCTTCAAACGTCGCCCGAATCACATCCTCCTTGTATTCATTATACCGAGTTCCTTTCAGCTCAGGAAACAAATAATGCAAATCGTGATTTCCAAAAAGAAGTGTCACTTGCTCGAAATGTGTCTTTTTGAATTCTATGACATCCAAAAGGCCTTTGAAAGCATCCGTCCAATAGATCCATTCGTTCTCATACGGATCCAAGTAGTCGCCAAGGAACACGACATGAGCATCTTTAGGAAGTCCCGTTATCGCTTTCCGCCAAAACTCCATACCGTGAATGTCGGGGATGATTATGATGTGCTGGTTCATTTCAATATTTAGCGAACCCACTTACAGGCTTCCTCGAAAAAACGTTCAATAATCAGTCCCAAATTTTCTCGCCCATGCTCTCAATTTTTGGGTACATTATAGCTTTTTTATTCATTGGCCTTTTTCCATTCTTCAAGCATAGCCTTCCATTGTTCTACCTGATCTTTCTCGACCAAGAAATCCACCATTGAAACGCCAAGTTCTCCGTATTCAAATTGTATATGCACAATCTCTTCATCTGGTGTGACAAAATAGAAATCCTTATTGAAGCGTCTATTGAACTGATCTGATGCCTTTTCCAAACTTTCGCCGACAATCCATTCGCTGACCTGAATGATGATGCTACCTATTGGCAAATTATGGAATTGGGCAAAACCATCTGAATAAACAAAGCTCACCTTCCAAGCAAGAGAAAACTCTTCAATGGACTGATTATTCTTGTCGTAATAGGTGAAGGTCCGATGTCCAAACTCATTGAAAAGACTCCACTTGTAGTAGCCAAAGGGATCTATTGGCTCGCCTTCGATTCCAAAATAGGCTTCTTCTATCATATTTCTCCTGCCATCGTATTTAGCTGTCACTTTTGCAAAGCCTTCATTGTTCAAACAGGGTTCGCCATCAATTCCATAACAGGCTTCTTCAACCCGGTTACCTCTACCGTCGTATTTGGCTATCCTTCTGGCAAAACCTTTATTGTTCAAGCAGGGTTTGCCATCAGTTCCAAAATAGGCTTGTTCAATCCATTTTCTCCTATCGTCGTATTTAATAGTCCATTTGCCATAACCATCATTGTTCAAGCAGGGTTCGCCGTCCGTTCCATAATAGACTTCTTCAACCAAGTTTCCTCGGTCGTCATGTTTGGCAGCTCTTTTGGCATAGCCTTTATTTCTCAAACAGGGTTCGCCGTCGGTTCCATAATAGGCTTCTTCGATCATGTTTCCTTGGTCGTCATGTTTGGCAGTCCTTTTGGCACAGCCAAAATTGTGCAAACAGGGTTCGCCGTCGGTTCCATAATAGGCTACTTCTATCATGTTTCCACGATCGTCATATTTGGCAGTCCATCTGGCAAAGCCAAAATTGTGCAAGCAGGGTTCGCCGTCAGTTCCATAATAGGCTACTTCTATCATGTTTCCACGATCGTCATATTTGGCAGTCCATTTGGCATAGCCATCCTTGCTCAAGCAGGGTTCGCCGTTGGTTCCATAATAGACTTTTTCTATCATGTTTCCACGATCGTCATATTTGGCAGTCCATTTGGCATAGCCATCCTTGCTCAAGCAGGGTTCGCCGTTGGTTCCATAATAGACTTCTTCAACCAAGTTTCCTCGGTCGTCATGTTTGGCAGTCCATTTGGCATAGCCATCATTGCTCAAGCAGGGTTCGCCGTTGATTCCATAGTAGGCTACTTCAATCCTGTTTCCTCGGCCATCGTATTTGGCAGTCCATTTGGTATAGCCATCATTACTCAAGCAGGGTTCGCCGTTGATTCCATAGTAGGCTACTTCAATCCTGTTTCCTCGGCCATCGTATTTGGCAGTCCATTTGGCATAGCCATCATTACTCAAGCAAGGTTCGCCGTTGGTCCCATAATAGGATGATTCAATCATGTTTCCATGACCGTCGTGTTTGGCAGTCCATTTAGCAGAGCCATAATTGTTCATACAGGGTTCACCATTGGTTCCATTGAAAGCTGCTTCTATCATGTTTCCACGATTGTCGTATTTGGCACTCCCTTTGGCATAGCCATCATTGCTCAAGCAGGGTTTGCCGTCGGTTCCATAATAGGCTACTTCAATCCTGTTTCCTCGGCCATCGTATTTGGCAGTCCATTTGGCATAGCCTTCATTGCTCAAGCAGGGTTCGCCGTCCGCTCCGAAAAACATTTCTTCCATTATATTTCCGTTATTGTCTAAAACATCAACAGAAGAAGCCCAAAATTCTTCGTTTAAAGTAGGTAGTCCGTTCAAATCAAAATAAGTGGCTTTGGATAGATTCCCTAAAGTGTCGTATTCTATTGCTCGCCCTGCAATGCCCTTCTTAGTACAGGATTTTTCGCCTTCCAACCCCAAATACTCCACTTTGATGCGCCGACCAAGACTGTCAAGAGTATATAAACATCCAAATATACCATCGCCATCACTCACCGCACTACGTACGAGACTATAATCATTGTTTGCATGATAAGTCTGTTTTACGATATGACCTTGTGCATCGCGTTCATAGGCATACCGCACAATATTCGCTTTCCTTTGGCCAGCATCTATCTGACCCATTTTCATACTTGAAAGGCTGACACCCACAAAGCCACTTCCTAATTGTTCTTGCGCATTGCGAAAGTCGGCAATGGCAGCAGAGATGCCATCACGCTCTGAAAGTTCATGGCGAAGTAGCACTTTACCATTAATGTCACAATAATTGATTCGTTTTACAATACCCAAATCCTTGTTGTATTCTAATTCTTGGACAGGATAGCGGTCTTTTAATTCCGTGTTTCCAATATCTTTCGGCTGCAAAGACGAATTGACATAGCTCACCTTTGCGACACGCCATGAATATGCATCCGGCTCTCCAAAAGAAACACGACGGTATTCAAATTGATATGACCCACTACGTCCCGAAACTTGTTCTTTCGAGAGTTCCATGATCCCTTCTGGCACACCCCAACAATCTACATAATCGACAAAATATTTATAGGTGGGTCGTTTGTAGTCCCAAACGAACAAAACCAAGCATGTCATCAGCATAGCCAAACAGCTAAAGAGAATGCGTTTCCTTCTTTGCTTGCGTTTGTATATGTCCCACAAAGCATCAAAACGCACACCAAGCATGGTGGCAATGACATTGACAACTGCCCCTCTTTTGCTGCCGAGTTGTTTAGTAAGTTCTTTTAGATTAATCCCTCGCAACTCCATTGGTGCTTTTTGCAAAGCACGAGGGAAGCACTCCTCATCAGGATTGTCGGCATGAGGTTTACCGTCCACAATGAAAGGTATAATCTTATCAACCTTTCCTGCATCTATAAAATGTTGAACTTCGTTATTCACATAATCCGATTTTGCACCTGAAGGAGAACAAATGGCAATCAAATATTGTGAATCATGAAGCTCTTTCCCTAATGCGTCCCCCAACACATTGCCTGCCAAGTCGGTTTGGTAAACAAAGACAGGACGAAGCCTTTTTGGAGCATTGAATTCTTTTTGTACGGATACTGGTATATTATAATTCACCAATTGGTTTCTCAACCAAAAAGCAATCTTTTCATCATTTGAACTATGGCTGATGAACGCGTAATAGTGTTTGTCTTGTTCCATTGCAAGTGAATATTTTATGGTCATTTCTTCATCAAAGATTACTTCTTCGAAACATATCTCCTTATTTATGAGCATTCAAGCTATTAATAACACACCTAATCATTTTGCAGAAACAAGAAAAGAATAGTTAATTGATTTTGACTCATCATTTGCAAAATTGATATCACAAAGAAAATCATCATACACAACAACAACATTTCTTCCTCCATCTATACCGAACAATCTATATCCGTTACCTAATAGATTGGGGATTGGGATAAAACAATAATACTCAATCTTAGAAAAATCTCCACATTTTTCTAACATTTTCATAAATGGTACGGTGTTTTGCAGAACTTCTACAGTTGGGGCCGAGTCAACTCTCAACACTCCTGCCTCATCAATCTCTTTCTGTAATGCAGGTGCTATTTGACATCTTTGAACCGTTGGTTTCTGATTGATTTCTGATAACAATTGTATTGCTTTTTCGACAATGCATTGAATTTGATCCTGTTCCATAACATTAGTATTTTTTTGTTGTTAAACTATTCAACAATTTTATTATTTGTTCATTTAAGTCTCTTATACGTTGCTCATCATTCTGATTGCTTCTATTATTCTGTTCAAGCAAGGCCTTTTTGTATTCATGATCTTGTTCTGCCTTTAAGACTTCCATGTGTCTTTGGTGTTCTGAGGCTCTCACATCGTCATCAATGTCTGACTTTTTCTTTTTTTCCATTATGCTTAATTTCAGTTCCTCTCTTCTAATATCCAAACGATATTTCGCTTGTAATATCTCTTGCCAATCGTTTTGCACTTTTAATCTCTCGTCCAAAATCTTTTCATTAGCTTTATTATGATATTCAGTATTTCTTTGAAGTATTGGACGTAAAATCAAGAGAACCAATATCAAAGCAATTATTAACAAGGCAAACATGACGATTTTGTAGAGATAATGAGAACATGGGGGACAATCATCTTTCTTGCATAAGTTCACTTCTTCAGGTTTGATCGTTGGGATTATCCTAATTCTATTTGCTGGGCTATTCTTGCATTTGTAATGAAAACCAGTCGTTAGAGAGAACGAAGTATCAAGAGCGGTAGTCGTGTCATTATAAAGAATCAGATGCAACATATTATCCACACAAGCGTTGTCTATTTTTGCAATAGAAATTGTATCTATCCGACTAAACACCGTGTCGAATGGTTTACACAAATACACATTATAGTCTTTGTTGTTTATCGAAACAACCGTCTTAAAATTGATTAAACTATTGGTTTTTTCACATTGGCATAACTCGATACAATTGTTTGTTTTGTTTTCATTACCTTTACATGAAAACAAAGAAACACCAAACAAAAACAATATTACACTTATCAAACATATTATTATGCAACAAGGTGACGATTCTATGCAACTAGTTTTATATGACTCATTGATGGTGTCTTCATAAATCGTTTTCAACTTTTCCGTACTCAGAGGAGAAGCACCACAATCTCTAGTAAGATTAAATATCTGAACAAGATATCCAAAATTTGTGTTATTTCCATCAATGTCTTTCGGTAAGCTATTAATTGCAGATATCATTGCGTCAATAGTATCTTTGACATCAAGACAATTATCACGACAATCACGCCATGCTCTTTCAATGCGTGCGCATTGCTCAATATTAGAACACTGTTTGATCGCCTGATCAACAGTTGTGACATCAACACGACCTGTGCTAATGGGATCAGCTAATTTCAATTCACTTCTGGCC
This sequence comes from uncultured Bacteroidales bacterium, assembly GCA_900318465.1. Classification (GTDB taxonomy): domain Bacteria; phylum Bacteroidota; class Bacteroidia; order Bacteroidales; family F082; genus Limimorpha. The sequence goes on from ONKQ01000060.1 coordinate 15,965, forward strand.
TCAATACTTATGATAATATTGTCAAAGCTGGTGATTGTAGTTGATTCTTTGATTTCTGTTATTTTTTCTTTTGTTTCTATTGAAAGGTACGATCTTAGCCTTCGAATAGAAGCATTCAGGTCTTGAATCATTGATTTCAAATCCCCATATTTTCTATAATAGTGTTCCATAATAACAACAAGTGTTTAGTATTCCGAATTAATAAACTGTGATCTGTTGAATTGATTTGGATTAGCGGTTTCACCACCAAGCTTATTTGGGCCATCTATGTAGCCTTTGCTGAGGTTATAAACATTAGAATTATTATACAACTTCTCAAGGCGGCGGCGTTGTTCGGTAACCACTCCTGTATTGAGCAAGAATCGGTCGCAGGCAATATTGAATTGACAAGTATCGTTGTTCATGTCATCATTCAAAAAATGCATCGACCCTATCATCTCTTTATAAGCCTCGCCCTCAGTGTTGGCTTCCTCTGCCATGTGATAATACTTCAACGCCATTTCTGCATTAAAATTACTAAAAATAGTATTAATAGTAATATCATCGATATCATGGCGC
>ONKQ01000006.1 GCA_900318465.1 uncultured Bacteroidales bacterium
AATCAGCGCGTTTACCGTGTTACAATACATCAACAAAACAAACAACAAACCTATTGGTCAAATTAAATATGCGCTACTTTAATTCCGCCAACGAGTAAGAAGAAATATGTGAATTGGAAGAATCTTTCGCTAGTTTATTAATTGCTAAATTTAGTAGATAACCCCAAGTTTTTCGGATTTGCAATCTGAGAACCTTAAATATCGACATTGTAATGTCAAACGAAGAAGAGTCAGCAAGAAGGCTCGGTGTGAGTATCGCGTCCATTTCCTCTAAATTGTATCAACAAACCACATCAACCCCGCATAATACACCGGCAAGCAAGTAACATCCTCGTTTTCTGATAGTCCTGTGAACAATACTTTTGCAAAAATCGCAAAATCTATTTCGTCTAAAACTGCAAGAATCGCAAAATGTTTTCCTCGTTTTGCCCTTTGTCCCGCCTCATTTGTCCAAAAATCACCTGACTTTTTGACACAAATTCCCCTCAATTCACGGAAAAACACTACCTTTGCACGAATTTTGCGCAAACTGCAATTTATCGGAATTTTAAATCTTAAATCTTGAATATTAAATAACTGAATATGGGATTCTTAAAGAAACTCTTCGGCGACAAGGCCTCGCGCGACAACAAGGCCCTGCAGCCCATACTCCAAAAGACGCTCAAGGCTTACGAGCAAATCGTGAAACTCGACATCGACAGCCTGAGACATAAGACCGTAGAATTCAAGGAATACATCAAGAACAAGACCGCCGCCGAGGTGGCCGAAATCGCCGAGCTGAAAGCCAAGGCAGAAGCCAACTTTGACATGGACCCCGACGAGAAAGAGAAACTCTACAACCAAATCGACAAACTTGAGAAACAGGAACTTGACCACATCGAGGAGGCACTGAACGAGATTCTTCCCGAGGCGTTCTCGGTGGTGAAGGCCGCCGCCAAATACTTCTGCGAACACGAGACCGTGGAAGTGACCGCCACCGACCTCGACCGCGAACTGGCCGCCAAATACGAGCACGTCACCATCGTGGGCGACAAGGCTTATTTCAAGAACAGCTGGATGGCTGGCGGCAACATGGTGACTTGGGATATGGTGCATTACGACTGCCAAATCATCGGAGGTATCGTGCTGCACCAAGGCAAGATAGCTGAGATGGCCACTGGTGAGGGTAAAACCCTCGTGGCCACGTTGCCCGTCTATCTTAACGCTTTGGCGGGCAAGGGTGTACATGTGGTCACTGTAAATGACTACTTGGCCAAGCGTGACTCCGAGTGGATGGGCGCGATGTACGAGTTCCTCGGCCTCACCGTGGATTGCATCGACAAGCACGAACCCAACTCCGCCGCCCGTCGCCGCGCCTATAACTGCGACATCACCTACGGCACCAACAACGAGTTCGGTTTCGACTACCTGCGTGACAACATGACAGGCAACCCCGAAGAGTTGGTGCAGCGCAAACACCACTACGCCATCGTCGACGAGGTGGACTCAGTGTTGATTGACGATGCCCGTACCCCGTTGATTATCAGCGGTCCTACGCCACGCGGCGACCAACAGGAATTCGACCAACTGAAACCCGATGTAGTGAAGTTGTACGAAGCCCAAAAACGCTATGTGACAGGCATTTTGGCCGAGGCCAAGAAAATCCTCACCGACCCCAACGCCACCGAGGACGAAAAGAAACACGGCGCCGACCAACTCTTCCGCGCCTATCGCGGTCTGCCGAAAAACAACGCCCTCATCAAATTCCTCAGCGAGGAAGGCATGAAGAGCCTGATGCAGAAGACAGAAGGCTTCTACATGCAAAACCGCAACGAAAACATGCACATCATCGACGACGAGTTGTATTTCGTCATCGACGAGAAACTGAATACCGTGACCCTCACCGACAAGGGCAGCGAGCAATTGGCGCAAGCCTACAACGACCCCGCGTTCTTCATCATTCCCGATGTGGGTGCCGAGATTGCCGACTTGGAGCACTCTGGCCTCAGCAACGACGAAAAGGTGTTGCGCAAGGCTGAACTGATGCGTAATTTCGCCGAGAAATCGGATCGTTTGCACACCGTTCAGCAACTGCTGAAGGCCTACACCTTGTTTGAAAAAGATGTCGATTACGTCATCATCGACAACAAGGTCAAGATTGTCGATGAGCAAACGGGCCGTATCATGGAAGGCCGCCGTTGGAGCGATGGCCTGCACCAAGCTGTGGAAGCCAAGGAAAACGTGAAGGTGGAAGCCGCCACACAGACCTACGCCACCATCACTTTGCAGAACTACTTCCGCATGTACCACAAACTGGCCGGTATGACCGGTACCGCCGAAACCGAAGCGGGCGAGTTCTGGGACATCTACAAACTCGATGTGGTCGTCATCCCGACCAACCGCCCGATTGCCCGTATCGACCAAGAGGACATGATTTACAAGACCAAGCGCGAGAAATATAACGCCGTCATCGATGAGATTCAAAGCCTTGTGAATGCAGGTCGTCCCGTGTTAGTGGGTACTACTTCGGTGGAAATCTCCGAGTTGCTCAGCCGTATGCTGACCCGCAAGGGCATCCCGCACAATGTGTTGAACGCCAAGTTGCACTTCAAGGAAGCCCAAATCGTCAAGGAAGCCGGTCAGGCGGGCACAGTGACCATCGCCACCAACATGGCGGGTCGTGGTACTGACATCAAACTTGGCCCCGGCGTGAAGGAAGCCGGCGGCTTGGCCATCATCGGCACCGAGCGCCACGAGTCGCGTCGTGTTGACCGTCAGTTGCGCGGTCGTTCCGGCCGTCAAGGCGACCCGGGCAGTTCGCAGTTCTACGTCTCTTTGGAAGACAACCTGATGCGTATGTTCGGCTCCGAGCGCATCGCGGGCATCATGGACCGTATGGGCTTGCAGGAAGGCGAAGTTATTCAGCATCCGATGATTACGAAGCAAATCGAGAAAGCACAGAAGAAGGTCGAAGAAAACCATTTCGGCGTGCGTAAGCACCTGTTGGAATACGACGACGTGATGAACTCGCAGCGCGAAGTCATCTACAAGAAACGCCGTCACGCCCTGTTTGGAGAGCGTCTTTCCATCGACATCAACAACATGATGATGGACTTTGGCGAGAAACTCATCGAGGAATATCAAGAAGCCAAGGATTACGAAGGCTTCAAGATGGAGCTCCTTTCGAGCATGGGCATTGACGCGCCCTTCAGCGAGGAGGAATTCGACCGCCTGAAAACCAAGGAATTGGCCGAAAAACTCTTCAACGCCGCCTCGGAGCATTATAAGGAAAAGGCTCGCATCATCGGCGAGAAGACCCTGCCCGTCATCAAGAATGTGTATGAAAACCAGACGCATTTCGAGAACATCGCCATCCCGATTACCGACGGCAAACGCGGCATGAACGTCATCGTGAACCTGAAGAAGGCTGTCGAAAACGGTGCCCGCGAAGTGAACCTTTGCATCGAAAAGAGCATCACTCTTGGCCTCATCGACAACGCTTGGAAGGAACACCTCCGCGAACTCGACGACCTGAAGGAATCGGTGCAAAACGCCACTTACGAGCAGAAAGACCCGTTAGTGATATACAAGTTGGAGTCGTTCAACTTGTTCAAGGCCATGGTGGAGAAAATCAACGAGGACGTCATCTCCTTCCTGATGCGCGCCGACATCCCGACACAAGACCCGAACAGCGTGCGCGAGTCGCGCGGCCCGCAAGGCATCGACAAGTCGAAGATTCGCGAGCAACGCCAAGACCTTTTGGCACAGTCGCACAGCGACACGCAGCAGAAGCAAGTCACCCAACCCATCCGCAAAGAGGTGAAAGTGGGTCGCAACGACCCCTGCCCCTGCGGAAGCGGCAAGAAGTACAAGCAATGCCACGGACGGTTTGAGAACGCTATGGAATAAGCGACATTCAACCTAATTAAAACCGAGCGGAATCTTGTGGGGTTCCGCTCGGTTTTTGATTTCCTGCAAAAGAAATCCGGTTACTTTTCTTTCAAAAACCGCTTCAACAAAAAGGCGAGAAAATAGGGAAAAGTGTAAAACTTCTCGTTCCAGCCGATGTTTTTATATCCGAATTTGATGCCGTATTTCACATCGGGATAAGAATTCCATTTGATGAGGTTGTTCAGTGAGGCCGTGGCTCCGTCTTTCGCCTTCACCTCGACGGGAATCAGCGAGTTGGCATCCCTTACGAAGAAATCCATCTCAAGGGCTGGGCTATCGTGCTTGTAGTAATACAACTGCTCATACCCCGACTTTCTCAGCATCTCGCCAACCACATTTTCATATATGGCACCTTTGTATGTGCCGAAATTCTTGTTGGCGCGAAGGTCGTCTTGTGCTTCCTCGTCAAGAGAGGCAATCAGCAGCCCCGTGTCGTGGTAGTAGATTTTGTAGCACTCAGCGTCATAATTGCCTTTCAGCGGCAGCTCCACATTGCTCAAACAATAGCAAACATTGACCACACCAGCCTGTTTCAGCCAGTCCACGGCACCGATGTATTCCCTGTTTCGCGCACCTTTGGCAATCTTCGTGATTTGGTATTTCTTATTTTCCTTTGCCAGAAAAGTCGGAATGTGGCCATAAACCGCGAGGACTTTCGCCTTGTCGGTCTCCTTGGCGTATTTGGTGATGTCTTCCTCGTAATCTTTCAAAAATTGCCGTTGCAGTTTCAGCACTCCGCCAAAATGGCCGTTGTCGATGTACATTTTGACCACCTCGGGCATACCTCCGAGCGTCATATAGTCGCGGAAAATGCCCATGAAGGTGTCCAATTCAAGTTGCGAGAACGGCTTCAGCGAAAGCATGTGCGCGTAAAGGTCCTCAACCTGTTCCTTGGAATAACCCTTGGCCCAAAGAAACTCCTCGAAATCCATCGAAAACATATCATAATCCTCTTTGAAGCCCACCGCATTCGACTCGATTTCCTCGTAATAAATGCCCATCAACGAACCCGAACAAATCACATCGAAACGCCCGTCTTGGCAAAACGACTTGAGCGAAGTGGCGCAATCGGGACATTTTTGCAACTCGTCGAAAAACAGCAGTGTCTTGTTGGGAATAATTCTCCACGAGGGTTCAAGCACTGTGATATTCTTGATGATCTGGTCCACCTCGTAGCCGTCGTCGAAGATGGTGCGGAATTTCTTCTGAAGCACAAAATTTATCTCCAACACCGATTCGTAGTTGGCACGACCAAAAGCCTTAATCGACTCGGTTTTCCCGATTTGTCGGGCACCTCGCACAATCAAAGGTTTTCTATCGGGATTCTGTTTCCATTCTACAAGAAACTTATCTATCTTTCTTTCAAGTAGTTCCATAGCAATCAATCACATTTTCTGCCACAAAAATACTCAAAAAATCACATTTTCGGACATTTTTTCAATCGAAAAATCACATTTTTTGAAAAAAAATACACCTAACCAATCTGCGTGGAGAAGAAAGTGGGCCGCAACGACCCCTGCCCTTGCGGAAGCGGCAAGAAGTACAAGCAATGCCACGGACGGTTTGAAAGCGCTATGGAATAAGCGACATCTAACCTAGTGAAAACCGAGCGGAATCTTGTTGGGTTCCGCTCGGTTTGCTTTTATTGTCATCGAAAATTATTGTAATTCAGATGATAGTATCTTTGCTTTTTCCTTCTCATATTCCTCTTGCGTCAAAATCCCTTCATCTAACAATTGTTTTAACTCCCGAAGTTTATCCGCTTTTGACTGGGCATCGGAATAAGAACCTTCTTTGCTTGTCTCTTTAGGATTGGTTACTACATCCTTCTTTGGAATGGCCTTGTAGTTAATCGTATAAAGGAAATGGTCATAGTCAATCTTTGAAACACCTTTCTCATTGACATCTGGCTTCCACCACGCCCCTGTAATGCCATCAACAACAACTCCCCAAGGAAGTGGGATGTATGTGCTTGGAACAATGCCGGTCCACCCAACCAATGTTCCCACAAAAGCCCAGCCGCGAAAAGCCTTTTTTGTGAAATGTGTTGTTTCAGGCTCACAATTTTCTTCTTGAACTGTAATGGACAACTTGTCTGCATCCCTTCTTTTTACCAAGAAATTGGCTTCGCCTTGCCCCTTGTACTGCCCGTCCACAGAAATGGTGGCATCAGGATGACCTGGAATCTGAACTTTTGCATTGTATTTCGCTCCTCCAATAATGGTGGCACAACTTGAGAACGACAACGCAATCGCTACAGAAAACAAGAAAAGTAAAATTCTTTTTTTCATATTTGTTCTTTGGCTTCCAGCTCCCAAAAGCGCAGGAGAATCCATTGTTCCCCGATTAGTTATGACAAAAGAAGCGTGGAACTGTATGCCACATTTGCAAGTCGAAGGTCCTGAGAATTACCCAATAAAGACAAATATGGCTGTATATAGCATTCCACGCATAACGCAGAAACTATCATGCCAACTGCCTTTATTGAAGTCATTGAATTCTCAGGTTCTCGACTTACAAGACAAGCATAACGCTTCTATATGACGGACTTGGCTCGCCAAATCCATCGGCAAAAATAAGAAAAAGGTATGAAACGGAAAGGAAAAATGGAGTTTTTTTGTTTGCAGCGTAGGTTCAACTCATCCAAAAACATAGTTAGCGCAGTAGTTCGAGGCTTAATTGGTGCGCTAACCTATATAAAAAATAGGGTTAGCGCACTAATTTACGTAAGGAAACTTTCCAATGAAAACCGAAAAATATGCCCAAGAAACATGATTTTTAGGCTTTCGTGGACACATTTTCACCGAATTACAAAACAAAAACTGCGTTTTCCAATAAATCTATAAACAAACATCCATGAAACAGCATCATTCCAGACACGTTTAAAGAAAAAAAGTTATTTTTGCACCGTTATCAAATCCATCTTTATCATGAAAAAACTCTTTTTTACTTTAATGCTGGCGCTTACCTTAAGCATCGGCTTTGCACAAAAGCATGTCCTCGTTGAAGAACTGACCGGCACTTGGTGCCAATGGTGCCCAAGAGGTGTCTATTATGGTGATTCCCTGTGTTTTACCTACGACAATGTCATTTTCGTCGCCATCCATTGCAGCGACCCGATGACAAATGATGATTATTATCACGCTTCGGGACTTGTTGGCGCACCATCGGCCAACATCGGACGGCGTTTTCTGGCACAGGAAACCCAAACCTGGTTTGCCAAAGTGGAACAGGAAAGCCAGACGCCGTCAAAAGCCTACATAACAATCCATTGCGACTATGATCCTGCGACACGACAACTGACTGCCGACGTTGGAGCCATGGCCTTGGAAAACATGAACGGCGACTACCGTTTCGCGGCCATCCTCATCGAAGACGGCGTGACAGGGCCAGCACCCGCCTACAACCAAACCAACTCCTACAGCGGTGGCGGCCACGGCCCGATGGGTGGCTACGAGAATTTGCCCAACCCCATTCCCGCCGAGCGTATTGCATACGACCATGTGGGGCGTCAACTGCTTTGCGATTATAATGGAGTGCCAGGCTCTTTCCCATCATCGTTGCAAGCTTCACAATCAGCCCACTACGAGTTTACCTGCATTTTGGATGAGAATTGGGATTACAACTATGTGAGCGTAATAGGCTTGCTCATCGCCCCCGACGGCTCCGTAGAGAATGCCGTAAAGAGTTTCTATCTCAATGGCGACAACACCGCAGCTCCTCTGTTTACATCGACACCTAAGACCGAAGCCTACGCCAACCTCAATTACCTTTACAATGTCTATTTCCACGACCCCGACAACAAGAATCTCACCATCAGCCTTGCCCAAGGCCCAAGTTGGCTGACTTTGGAGCAATATGATGGAAAGTCGGCCTGCCTCTACGGAACACCAGACCAACCAGGCAATTATGAAGTGAGCCTCATGCTTTCCGATGACATTCACAGCACCTATCAGGACTTCACCATCGTTGTTGACGAACCTCTCAGTGGCAGTTGGGAATATGTGGGGCCTCGTGGTTTCTCCCAAGCCGCATTTCAAGTTTTCAGCATAAAGCAGGATAACGATGGGGATTTGTATGTTTTTGGAAACCAAAGCAATATGCCTGTGTTATACAAAAACGTCGCAGGCACCGACACGTGGGAACGGATGGGCAACATCAACACGTCTTGTTCCGTCTCGGCTGGTGGCATGGATGTGGCCTCCAACGGCGACGTTTATGTGGCCTACTCCGACCAATCTGACACTGGTTATGCTTTTAAATGGGACGGCAGCCATTGGACAGCCGTTGGTAGCGCTTTTGGCAGCGTTGAAACGCATATTGTCCTCGACAACAACGACTTGCCCTATCTTATTGCCCGCGATATTTCGCAAAATTACATCGGGGTCGTCTTCAAATTGGAGAATAATAGTTGGGTGCCTCTGAGCGGTACGGGAATCTATGCACCAAGCAGCGAATATGCCTGCCATCAGGATTTGGTCTTCGACAGCAACAACACGCCTTACATCGCATACGCCGACTACATGGCCAGCAATCTACTAAAAGTCAGGAAGTTTGAAAACGGAGAATGGACTCTCGTGGGCAATGGCATCGACAACATTTATTTCTACCAAAGTCTTGCGCTCGATGAGAACGACATGCCTTACCTTGCCTATTGCGCCTATCCTTCTTACCATCTCAGGGCCGTCCGCTTTAACGGTAGCGATTTTGAGAGTCTTGGCGACAACTTGGCCGAAGGAGCTGTATCGGAACTCAACGCTTGCTTCAACGAGGGCAAGTTTACGGTGGCTTTCGTCAACGAGGGACAATCCAACTACTTGAGTGTCATGCAATACGATAGCGATTGGAGTTATGTCGGTCCGAGTCTCGTCTCAGAAGGTGCCATGGACGACCCGTTCATTATTGCCAACGATGGAGTTCTTTTCGTGGCCTATGCCGATGACGGTTTGCAGGGTTATGCCTCCTGCATGAAATATGCTGAGGTCACCATCCTCTATCCGCCTACCGACTTCGCTGCCGAGGTTTTTGGCAACGACAATGTCCGTTTGACTTGGAATTTGCCCGTTGAAGGCGCTCCAAACAATTACAATCTTTACCGAGATGACGCACTCATTGCCACCGTTACCGAATTGACTTACAGTGATTACAATATTCCCTCAGGCACACACCGCTACACCCTTTCGGCGGTCTATCCCGAAGGCGAGTCGGTGCAAGTCGGCCCCGTCGTGGTGGAAACCACTGAAGGCGTTGAGGACAACGAAATACATTTCATCCTTTACCCGACCATCACTGCTTCGACTTTAACCATCGAAAGCCAAAGCCAAGGCGTTGTTACGCTATATAATACTATTGGACAACAACTTATGGAAGTTCGCATTGATGCAGACCACAACCTCGTTGATGTTTCTACGTTTCCCGATGGAATGTATTTCCTAAAAATGACGAATGGAAGGACAATTAAGATTATCAAAAACTCATAAATCAAGTTGTAAAGTTTTTTCATTTTTTTATTTTGGAGGAGACTGTCTGGTGCAAGTCGGGCAGTCTTTTTTTGATGGAATTTCAGATTTTTTCTTGCGGATTGGAATTATTGTAATATATTTGCACCGAAATAAATGCATTCTAACTATGAAAAAGGTTGCTTCAATATTTGTTTTTACAATTTTTATGCTGCTTGTTTCGTGTCGGCAAGATTTCAATCTTCAGGCTGAATACAAGGTAGTTCCGGTGGTTTATGGATTGCTTGATGCCAATGCCGATACCAATTTCATCAAGGTGACGCGCTCATTTTATGTGTTGAACGACGACGCCACCCAAGTCGCGATGAATCCCGACTCGAGTGACTATCGCGGCAAGCTTGATGTGCGTCTCACTGAGTTTTGCAATGGCGATAGTGTCCGCCAGATTATCTTGGACACGATTACGATAGGGAACAAACAGCCAGGCAATTTCTATGCGCCCAAACAGAAACTGTACTATACGACGGAACGACTCCGCAAAAACACGAAGGACGAAAAATATCAATACAAACTCACCATCGTGCTTCCCGACCGCACTCTGGTTTCAACGACGGATATGGTGGGCTCAAACGGTTTTCGGGTGAAGAGTCTGGCGGTCAATTATTCGCTGGAGTATTTTGGCGTCAATAGGCCTTTGGAGTTCTATCCCGCCCCCAACGCGATTTCATACGAAGTCAGAATGACTTTTACTTTCAAGGAACAAAGGCATCCTGGCGGAGATTCAATTCCGCGTACAATGGATTGGAAATTAGCTACTTATTCCAATTTTTATCTTGCGTCCTGCATGGTCGACAATTATTATCGGGTCACGTATCGTCCCGAAAGGTTCTATGAGCAGTTGGTGGATTTCCTTGGTGCTGACACGGCTGTTGCCGGACTGAAGCGTTTCATCGGCGATTATCCTGTTGAAATCATCGTTTCGGCGGCAGGAGAGGAATTGACACGTTATCTCGAATGGAGTTCTGTCGGCAACTATGGCACTATGGGTGGCAATGATTTTACGCTCATCGATGGAGGAACGGGCGTGTTCTCTTCGCGCATGACGACACGAAGCAGGGTGCGCCTGGCAGGAACCACGGTGCCTGAATTGATGGCGCACAGAAACTGGGGCTTCAAGTTTACGGGCGGCGATTAGGATGGCCGTGTCATTTCAGCCATGATGATGCCGCCGGCCACTGAAGCATTGAGCGATTCGGTCTGACTGTTGCCCATGCGGGGAATGGTGACAGGGTGGGAGAGTAGTGGCAGCAGGTTTTCGCGGATGCCATGCGATTCGCTTCCGATGACGATGACGCCATTGGGTTTTTGTTTCATTTCAAACAAGTTTTCGCCTTCAAGCAAAGCGCCATAGATGGCCTTGCCTTGGCTGCGCTGCTCGGTGAGAAACGCGGGCAGTCCTTTTTCTATTACGTTGATTCTGAACAAGGAACCCATCGTAGCTTGAACGACTTTTGGATTCCACACCTCCACGCAATCATGGCTGCATACAATGTCGCGGATGCCGAACCACTCCGCAGTGCGGATGAGGGTGCCCATGTTACCAGGGTTGGCGATGCCGTCCAAGGCGAGGATGAAGCGCGGGTTTGCGGAAAGTTGTTGTTTTACAGGTGTTTTCACTACGGCAAGGATGCCTGGCGGCGTATCCTGACCACTCATCTGGGCCATCTGTACCTCGCTGACTGTTTCGGCTTGTGGAAAAGTTTCATTCCAAACTGTTGTAGCATAGAGTGCTGTGGTTGTGAAGTCAGAGTGGAGTAGTTCTTCAACCATTTTGCGCCCTTCCACTACGAAGAGGCCGAGTTCCTTGCGGAACTTCTGTTGGCGTAGCGAGCCGACTTGTTTTATTTCGTTTTTGGTGACCATAGTCAAAAAAAAGCTGCCTCACGGATGAGGCAGCCACAAAAGTATGAAAAAGTTCTGATGCTCATTCGGCGAAGACGGAGAAATCGACATCCACGAGCACTTCCTTGTGCAGGCGGATCTTAGCGGTGTAGTCGCCAACTTCCTTGATGGCGTCTTCGTTGAGGACGATTTGCTTGCGGTCCACCTCGATATTGGTGGCTTCCTTGATAGCGTTGGCGATCATGATGCTGTTGACCGAGCCGAAAATCTTGCCGCTGGTACCAGCCTTGGCGGGGATTTGCAGCTTCAGGCCTTCCAAAGCCTTGGCTTTGTCGAGGGCTTCGTTCTTGATCTTTTCTTCCTTGTGGGCCTGTTGGCGAATCTCCTCGGCAAGGATCTTGCGGTTGCGCTCGGTGGCGAGGATGGCCATTCCCTTAGGGATGAGGAAGTTGCGGCCATAGCCAGGTCTCACGGTCACGATGTCATTCTTGTAACCTAAATTGGCGACGTCTTGTTTCAGAATAATATCCATTGTGTGTCCTCCTTCAAATTATTTCAAACAGTCAGCTACAAAAGGCATGAGGGCGAGGTGGCGGGCACGTTTGATGGCCTGGGCGACCTTGCGCTGGTATTTCATGGAAGTGCCGGTGATGCGGCGGGGCAGGATCTTGCCTTGCTCGTTGACGAACTTCAGCAAAAAGTCGGCGTCTTTGTAGTCGATGTACTTGATGCGGTTCTTCTTGAAACGGCAGTATTTCTTTCTTTTGGTATCGACAGCTATGGGGGTCAGATACTTGATGTCGTTGTTGTTCACTTGTGCCATGTCTCTTTCGTTTTTATGGGTTCAACATTAGGCTTGCGCTTCGGTTTCGGCGGCGGGGGCGTTCTCGGCCTCGGCTGCTTTCTTGCGTCTCTTCTCGTTGTAGGCGATGGCGTGCTTGTCAAGCTTCACGGTGAGGAAGCGCAACACGCGCTCGTCACGGCGGAACTCGGTTTCGACATCGGCGATGATTTCACCCTCGGCCTTGTACTCTATCAACTGATAGAAGCCCGTGGATTTCTTCTGGATGGGGTAGGCTAATTTCTTCATGCCCCAGCTCTCTTCATGAATGATTTCTGCGCCCTTCTGGCCCAGATAATCTTCATACTTCTTTACCGCTTCCTTCATCTGATCGTCAGACAAAACGGGAGTTAAAATGAAAACGGTTTCGTACTGATTCATAATTTGTTGATTGTTAATGATTTAGTTATTTGTTCTGCGTTCCGAAAAACGTGGTGCAAAAGTACGACTTTTTTCTTAATCTACAACACTTTAGTCGAAAAAAAGTTATTTTCTTTGGCCAACAGGACAACGCCTATGGCAAATGCTGTTTCTATTATTACAAAAACTATAGTTGCTCCTGTTGAAAAACCACGACTGACAACGAAAGGTTTGGCTTTGATGATTTTTTTCCATCTACCCGATTTGCCAAAATACCTTTCGAATACTAATCCGCAACCCATAATAATAGCTAAGCCAACAAATATTGACCATTTACCAGTCAAAGGAATCATTGAGAACATGACGAAGAGAGCAATTCCCACGGATAGGAAAAAGCCAATGCTAAAAGCGGCGGCAAACTCATAAGAACCTAAGTAAAAGGGCCATTTCCGATAAAAATTGTAAAAATGATAAAACAAAACATCTAAGAATTTCATGCTTGTTACATTTCTTGTTGGAGCATCTCGTTCAAAATGAACTCTGCTGCATGGCTGTCGCCGAAAATTTCAGGGAACTTGGTCGGCGGATTGTCGTTGAAATGTTGCCAAGCCTGCATGATGCGGCTTTCGTTGGCATCGGCGAGGATGGCGTTGCCAGTCTGCACGATTTCAATCCATTCCGTCTCAGGCCTGAGGATGATGCAGGGCTTTTTGAAGAAATAGGCCTCTTTTTGCACGCCGCCTGAATCGGTCATGACCAAACGCGCATGACGCTCCAAGGCTATCATCTCCAAGAAAGACACAGGAGGGATGATGCTGATGTTTGGCGAACTGAAAAGCTGTTCTTGTTTTGCGGCTTCAAGGTTGGTTTTCAATAGTTTATTTGTGCGAGGATGCAGAGGTAGCACAACGTGATATTGTTCTGAAAGCGTGAGGAGTGCGGAGAAAATGGCATCGAGTCTTTCGGGGTAGTCGGTGTTGGTGTCACGGTGTATGGTGGCGAGGATGAAAGGCCTGTCCTTCAATCCAAGCTTGTTGATGATGTTGGTTTTTGTTTCGGCGATTTCGGCGAAATGCAAACTGTTGTCATACATGATGTCGCCGCAATGGTACACTTTCGGATTGTCGATGGTGTAAGGCGGCTCGTTGATGAGTGCGAAGCCTTCACGTTGCAGATTCTCCACTCCAGCTTGGGTAGGCGAGAAGAGCAGGGTGGAGCAGTGGTCGCACACGATGCGGTTGATTTCCTCCGGCATGGCTTTGTTGAACGAGCGCAGTCCAGCCTCCACGTGGGCGATGGGAATATGTATTTTGGCGGCGGCCACGGCACCGGCGAGGGTCGAGTTGGTGTCGCCGTATAGAACAATGAAGTCGGGCTGTTCCTTGAGCAAGATTCCTTCGATGCCTTCAGTCATGCGGGCGGTTTGCACTCCATGCGAGGCCGAGCCGACGTGCAGGTTGTAGTCGGGACGTGGAATGCCAAGTTCGTCGAAAAAGACGGCTGACATGTTGTCGTCGTAGTGCTGTCCAGTGTGGACGATGATTTCCTGTATCTTGTTGGCATAGTGCGTCTTGATGGCGCGACTCAACGCGGCGGCTTTGATGATTTGGGGTCTTGCCCCGATGATGGTGACGATTTTCATGATGTTCTGCTTGAGGTTTTATAGCTCCAACTCTCCTTTTTCATAAAAGCTATGGTAGTTGCCACGACTGAAGATGATGTGGTCGATGACGATGATGTCCAAAATGGTGCCGGCAGCGGTGAATTTCTTGGTGAGGCGTATGTCTTCGGCACTGGGTTTGAGGTTTCCCGAAGGATGGTTGTGGGCAATGATGATTTTCGACGCGCCTATGTTGATGGCATTTTTGAAAATGATGCGCGGGTCGGCAACGGTGTGCGTAATGCCTCCTTTGCTCACACATTCGATTTTCAGGATGGTTTGTGACGTGTTTAGGTACATCACGAGGAAATGCTCTTGGCTGAAGTCGTCCACGTAGGGCAAGAAGCGTTTGTAGGCCTCTTTTGAATTGGTGAGTTTGTCGGGGCGGGTGGCTTCGCTGCTGAGCAGGCGTCGACCGAGTTCGAGACCGGCCATGACGGTGATGGCTTTGGCGGGACCGATGCCCCTGTGTTTCGTCCAATCAGCCAAGGTGAGGTCGGAAAGGGTGATGAGGTTGTTTCCAACCGATTCGAGGACGCTGCCGGCTAATCCGACTGCGGTCTGCTCACTGTTGCCCGAACCGATGAGGATGGCGATCAGCTCGGCATCGGTGAGGGCGGCCTTGCCACGACTCATCATTTTTTCGCGTGGACGGTCGTCGGGTGCCCAGTCTTTGATGGATTTCTTTTCGGTGCTCATGTTGGGTTGAGTTGGCTTGTTGGGGCAAAAGTACGTTTTTTTCGGATACCTCAACCAAAAAAGCCTCTCCTACTTGGATAGAAGAGGCAAAACTAACTCTATGATGAAAAACACTATTTTACGCTAATTTGGCGACGTGCTTCGTCATCTTCGACTTCAGGTTGGCGGCCTTGTTGCGGTGGATGATGCCACGCTTGGCCACTCTGTCGATGATGGAGTAAATCTTGGAAAGTTGGGCTTCGGCCTCGCTCTTGTTGGTCAAGGCGCGGAACTTCCTGACTTCGTTACGCATGTTCTTTGCATAGTAGCGGTTGTGCAAACGTCTCTTTTCGCTTTGGCGAACTCTCTTTAATGCATCTTTGTGATTTGCCATATCTATTTTTCTTTATTATTTCTCTTTTTTCGGGCTGCAAAATTACAACTTTTTTGTGACATACGACGCAATGAAGCGAAAAAAAATTCTTTGGGTATTAAAATGGCTTTAAAATGTTGGTTTTCCGACAAATGCCATTTTTTCTTCATTGTCGCGACGTAAGATTTCGTCCAGCATTACATTGGTAAAGGTGTTTTTCTCCAAACCTTTGGCATTGAGGGTGATGGGGATGTAGTTCTCGCCATACCCCCGTGCCACTCCTTTGCTGTCGATACGTTCGATGAGCATCCGTTGGCTTCGGCCTTGCATCATTTCAAAGTATTTGGTCTTGTTCTCCAACGAAATCTGGCGCATCGCCTCACTGCGTTCGGTTTTCACCTTTTCGGGAACTTGGTTCGCCATGATGGCGGCTTTTGTCCCCGTGCGCACCGAATATTTAAAGGTGTGGATGTGGCTGAAGCCGATTTCGCGGGCGAAGTCGCAACTTTCCTTGAAGGTCTGTTCCGTTTCGCCAGGGAAGCCCACGATGATGTCGGTGGTGAGGTTGAAGTCGGGGCGGAAAGTCTTGATGCGCTGGCACATTTCGCGGAATTGATTGGCTGTGTAATGTCGGTTCATGCGTTTCAGGGTGTCGTCGGAGCCGCTTTGCAGGCAGATGTGCATGTGCGGTGCGAGTTTTTCGTGTTGGAACAAAGCCAAAAAACGGTCGCTGAACTGGTCCGGCTCGATGGACGAAACGCGCACGCGGAAGTCGCCTTCGATTTCCAAGATGTTTTCCGCAAGTTGTTCAAAATTAGTGTTTTCGTGCTGGTAACGCCCCATGTTTACGCCCGTCAGCACGATTTCCTTGAAGCCGTGGTCAAGCACTTCGCGCACGTTGTTGTAAATGTCCTCGACGGGACGGCTCGTCGCTCTGCCGCGCACCATCGGGATGATGCAATAGGAGCAGAAGTTGTTGCAACCGTCGTGTATTTTGATGAGGCTACGGGTGTGGAAAGTGTCGAAGGCGGGCTGGTAGCTGAACAGGTCGCGGTCGTAGCCTTCGGGGTCGCTGTGGCCGTTGCGGAAATGTTCGTCGATGATGTCGAACAGGGCCGCTTTGCGCTCGTTGTCGATGACATAGTCCGACAAGCCCGATTGCAAAAGTTCCTCCTTCCGATGGTTCACCATGCAACCCGTGACGGCAATCAGCGCTTCGGGATGACTACGCCTGATTTGCCGAATGGCCTGTCGGCATTTCTGGTCGCTCGTGTTGGTGACGGTGCAGGTGTTCACGACGAAGACGTCTGCCGCGCTGTCGCCATCGGCAATCTCATATCCCGCCGCCTTGAACCGCGAAGCCAAGGCATCGGTTTCATATAGGTTGACGCGGCAACCGAGGGTTTTGAAGGAGATTTTCATTTCACCAACACCCCCTCAATCGATAACGGCGAAGCCGAAGTCACCTTTACCTTCACAATCTGCCCGATGAGGCTCGTGTCTTTCGAGGCAAAACGGATGACGATTTTGCCTTCGGTGTGGCCGGTGAGGTAGCCGTTTTTGCGGTCGTGGCTCTCCACGAGCATCTTCACGGTCTTTCCGATGAGGCCTTGGTTATAGACGAGGCTGTGTTTCATCAGTTCCTCGGTGAGGCGGTGGTAACGCTGGCGTTTCACTTCCTTGGGCACATCGTCGTCCCACTCGGAGGCCACCGCGCCCGGGCGCACGCTGTATTGCGCGATGAACGCCATGTTGTACTTGAACTCCTCCATGGCCTTGCGCGTATTCTCAAACTCCTCTTCGGTTTCGTGCGTGAAGCCCACGATGATGTCGGTGAAGATGGTGGCGGTGGGGAGTTTCTCGCGGATGGTCTGGATGATGTGGCGGTAGGTGGCCAAGTCGTGGTGGCGGTTCATGCGTTGCAGCATGTTCTCGTCGCCACTTTGGATGGGGATGTGGATTTGCTTGCCGAGGCAGTCGTATTGCGCCATCACCTCGATCACGTCGTCCTTCATGTCGCGGGGATGCGGCGCGGTGTAATACACCCAAAACTCCTTGCCGCTGGCCTTGCCGAACTCACCCACGCGGCGCAAAAGTTCCGAAAAATCAATCTCTTCGCCTTTCTTGTCGAGGCCGTAGGAATTGACGTTTTGTCCCAACAAAGTGATGCTCTTGTAGCCCTTTTCGACCAACTCCTTCAGTTCGGCCAAAATCTCTTCCGAGGGTCTCGAAACCTCGCGGCCACGGGTGTAAGGCACGGCGCAATAGGTGCAGAACTTGTTGCAGCCGTTCTGAATCGGGATGAAGGCCTCGAAATTGGAGGTTTGCGTCGGCATAATCGACCAAAACTTGTCCATGTTGGCCGAGGGGTTGATTTTGTCGTTTTTGTGGAACAGCGGCGCAATGGGCTTGACAACAGGCTGAAATCCAATCTCTTCTCCGAAAAGCAACGATGCTGGTGTGACGATGCCGTATTGCCTGATCATGTCGGGCAGTTTGGGCAGGTCGTTCATCGGGAAGACCAAGTCGAAGAGTTTGAGGAAACGCTCGCGGTCGGCGGGCAACACGCATCCCGACACGAAAGTGATGACGCTTTGGCGGTGCTTCATCGCGTTCCATTTCTCAATTCGGCCATACACCTTGTCGATGCCTTTCTGCCGCACCGAGCAGGCAATGATGCCGAGGATGGTGGCCTCGTCTTCGTTTTCGGTCTGCACGAAGCCCATGCCGTTGAGCACCGTGCGCACGCGCTCCGAGTCACTCAAGTTCATCTGGCAGCCTAAGGGGAGGAGGTAATATTTCATTCAGTTGATAGTTGACAGTTGACAGTTGATGTTTGTAGGGCTGTCACATGGATGCTGAGTTTGTCGAAGCATCGTGTCAGCCGAATTGGGGTGCAAAAGTATGGTATTATTCACAATTTTTGACTTTGTTTGGCAAAAAAGATGTACTTTTGCACATAAAAATATGGATTATGATTGATAATTATCAAGAACAAACCACGGTATTCAATCCTATGCAACTTCAATTGCTTCGGATGTTTTCCTATGTTCGGACCGAGGAGCAGATGAAGGAAATAAAAGCCGCTTTGTGTGATTATTTCTTTACGAAAGTGGGCGAGGGCATGGATGCATTGGAGGCATCGGGTCAATGGAGCAGGGAGAAAGAGGAAGAGGTTTTGAAAGAGCCAATCCACACGCCATACAATTACTGATATGATGCGTATTGTATTGGATACCAATTGTTTAATTGCGTCTTTGTCAAGGACGAGTGCGAGCTATGATGTTTGGAAAGGCTTGCATGAAGGAAAATATGTTTTGTGCGTTTCCACGGATATTCTGAATGAGTATCAGGAGATTATTGAACAGAAAACCACGCCAGAAATTGCGGAAAACGTCATCCAATACTTGATAAACAGTGAGTTTGTGGAGTTCATTACCCCTTATTTCCATTTCGACATGATTGTTGGTGACCGAGACGACAACAAGTTTGCTGATTGTGCGTTTGCTGCCAATGCCATGTTCATCGTTTCGGAGGACAAGCATTACAAAGTGCTTGAAAGAATTGCCTTCCCTCGTTTGTTAGTAATCAGACTGATGCAGTTCGTGCAAAAACTTAGGTCTCAACCGTAAACTAAACAAACAATATCTCTCACAATCTCATTGTCCTCGCGCAAAACAGGAACGTGTTTCGTGCTGCACCCTTTCAGTAATCGTTCTGCTTCTGCAATGCTTTCAGTGTCAAGGCAATCCGAGGCAATTTGGACATCCATGATGATGGCGTTGGCTTCGTCAATTTCAAGTGCGATTTCCACGCCGCCCCATGGAAAACGGGCTTTTTTCGTGGTCTTGAACTGCTCCCATCGACCAAACAAGAAATCTCGCGAAGAGATTGCCGACTTGATGGTTTGCACCTCGCTTATATTAATTAAGGTGTCGAAATCCAAAACCTCGGCCTTGCCTCCATAAACCTTTTCAAACGAGGCAATCAAAGGCTGCTTGATGTTTTCGGAAGTGAGTTCAGGGACGAGTTCGCTGAGGTTGATGACCCTTGAGACCACGCTTTTCACGCCGTTTTTCATCAGCTTGGCTTTATCGACTATGAGGTAACGCTGCATCATCGCGCCGTCGGTCTTGATGAGGATGGTGCCGTGGTGCAGGTCGTTTTGTTTGCCTTTGGCGAAGGCGTTGCCGCTGAACTTGCGCCCTTCGCAGGTGAGGTCGTTGCGGCCAGAGATTTCGGTTTTTAGGCCGTAGGAGAGGAGCGCGTCCTGAATCACGGAGAGTTGCTTCTTCACGTCATACAGTTTTTTGTCGGCGACAAAAGAGAAATTGATGTTGCCCAAATCGTGATATACCGCTCCACCGCCCGTGCCACGCCGCATGAGGTAGCCGCCTTCGTCAAGCAACAACTTGACGTTGCATTCCGAATAAGGGTTTTGGTTGTAGCCAATGACCACGGTCTGTTGGTTCTTCCAAAGGTACATGGTTACGGTGTCTTCCTCTTGGTTGTCAGTGAGATATTGCTCCACGGCGCGATTGAGGAAGGGGTTGTATTGGTTGCTGATGATGATTTGAAGTTTCATTCGATCCAAATTAGACAAAACAATTCTTTGAACGCATTGAGATTTAAATTGCAAAAGTAAGTTTTTCCATCAAATTGTAAAACTGTAATGCAATTTTTGTGGTTTTGCACTTGGGAATGATGGAACTCATGTGGAGAAAGACTTTTCGTTTTCAGGATTGGTGGAAGAATGAAACTGCGAGAGATTTCGCGGTCAGCCTACCTTTTCTTTAGCGTAGTGTGGTTCACTCTCGCAGAAGTGGTGAAAAAACAGCAAAATGTTTGCTTATCGGAAAACTTTTCATAACTTTGCGGCCTGAAAACACTGAAAAAATGGCAATAAAGGTTGCATATATGCAAGAAGCCCTTGATTTCTTGAAAGAAATTGACAGTTCGGCATCCAAGAAACTGACTTACAACATTGAGAAAGTGAAGTTGGGAGTCAAGGATACCGAAGTGTTCAAGAAGCTCACAGGCACCAACATTTGGGAGTTCCGCACAATCCATTGCGGAAACTGCTACAGATTGCTCTCCTTTTGGGACACAAGGACAAACACGCTAATTGTGGCTACACATGGCTTTGTGAAGAAATCTGACAAGACACCCCAAAGGGAAATTGATAAGGCGGAAATGCTTAAAAAAGAATATTTTGAGGACAAATAAACAAACGGTGATATGAAACTGTACACGCAAGAAGAAGTGCTTGACGAAATTGTTGGTCCCATCGGCACTCCAGAAAGGGACGAGTTCGAGGCCAGGTTGAAAAAGGAAGTGGACGAATACTTCATCGGCGAGGCCATCAAGGAAACCCGCAAGAAACAGGGACTTACCCAAGAGCAGCTCGGAGAGCGTATGGGTGTGAAGAAATCGTATGTCTCGAAGATGGAGAGCGGGCGAAACATCGCTTACTCCACCATCATGCGGGCGTTCAAGGCGTTAGGCGTTCCCTCTGCCAGCCTTGACCTTGGCTCATTCGGTCGCGTTGCCCTCTGGTGACGGATAGGCAGCACTCTACGCACAAGGACAAGGCCGTTCTTTTCAATGGGAACTGCCTTTTTTTGGATTGAACAAAAGGTCTTCGCAAAATGTGGGGCAAAATGGCAATAAAAAATCCCTAACTGTTTGATATTCAGATAGGGATTCTTTGTTTGTTGTAGTCTCTCCGGGATTTGAACCCGAGTTACCAGGATGAAAACCTGACGTCCTGACCAGACTAGACGAAGAGACCACTTCGTGTGTCAGTTTTGACGTTGCAAAAGTAGATAAAATTTCGTTACCTGCAACATTTTGGGCGAAAATTTTTTTTCTAACTTTTTATTGTGTTGATAATCAATTGGTAGTGTTATTCAAAAATCAGCGATACTTGGAAGAGTTTGTTGCGCAGTTGCTCGATGGGGGCGGTGTAGATGAAGGCTTCGTTCTTCACGATGTCCAAAATTCCGAAACTCATCTTGACTTCAATGCCCATCTTGAACCATTGGTTGTAGATGTCGAAACCTGCTCCAAGTTCGCCAGCCACATCAAAACGCTTGGTGACCAAGTTGTTGATGAATTCCTGACCGCTGGCGTTGGTCATCTTGTTTTCCTTCTGCGACGCGAGGTCGATTTTCGGGTTGATGCCGCCCATGATGTACGCCCCAATGTTGTTGTAACGTTTCGAGCGGTATTTGATATTGAGCGGGAATTCGACGAAAGTGGTGCCGATGGACTTGGTGAAACTCTTCATGGTCACTTCGCCATTAAGGTCCATGATGGCCACATCGTAACGCATTCGGCGCTCGCTGAAGCTCAACGAGGGGATGAAACGCAGGTCGAAATAGCGCCCCAAACGCTTGCTGCCGATGATACCCACCGTGAAACCTGGCGTTTGCGCTGTCTCCATGTTGTAGACAAATAGGCCTTGCGTGTTGGAAATGCTGATGGGGCCACCTGGCCATGAGTCAGGGGCGAGTTGGATGCTTTGGTAGTTTTCCACGGTCTTGACGGTGTACATCATCTGGTTGTAGGCCAGCAGAAAACCGAAATGGTAAGGCTCGTTCTCGTAGTTGGCCAAATAATGGACAGTGCGGCGTTGGGCTTGTACAGGAACAGCCAAAACTGTGAGCAACAGCACAAAGGCAGATATTTTCAATGCTTTTTTCAAGGTGATTCTGTTTTGATTATTGTGGATAACGATAGAGATGCTCTTTTATTGCGGAAATTTTTCAAAAAAATCATTCCTCCTCATTGATGATGTGAATGTCGCGTTGCGGGAATGGGATGTTGATGCCGTTGGCGTTCAAGGCGTTGTAAATCACCTCTTTGGCACGGTCGATGTATGCGATACGCTCGGCAGCGAGGACGTATTGCTTCACCCAGACTTCCACACCGCTGTCGCCAAACTCGCCGAATACCACATAAATGCCTTTTTTCGGCTCCACAATTTCACGCCCGTAGGCATCTTTGGTGCGCATCACCTGCATGGCATCCAAAATGATTTCACGCACACGTTGGATGTCGGTGCCGTAGGCCACGCTCACCGTTATCTTGAGGAATTCGTAGGAGTTGCTCTTGGTCAGGTTGGTGAAGTTCTTTGCGAAAAGTGCAGCGTTGAGGAACGATACCGTCGTGCCGTTGATGGTTTCCACTTGGGTGCTTTGGTAACTGATGTCGGTGACCGTTCCGCGCACCCCGTCGCACTCAATCCAGTCGCCGATTTTCAGGCGGCCCGTCATGAGTTGGATGCCGTAGATGAAGTTGTTGATGATGTCCTTGAGGGCCAAACCGACACCAGCCGAGAAACCACCGGCCACGAGGCTCAGCGAACCCGTCGGGATGTGCATCGTGATGATGACAACGATGGCGTAAATCATCCAAACCGTTACACTGATGAGGCTGTCGCCCAACGAGAGGTTGATTTCGTTCTTGCGGATGCTCTTGCGGTTGTTTTTGCGGAGAAACATGGAATAACGGCCCTGCCGCCAGAGGTAGTGGATGGCCTTGTTCGCATAGCGGAAAACGAACACGAGACATGACAAAAGGATGACGCCATAGAAGGAAAGCCTGAACGTATCAACGCCTTTCGAATTGGTGAGATGAATGAAAGGCTTGTAGTAGAGGGTATGGTAGAGATCGTCGAAATCGAAGATGTCAAGGCCGAGATGGAAACAGAACGGCACCGACATCAAAGCAAGCACGGGAAGCACCACTTCCTTGATGAGGTCGTAGAACCACGTGGCACCGAAAAGCAAAGCCTCCTTGTCGGAGCCGCTTACGTAGGTGATACGTTCTCGGTAATGGTCGAGGCGGCGTTTCATCCGCTTTTCCTTATAGCGGCTGATGAGGTGCCAGATAGTGGTCATGGTGTGGATGGCGGCCAACTGGAAATACCACCAGACGAGGATGAACAAAGCGGCAAAAATATAGCCTGCTATGGCTAACAAAAGTGCGATGGCTGTAACGGAAAGCGAGGCCCATCCCATGAAACGGTCGCTCTTTTCGGCAAGTTTGCCATGCTTGTGACAGGCCCAAAGCTGCCAGATGGAAAAGACAATCAGCAGGGGAGGGAAGATGAAGTTCAGCATCGTGTTGGGCAAGAAGATGGAGCGGCATCCGATGACGCCTATGGCCATGAGGATGGTTGGCAAATAGAGCATCACGCTGTTTTTGAGTTGTTCCGGCTTCAGCCTGATGAGCAATGCGGCTATGATGGCGGCGAGCAACCACATGAAAGTGTTGGTGAGCTTGATGGCTTTCTCGTACAAGTCGTTGTTGTCGATAAAATTGGAAGAGTTGTTGAAGATGACAAATAGCAGGATGCCAGCCAGCAAGGTCAGATAACGTCGCTGTTGTTTGGCGATGGCTTTCTTGACGGGTTTGATGAAATGGAAGATGGGTAAGAGAACAAGAGCGGCTATGAGCCAGTTAAACAACAATCCGGCAAGCATGTAGACAATGACGAGAAGCAAAGCCAAATACTCCCAATTGGCATTTTCCAACAAATCCTCATCTTCAACTTTGTCCGTCGGGTTCGCAATGGTGCTTGTCGTGTCAGTCGAGGCGGTCAGTGTGGAATCTTCCTCAAATGGGGGTATGGGTAATACGTCGGTGATGGAAAGGCTGTCAGTGACTATTGGGGCAATGGCAACGTTCGAGGAGTCTTGGCTCACAATGGAGTCGTCATAAAGGCCATATTTGTTTATTACGTCTTTAACGGCCTCATTCCAATACCGTTTCGGGTCGGAAAGGATGACGGGCCAAGGGGTTTGCCCTTCGATGAAGATGCGGGTTTGCAGCAGTTTGTAGTATTTTTGGGCGTAGTCGTAGGATTCCTTCAAGCGCAGGTAGACTTCCTCATAGTGGATGCTGTCGGCCATGATGACGGTTCGGCTTTCGGCATACATTTTCAGCAGTTCGGTGGCAAAATAGAGGCAGGTGTCGCGGTCGTGCTCGCCTTTTTTGTCGAGGACAAAGACCCTCGCAATGGAGTCGGTTGTGTTTTGCGCCTCGGCCATGAGGTCGATGCGGTTGTCTCTGTTGAGTTTGAGGTGTTGGTGCAAAGTGTCGTTGTGGAAGGCGAGGCTGTCGGGTAGGTTTTTGACTTTCGCGATTTCAGGAGGAAGCCGGCGCAGCGACTCGACGAGGCGGGCGTAGCGGTCGATCTCGATGTCCAAGTTAATCATGATACGGTCGTAAGGCGTCTTGTCCTTGGTAAACTCTTCAAACTCATTCTTGACCTTCTCCAAGGCGAAACAGAGGTCGAGGGTGTATTCCTGTTTCTGCGAGTAGAGGCGCAGCGAAAGCTCGTTGCACTCTTTCATGATGTCCACCATCCTTTGGTGCTGGTTGTCGTAATTGCTTGTGATTTTGTCCTTTGTCAGCGACATTTGGAAGTATTCTCGTCGTAGGTTATTCCTCAGGACTTGAAGCCTTTCGTTGAGGGTTTCGACAGGCTCATTCTCGGCGAAGAGCGGCACGACGATGGCCAAAACCGCAATGATGATGGTTAAGTATCTCTTTTTCACGTTGTTTCAGTTTTTCCGCGCAAAAGTAGGGAAAAAAACAATTCATTTGCTTTTTATTACCGAATAAAGCGTGGCGATACCGTGGCCGAAGTGCCGCATGGTGCCTTCAGTTAAACCGGCAGAGGAGAGCAAACGAAGAAATTCAAAGGGTTTTGGAAACCGCTCCACTGATTCGGGCAGGTAGGTGTAGGCACTCGCGTCTTTCGAGACACATTTTCCGATTTTTGGAAGTATATGTTTGAAATACAAGCGATAAAGTTGCTTGACGGGAAATCTTTCTGGCATCGAGAACTCCAAGATGAAAGCCTGTTCATTGGGCTTCAGCACACGCTGGATTTCGGAAAGACCTTGTTTCAAGTTCTCGAAATTCCTCACCCCGAAGGCCACCGTGACGGCATCAAAACTGTTGTCCTCGAAAGGCAAGGCAGCCGCGTCGCCCAGGCGCAGTTCGATTTGGTTTTCAAGACCTTTTTTCTTGACTTTCTCCATCCCAATCGCTAACATTTTTTCGGAAATGTCCATTCCGATAATTTGCGCTTGCGGATTACGTTTTGCCAATTGGATGGCCAAGTCCGCTGTGCCTGTCGCGAGGTCGAGGATGGTCTTGGGATAGTAGAAGGACACGATTTTCGCGGTCTTCCGTCGCCACACCTTGTCTATATTAAGGGATAACAAATGATTGAGCGCATCGTATTTCGGCGAGATGCGGTCGAACATGGTTGCGATGGGAGAATCACTCATGGCCGACCAGTTTTTTGATGATTTGGCTTGGTGCAATGCCGTTCAAGCAAGCGTAATCGCCTCTGAAACAGGGCTTGTTGCCATAAACGGAACAAGGTCGGCAGGGCAAATCGAGTTGGATGCAATCGCTTGGTTTTTGGTTCCAGCCCAAGAATCCGGCGTAAGGATGGGTGCCGCCCCAAATGGAAACCACCCGCGTCCCGACCAAAGAAGCCAAATGCATGTTGGCGGAGTCCATCGAAAGCATCACGTCTAACTGGCTCATCAACGCGAGTTCCATCGCAAATTGATTTCTGGATTGCTTCGTCGTTTCTCCTCGCAATGACGCGAAGCGGCATTCGTCATTGCGAGCGGAGCGAAGCAATCCACTTGTTGACGAATTTGGATTTTGTGCGGGCTGCACATTCAGGTATTTGGCGCAAAGCTTCGCAATCTGCCGTTTTTCCTCCTCGCCACCGCCGAAAAGAAAAACCTTGGTGTTTTCCCTTTCGCTCAAGGCCTTGATGACTTGCTCCATTTTTTCCATTGGATAGACTTTGGCAGGATGCTTGGCAAACGGAGCAATACCAATCCAAGTTTCATTGGTCGCTTTTTGCGTCCCGCAAAAAGAAGAATAATCAAGTTTGGTGAAAGTTGATTTGATTGAGAAACCCAACTGTTCCAACACTTTGGCATACCGCTCAAAAGAAGTGGCCTGCTGCTCGAAGACCTTGTTTTTCTGTCGTGTCAAAGCCTTTTTCCCTTTGCGTCCCTTGTCGATTTTGGCGACTTTTTTCCCGAACAAGCGGCAAACAAACCTCAACCATTGTGTACGCAAAACATCATGGAAGTCAGCGATATAGTCAAAGTCTTTGAATTGAATGTCGCGCAAAAGTCGGTTCAGGCCAAACAAGCCTTTGTGCCTCCCGCTGAGGTCGGCGGCGAAGATATGAACATTGTTGGGCAAACGTTCAAACATAGGTCTCGCCATTTCGCGGCTCAACATAGTGATCTCCAAATCAGGGTATTGCACGGCCAAATCATGAACGACAGGCACCGTCATGGCAATGTCGCCCAAGGCCGAGAACCGTATGATGAGGAGCTTTTTCATTTTTGCCCGTAAAGCACAGGGTTCAATGCGGGATCGTTATACATCTTCATCTGCTTATAGACCTTCATCACCTTTTCGCCCGTTTTGTAGCACTCCATCAGCTGGTCGATGGCGGTGCAAAGGTCGGTGTTTTGCTCTTGTAAAACGCGCAGTTTTTCCTCGCATTTTGTCTTGTGTTCTTCGCTGATGTCGGCGCGTTCTACCTCGGCATTCATGTGGTAGATTTTCAGTTGCAAAATCGAAAGCCTATCGATGGCCCATGCGGGACTTTCCGTGTTGAGCGTGGCGTTTTCTTTGGGTTCAACACGTTGGAAAAGAAGAAGATAGTAACCATCAATCATCTCCACGATGTCTGTCCTGTCTTGGTTCGACTTGTCGATGCGGCGCTTCAAAGCCAAAGCCTCCACAGGGTCGATGTTTGGGTCGCGGATGAGGTCTTCCAAGTGCCACTGCACCGTGTCGATCCACACCTTATTATAAAGGTACCATTCGATGGTCAGTCTTTCGTAAGGGTTTTCGCAAGGATGGTCCACATCGTCAAACTTATGATAGTCGGCGATGGCTTGGTTGAAGATGGGAAGAATCGGTTCGGTGGAGAGGATGATCATGGTGATGTTTTTTTAATGCGGAATGCAGAATGCGGAATTAGGAATATCGCGATGCGACGTTGGGCTTTGCCTTTATTCCGTATTCCGCATTCATAATTCCGCATTTTTAAATTAGTGAAGTTTGGCTAATGCAGCCTTAATGCGCTTCACGGCCTCGATGAGTTTGTCCTCGCTCGTGGCATACGACAGGCGGATGCAGTCGTCGTTGCCGAAGGCGTTGCCGGCCACGCAAGCCACATGGGCATTGTAGAGCAGCCACATGCAGAGGTCGTCGCTACCCTTGATGGTGGTTTCGCCGTCGGTCTTTCCGTAGAACGACTTCATTTCAGGGAACACATAGAACGCACCGGCGGGAGTGTTGCACTTCACGCCAGGGATTTCGTTCAGCAGTTTCACGAAGGTGTCGCGGCGGTGGCGGAAGGCTTTCAGCATTTCTTGGATTTCCGTTGAGTTCTCGGGGCTGAGTTCCATGGCCTTGGCTGCGGCGGCTTGCGCGATGGTGCAAATGCCGGAGGTGATTTGGCCTTGGATCTTGTTGGTGGCTTTCACGATGGCTTGTGGTGCAGCGATGTAGCCGATGCGCCAACCCGTCATGGCATAGCCTTTGGCCACGCCGTTGACGAGGACGAGGCGGTCTTTCAGGAAATCGAACTGCCCCATGCTCTCGTGCTTTTGCTCGTATTGGATGAACTCATAAATCTCGTCGGAGATGATGATGATTTGTGGATATTTCTTCAAGACTTCGGCGATGGCGGTCAGTTCGGCCTTGGTGAACACGCTGCCGCTGGGGTTGCAAGGCGTGTTGATCATAAACACCTTGGTCTTGGGCGTGATGGCCTTTTCGAGTTGCTCGGCGGTGATCTTGAAGTCATGGGCGATGTCGCTCTTGACCATGACGGGCACGCCACCAGCCAATTTCACCATTTCGGGGTAGGAAACCCAGAACGGGGCGGGGATGATGACCTCGTCGCCGTCGTTGACGACCGCCAGCAGCACATTGTTGATGGCTTGTTTGGCACCATTGGAAACCAGCACGTCAGTCTCCTTGTAGTCGAGGCCGTTGTCGCGTTTCAGCTTGTTGGCGATGGCCTTGCGCAGCGCGGGCGTGCCGGGCACTGGCGGGTAGTGCGTGTCGTTGTTGTTGATGGCGTCCACACCGGCTTGCTTGGCCGATTCGGGCGTGTTGAAGTCGGGTTCGCCGATGCTCAGGCTGATGACGTCGATGCCTTGGGCTTTCAGTTCACGGCTCTTGTTGGTCATGGCTAAGGTTGCCGATTCAGCCATGTTCAAAACTCTGTTGGAAAGGATGATTTCGCTCATGATTTATAAATGTTGATTGTTGAATTGTTTATTTGTTGAAATGAAAGGCAAAGGTAGGCCTTTTTTTGATAGGGTCGGAGGAAAACGGAGAAAATTTGATGATTGGCGGAAAAACCTGCAATCCAAGGGTGTTGAAAGAGGACGCTAAATTGACTTCGTCAGCGATGACAACACGGGCGATTTCAAGACCATCATTTGGAGGGATACTGAATTGGCTGTTTTGGAGGAGAGTTCGGAGAAAATTGAAAACGGTTCACCAAAATGTTCACCAAAACGGGCGAAAGCTCGGAGAAAATTGAAAAAAGTACCCAGAAAATGGTCACTAATCAAGATTTAAAGTTGGTAGAAATAGCAGAAAACTTGGTAGAAAATCCAGAAACTTTGGTAGAAAACCAAGAAACCTTTGTAGAAAAAATTGAAAAGTTGGTAGAAGGAATGTTGGAAGGAAAATCGCGGCAGCGTGTGTTGATTCGATAAAATGCTTTGCATAATAACAAACAATCGAAATAATCTGTATTTTTGCAAATTGTAAACACCAATTATAATATGAAATTCAAGTCAATAAGCGCAAGAAACAAACGGACGGGATGGAACGTGGAGAACATGCAGTTCAATCCTATGCTTACACTTTTGGTGGGCGCATCGGGTGTGGGCAAAACCAAAATTCTAAATATCATAAGGATGCTGACTCGTGTTGCAAGAGGCGAATCCTTTAATGGATTTGAGTGGGAGATTGAGTTTGAACAGAATGGAAGAAACTATGTGTGGGAAGGCGAGTTTGCAATTATCGAAGTAAACCAGCCTCTGATGAGAGATATGGAAGTTGGTAATGATGAGGCACCTATTGTGAGAGAAATGGTTTTAGATAATGGGGAAGAAATGATAAAGCGCTCATCTGACGGAATTCGCTATAAAGGCAATGATTTGGTTAAATTGGATAATTCCAAAAGCGTAGTTGAACTTTTAAAGGAGGAGTCTTCCATAAAACCCATTTATGACGGTTTTAAACAGTGTTATGCTTTGGAAGTGGCAGACAGTTCTCTCCGGTTTGCTCCTATGGCTTCGATGTATAAGAATATGACATTTGATGCGATGCAGATAAAACAAATGAGCAACATCTCTCCATTGGAGAAATTGTATTTTCTTCGTGTGAACAAGTTGAAAGAGTTTGATTTAATCTGTCAGGCGTTCCATAGTATTTTTCCTAACGTGGAACAAATTGATGTGTTGCTATCCAAAGCATTTGATGATTTTTTCACCGTAGTTGCAAGGATAAAGGAGAAGGGTGTTGAGCCTTGGATTGAACACTTTGATATTTCTTCTGGAATGTTTCGTACATTGCTGCAAATCACCGCAATGGTCATGGCTAATGACGGCGATGTGATTATGATTGACGAGTTTGAGAACGGTTTGGGCGTGAACTGTATCAACGAATTGGCCGACCTTATCATGGAACCCGAAGCCAATATCCAAGTAGTGATGACCAGCCACCATCCTTATATCATCAATGCCATACCTGTCAAAGATTGGAAGATTCTTACGCGCAATGGAAGCGATGTGCAAGTTCACACCGCCGATGAACTTCATATCGGTGAACACTCGAAGCATGAGGCGTTTATGCAGTTGCTTCAAACACGTGAATACAAGACTGGAACCAGAAACTAACAGGCAAGATGAACTTCTATATTGTAGTTGAAGGCGATCAGACCGAGTTGTCAGTTTATCCAGCATGGCTTTCCATCCTGGCACCGACCTATACGCGCATTGAAAACGCTTGGAATGTAGGCGAGAACAACTATTACATTTTCAGCGGCGGTGGTATACCATCCATCTATACGCATGTAAAAAACGCCGTTTTGGACATCAATTCCATCAATAGCAAAGGCGAGTCGCGATACGATTATCTGTTGGTCTGCCTGGATACGGAAGAGGAGACTCGGGAATATATTCTTGGGCAGATAAACAAGGAGTTACAATCGAACAATGTTGCCTTGCAAGATGCCGACTTGATAGTGTTTGAACATAAAGTTAGCATGGAAACATGGTTTTTGGGCAATCAGAATGTATTCAAAGACAATCCGCAAAATGCTGAATATTTGGAATATATCAAGTATTACAATGTGGGTCATGACAATCCCGAAGAGATGGGAAACATGGATGAAAACAAATTTGCAACCACGGCAAAGTTTCATCTTCGCTATCTGAAAAGGATGTTAGAGGAAAGGAACATGACCTATTCGAAAAACAATACAATTGTCGTGCAGCAGCAAGCCTATTTACAACAATTGATTAGTCGCTATAAAATTACCGGGCACATTGCTACCTTCGGCAGTTGGTATGACTTCGTGAAAGCCCATTTCAGATGATATTATACGCATTTGTTATAATATAGTTGTTATCAATGAAAGAATATACACTGATAGATTTTGTTCCCCGTGAACAAATAGAAAAATATAGAGACTGGGAAATCTCTTTTGATTGGGAAGTTGTCCGATAAAATGTACGAAAAAATGTCAGGAAAAGATGAATAAGGAAAACAGGAGAAACTTGAAATAGTGAATTTGTTGTATTTTTGCACCATTAGGTTTTAAGTTGCTATAAATAAATATGAGAACGCATAAGTTAAAAGAATTCATTTTTGAGTCGGATTTAGTTAAACTGAATAGAAACAATGCCGATTTTAGCGCATATAATGCTGTGATTATTACCAATACAAATATAGCAGATTCATTACTTCACGCAAAATACTTGTCTGTGTATGATGGATTTATTGTTGAACTACATAAAGGCGATGTCATAGGTACCCTTTCGCTTTCTAAAAAAACAATTTCTGCTCCAATAACTTCCGCTCCTAAAAACTGTCAAATAACAGATACGCGTGATTATCAGAGATTTCAATATCAAATTCAGTTAATCACACCTCAAGATAATTATTATTTGTTTCCAAAGATAGACAACCTTCTGTTTAATCAAAAGTTCTTTTACGATGATGACATTACCTTATGCAAATCATTCGAGTCAAACCAAGAAATATCAGAATGCCTCCAAAAGGAGGTGGAACATTTCGTAGAAAGCAAGTTCAGTTATCTTGTTACAGACGATGTGTTCACTGGTGAAAAACGAATAGTATGGAAAAACTGGTATGAATTGTGTTTTGATGGTGCGGAAACATACCCTTATATTATTCTACAGAATTCCAAAGAACAATTCGTAATGAAGTACCACAAAAAGGACTTCTCTGCACATAAATTTGATAGAGGTGACAGACTTCTTTTTTTGTTTGAAGACAATCAATGTATAAATGTTCAATTGAGAGCGAAAGAATCTAATACCGATAAAATAAACTATAAACAAATTTCGTTTTCATTGCTTCCTCAAGACATGGTTTCGTTCTCATCGAAATCGTTGATAAGAATTCGTTTTGAGTTCCTTAATGGCGATGAAAGCCTTGATTTGAAACCAAAAAATGAGACGGTTACTCTTTCCTTTAAACTATATTTCCAAAAATACATTAAAGCATTAGGTGAGTGTGGGGTGAGTATCGAAAGATTTTTTTCTTTAAACGAACATGTAAAACATCATACAAACGAATCTAATAAAGAATCGAAAGACTCTTCTTGTTTTGTATATCTAATGAAAGATGAATCAAATGGTTTTTATAAAATAGGCATTTCAAACAAACCTGAATATAGAGAAAGAACTTTACAGAGTGAAAAACCGACAATAGTGCTTTTGTGTGCTAAAAAATTCCCTTCAAGAGTTATTGCCGATTCCATTGAGTCAGCACTGCATAAAGCATACGGATATAAAAGGTTGAGAGGAGAATGGTTTGAGTTGGACAACAAAGATGTAACCGAAATTATTGCAACTCTTTCTTAATATGCTGATCGTTATCATTATCTTATTTATCTTTATAAACGGAAAAAAATGAACACCTGGATTATCTATTCGTTAATGAGCGCGGGGCTGCTGCTGATGGTCGCCGCGATGATACTTTTGTCCCGACTGATTCGGATGAAAGACGCAGAACTTCGCAACGGTAGCAAAATGGAACTGAAGGTGCAAGCCTTGAAAATCATTATGCCGCTGAAGGTGCAAGCCTACGAGCGTTTCTTGCTCTTTCTCGAAAGGGCGCAACTGCCCCAGTTGGTGAAACGAATTTATGTGCCTGGTATGGAGAAGGGTGCGTTCCATCTGCAACTTTTGCAGAATGTGCGCGAGGAGTTTGAACACAACCTTGCCCAGCAACTATATGTTTCCAATTCCACTTGGAATGCCGTTGTGAACGCGAAAGAAGAACTTGTCAACCAAATCAATACGACTTTTGAGCAGTTGAAGGAAGAGGAGGATGTGTCCATTTTGGCGCAGAGCCTCGTGGCCTTGCCCAATCCGATGGTGGAACAGGCCGTGGCCGTTTTGAAGCGCGATTTTGAAAGGCTTTTGTAAATGCGGAATGCAGAATGCGGAATGCAGAATTCGGAATTCGGAAATCGAAGATTCGACGTAGTCAATGTCGCGATGCGCTGATGGGCTTTGCCCTTATTCCGCATTCCGAATTTATCCACATTGCTCCAAAAACAATAATTCGACGTTTCATCCGTTTTTCAACCAATAAACACACATTGTAATGAAATTCACCGCTACCCAAATCGCCGGAATCCTTGAAGGCAAGGTGGAAGGCAATCCCAACGCCGAGGTCTGGAACGTGGCCAAAATCGAGGAAGGCGCACCCGGCATGATCAGTTTTCTGGCCAATCCGAAATACACTCATTATATTTACGAAACGCAGTCGAGCATCGTCATCGTGAACGAGGATTTCGAGGCCACGGCTCCCATCCAAGCCACTTTGATTCGTGTGCAGGATGCTTACGCTTCGTTTGCCAAACTATTGGCTTTCTACGACCAAATGACGCAGAACAAGCAAGGCGTTTCGTCTTTGGCTTTCGTTTCCAAATCAGCGCAATGCGGTGAAAACCTGTATCTTGGCGAGTTTGCCTTTGTGGGCGAGAACGCCAAAATTGGCAACAATGTGAAACTATATCCGCAGGTGTATGTCGGCGACGGCTGCACGATTGGCGACAATACGGTGCTGTATCCGGGCGTGAAATTATATAGGAATACGGTTGTCGGGAAGAATTGCATCCTCCACGCGGGCGCAGTGCTTGGTGCGGATGGTTTCGGCTTTGCGCCGCAGCCCGATGGGCATTACGAGAAGATTCCACAAGTGGGCAACGTGGTCGTCGAGGACAATGTGGAAATCGGGGCCAACACCACCATCGATCGCTCCACGATGGGTTCGACGCATGTCCGCAAAGGTGTAAAACTCGACAATTTGGTGCATTTGGCGCACAATGTGGAAGTAGGTGAAAATTCGGCTCTCGCGGCCCAAGTGGGCGTGAGCGGTTCGACGCATCTGGGAAAGAATTGCGTGGTGGGTGGCCAGTCGGGCTTCGTGGGGCATATCAATATTGCCGACGGCTCGAAATTCGGCGGACAAAGTGGTATTATGGGTAGCATAAAGCAAGAAAATCAAGAGTTTATGGGCACACCGATTCAGCCTTTGCGCCAATATCTGGTTTCCAATGCGCGTTTTCGCCATATTGATGAAATGGCCCGAAAGTTGGAAAAACTTGAAAAGGAATTGGAAACACTAAAAAACTCCCATCTTTAAGCTCTTAACTTTCAACTTTCAACTCTCAACTTTCAACTTTATTAAATCCAACCTTTGATTCGATAGTACGCCAGCGCAAGGTGCTCTCGTAAGCAGGTAATTTCTAATTTCAAATAATTGAAAAAAGTGTAGCGCATTTTGACGCTTTCCACCGAGGGAATGGCTTCATTTCCACCAAGTTTCTGCTTTTTCAGCGACAAGTCGAAATCGACGGTGGCGGGGTAGGCGGCCTTGCCTATGACGTTTTGGAATCCCACTTTGTTGAGACACTTCACCGTGCGTCTGACATGTTCGGGTGACGTGACGACAATGACTTGTTTTTCAGATAGTTTCGGATATTTGGACATGAGTTCCAAGGCTTGCGAGCGCGTGTTGGCACCTTCGGTCATGTAAAGGATGCTATCAATGCCATCTTGACGTAAAAGTCGGGTCATTTCAGCTTGGCAGAGGGAGTCTTCGGGATGCACCAAAATGACGGGAACCTCGAAATGTCGGGCCAAAGTCGCAGTGTGGTAAAGGCGCATCAGGTTATCCTCCGATGGCATTCCGGCACCGCCGAGCATGACGATGGTTTCAGGGCGGCTGACGCTTGTTTCTTCGTTGGGATTTTGGCCCAAATTGTACCACCAATAAAACGGTTTTGAAGTGAATGCAAGCGCAATCATGGTCGCAAAAACAATGCCGAGACCGAAAAAAAGTACTTTTATGGTTTTTACTAAATGGCTCATTATGTGTAAATTCTGCTTTTTTGCTGTTATAAAAACAAGCAAAAGTAGCGTTTTTTTTGGTGCTTGTAGAATAATTCCCTATTTTTGCCCGTTTTTTGTGGAGAAAGTCCACCCTAATTTTATTTTATGACTGAAAAACAGTGTACACTCAAAAATAGAGTCAGCGTTTCGGGAGCAGGTCTCCACACGCGTCAATGCGGCACGCTGACTTTCAATCCGGCTCCAGTAAATTCAGGAATTCGTTTTCGTAGAATCGACCTCGACAACCAGCCCATCATTGAGGCTGACGCGGATAATGTCATTGATACAGCACGTGGTACCACACTCGGCAAAGGTGGCGTGAAGATTTACACCGTTGAGCATGTTTTGGCCGCTTTGCGTGGCATGGGCATCGACAATGTGATGATTGACATCGACGTGGAGGAAACCCCCATCATGGACGGTAGCAGCAAGTATTTCGTGGAAGCCATCCATAAGGCAGGCATTCTGGAACTTGATGCGCCGCGCAATTATTTGGTCATCGAGGAGCCGATTTCTTACAAGAATGAGGTTTTGGGTATTGAGCTTACCATTGAGCCGTGCGACCATTTTGAGATTGACGTGAAAGTGAAATACAACACCAAGGTTTTGGATGAGCAACATGCTTCTTTGCACGACTTGAAAGAGTTTGAGCGTGAGATTGCTCCCTGCCGCACGTTTGTCTTCCTTCATGAGTTGGAGACGTTGATTTCGCGTAATCTTATCAAGGGTGGTGACTTGACCAATGCCATCGTGTTTGTCAACCGCAACGTTTCCGCCGAGGAACTTGACCACATTGCGGCCTTCTTCAAGAAGCCCAAAGTAACTGTCAAGGAAGGTGGTATTTTGAACAACGTGGAGCTTTATTTCGACAATGAGCCGGCACGTCACAAGTTGTTGGATGTCATCGGCGATCTTACCTTAGTCGGTCGTCCCATTTTGGGCAAGGTGACCGCCGTGAAGCCCGGCCATTTCTCCAATACCTCTTTTGCGCGTAAAATCAAGCACACATTATTATATTAGACTGCGGGACTTCGAGACTGCGTGACAAATCAACTCTAAACTCTCAACTTTCAACTTTCAACTCTAAACTTTCAACTATGAACATGGCCTATATCCATCCCAACGCCCGCATCGCGGATGACGTGAAGATTGAGGCGTTTGCCTGGATTGGCGAGGACGTTGAAATTGGTTCCGGCACTTGGATTGGCCCCAATGCTGTCATTATGGACGGTGCCCGCATCGGTAAAAACTGCAAGATTTTTCCAGGTGCTGTTATTTCTGCCATTCCGCAAGACCTTAAATATCAAGGTGAAACCACTTATTGTTACATCGGCGACGGCACTACGGTGCGTGAGTCGGCTACGGTCAACAAAGGCACGGCAGCCTCAGGCAAGACCGTGGTAGGCAAGGATTGTCTGCTGATGGCTTTTACCCATGTGGCGCATGATTGTTACCTTGGCGACCATGTCATCATGGCCAACGCTGCTACCTTGGCGGGTCACGTCACCGTTGACGACTGGGCCATTTTCGGTGGTTTGGCGGCGGTGAGCCAATTTTGCCGCATAGGTTCGCATGTGATGATTTCGGGAGGTGCATTGGTGAACAAGGACATACCGCCGTTTGTGAAGACGGGACCGGGTCATCCTGTGAGCTATGTCGGCGTCAATTCCATCGGTCTGATACGTCGTGGCTTCTCCCGCGAGCGCATCAATGCCATTCAGGACATTTATCGTGTCATCTATAGCGTGGGCATGAATATCAGCCAGTCGATTCAGTACATCCGCGAGAACCTTCCCGTTTCGGAAGACCGCGATTTCATCCTTAATTTCGTGGAAAGTTCCAAGATTGGCATCATGAAGAATGCCGTGAGGAACGAGGATTAAGCCTATTCCATTACTTGTTTATAGACCTCAAAAATCTGATTTCCAATGATTTCATTGGAGAAAGTGCTGATGGCATACTCGCGAATGGCTTCACGGTCGTATTCTCGGCAATGGTCGAGCATTTGGTTCATGCCTTGCAGCAAAGCTTCTTCGTCGCCTTGCGGGATGAGGATGCCACGCTCAGGCGAAAGAATTTCTGCAATGCCACCCACGGAGGTGCTTAGCACAGGAACGCCGCTCGCAAAAGCCTCCACGATGACGCAGGGCAGGTTCTCGAAATTGGAGAACAGCACGAAAAAGTCGGCTTTTTGATAGGCTTCAGCGACCTCGGCGGAGGTTTTCTTGCCGTGGAAAACGACGCAGTCCGAAAGGTTGTGCTCTTTCACAAATGCTTTAAATTCAGGAGCTTCATAGTCGTGGATGACGTGCAACTCGAAGTCGTCGCGCTGCTGGCGAAGTCGTTCAATGGTTCGCAAAATGCCGCTGAAATTCTTGGCTTCGTCACGCAAGGTGGAGATGTGGAGGATGCGCTTTTTCTGCTCAGTTTTGGCTTCGCCTAAACGGAACATATCGGTATTCACCAAATTGTAAATCACGCGGAAACGGTTCTTCACGCCGTGGCCTTCCATGCAATGCTGCAAGTCAAGACTGACAGGCATGATAAGTTCAGCATTGTTGGCAATCTTGACGATTTTCTTCTTCAACGAACCGACCAAAACATCCTTGTTTTGAGGTTGATAGATGGTCCAATGCTCGGTGAGGACATATTTGTAGCCAAAAAGTTTTTTCCACAGCAAAGCGACTTGCCCAAGCGGGTAGGTGACGTGCAAATGAATCAAATCAGGCTCAAAGAAACGTTTTTTGATGTAATTGAGGCCATATTGGTACATCCGCAGCATTTTCAGTTTGCGAATCGCATTGACCTTTGGCGGACGGATGTAAATCTGCACATGGGTGTGGTGTTGCCCTTTTATCTCCTTGACCTCGAATGATTTGGTCATATTCTTGCCGTCGCAGACGGAGAGGATGACCGAGTGACATTCTTCGGGCAGTGCGTCAATCATTCGGACGCAGAAGTTGCCCAAGGTGGGGTCGTCGGGCGTGGGAAACCAACTTAGCAGGTGCAGGATGTTCATTTTTTCTTTTGTTTTGTTGTTGCCTGTCGGGGTGCTGCCGTAGGTCACGACCTACGGTTACTGAAGTGTCGTCCCTTCGGGACGTGGTTTTGTGTCGCTTTGCATCATTGACTCGCTTCGCATCGTCGAATCAGAGATTTGCGAGGAGGAACGACGAAGCAATCCAGACATTTATTCTATTCTAATCGATTTGATTTCAATTTCAAAGTATTTGTGAGGTTTTTCGTAAGGCACGAGTTTGTGGGTAGGGAAGTCGTCGGGAAGATAGACGGCGCACAAGGTGTTGGAAACGTGGTAGATGTGCTTGCGTTTTTCGGTGGGCGCACCGTCGAGGATGGCTGCCATCACATCCCAGCGGATGGTTTCGGGGTCGAGGGCGTAGTCGTGCCAAATGATGATGCTATGGTCGTTTTTCAGGAGTTTGAAAGCGGTTTCGGTGTCCTTTTTCACGCTTTCGTAATGGTGGTCGCCGTCGATGAAAACCATATCGTATTTGCCGAAATGTGGCGCAAAGTCGAAGGTTTGCGAATCGCCGTAAAGTTGCTCCACGTTGGACAAATCCTTGTTGAAGAAACTATGTAAGTCGGCATATAACTTATTGTTAATCAGTTTGATAATATCTTCTTTTGGTAGGTTGAAGGTGACGCAATGCTCGGCAACATCGGCCAAATTGGCTACACTCTCGCCGCGCCAAGTGCCGATTTCAAAGTAGTCTTGCACCTCGTATTTTTTGGCCAAAGCCCTCAACAAGGCAATGTCGATGGGCATAGTGGCTCCCGAAAGATAAGCGTAAGGCTTGGCTATTTCGTGGAAGTTGGGAAACAACTCGTTGATTTCCAGCAAGGGAAGCCCGTCTTTGAGGCCGTATTTTCTGATGACTTCTTCCTTATTGCTGCCTTCGTCTTGCAAAACGAGGTTGAGCAAATAAGGATGCCTGATGATGCGCCCGATGGCTTTGGTGAATTTCTGTATCTTATTCATTTTCTGTGTTTTGTTTCAAGAAATGTTGCTTGAGTTCGCCGATATAGTTCCGTATCTCGCCCTTGGTCAAAAGGAAATCGCGCCCCTTGAAACGCGACTCCTTGACGAAGAACACGAACAGGAAAATGGCGTTCACGGTATATGAAATCGCCGAGGTGATGGCCGCGCCTGTAACGTTGTATTTTGGTATCAAGGTGAATCCGCATACGAAGGTGGCGACTAATCCGCAGATGGCGGCAAAAGTGTTCATCTGATAACGCCCGATGCCCGAATAATAGTGTCCGAGGATGAGGAAAATGCAATAGAGCAGGATGCCCGGCGCGAGGATGCGGATGAGATGGGCCATCTCGCCGAAGTCTTTGCCGAAGACAAAAACGTAAAACTCGGCGGGCAGCAGGCATAACACCGCAACGCCCACCGTCGAAATGAGCAGGCAGATTTTGCTCAAATCGAGGGTGAGTTTTTGTGAGTAAGTGCGGTCGTCGGCATTGGCAATGCGGGCGTATTGCACCAAGGCGATGCTGTTGCTGATGACCCAAATGGCCTCGGCCAACGAAACCGAGCGAGAAAAGACCCCCACCTGACCTCTTCCGATATAACTATCTAATAAATAATAACTTAACCTAAGATTGAAAAACTGCACAAAATGCCCCGTCTGGTTGAGGAAGCCGTATTTGAACAGGTCTTTTAATGCCGATTTGTAATCTTTGTCCTTGTCATTTCGAAGGTTGGCATATTCCTCTCGCAACATCCACACACCCAATAGGAAAGTGCCCCCGTAGGCGGCGTAAAGTCCGATGATGTAGCCGTAGATGTCGGACTTTTTCAGCGCAATGTAATACACTGCCAATGTGATGGTTAGCAGGACGGGCTGGAGCAGTGTGTTGTAGTTGGCCTTCTGGATTTCCTCCTTTCCGACCAAGAAGCGGAAATTGATGTTGCTGAGCGAGGAGATGAACGACAGAATAGTCACGTGAACGACCAAATCAGGCTCCAACATCGGATAGAAAAGCCTGATACTGAAGCCCATAATCACAGCAATCAAAGCGGACCAAACCACCGATGCGACCAAAATCTTCTTGAACGAATGGCGTGGGGCGAGGTAGATAATGCTGGCACCGCACACGATTTCTGAGAAGATGAGGATGAACGTGATGGAGGCCAGCACTAACGACTGTGTCCCCGACCCCGTGTCGCCCAAGGTCTGCGAGATGATAATGGCGATGAGGAAGTTGAGCGCGGCGGCCAACATCTTCGTTCCGAAAGTATTTAGGATTTTTTTGAACACGGAGACAATTTATTGTTGTTGATAAAACGGGTCCAATCTTTACCTTAATTTATGCAACGGCAAAATTACAGAAATAATTGCAATCACGTGAAAAAGCCGAGAAAAGTCCCCACTTCTCTCGGCTTGGTTCACAATCTTTATAGTGCTTTTTGTTATTTCAAGATGTTGGGCAGGCGGTACTCGCTGCGCTGTTCCATCTCCTTCAGGATGGCCTTGAAGTCATCGGGAATGAGGCTCCAAATCTTCAAGGCGATGTCGTCCGGAATTTCCTTGTAGAACGCTTCCGCGATGCCGCCCGTGATGCAGGCGAGGGTGTCGCTGTCGCCTCCCAATGAGACCGCCAGTCTGATGGCCGACTCGAAATCAGTGCTGTCAAAGAAGGCCACCATGGCTTCGGGTACCGTACCTTGACATGAGGAATCCCAGTCGTAAACGGGACGGATTTCGTCGCAAGTTCGGTTGAGGTTGTAGCCGTATTTTGTTGAGATGTAATTTCTTATCTCTTCCTTGCTCTTGCCGTTGCGGGCCATGAAGATGGCCGCAGCCGTCGATTGCGCCCCTTTGATGCCTTCGTGATGGCTGTGGGTGATGGCGGCAGAAAGTCCAGCCACGCGCTCGGTCTCCTCAAGGGTGTCGAACATCCAGCCGTTGGCACTGCAACGCATGGCGGCACCGTTACCGAATGAGTTGTAGGGATGACGTGTCCCTGGTTTGAAGTCGCGACTCCCATAATCACCCAATTCTTCAGGATGGAACAGCCAGCGATGGAACCCGCCGCCATATCCGCCCATAGGACAGGGATACTTTTTTGCAAAGTCCAAAAACGAGGCTTCCAAAGTGTCCATACTGTGTTGAGGGTCGTTGAGCAGCCAATTGGCCACGGCCATCGTCATAATGCTGTCGTCAGTGTAGTTGCTCTGCGGGCTGAACAGTGGGAAATGCGTCGTCTTTATGTTGTGAAATTCATATACCGAACCAACGGTATCTCCTATGATTGCTCCTAACATGGTGCTTAAATGTTGATTGTTTAATTGTTTAATTGTTGGGCCGATGGTATGGCCTATAGCCTATGGCCAGCTTCATCCAAGGCGTGAAAACAGAGCTTTTGGGTGAAGCGGGCCATGAGCTATCAGCCATGGGCCATAGTTACACCAGCTCCTTCCAAAAATCCATTGGCAAATGGATGTTCTCCACATCTACGGCACCGGCAAACAATGGCGCAATTTCCCTCGGCGTGAATCCAGCGATGCCGCATCCGATTTTGGTGACCAAGAAAGTCAACTCGGGATGTTGCTTGGCGAAGGCAATGAACTCCTCCACGTAAGGAAGGATGGTGTTCGGGCCGCCCTGCATGGTCGGGATGGCATAGCTTTGTCCTTGCAAACCAACGCCTTGACCCATGATGGCACCGAACTTCTCAACAGCGATACGCGCTGCCCCACCACCGTGCATACCGCGCAAATTGCTGCCAAAGACGAAGATTTCATTTCTTTTGAGGCTTTTGATGAACTCAGGCGTGATGCGGTTTTGGAACTCGCTCATATCGCGATAGTTACGGTTCTCGCGGTTCGATTGGGAACGGAACAACTTGCGGGCGATGCTCGACATGCCAGCCGTCTTTGCGGATTCTGTCGAGATGCGGCTGTACATCATCGTGCGCGACTTGCGTTCCTTTTCCCAAGCTTCGGTCATGCCTGCTTCATCGTCGCGGAAGGCCATTTGGTTTTCGATGGAGAGCGAGGCGGAAGTGGCCTGCACGTCTTGGTTGGTGCCGATGTAAGCGAAGTTCCAGCCTTCCTCGTCTTTCATGCGCTCCACCAAGGCTTTGATGGCCGCACCGCTATATTCCCTCGATGCGTTTTCAAGTCCGTCGGTGATGATGGTCACCACGGCGGTGGCGTCTTCCTTGTCCTTGATGTCCTTGTACAAGGCGTTGATGGACAGTCCCATAGCGTCATATAGGGGTGTACCGCAGCAGGGACGATAGTCGTTTGAGGTCAGCTCCTTGACTTCGGCGACGGGCACCTTGTCGTAAACCATGCGTTTCTCGCAGTTGCAGAAAATCATCAGCGAGACAAAATGCTCTTGTGTGTCGTTGAAGCGGTCTTGTGCGGAGCGGATGCCGTCCACGGTTTCATTGAAGCCTGAGATGGCGGCCTTGGCGATGCTGCCCATCGAACCGCTCTTGTCGAGGATGATCAGATTGTAAATTTGTGTTTTCATAATGATCTAATTGTTTAATTGTTAGTGGGTTAGAATTCAAGTTTAAAATTGCCGTCTTCCTTCAGCTCGTCGTAGCGTCGCTTGTTGAAGCGGAACTTGGTGCCCCAGCGGCGGGTGGAACGGCTGTCGTCGCTCGCGTTGGAATAGGAAGCATGAGGGTTAGGGATAGAATCGCTAAACAGCGCGTCGATGCTCATGCTGCGCATCTCATTGTGGCTGCCATAGAAATTAGTCGGCGATTCTTCAACTTCTTCGAGGATGCCGGTTTGCAGCATTTTTTTGTGGAAATTGCGTCGGTCGAATTGTATGCCAAGAATGGCCTCATAGAGCCGTTGCAGTTCAGGGATGGTAAACTCATTGTCCAACAAGCCGAACCCAATCGGCTCGAAATGAAGGTCTTCGCGCAACTTCTGCATGGCTTTTCGCAGGATAAGGTCGTGGTCGAAGGCGAGGCGAGGCACGTCATTAAGGCTGAACCATTGGGCTTTTGCCGCATCGTCGCCACCGCTGACTTTAGACTTCTTGGCCAAGGCATAGAAGGCAATGGTGATGACGCGGGAGCGGGGGTCGCGGTCGACGTCGGAGAAGGCCCCGACTTGTTTCAGGTAGTTGAGGTCAAGCCCCGTTTCTTCCTTCAGTTCGCGCAAAGCTCCTTGTTCGGCAGTCTCATCCATGTTGAGAAAACCGCCGGGAAAAGCCCATGCGCCTTTGTAGGGTTCCAATCCGCGCTCGATGAGCAGGATTTTCAGGTCGCGACCGTCGAAACCAAACACCACGCAATCGGTTGTCACTGCGGGGCGCGGGTAATCATAAGTGTAATGTCCTTTTTGCATCTTGTGTAAATTTGACGCAAAATTACGGTTTTTTTCTTTACCCGCAACATAATTTGTGTAAAATTTACACTTTTATTATAGGAAAATAATATAATGTTTTGATTTATAATTGTTTATAATGTGTAATTTATACACAATATAAACAGTCTAATCTGCAACATCAAAATTTCCTGATTCCACCTTATTATTAATAGCGCCAGGCTTGTCTTGATGCGCTATAATTTCGGTGATGACCTCGGAATTGAAAACCTCGTCCATAAATTCCTTGGTGTGGCGTTTGTGCCGCGACTTGTCTTTTTCCTTGGTCTTGGTGACGAAATTCTTCATCTTTTGGTTGAAACTGAACAAGCGAAGATAAAAGCGGTATAGTCCTTTTTCTTTGTCTATCAATGGAATAAGCAAGGAGTTGATGACGATGGTGAAGAGAATGACCGAGAAGACGATATTCCTCACAAACAAGGCCATTTCGGTATCGGGGATGTAGATGAGAGCTTGCGTGGCCAACACTGCCGCTGTCAGTCCTTTTGGGTTCAGTGCCGACATGAAGACCAACTCTTTTTCAGGGATGCCTTCTTTCTTGGAGATGGCGAACCGTACGGCAGGGATTCTGACAATGAACAACAAAACACTGATACCCAATCCAATGACGATGGGTTCCCAACTGTTCAGTTGGATGGAGATGCCGACGTAAATGAAGAAGAAAGTCTTGAGCAGAAGTACCAATTCCGAAAAGAGGGAACGCTCGGTTTCGTTCAGGTTGACGGGCACTTTTGCAACGAATTTCTTGAGCCATGCGTTGTAGATGCTGTCAATGTTGGCCAACCCAATGCCGAAGGCCAAGGCCGCGATGGCACCGCTGAAGCCCATCCACTCGTTGAGTCCATAGATGATGAACACAAAGGCCGGCGTGGTGAGGATGGAGTATTTGATGTTGCGGATTTGGTCGAGAATCAAGGCCCAAAAGATGGCACCGAGGAGTCCCATCACCGTGGCCAAAATGAACGAGGAGAAGAT
Organism: uncultured Bacteroidales bacterium; assembly: GCA_900318465.1. GTDB lineage: Bacteria > Bacteroidota > Bacteroidia > Bacteroidales > F082 > Limimorpha. Next base: position 44,307 of record ONKQ01000006.1, read on the forward strand.
GTTGCCGAGAATGGCGCCAAACTCAAGGTGCTTGCTTTGTATGGCTTGCATCAAGGCCAAGGCCAAAACGATGCTGAACACGTTGCCGATGGCGGCTTCAAGGATGAGCATGATAGCGGGTTTTTCGGACATGTGCATCTGCCTGACGATGGGGATGACCACAGCTGAGGCCGTGCCGCCCAACATGCAGCCGAGAATCATGCTGACCACCGGATTCAACTTTAGGACCAACCAACCGATGAGCCAGATGGCGACAGCCGACAGAATGAAATTCAGCGCAGTGAGTTTCAAGGCTCCTCCAAAAGAGTCCTTTAATGCGCTGAACCTCAGCTGTGTACCACTCTCAAACAAGATGGTGACCAAAGTGATGCCCGAAAACAGGCTGCCCGCATTGCCGAGACTTTCCGGCGAAAGCCAATGAAACACGGGACCGATGAGCAAACCAATGATGATGAGAAACAGCACATCGGGGATGCGCTTGCGGCTGAAGATTTCGCTGAAGAGGTGCGCCGTGAAGATGAGCAGGCCGATGATGGCGATGGTAAGCCCGATTTCGCGCGACGAACTGCCTTTCGACACCTGCTCCATGACAGCATCCACAGTTTCAGGCCGACTGACAGCTTCTGCAATTTGCGTGATGGAGTCGTTAAGTCTTGACAATGTATTGGTGGTGGGGATGAGGTCGGATTGGATCATGATAGGTGGGTTTAGTTGAACAACCTCCAGTTGACGCCGATGAAGATTTTGCTACTGCGCATGGGGTAGTGGGGCGCGATGAAGGCATTGTAGTTGCCCGTGAGCAGGAACATGTTGCTGTACGAAACAAACACATTGGCTTTCTTTATCTTGAGGGCTATGGCAAGGTCGATGTAGGGGAAGTTTCCGATTTCTACGTCGTTTTGGAGGTAAAATGTGCGTGTGGCAGGCATGAAAGCGTCGGCGTGGAATTTGGTGAAGTAGGTCACCGTCAGCATGGGCTGCAAGGTGGCTGCCTTGCGGAAGATGGGTTGGGAATAGGAGAATCTCAACCGACCCAAGAACAAAGGCAGGTGTATCACATCTTCGTTGCTTGCTTTCTGTACGCAGGCAAAACCTTCAAAATCAAAGCGTTTCAGGCTTTGGCGGAAACTGAGATAGGCCTCGCGGATGCTGAACATGCCATCGTATTGCGTGGGACGTGCTTCGGTGCCAAAGTAGATGTATTGGGCGATGCTGGTTTGTTTCACACCGATGCAATACTCGCGGAAGGTGTACTTGAGGTCGAAGGTGAGGTAGGTCGAGGCACGGAAGTCGTTCTCCCAACGGAAATGGTTGGAGTAGTAGCTTTCCTCGAACCAGCTGGCCGACTGCCGCTTGATTTCGGCGTTGAAGATGGCGGCGCCAAAGTTGCGCTCTGTTGTGCCCAAAAACTGTTTCCATTGCCCCCTGATGTCGAAATCGCCGATATGGTAGCCCAAAGTGACAAGGTCGGCTTGCCCCGTGATGCGCGTGGAGCGGAACAGATTGATGATGATGCCACCGTTGACGCTAAGTTGTTGGTAGTTGCGGACGGTGACAGATTCACCCTCAATGTAGTCATAATGCCTTAGCTTGTAAAAACCGTGCGTAAGGCCGGCGTAAAGGAAGAAAGGTATGTCGTCGTTGTATTTCTGATAGCCTAAACTATTCCATTTCAATGTGTTGCGTATGGCTTGCACAACAACGGAATCGGTGGTCTTGGTTGGGTTGAAAAGCGAGTCATGGGGTTGGTAAAACGCCACGGAAGGTGAGCTCTCGTTGTAGGTTAGGCTGTTGCGTTGGAAGTTGAACTCATGGCAGATGCGTCCCAAGGTGAATTTCCGTGTTTTGGTCTCGTAACGGACGGGTTGGCTGTCGATGATGCTGTCTCGCAAAGGCATGATGGAGTCAACCATCAGAGAGTCAATCATTAAGGAGTCAACGCTCGGAGAAACAATTCTTAGGGAATCAATAGTGAGGCTGTCGAGGGTAGGGCGGGGAAGTGGTTTCTCAACAACGGTTTTCGTGGTTTGCGGCAGCAGGTTGAAATAATGTTCGAACCCTATGCCGCTCGATTTGATGAAGGTGGTCGCGTTGCTGAGGTTGGTAGTGATGACGGAGTTGTCGGTTTCAGTGTGAGAAATGTAAGTCTCATCGTTCACAATGCCGCCGTTTTCCTGCATATCCAACTTGTTTCGATAGGCGTAAAACAACGCTGCATATCGTTGGTTTTCAGTAAAATAATGTGCATTAATCCAAAAGTAGTTGTTGGTCGACTTGTTGTTTTTGAAGACGCCTGGCGACATCTCCGACTTGATGGCAAACGACACGAACAGTCGCCGCAGGAATTGCCGTCCGAAGCGGACGTTGAGATGTTGCTCCTTGTCGCCCGAGGTCATCACATAGCGCACTTCGGAATAAGGCAACACGCTTTGGTAACAGATTATGTTGCGCTCATTTTGGATGAAGGCGTTATAGGCTGGTAGGCTCATGTCGAAACCTGTGTCTCTCAAGTTCTTGAATCGCATCGACTTATGCGCCAATCCAGTGTTGCTCAGTGTGTTGTAAACGGTATGCTCTTTCTCCAAAGGCTCGAAAATGGGTGCATGGAAGGTGCTTGTGTCAACGACTTTTGTGCTTTTCAAGAAAATGCTGTCGAAATGGTAACTTGTGTAGGTGACGAAGGTGGAATCGATGGGAAACGAAGGGACGGCTTTCGGTTTTTTGGGCACAACAGAATCTTGGGAAGGCTCTTGAGAAAAACCTAACAAACTGAATGTCAAAATAATGAATATGTAAAGTAGTCGTTTCCGCATCTGTTGGAAATCACGCTGTAAAATTAGTAAAAAAGTTGTGAATAATAGCCAACTGCTTTTTTCAATCCGTCTTTTCGTTGGATTTGAATGTCGTTCCTTGGCTTGTCTGAATCAGTTTCAAGGTGCCGATGCTGACGAAATCGGCAAGTATGGCTTCGGCCTTGCGTTTCCCGATATGGGCCAATTGTTGAAACTCTTTCGTCGTGATTTCTTGGTTTTCAGTGAGATAACGGAGCAACAAGGTTTCTGCTTCACTGAAGGTGATTTTTGCGGCATGATGGTATTTTTCCGCTTGCCACACCTTGACCAATACATTGTCGGCCACAAGATTCTCATCGGCCACACGGATAAACACCTTGTAATGTCCCTCATGGTCAGGGGCTTTGTGTTTGTCTTTCAAGTCTTTAGGGATGATGACCTCAAGCACGGCCTTGCCTCCAACGTTCCATTCTTTAGTATTATAGTCGACTGGGGGCTGGCAATACATTTCGGCGGCGGCCTCAATCATGTGTATTTCCTCGGCTGAGCGCACTCCGGCAATGGTACCGTTGTCTTTCACGCCCACCAACAAACGTCCGCCATCGGTATTGGCAAAGGCGGCGAGCGAGCGGGCAATCTTGCGGCTGTCCGAAATCTCAAACTTGAAGTCGAGGGTTTGGTGCTCTCCTTCGCTGATCAGGTCTTGTATGTGATGGCTTCGGGTTTTCATTCGGGCTGCAAAAATACGGAATTAAATGATAGGGTGGGAGAGCCGTTTTCAGCCCCGCTGCGAGGCTTTGTCTTACGGATGAATTTACAGGTCAAAATGTGTCAGAAAATGAAAATATGACGTTTTTTGAAGTCGGTTTTTGCGACGGTTTCAAAATATTACAAATGTAAATATACAAAAACTAAATACATAATAATCAGAAACATACAAATATATTTACAAAAATAAATATTCAGGATACAGAATTGTAAACATTTGAGAAATATAAATGTATATCAAATTCTTTACAATAAAGTAATAAAACACTTATTATCAAATATTTATATAATATTATATAAAGTAAAGTAATAAATAATCGAAGAAAAATACCAATATTTAAAGATTTAAGATTTATATATTTAATAATTTGAAATTCAATTATATAGATATAAATACTTAAAAAATTACTTCAATGGATTTTGTGAATTCTACATATTTACAAAAATAAACTTCTCAAAGATGGTTTTGTAAAACAAAAATGTATACTTTTGTAACCGAAATTGAATGTGAAAATTGAAAATTATAAGGGGTTATCATCATGGAATATACTGAAATGAAGGATCGCATTGCGCACATCATCCGTGCCAAAAATATGACTGCCGCCGAGTTTGCCCTGCGTCTTGGCATACAACCTTCGAATGTCTCTCACCTCCTCGCGGGACGCAACAACCCCAGCCTTGAGTTCGTCAAGAAGTTGAAGGAAACTTTTCCCGAGTACAATTTGGATTGGATTGTTATGGGCAAAGGCCCGATGACGGTGTCGGAGCCTTTCGTCGAGCCGAAAGTTGTGGCTGAAACTGTGGAATCCTCAAGAATTGCACCTGAAACGGAGGTTGATGCGATGGAAGGCACGCTGTTTGCGCCTGATACCACGCCCAAACCTATCGTCGAAAAGCCACTTCCCTTGCCCAACAACCGTGATTTGACCCAAATCATCATGGTTTACGCCGACCATTCGTTTGAGGTTTTGTCGCCCCGCTGATGGTATTTATGGGTTTCAAAGTCTTGCGCCGAAATAATACGCTTATATTAATAGGTGTGAAGAGATTTTTTTGTACTTTTGCACACTTTTCTGAACGCAATGCAAACGGAACAATTCTACGAACAATTTGACGCTATTTTGTTGACACTCAAACGGTTTGCTTTGGCTTGCCATGTCAACCCTGACGGCGATGCCATTGGGTCGATGCTGGCTATGGCTGAGTTTCTTCGGCTGAAAGGCCATGAGGTCAAGATGGTGTGTCCCAACACATTCCCTGAATTTTTGGCTTGGATGCCCGGTGCCAACGACATCTTGGTCTTTGAGCGCGAGGACGAGGCTTGCAAGGCTGCCATCGCCGAGGCTGAGGCTATCATGATGCTGGATTTCAACAATTTGGCTCGTAGCGCAGTGTTGCATAACGAGATTGGGAAGACCCGTTGCCCACGCATCTTGGTCGACCATCACATTGACCCCGATTTGGAGCATATAACTTGTTATTATTCAGAGACTCACGTTTCGAGTGCTTCGGAAATTGTGACTGAAATCGTGTTGCATTACGGTGAGCAATATCTCACTGAAAGCGTGGCCACCAACCTTTTTGTCGGTATTATGACCGATACAGGTTGCTTCTCGCATTCCATCTATCATCCGCGCACCTTTGAATTGGCTGGCAAGTTGGTCGGGAAGTCGATGCCTTACAACTATATCCACCGGATGATTTATGACAGTTTCACGGAAAACCGTCTTCGTTTGTTGGCTTACGCCATCGGGCATAAGATGGAGGTGCTTCCGGATTATGCTGTGGCTATCATCTCACTGACAATGAAAGAGTTGAATAGATTCAACTTTCAGCCAGGCGACACCGAGGGCATCGTGAATTTCCCGCTTTCGATGAAGAAAATCAAGATGGCTGTGCTTGTCACAGAGCGTCAGGACCAAATCAGGCTGTCGTTCCGCTCGAAAGACTCGTTTTCTGTCAACGACTTGGCAAGCAAGCATTTCAAAGGCGGCGGCCACACCAACGCGGCGGGCGGAAGCACTACCGTCATCAATATGAAAACGACCATCAAAAGGCTGAAAGCCATTCTGCCTGAATATGAGGAGTTGCGCTATGATGAATAAGGCTAAATATTTGATATTGTTGCTGTTGGTTTCGCTTTTTGCCTGCAATGAAAAGCCGAAAAAGCCCGTGGAGATTCCCAAAAAAGAGATGAAACAGAGCATGGAAACCGCCAACCGTTACCTGCTGAACGAGGAGGAAGAGGAGATTGAGAATTACGTGCAGCGTCATGGCTTGGAGATGGTGAGGACGGGGACGGGTTTGCGTTATCAGATTATTCGGCAAGGTGATGGAAAACAAATTGCGAACGGTGATGTTGTCAGCCTTGATTATGAGCTTCAATCGCTGAAGGGAGAAATGATTTATTCCTCTGATAAAGAAGGTGTTAAGACTTTCAAAGTGGGCGAGGGTGGTGTCGAGTCGGGGCTAAATGAGGCGATGGCTTACCTGCATTATGGCGATGTGGCCAAGCTCATCATCCCCTTCCATCTGGCATACGGCTTGCATGGCGACGACAACAGGATTCCTGAGTACGCCACTTTGGTTTATACGATAAAAGTAATAGAAAATCAATAAGTTATGAAGAATAGATATTCACTGATTATCTTGATTTGCCTTTCTGCAATGTTGACTTCTTGCAATCAAGGCAAGTTTCCTGGTTACACGAAAACAGCCGATGGACTGTACTATAAATTCCATCAGCAGAATAACTCGGCTCCCAAGGCCCAGTTGACCGATTTCTTGAAGTTGGATATGGCTTGCTATCTGCATGACTCCCTGTACTATGACTTTCGGAATCAAAGCAATGCGCTCTATTCGCAACTGTCTGAGTCGATGTTTGCGGGCGACTTGCAGGAGGCTTACGCCATGCTGCACGTCGGCGATTCGGCTTCGTTTTATGTGAAAGCCGACTCCATTGCCCTCCTTTGTTACGACCAAGACCCTGCCGCAGTGGGCCTCACTCCCGACGACTATTTCCGCTATGAAATGAAACTGCTTGAGGTAAAGACGGAGGAAGAGTTTAAAGCTGAGATAGAGCAAATGAAGCAACGGATGATGGAAACCTCACACGCTGAATTGGCTGCCTATATCCAACGCGAAAACATTAAAGTAACCCCTGATGAATCAGGTATTTACATTGTACCTATGGAGAAAGGAAGGGGGCGTTGCCCAGTTCAAGGCGAGAAGGTGGAACTTGATTTTGCCGCCTATCTGCTCAACGGAAAAGAGGTTGGATCCACTTTTGACATGGACAGGAAATTCACGTTTGTGCTTGGTGAGAACATGGTGATTCCGGGCTGGGAGGCAGTGTTGCCCAAGATGCACCTTGGCGAGCGCGTCAAGGCCATCATCCCGTTTGAGATGGCTTACGGAGAGTATCAGGTGGGCGAGGTGCCGTCCTATTCCAATATGGTTTACGACATCAAATTGTTGAAAATCACGTCGCAAGCAGAGGTTCTCAAGCAAGCCGAGGAAGAGAAGAAGGCTTTGAAAGCCAAGTCGGAGCAGGCGTTTTGGGACTTTGTGAAGGACAACAAAATTATAACGGTCACGCAGAGTGGTCTGTTTTACGCCGTGGCTGATACCACCGCAGGCGCGAAGGTGGAATTGGGACAAACGGCCCGCATTCGATTCGATGCCACCTATTTGGACGGTACGCCGTTGGGCAGTTCCGAGCAGTTGGGCGGTACTTACGATGTGAAGTACGGCGACCATTCCGTTTTTCGCGGCCTTGAGGAAGCCATCGGATTGTTGCGCGTGGGCGAGAAGGGGCGTTTCGTGATTCCTTACACCTTGGCCTACGGCGAGAACCCTTACGGCAACATTCCCGCTTACAGCAATCTGGTGTTTGACTTGGAGTTGGTTGATATTATCGAATAAGTCAGTTTAAGTAGATGAGTATGTTTAGTTTACATAATGGACTTTGAGACTGCGAGACTGCGGGGCTGCGGGACAACGAGTCGAACAAATACCCGAAGTCCTACGTCCCGAAGTCCCACGTCCCACGTCCTGAAGTCAAAAGATATTGCAGAATAATTCCGAATAGTAACATATTAAATTATTTCAAAATGAAGAAAAATTTCATGTTCGTGGCTCTTGCTGCCATGATGCTGACAGGCGTAATGACCGCTTGCAGCCAAGAGAAAGTGCCGTATGAAGGCTATCAGAAGACCGAAAACGGCCTGTATTATCGTTTCTACAACAAGAACGAAGGTGCCACTCCCCAAATTGGAGAGTTGATTGATGTCCAGTTAGGTTGTGTCGTCAATGACACGATGCCCGTCATCCCGGTGATGCCCAACACGCTCCAACTCATGGAGCCGATGTTCCCGGGCGACATCTTTGAAGGTCTTGCTATGACACACGCGGGCGACTCTGTGTCGTTCATCGTCAACATCGACTCGACGTTCCGCACCTTCTTTGGTCAGCCTACGCTGCCTGAGCAGTTCAAGTCGACCGACGTGATGCGTTTCGACATCCGTATCGACGACATCTATCCTGAAAGCCTGTACCTTTCGCGTATGGCTGCCAAGAATAAAAAGGCTGTGACTGAGCGTGTTGCCAAGATGGTTGCCGATCACGCAGAAGAAAGTGCCCAAGCTGCACAAGCCCTGACAGAATACCTTGCCAAGAAAAAAATTGTGGCAGAACCCACGGAATCAGGGCTTTACTATGTGATGACACAACCGGGCAATGGTGAGAAACCTGTAGAAGGACAACTGGTTTCGGTGCATTACACAGGCACACTGCTTGACGGCACCAAGTTCGACTCGTCATACGACCGCGAGCAGCCGATTCAGTTCCCTTTGGGCATAGGTCAGGTCATTCCCGGCTGGGACGAGGGTATCGCACTCATGTCGAAAGGTGAAAAGGGTATGCTTTACATCCCTTACTACCTCGGCTATGGCGACCGCGCTGCAGGCGAATTGATTAAGCCTTTCTCCAACCTCGTTTTTGAGGTGGAACTTGTTGATTTTGAAGACATGCCGCGATGAGCAAGAATCTAAAGTCAATAATTGCCGTTGCGCTGTTGCTGTTATTGGCCTCGTGCAAGAACGACTCCATGTTTCCGGGCTACGAGCAGATGGAATCGGGTGCATACATGAAGTTCCACGAGCGTCATACCGAAGGCGATTTGCCTCGCATTGGCGATGGCGTGACCATTGAGATGTCACAATTCTTCAACGACACCATGCTGTTCACCACGGCAGGTGATGCGCCGCTTGAGATAGAGATTAAGAAAGGCGATTTCGTTGGCGACGTGACGGATGCCATACGCATGATGCATGTCGGCGACTCGGCGAGTTTGGTCGTGCTTTCCGACTCGGTGTTTCTCACTGTGATGCAGATGAATGTGCCTGCGGAATACATGGGGAAACCTATCTATTATGAAATCAAGCTGTTGTCGATCAAGCCTTTGGAAGTCATCCAAGCCGAGCGTAGTGCTATGTTGGATAGTCTTCGCATGGTGGAGAACGATTATCTTGTGGGCTTGCAGGCCGACAAGAAAAACGTCGTCACCGAATCGGGACTGATTGTGATGGAAAAGACGGGCAAGGGCAAGATGGCCCAGTTGGGCGACTACATCAACTTCGACCTGATGCTGTGCAGCATCGATGGCGACACGATGATCAACTCATTCGGGGTGGAACCCATTGAGATGCAATATGGCGAGGAGTTCATTTGCCAGGGCTTCAACGAGGCTTTTGGCATGGTGCCCGTGGGCGGTTCGATGCGTTTCGTCATTCCTTCGGAACTGGGCTTCGACAGCGTGGGCTACCAAGGCTATATCAAGCCATACGCGCCGTTGGTGGTCAGGCTGAAAATGAACGAGGTGCTCGACCAAGCTGCATACGATGCCAAGCAGGTGCGTATTCAGGCTGAGAAACAGGCCGAAAAAGACCGCCAGCAAAAGCAGGAAGCGCAGCTTTTGGAAAACTATGTCAAGGCCAACGGCATCACCGTAGAACCCACTGAAACAGGAATTTACATCGTTCCCATTAATGTGGTTGAAGGCAATATGGCCAAATGGGGCGACAAAGTCATGGTGCATTACACCTTGAGCAACCTGAAGGGCGATTTGGTGGAGTCGAGCTACGACTATGGCGAGCCGATGTCGTTCACGATTGGTCAGGGTGAGATGATTTCTGCCATTGAGGAGGCTTTGATGACCATGTCGCCAGGCACGAAGGTCAAATTGGTGACGCCTTCATCGCAAGCCTTTGGTGAGATTGAGATTGACAAGGATATGCTTCCGGCTTATTCACCGCTGCTGATCGAACTGGAATTGGTCGCTATCGAATAAAGAAGGAACGCGTTCAATCTATGTAAAAACGCCGTCAAGAGAAGTCTTGGCGGCGTTTTTGTATTCCTTTACTCTTTTACCACTTTATCAGTAAAAGTCTTTCCATTGTTGAGTGTTACTTTCATCAGATACTGACCAACCGCAAGGCCTTCCAGTCCGATGCTTTCAAGGCCCTGCGTCTGGGTTTGCAACAGGCGGCCTTGCAGGTCGTAAAGCTCGATTCGGGCAGGCTGCACGTCGGGTGAATAACTCAGGTGGAGTTCGTTTTTGGCGGGGTTGGGGTAGAAGGCGTAGGGACGGATGAAAGCTTGGTTTTCAGGAACATCCCAAAGCTCGTCTTTGATGATGACCACGGAAATGCCTCCTGGATTCTCTCCATATTTATATGAGCCTATTGCCACTTTCCCGTCATGCAAGACGGCCATACAGGTGGCAAAATGAAACATGTCAGGCTCAAGGAAATAGCGTGTCCAACGAGTATCCAAATCCGCGTCATAGCAAACAAGTGCCAATTGGTTAAAACACCCTGTGCCTGTCATGAAGCCATAATAAATAGTGTCTGGTGCAGCAACTATGGCTTGTATGGGACCAATGCTATTGTAAGGATATTCCTCTTCAAACAAACTGATTTTCAGAAGATTGAATTGATTGTCAAGTTTTGCCAAGGCTGTACAACTATGGGATACGTTTTGTCGGAATCGAGATGCCAAAATATGAATCGAATCGTTGTAGGGAACGATATATTCTTGCATCCCCCCCACGAACCAATTGGTGTTGTTCGTTTTGTAATACTCATAATCTCCAACGACGTGAAATAATGAGTCCATGAAATAGGCTTGCAACCCACCTCCTATTTTTTTCCCAAAATAATAATAAGTCAAGGGTGCATTGGTGAACAATCCTGTATGTTTGGGTTGCAATAGTAAGCCGCTATCCATTTCCATTTCCTTTCTGTGTTTTATCGTTCCATCGATTCCTATCCGAAGCATGTTGAAGTATTGAGACCCCCAATAGGATGCGATAATGTCGCCTTGGGGATCGATGAAAAGGTCTGAAGCTGTGATGATGAAATCGTCGAGATAGCTCTCAACAGGTATTTCAAAGTGGTCCATTAGGTTCAGGTTATTGTCAAGGAAGGTGAGCCTGATATAGGTGGTGCTGTCGCTTTCTTCTTGCTCAAAACGGCCATAGAGAAAAGCGCCCTCCATATCGGGAATGGGTTCAAACAGCGTTTTCAACGGAACATTGTTCGAGGCGATGAGCAGAGAATCCAACAATTCACCAGTCATGGAAACCTTGTAAAACATGTTGCCAATACCGGAACCCGAGAAGGCTTCCTCAAACATGGGACACGACAAAATCAGGCAGTTGTCGCTGGTTTCCACAATGTTATGGAAATTGAAGTACTTTCCGTTTTCATGCCAAAACTCTGTCACGATTTCTTGGGCTTGGCAAAATGTTGCTGTTGTCAACAAGGCGAAAATGAATGTTAGTTTTTTCATAATGCTACGATTTTAATGTTGTTGCGACAAAAGTATAGAAAAAATCCGCGATTTTTTCAATAGAAAACCCAGAGTATTGCTTTTTCTTGACCAGAAAAACGCAATTATTTGCAGAACAACATGTTGAAAATTGACAAAGTATTGGTTTTTCTTCAAGAAATGAAGTCGGAAAAGGCTTCCAATCCTGACTTTTTGCGGATGTTGGTGCGGTATTTTGTTACCGTATTGGCACTCAAGTCGAGGAGTTGGGCCACTTCCTTAACACGGAAGCCAAGGAGAGAAAAGATAGCTACCTTGCATTCAGCCTCGTTCAGTTCGGGATAGGTTGCTTTTAGTTTTTCCATGGCCTGCGGATAACTCGTCTCAAATTCCGTTAGGATGCGTTCTGCCGCTTTGTCTGACTTGAAAAGAGCCATGGCCCGTTGTTGCATGGCCTGCAAGGAGTGTTGCGAATGTTGCTCCAATTCCGATTGCAACCGTTGGATAATATCTTGGAACTTCATCGCCTCGATTTCCTTCTCCTTACGATAATGGTAGGCTAGCCAAAGAGCAATTGTGAGAGCTGTTAAGGTCAAGGCAAGCAACATATAGAGCCGTAGGCGCTTGGCTTGTTGATCAGTCTGCAACCGTATCATTTCGAATTTCTTCTCGTATTCATTCTTTACTTTTTCCACAGCTTTAGGTCCATCTTTCAAGGCTTTTTGCATTTCAATATATAGGTTGGCATAGTGCAAAGCCTTCTCAGAATCACCTAAGGCCTCAAATGACTTGTAGAGCCTATAATACAGCAATGAGTTTTCGTCGTTTGGGACAATCTGGAAGCGCCGTTCTGTGAGGAAATCTATTTGTTTTTCAGAAAAATAGATACACGAATCAAATTGCTTGAGATTGTAATAAGCATTGCCTAATTGGGAATAAAATCCGTCCTTATACCTGAACATTGGTTCTTCATACATCGCCAAGCCTTGTTGGCACTCCGAAATCGATTGTCGAAGCAAGCGTTGACCATCTTCCTCTGTCTCAAATTGTTGATTTCTAAACAAGCGCTCGTAGAACTTGGACATGGAGAGAGGGTATAAGATGCACAAATCCTTGTCATCGGCTTTTTCAGCAGCTTCCAATCCGATGCGGTAATATAATTGGCAACTGTCGTATTTCGTTTTGGTTAAATAAGCGTTTCCCAACATAAATGCCGCGAGGGAATGCATAGCATATTTTTGCTTTTCAGCGAAATAACTTTCGGCAATTTTCAAGTGATGAAAGCCTTCTTCGCTATAATCAGCATCCAAATAGGTCATGCCCAACCGCCAATGTAGTCTGTATTTGTATGTTTCAAGCCAATCTTGTTCTGTGGTTGGTTTGGGGCAAAAACGGATGAAACGCTCGTCAACATGCTTGCATTGGTCAATGCTCTCCACGGCCTTTTGCAGCCAATCGAGTTTGTATTGCTCGCCTTTGCCCATTTTGAAGGCAATTCTTGAAAGAGCCTCGCAAGTCCGAGCCTCGAAATATTTGTCTTTCCCGCCAACAAAAAAGCTTTCGGCCACTTGTAGTAAACTATCGGTTTCGTTGTCGTATTTGAAAAGAGCGTCGTATACGCAGACTCGCAGCAGGCAATAATGCGCCCGTTCCTTTTCGGAAAGCATGTCAAGATTCAGTGTGTCAAGAATTTGCAAAATGCTATCGGGCTTTTGGATAAAATAGCCTTCTACTTCGTAAAGCACATCCTCTTCCAGGCTTGGAACTATTGGCTTTTTGCATGAGACGAAAGCCAAAACAAGCAAAAACACTATTGACAAAACCTTTTTCATGTCACAAAAGTACATAAAACTATTATATCAGCAACACCTCCGCTACCCGCAAGGCTTGAATCAAGTTCCTTTTTTTTCGACATATATCGTACCCCCTCCAAACGCCCAATGAGTGAAAAGTTTTTTTCATCAATGAGAATCAAGCAGGTAAAAGAAACAAATCGTCCATTTTAACTTGCGACCGCATGGCAATCTCATTTTCATTGTAATGCTGCTGGACGTAGCCGCTGTAGAGTGCGACATGGGCGGCACAGCGCACTATCAGCCGTGCCTCGTGCTGCGGGCTGTGGCAAGAGACAAGCACATTGGCCACAAGCACCCAAAACAAACCTGTTATGCAATGGCGGAATTTCATGGCAACTTTTCCTCGGTCTGCCCATCGGTCACGGCTACAAATTCTTCCTTGTCAGCGTAATACACATCAATGGCGGCAATCAGCGCGGCAAGGCTCCAAACGGGAATGGCCAATTTGTCGGTGTCCAAGAAGTTGTTGAGGAAACCATGAACGAAATAGCTGAAGAAGGCAAGGGTGGCACCGAGAACGAGGATCTTTGCTTTCCTGTTCTTGCATCGGCTGTAAGTCTTGATGCCACAATAGATAGTCACAACGACGAGGACGACGACGAGAAGCGAGCCTATGACGCCTTGCTCGGCCAAAGGACCGAAATACTCGGAGTGGGCATTGCCACCATCGCCGGCATTGGTGCTGATGATGGTCTTCTCCTTCGACATCTGGTAAGGCGCGTAGACGAATTGGTAAGTGCCAGGCCCCCAGCCGAAAACAGGCCGCTCGTTGAACAGGCGGAAGGCCGACTGCCAGCGGTTGATGCGCTCAAGGTTGGAGGCATCGGTGGAGATGTTGGTGATGCTCTGGATGTTTTCCACAAGGTCGCCCGAAGCGTCTTGGTTGTTCTTCTCCAATGTGTCGATGATTTGGTTTTGGAAAGTGAGGAACAAGCCCACCAGAATGATGGCGACGGCAGCAATCCAGCGGAACTTGATTTTGAACAATATGCACATCAAGACCGCAATGGCCGCAATCATGCTCAGCCAGGCTGCACGGCAGTTGGAGAGCATAAGTGCCACACTGAGCAGCACCACCACGCCGATGATGACGAGCTTGCGACTCGGCTTGATATTGGGCAGGAAAGCGTAGGTCAAGGCGAGGATGAGATAGATGGCCAAAGCCGCGCCGTAGGCCGTGTGGTCGTTATAGAAAGGCGACATCACCCAGTGGGCCGAGTCGCCGTCGAAGCCATACTGCGCGTGATGGATGATGGTGTAGATGCACACGATGCACAGGGCCGAAATGTAGAGCCAAATGAACCAATGGATGTTTTTCGGGTTCTTGAAAAGGATGGCGCAAAGGAAGAAGGCTGGTACCACAAACCACAGCCTTGCAAGGATGAACTTCAGCGACACCAAAGGCATCTCGCTCGTGATGGTGGTCACGATCATCCACGCGAACATGCAGTAGATGACGATGGCAATAGGATGATGGGAAATGCGTTTGTCGTACTTGCCGTCGTAAAGCATTTTGGCCAAGAAGAGCACAAGGATGCCCATCAGCAACGGCTCGGCGGGCAGCGAGATGGCCAATCCAGCCTCAAGTGCTTTCAAGTTGACCGAAAGCGGCACACAGAACGAGGTGAGCATCAGCACTTTGTCTAATGAGAAGATGTAGAGCAGCAGCACACCCAAAACGACGGGCAGGGCAAAAAAGAGATAGGTGTTCTTCTTCACGACGAAGAACAGCCCCACGGCGATAAAGAGTGCCGCGATGAGGTAAAGCCATGCTATCTTTGCCCGTTTCTCCACAACTTATTTGGTTTCGCCAACGAAGCGGTTGCGGTTCTCAATGATGAAGATGACTACGATGGAGAGCAACAAGGCACCCAAGGCACTCAGCGCGACGACCACCCAACGCACGGGGAAGGCCTTCTTGTCGGCGGGGAACGGCTCGGTGACGATGTTGGAGTAGGTGAGGTGCGAGTTGAAGAAACGCAGGTTCTGCTCGTAGTCTCTCTTGATGAGCGAATAGGTGTTGGCCTCGGCGATGATCTTGGTCTCCAAGTCGACGGCATCGGCACCGTATTGTTCGAGGTTCGACTTCAGGTCGGTGGCTTTCGAAGAGCCGTTGATGAAACCGCGCGTCACCTCGCGGAGCTGGCCGGAATAGTTGAGCACACCGTAATTGGTGGCAAGGTTGGTAAGGTCCTGTTTCAGCGAGTCGATGTCGCGCTGCTTCAACTTGAGCTGCATGTCGTACATGGCAACCACTTCAGCCACCTTTTGAGTGTGCAGGTCGTGTACCTTCTGGTCGTAGAATTTCAAAATGTCTTTGGCAATGTTGCAGGCCACCATGGGGTCTTTGTCCATCACGGTGATGCTGACGGCCTCGTAGGGCGTCTTGCCAATCTTGATTTTGCTGCGGTACTCGTTGAGCATGTAAGTCCGGGCAAACTTGTAGTTCTTGTCGATCTTGTAGTCCGTCCAGAGGTCATACTTCTCGATGATGGAGTCCGTGATGGACTGCGAGTTGATGATTTGCAGCATTTGTTCGGTCTCGCTCTCGTCGGAATAGGGGCTGATGTTGGCGGGATAGGCCACGGCCTCCGACTTGAATAAAGGCGTGATGAACATTGAACTGGAAAAAATGGCACCACAGATGGCCGCTGCCAAGGTGATGATGGCGATGTGCCATTTCCATTTCAGGATGATTTGTACTAATGAAAGGTTGTTGAAGTTGTTATCCATTGGTATTCTTGTTGTTTTCAAAATGTTGTCAGTTAAGGGTTTATGCTGTTTTTGCTTTTTCTCTCTTTGGGGTCGTGGAGGCCGCTCCTTCCTCGGCCTTGTCACGAAAAAAGTGGCGCGAGCGGTCGTAGGCCACGATGCAGAAAAGGAGCAGCAGGAAGGTGCTCAACACCGTGACTACCACGATAATCCAACGCACGGGATAGCTCTTGCGCTCGGCTTGGAAGGCAGAGGTGACTACGAACTTGCGCGGGATGTCTTGCGTGGCGTCCATCTTGGCCTCTTCGTATTTTGATTTGACCAACGAGAGTTGCAAACGGTCGTTGTCCAAGCGCTCGTTGATGGCGTAGGAAGCACCACCATATTCGGCAAGGATGTCCAATTGTTCTTGTATGTTCCTGATGCCTTGGGTGTTGCCTTTGCCAAGCTCGACGGCCATCTGGCGACTGAGCATCTCCACTTGCGACTCATAGTCAAACACGCCGAGCTTGCGCAAGGTATTCAGCGAGTCTTCCAACTGGGCCATCTCTGCGCAGAGCAAGTTGTATTCGTCTTCCACGAGCCTGAAAGCCTTCACCGCCACTTCCTTTTGGATTTGGTTCATCGTACTGTCGAAAATCTCGGCAATGTCGTTGGCCATCCGTGCCGAAAGTGCGGGGTCGGAATCAAGGACGGTGATTTTCACGGCGTTGTATTCCGTGCGGCGGAACTTGATTCGGCTGTCGTAAAGTTTGTTGAGTCTGGTGTAGGGATACTTGCTGTCGGGCTTGATGTTATAATGCTCCATGAGGTTGAAGCGGGAGATGACCTTGTCGCGCACACGGTTTGAGTTCAGCACTTGCAGCATTTGCTCGGTCTGCTCGTCCTCGCCGAAGTTCATGATGTCTTTCTCCGACTGGTAAGTGGTGCTGATGAGCACTTTGGAGGTGGAGTTGCTGGAGGTGGGGTAGATTACCGTCGTTGACTTGTACAGTGGAGTGATGAAAAAAGGTGCACTGAAAATGACGGCACAAAAGGCGGCCACTGAAAGAATGATGAGGATGGGTCGTCTATAGTCTACCAAAAGCCTGCATAAGTATTTGGAACTGTATGAGTTAGGTTGTCTATCGTCCATAGATTCAGTATAAATGAGTTGTCAAAGGTAGGGAATTTCGTTGAAATGGCAATCAAAAATATGGTTTTCAGTCATTTTTTCCTTTGGGCAGCGCCAAGGCGATGATTTCCTTGAGGCTGAGCAATCGGGTGAGGAAAATGGCAGCGCAATTGACCGCAAACGCGATGACGAAGCCCATCATCCAATTGATATTCAGTTGCTTGACGAGGAAGGTGACCAAGGCTACGGTGGCAAGGAAAACAACAACGTGAATCCAATAGCGACCGTGTATTTCCAACTTCAGGATGCGTTTGGCGAGAAGGTATTGCATGAAGGCTGTGACTGCTTGCACGGAAAGGCTGGTGCAGGCCGCTCCCACCGCCTTGAATCGCGGTATCACAATTAGGTTCAGCAAGATATTGATGACCACGCCCGCAGCCGCCACAAGGTTGAGTTGTTTGAGGCTTCCATTGGCGGTGAGCAAGGTTCCGAAAACGTAAGTCGTTGACAGACAGAAGAAACTTCCCATCAACAGGGGAAACACGTTGGCGTATTGCCCGATGCGTATTAGGTAAGCGGCTTCGGTTTCGGCCTCTTCGGGGCTATACATCATCAGCATGATTTCTTGGCGATAGAACACGCACATAATCAATACGATACCTGCCATAGCCACAATGACATTAAACGAGGTCTTGACCAAGTTGTTGAGTTCCAGCTTGTTCTTCAGCGTGGCGGCAAACATGGGCAACAGCATGATAGCGAAGAGGTTGGAGATGTTGTTGCCCGCATCGAAGAGGCGGTAGGCGCGACTATAAACGCCAGCTTGGGTGCCTTGGTCGTCCAAAAGTCGTTCAAGCAGGACGGGTTCGATGCGGCTATAGACGCTCATCAGCAGCACAAGCAAGGCGAAAGGCAGGCTTTGCCGCAGTATCTCCTTGAAAAACTGGAAATTGATTTTGAAACTGAGTTTCTCGACATGGCGTAGCACAATGGTCAAGGCGAAGACGATGGTGCAGACGTAAGCCAAAGTTTGGGCTTGCAGGAACCAGATGACGTTGAACTTTTCCTTCGGGAACCAGCCGCTCCACAGCACAAGGCTCATGATGACAATGGCCAAAACGCGGTCGAAAACACTTAAAATACTGTCTTGCTTGAAGAGCAACAAACCTTGTATGTTTGAGCGGAGATAGAGGATGAACGACAACAGGATTTGGTTCAATCCACACCAGCACAACAACTTGAATTTCAGTCCTTCGCAATAGCCGAGCAGATAGCCGACGATGAAGATGACAACGGCATAAAGCAGCCCGAGCAGCAGCTTGATTTCGGTAAGTCCGCCGAAGTGTTTGGAAAGGTTTTTCGGGTCTTGCGCGACGGCGCGGCTGTTGAAGTTGGTGATGCCGAGGTCGAGCAATATATAAAAGAGGTAGGAGAAGTTGAGCAGGGCCTGGTAGGTGCCGTAGGACGCATCGCCAATCAGGTTTTGCACCTCACGGTCGATGCCGAGAATCCAGAACGGCTTCACCAACAAATTGAGAAACAAGAGGAAAATGATATTCTTGATAAAGCGGTTCTGCATTTCCGGTCAGTTTATATCGTCAGACAGCAGTCTTTTCAGGTCCTCAATGTTGGGCAGGGCTTTGCGGAGGTTTTCGGGCATGTCGTCAGAGGTGTGATAGGTTGCCACGCCCATGGGTTTGTTGTATTCCTTTATCACGTATTCAACGTATGCTTTGTTGGCCGATTTGCAAAGCACGATTCCGATGGAAGGGTTTTCGTGCGGTTTCTTCACATGGTCGTCAAGGATTTGCAAATAGCCCATCAGTTGACCCAAATATCCGCTTTTGAACTCGCCTGTTTTCAGTTCAACGACCACAAGGGCATTAAGTTCACGGTTGAAGAAAATCAAGTCGGGGAACAATTCCACTCCGTAAATTTCCAAATGATACTGGTTGCCTACAAAAGTGAAATCTTTCCCGAAAGTCATGATGAACTTCTTGATATTCTGTACAATCTGCTGTTCCACAATTCTTTCATCAACATCTTCCTTGTCGCGTTCCCCAATTTCCTCCACATTGATGAAATTTAGCGTATAAGAGTCTTTGAACATCATTACGGCCTTGCGAGCCAAATTTGAGTTGGGAAAGGTCTGCACGAAATTGTTGGGCAATTTTTCTTGGTTTTCGTAGGCTTGCCGCTTGATGAGCCTTTCCAAAGCCTCGACCGACAAGTGTTCCTCTGCTGTACGGTGGATGTAATAGTAACGGGCATACACTTCTTTTTGCAACGAAACAATCCTTATATGGTGAGAAAAAGGTACTTTGAAAAAGTCCTCGATTGGGAATTCCGCTATGTTTGGAATAGATATTGTGTTGTATATATCAATGTGATAATCAGATGTTTGTAATTTTCCAGACGCAACTGGAAAATTTGATTGTTCTTGAGATTCGTCAATAATAATAGGATTATTGGAGGCATTTTCAATTTTTCCAGACGCAACTGGAAAATCAGCGTCCAACATTTTCCATGCTTCATAGAATTTCCGCATCTCGTAAAGGTTGGAAGAAGAAAAACCTCTCAATCCTGGAAGTTCTTTACGAAGTTGTTCGCTAATCTTATCCATTACGCTTGTACCCCAAGCAAATCGTTTTGTGTTTTTCGACAAGTATTTACCAATGGCAAAATAGACTGCCAATTGCACACGATTGACTTCTTTAGCGGCCTCGTATTGGCCTTGCAGAATGGCGGTTTTGATGGCTTCGACGGCTTGGGAAAGTGGTATAAGCGAATTGCTATTTTCCATAAGCAAGTAATGTTATTTTTGCATTGCTTCGCGGTTGGCCTTGCTGCGGTGCTCGTTGAAGATGTAGACGAGACGGATGGTGATGGTGTTGTTGTACTGTTTCCTGATTTGGGAGGGCAGCAGTTGATTCGGGTCACTGTAAGACATCCTGTAACGCAGCGGACTAAGCGAATACTGGTAGCGGGCCTCAAGATGCAGGCCTTCCCATACGCGGAAACGCAGGTCGGCGCAAATGTTGAAATCGTTGGCGCGATAGGTGTTGGAGTTGGCCACCACTTCAGGAATGTAGGTGACGCCGGGGTATTGATGGTAAACGATGGTGTTCAGCTCTTCGATGTCGTCGATTTTGCTGATGTCAGGCAGGTTGGGGTCGTCGTTACGCCAATGGATGCAACCGTCGCCAGTGCCTATGCTGACGCCTTCGTAGTCGGAGGGCTTTCCGTCATCCAATTCGTTGAGGCCCACCAAACGCCCGTAGGAAACGCCGACGCCTATCGAGGCGACGTTTTTGTCGGTGAAATAGAGCATCAGTGGCACCTCCACATAGTTGAGTTTCAGGTTGTAGGCATGGGGATAGGTGCTGTTGTAGGTGATGCTGTCGCGCTTGAAAGCACCTTTTTGGCTGAACATCACCTCAAGGCCTACGTCCATCCATTTGGTGAGCGGCACCAAAGCACCCGCGCCCGCATTGACGCCGATTTTCTTGAAGCCATAACACTCGTCGCCGTCCACTTGGCATAGATTGGCACCTGCAAACAGCTCACCTTTAATGATTTGCGCATGAAGCAGGGTAGGGGTGGCCACCGCGAAAGCCAACAAAAGGGCAAATATCCTGTATCGTTTCATCTTGTCTCGATTATATGATTAAATAACTGTTCAAAATTAAACTGCATTTATTCTTTGACTTTGGGACACGGGACTTCGGGTATTTGTTTGACTCGCAGTCCCGCAGTCCATTATGTAAACTAAATTTGCACATCTTCTTAAACTGATTTGTCGTGGTTTTATTGCGAAACAGGGTGCAAAAATACAAAATCATTGTCAATTCAGCTGTTGGCCAGTGATGGTGTAACGTTTCCCGTCCTTGATGATGACGATATGACCATCCTCGAACACTTTTTGGACAGCCGGGCAGGTTGGGTCGCCATTGTCTTCGCCGATGCCGAAGTCTGTTTTCTCGATGAAGTCGGACCAAACGATTTCTGACTCTGTGCCGTTGGAGAATATCTCGCTTATTCCGAAGCGGTAAGTGCCGGCAACGGCATCATTCCAGGTGCAGTCGTTGTATTCCACACCACTGATTCCGTCGGCAAGCATTATGGTGTTTCCTTCGCTGTCGGCGCGATAGATGCGATAACCGACGATTTGTGCAAGGTTGCTCCTGACCTTATAAATGTAGACGGTGTAGCCAACAACAACAAACAAAGCATCTTCCCCATGGTATTTCCCGGTGCAAGTGCCTAAATTTTCGTTACCACCTTCGCCAAAAGCAAGCAATGGATGGTCGAAGATGAAGTTGTTGACGATGTCATAATCGTAAACCCCGAATTCCAACGACATCAACAGATGTGGATTCCCGTCTTCTGCCACTACATATCCTGCGCCGTTTATGTAATCAAAATGTGTTGTAGGACTTGTCATGATTCTTTGGCCTTGACGGTTGTAGAGGATTGCTTGATAATCATGGCCAAGCCAGAAACCATCATAATCGGGGTCGTAAGTCAACGTCCCGAACCACATGTTTATGTCTGTGCTGTCGGTGATTGTCTTGTTGTCGAGGTCGACGCGGTACAATACTTCATAAAAGCTAGAAGCGGCATTGCAATAAAAACTGTTTCCATCGTAGGCTAAGCATGTGGCGCCGCTAAAGCCTTCTATGTTGAACCGTTCAACCAAATCTCCTTCCATGGTGTATTTTCCAAACTCGAATGGAGGGTTGTTCCACTTTGCGTAAGTGACATAGATATGTTCGTCGTCGGTGGCTATGCCGCCGAGTTCTTCGCCAATTTCAAACTGTTTCAAGAGTAACCAGTCAGTATCGGCGCGGTTCCAAGTCAGGTTCACGCTTGTGCTGTTTGGATTGTTTGCCTCAGGCGAGTAATTCGCAGCGATTTCGCCTACTTGGAAGCAGGTGAAATGGGCTTCGAGAATAATGGTGTCAGCTTCAACGCCAATGGTATAGGACGGGTCGTTGGAAACGATTTGGCCATCTTTTTTCCAGTAGAAAAAGTCGATGTTTGGTGAGGGTGTCACCTTTAACGTACATTGTTCACCGATATGGTATTCTCCAGCGCCTTCGATGGTGCCAGCTGTTGGTGGATTGGCGGTGGCAATAACAAGGCAAGGTTCATAATGAGGGTAGATGTCAAGAATGGCGGACTGTGTGTTGTTGAAAGAATATCCAAGAGGATTCAGGTTGCCCAAAGAGAAATAACCGTCGGCACGGCCCCATCCCCAGTTGAAATGCATCAAGTCGTTGTCGTCGTAGCCATCGCAAACGAAAGCGTGACCGCCTTGTTGCCCATGCCCTGTATAATATATGGGTTGTTGCAGGTCAAGGCAGTCCTTCAACATGTGCGACCATTCTTCATCGCTGTAGTTGTTCCGTTTTTCAATATGGAGCCGCTTTGAGTAATTGAAATAGCGGGTGAGTGCCTTAGGGACGACGTTGGAGTTGGCCATCGAACTGTTTTGCGTATAACTCATGTCCACCGAGACGCCACAATGGTAGAGTAGGGTTGCAACGGCTTCAATTTCGGCATCGTTAGAGTTTTCGGTCAACGAATCGGGCATGTGGCCCCAGTCGTAAACTGTGTTGCCGAAGTCGGCTGAGAGCGTGACACCTTGATTGGAGTAGGAGTGGGACCCCCAACCCGTATCCGGGTATTTCCAATAGTGCATGATTTGTCCCATAGCTACTGCCACGCATCCCACTTCGAAATGGTCGCAAGGGCCGTGTCCTGTCGGGCAGAGGCTGTTGTAACGGCAGCCTTGATTCCAACTCTCGGTCAGCAGAGGCCCAACGGCTTTGGCAGACTTGCGGTCGCTGAGCCGTCCCGTGGCCTTCACCAACTCCCATTGTCTTGTCGTGGCTTCGTCTGCAACGATATGGTTTTCAATGTTGTATTGTATCCTTGCGACGAAATCTTGAAGGTAATCCTCCAGCTGCACGGGAACGTTATTCGGGTCGAAACGGCCTTCATGGGAATAGCCGATGATGGGTGTTTCGCAGTCGTCGGCGGCAACGATGACGAAGCCGTCAACGGTGTTGAAGACGTAGAATGCTGGTGCATTCTTGTCCGTTGGGTAGGTTACGACCAGTTGCAATTCGTTGGTTTCCATGAATTTGGCTCCAACGAATTGGGCTGTTTGCAGGTCGACAGGGTTGGCGGTTGAGGAAAGGTACAACCCGAAAATGATGATGCAAAGTAAAAAAGTCTTTTTCATAAAAATTGAGTTTAATGATGTCAATTCAAATGTTGTCCTGTGATGGTGTATCGTTTCCCGTTTTTGATGATGACGATTTGCCCGTTTTCAAACACCTTTTGGACAGCTTGTTCGGGTGTTTCTTGGTCGTTCTCATCAATGCCGAAGCCCGTCTTTTCGATGAGGTCGGACCAAATGATTTCCGACTCGGAGCCATTGTAGTAGACCTCACTGATACCGAAGCGATACATGCCAGCGCATGTGTGGTTCCACGTTGAGTCGATGAAGGAAGTGCCAGTGTATTCGTCGGCAAGCATCACCGTGTTTCCTTCGTTGTCGGCACGATAAAGCCGATAGTGCAAAATGGGAGACAAATGACACGCAATCTCGTAAATGTAAATCCAATGGTTTCCAGTTCCATAGTCCTCGGCTATCAAATAAACGGCGTCTTTGCCGTCGTATTTTCCGATGGAAGCATTCACGGCACGGCCTGTATAATCCAATCTCGCTATGGAATTGGTGTTCAGCTTGCCGTTGACTATGTCGTAATCGTAGATGCCACTATCGCAACATATCAATAAATGAGGACTCCCGTCTTTGGCCGTAAAGCCTCCAAATCCATTGAGATAATATTGCATTGATGATGGTATCGATGTGCCGCCTATCGGTTCGCCTTGACGGGTTTGCAGGTATAATTGGTTGGAGGGATAGTAATGTAAAAGCCAAAAGCCATCATAATAAGCGTCATAGGCACATTTGGAGAACTGCCGATTCATCATATTGGTGCTGTCCACAAGCGTTTTGTCGTTAAAGTCATAACGATACAGGTGGCAAATATCGTAGGAAGCGGTGTTTTTGCTGCAATAGAAATAGTTCCCGTCACAGGTCAAGCCGTCTGGTCTGGCTCCATCGATATTAAAGGCTTCTACCATTTCACCATCCATCGTGTATTTTCCGAACATGAACTGGCTGTTATGCCAATAGGGAAAGGCGGTATAGATGTATTCGCCATCCGTTGTCACCAAGTTCTCCTCGTCGATTCTGAATCGGTTCAATAATGTCCATTCGTGCTTGCCGTCGAAATTCCATGACAGGCTGACGTAAGGGCTGTTCACATCGTTTGTGTCAGGCGCATGGTGCGCTGAAATATCCTTTATTGGCTTATAGGAAAAACAGGCCTCAATGCCATCAACATCGTTGTTGATGATAAAGGAATAGGTCATGTCGTTGGATACAACCCTCCCGTCTTTCTTCCAATGGAGGAACTCGCATTTTTCGTTGGACACTGCTGTAAGCGTGCATTGTTCACCGAGATGGTATCCTCCTGTTCCTTCGATGATGCCTGCCTCGGGTGGATAAGGCGTGGCTTCCACAATCCAAGGCTCAAATTGCGGGATGATGTCGAAAACGGCGTAATTGTTCTCATTGAACTCATAGCCGATGGGATTCAGGTTGCCCAAGGCGAAATAGCCGTTGGCGCGGCCCCAGCCCCAATTGAAATGCAGCAGGTCGTTGTTGTCATAACCGTCGCATACAAAGGCATGTCCCCCGGCCTCACCATGTCCCGAATAAAGCACAGGACG
Organism: uncultured Bacteroidales bacterium; assembly: GCA_900318465.1. Classification (GTDB taxonomy): domain Bacteria; phylum Bacteroidota; class Bacteroidia; order Bacteroidales; family F082; genus Limimorpha. The sequence continues at coordinate 69,191 of ONKQ01000006.1, forward strand.
TTGCACATCAAGGCTGCTTTTCAACATCGACAGCCATTCGTCATTTGTGTAATCGGATTGCTTTTCCCTGTGGACGCGCCTGGAATAGTTGAAATAGCGTTTCAAGGCATCAGGTACATCGTTGGAACTGGCTCCTGAACCGTTTGTGTTATATTCCATGTCCACTGCCACGCCACAATGGTACAACAGGGTTGCCACTGCATTGACCTCGGTTTCGTTAGAACTTTCGGTCAGTGAATCGGGCATGTGGTCCCAGTCGTAAACGGTGTTGCCGAAGTCGGCTGAGAGCGTGATGCCTTGATTGGAGTAGGAGTGGTAACCCCAACCCATATCAGGGTATTTCCAATAGTGCATGATTTGTCCCATGGCCACCGCCACACAACCTGCTTCTGCATGTCCGCAAGGACCGCTCATAGTAGGGCAGAGGCTGTTGTAAAGGCAACCCTGATGCCACAATTCGGTCAGTAAAGGCTCCACGTCTTGGGTGGACTTGCGGTCGTTGAGCCGTCCAGTGGATTTCACAAGTTCCCATTGCCCTGTCGTGGGTTCGTCTGCAACAATATGGTTTTCAATGCCGTATTGGATTCTGTCGACGAAATCTTGAAGATAACCCTCCATCTGCATAGGCACATTGTTCGGGTCGAAACGGCCTTCATGGGAATAGCCGATGATGGGTGTTTCGCAGTCGTCGGCTGAAACGATGACGAAGCCGTCAGCGGTGTTGAAGACATAGACGGCGGCAATGTTGTTGTCCATCCGATAAGTCGCAGAAAGGTGCAAATCGTTGGTGCCCATGAACTTGGCAGCAACGAATTGGGCTGTTTGCAGGTCGACAGGGTTGGCGATTGAAGAAAGGTACAACCCGAAAATGACGATGCTTAAACAAAGCGGCTTTATCAGTTTAGTCATAATAAATGGCATTTCAGCTGCAAAAATAGATGTCTTGTTTTACAAATGCAAATTTTTGGACAAATATTTTGCTTTAAACCGCTTTTTTGTCGATTTTGCGGTTTTTTATTGCAATTTCATCGTCAAACTAATCCTATTTCTGTTTGCATCGACCTCCAAAACCTTCACGCGGACTTTTTGGTTCAGATGTACCACCTCATTCGGGTCTTTGATGTAGTGGTCGGCCATCTGGCTGATGTGGACGAGGCCATCTTGGTGAACGCCTATATCGACAAACGCGCCAAAGGCGGTGATGTTGGTCACGATGCCGTTCAAGGTCAATCCGGCTCGCAAGTCCTTGATCTCGCGGATGTTCTTGTCGAACTCGAAGGCTTCGAAAGTCTTTCTTGGGTCGCGACCGGGTTTGTCCAACTCGGTCAAAATGTCGTTGATGGTCTCCAAGCCGAAGTCTTTTTCCACGAAGTTTTCTGGCTTGATTTTCGCGATGAGTTCTTTGTTGCCGATAAGGTCTTTCACCTTCACGTTCAGCGACTTGGCCATTTTTTCAACGATGTGGTAACTTTCTGGGTGGACGGCGCTTTGGTCCAAGGGATTCTCCCCGTTATGGATGCGCAGGAAGCCGGCGCATTGCTCAAAGGCTTTGTCGCCAAGGCGCGGCACTTCCTTGAGTTGCTTGCGGTTCTTGAAGCCGCCTTGTTCCTCTCGATAAGTGATGATGTTGGAGGCCAAACTTGGGCCGACGCCGCTGACGTATGACAGCAGTTGCTGGCTGGCCGTGTTCAATTCCACGCCTACGGCGTTTACACAACTTTCCACGGTTTGGTCGAGGCTCTCACCGAGTTTCTTTTGGTCCACGTCGTGCTGGTACTGACCCACGCCGATGCTTTTCGGGTCGATTTTCACCAACTCAGCCAAGGGGTCCATCAGCCGGCGCCCGATGCTGACCGCCCCGCGCACGGTGATGTCGTAGTCGGGGAACTCGTCGCGGGCGATTTTCGAGGCGGAATAGACCGATGCGCCGCTCTCGCTCACCATCACGGCCATCAGGTCACGGTCGAACTTGATGGAGCGGATAAAGTCCTCGGTCTCGCGTCCCGCCGTGCCGTTGCCGATGGCAATGACCTTGATGCGATAAGCATCCACTAATGCTTTGATTTTTCGCATCGCGCCCACCGTGTCCGACTTGGGCGGGTGGGGATAAATGGTTTCGTTGTGCAACAATGCGCCCGTTTCGCTCAAAACCACCACCTTGCAGCCTGTGCGGAAGCCCGGGTCGATGGCAAGGACACGCTTCTGGCCCATCGGGGCGGCGAGGAGCAATTGTTTCAGGTTCTCGGCAAAGACGCGGATGGCGGTCTCGTCGGCCTTCTCCTTATAATAATTGCGGATTTCGGTCTCGATGCTCGGCTCCAAAAGGCGTTTCCAAGAGTCGGCGATGGCCTCGCGCACGAGTTCGGACGATTCGTTGTCGTTCTTCAGGAAAATGCTCTCCAACGAATTGAGCACAAAGTCGTCATCCACCTTGATTTTCAGTTTCACCATACCCTCATCCTCGGCGCGGAACAAGGCCAGAAGTCTATGCGATGGCGCTTGTGAAATCGGCTCGCGGAAGTCTAAATACTGTTGGTAGGTCTTGCCTTCTTCTTCCTTGCCTTTCACCACGGCGGAACTGATGTCGCCCTGCATGTGGAAGATTTTGCGGATGCGGTTGCGCCCGTTGATGTTCTCCGAAACCCATTCGGCCATAATGTCTTTCGCTCCTTGCAGGGCTTCCTCCACATCGTTCACGCCTTTGCCCGCATTGACATAACGCGCAGCGAGGCGGTCCACCATATCCACATTTTGCGCCATAATTTGCGCGGCCAGTGGCTCCAAACCCTTTTCGCGGGCGATGGCGGCGCGGGTGCGGCGTTTGGGCTTGTAGGGGAGATACAAATCCTCAACTTCTTGCATGGTCTTGGCGTTCAGTATCTTCTGCTCCAATTCGGGCGTGAGTTTCTCCTGCTCGCGGATGGAGGCGATGACGCTTTCCTTGCGCTTCTGTAATTCAACGAGTTGTTCGAGGCGTTTCTGCACGGCGGCCACGTTTTCCTCGTTCATTGTGCCTGTCATTTCCTTGCGGTAGCGTGCGATAAAAGGGATGGTTGCGCCTTCGTCGAAAAGGCGAATGACATTGGCCACATGGTGCGCGGCCAAGTTGAGTTCCTGCGCGATTTGCGGGGCGAAGTCTATGGTGCTTTGCATATTAAAATCTAATTCGTTAGTTACATATCTTCCATTGAAAGGCCAAGCAGTTCAATCTCGTAGCCTTTTAAATATTTCTTTATGTTTTGGTATTTGTTTTCCAATTCTTTGGGCTTGAATCTTTCTGGATTCCGCTTGACTTCAGCTATAACAGCGTGATGATCAAGACGTTGCAAGGCGATGAGGTCGATTTCGTTTTTCCCTTGGCTGTCCCACCAATGCGAAACCTCCGTGACCCTTTCTTTCTCGCCGTATAATTGCCTGAAATATTTTTCCAATACAAGGCCGCTGAATTGTGTGTAGTCGTTGCGGATGGCTTCTTCAAGGAGGTCAAACTTCTCCAATTCGACGAGTGTCCGGTTGCTTTCAATGAACCTGAACCAGAACATCAGGAAACAGTCGTCGATGTAGTATTTCACGCCTTGGCTGTTGGGCTTGGCCCACATCGGACGAAGTTTTTTGACCAATGAATACTCCGTTTCCAATGTGTCGAGATACCGCCCCGTGTTCTTCTCGATGATGCTGTCAATTTCGGATTGGCTCGTCATACCTGATGCAATGAGTTGCAGGATGCTGTAGTAGATTTGGAATTTCCTTCCAAATTCGCCGACCAACAATTCGGTGCCTTCTTCCAAGAATATGCTTGATGGACGGCAAATGTCGCGAATCATATCTTCCCATGTTTTGCAGCCGTCGTCCATCAGTTGTGCCACGTATTTTGCAACGCCGCCAGTGACGGCATAAAGCATAAGCAAGTCTTCTGGCGTATAGTCAGGATTGTGGTCGTGGAGGATTTGTTTCAGTACCGAGGTGCGAAACGGCTTGAGTTCAATTCGGGCAGTCTTTCGTCCAAATAGCGGCTCATTGCGGTCCTCGAAAATCCGTTTCATCATATTGTAAATGCTTCCACAAGCGATGAGGTGGATGCGTGCTTCGGATTGGTGCTTGTCCCAAACCTGCTGGATGTCACTGATGATGCCTTCGCCAATGTCGGCCAAACGTTGGAATTCATCGATGATGACGGTCACTTTTTGCGTTTTGCTGAACACGAGAATTTCCTCCATAAGCGAGGCGAAGGAAGAAACTTGGCCGTGGATGTGCATTCCTAAAACCGTCTCAGTCTGTTTTTGGAACTCTACGCATTGGATTTGCTCTGCCTTTTTCCCGATGAAGAAATAAAGGAAGGGATGGTCTCTAAAAGCTTCCGTCATCAAAGTCGTCTTCCCCGTGCGCCTACGGCCTATCAACACTGTAAACTGGGCCGTTTGGAAAGACAATTCGTCAATCCTTTGCAACTCTTTGATTTCCTTTTCTCTATCGTAGAATTTCATTCTTTACAAATTTGTAAATTACAAATGATTAAATTTCGTTGCAAAAATAGTAATTATTGTTTTTATGGCCTCGTTTTTTCATTTGTCCCGCAAAAATAATGCTACAAAAATACGGTTTTCTTTGCAAAATAAGGCGTGTTTTTGCATTTCCATATTTGAATATTGTTTTTCGAGGGAATTTCCATATTGGGATATGGTTTTTGTTCAAAAAAAACAATATTCCAGGATTCTTTTCTCTGGTTTTATCACTATTCCAGCACCAACGTTCCGACCTTGTTGTCTTTCGTCAAATATTTGACGACATCGGGCAATGCCAATTTCAGGCTCACGATTTCCACGTCAGGAAGCGTTATTGTGGAGTCAGTAAAGCCGTTTTGGCCTTTCTGCCAAGTCAGGTGATGGCATTTGGCTTTTTCGCCTTCAACGATGTCGTAATAAATCACGCCGAGCGTTTCCCCATCAAAGGCCCAGTCAGCCAATTGGGCATCTTGGGTCACTTTGATGTCGAAACCGCCGTTGTCCACCACTTTCGTGTTGTATCGGAAAGGCAAATTGAATACGGTATCTGTTTGTATGTCAACGAGATATTCCGTGAAATACAAATTCAGCAAGCCGTCTTTCAAAATGGGTTGGTACCAAAGCAAATCTTGCCTCTCGAAATCGGGATAATGGATGGGACGCTCGTCGTTCAAAACGAGTCGCCCATCTTGCATATCGCACTTGGCCTGTTTGTAAATGTTTGAGGTTTCCTCATCGTATTGTTGGGTTATGGCGTAGGTGTCGCCCGTATGGGAATGACCGAAAGCCATAGTCATCGTATGGGTTGGCCTTCCGTCATAAATCACGTTGAATTTTTGGGTCGTGTCGTAAAATGGATACGAAAGCAGTTGGAAATAAGTATACATAGCGATAGAATTGCCTTCGATGGTCGGGCAGGAAACCTCAGAACTCGTCCAAAGTTCGTTCCAATTGATGAAAGCCCCGTCAATCTTGCTGTTGAAAAATCCGTGGTTTTTGAGGGATTTCACCGTTGCGGTGTCCAATGCTTTCAGTTCGGGGAATACCTCGGCTGGGTCAACGAAGTTGCCGTTGATTTCGCGCACCAACGCACCGTTGGAATTGAAGACTTGGCAAAGATTCATAGGCTTGTTGGTCAAGACATAGAAATCACCTTGTACGGAGAAGTCGATGCCAGTGTTGTTGTAGTCGGTTTCCAAGGCGATGGGTTCGGTTTGCATCAAGGCGTGCCCTTTCCTTTGGATGGCGTTGAGGCGGCTCATCGTCGGCTTGTCCAACCTGAACTGGAACACCATAATTTCATTGCCTTTGCTGTCAAACAGGTGGCCTTCGGAAACGGAAGGAATGGTGTTCAGTTTGGCGTATTCCTCTTGGTCGGAGATGATTTTGAAGCCTTCCTCTTGCTTTGCATATTCGAGCGCGTTGGTTTGCAGAAAACGGTCGATGGTGTTGTCATTCAGGCCATTGAACACGATTTCCACATCGGCCACGTCCGAAAGGTCGCGCATAGTGATTTGTCCTGACACGCATCGGAAGCAGTCGGTCTCTTTCATTTTCACCTTGAGAAGGTATGGTTTTTCTGTTTTTGCCGTTTCTTGATTACCGCAGGAGAACAGAAACAGCAAGGCGAAGGATGCGAAAAACAAAAGGTGCTTTTTCATAGTTGATGTATTTGAAATTGGTTGCAAATATATGGTTTTTGGAATATGAAACTAATAATTAGTACCCGTTGGCGGAATTAGAAAAGAGGGAAAAGAGAGCGAAATAAATGGATAAAAAGTTGCACATATTATTGATTTTCAGTAATTTTGTGGTTGAAATC
>ONKQ01000063.1 GCA_900318465.1 uncultured Bacteroidales bacterium
CATCCCGAACAGAGAAGTTAAGCCCCGCCGCGGCGATGATACTGCGGGAGACCGTGGGAAAGTAGCGCGCCGCCCACCCCTAACGGGAACCCCTTGCCGCAAAACGGCGAGGGGTTCGCCGTTTATGCCGGCTCGCCTTTTCCTTTGCCTTTCACCATCCCACTTGACGTTTTCCCCTAACTTTCTGTGGCCGCAGCGTCACCGACTGTCCGAAAATTCACTATCTTTGCAACTTAAAACATTATGTTATGCGTGAATTGTTGACACGAACCTTATCGGGTATTGCCCTTGTGGCAATCATCATCGTCTGTGTGTTGTTTTCATTTTGGAGCTTGACTGCCATGGCATTGATTATCGTTATCTTAGGCACTTATGAAATAGGACGGCTTCAGCATATTGATGATATGTTACATCTGTTTCTGGGTGAGCTGATTGTTGTAGCATTTTTCCTTACCTATTTGTTCTTTCCTGTGTTGTATCCGGTGTTTATCATGTCTTCATTTCTGTTGGCCTTGTTCTCCAAGTCCTACGATTTCAAGATAATAGCTTCGTTTACTTTGGGATCCATTGTTTTTTTGGGCATTCCTTGCGCCTTGATGGCTCGCATGCATCAGACTTTCGGTGCAGAGATGGTGTTACTTGTTTTCGCTTTGTTGTGGTCGAATGATATCTTTGCCTATTTGACTGGTAAACTATTAGGCAAACATAAACTGTTTTATCGTATTTCTCCTGGTAAGACCATCGAAGGCAGTATCGGTGGTTTGGTGTTCACGATTATTGCTGTTACTATTTTCGCGCATTATGCAGATTGGCTCACTCATGCGGCGGCCTTCGGAATGGCTGTCATTGCTGTGGTTTTCGGTACTTTGGGCGACTTATGTGAGTCAATGCTGAAGCGTCAGGCTGGCGTGAAAGATTCTGGCAAACTCATTCCAGGTCATGGCGGAATTTTAGACCGTTTTGACTCCATTATGTTCAGCGTACCATTTATTTTCGTTTATTTGCATCTGTTATGAAGATCAATAAAAGGTTACACGAGGAGGGAACGAGGGCCATACTAATCACCCTTGCAGTTAGTGTCGCAATCACATTTCTCGTCAATTGGGCTTGGCCTTCACAAACGGTTTGGCATTACCTTCTATATGCATTTCTGACGGTGGTGCTCGTTTTGACTGTCCGTTTTTTCCGCGTTCCCATTTGGCGGAAAACGACAAGAGAGGAAAATGCCGTATTGAGCCCTGCCGATGGTATAGTAGCAGCCAATGAGGTGGTTATGGAAGATGAGTATTTCCATGAAAAACGCCGTCAGATTTCCATTTTCATGTCGATTTACAACGTGCACATCAATTTCTTCCCCTTCGACGGCGAGGTGACTTATTACAAGTACCATCCAGGCAAGTTCCTATTGGCTTTTAAACCCAAGTCATCTTCTGACAATGAGCACAATACAATCATTGTGAAGGACAAGAAAGGCCGTGAAATCATGGTGCGGCAGATTGCGGGATTCGTGGCCCGGCGTATCGTTTGTGACCTTCAACCAGGCGACGAATCCATTGCCGGTGAGGAACTGGGCATGATTCGTTTCGGCTCTCGGGTAGATGTGTTTTTGCCTTTGGATGCTGAAACCAAGGTGAAAATCGGGGATATGACGATAGGGAAGGAGACCGTTTTGGCGAAACTAAGGTAATCCTAAAATCCTGTGAATCTGCAAGGAAAGCCGCCAATTCGGATGGTTTTTCACGGCTTCAATGCAGGCCTGCATATTGGCTTTCCGTTGTTCCAAATCTTCAACAAAACAAGGCTGCAAAAAACGATGATTGGCCTTAATGCAATCATATTGGGTCAAATCCTGACCAAGATAAACCACTTTCAACTCGTCGCAAACCGTTAAAACACAAGGTTCTATGTCACCGCCTTCAAAGGCTGATTTTGGAGAGAACGTCACCCAGTCCAGATTTTTTGGCAAAAAACGAGTTCCATTGGTCTCAATGGCGATTTTCTTGCCTGTTTTTTGCTTCAATTCCGCCACAAGAGCCTCGTCGATGAACAAAGAAGGTTCGCCCCCAGTCAGCACAACTATTGGCGCAATTGGATACTTATTGACTTCATCCACAATCTCTTGTAGCGAAATTATTTCCCCTGTTTGGTGCTGCGTGTCGCAAAAAGAACAGCGCAAATTGCAGCCGCTAAAACGCACGAAAACGGCGGGCGTTCCACTGTGGAAGCCTTCGCCTTGCAATGAGTAAAATATTTCGTTTATTCGATACATTAGACATCGATTATTTAACTACGGATTCCACAGATTTGACAGATGGCTTCCGAATAATTTAGTGACGCAAGCGTCCAATTGATACGGATAGTTATCATCTGGAGAAATCTGTACCAATCCGCAGCTTTAGCTGCAAAATCCTTTCATTGAATATCCGTTCAATCCGTATAATCCGTAGTTCACTATTCCTTAATCAAAATTCTGCGGCGCGTCGTCCTTGATGTAGGAGGCCTTGTTGTCGCGCGACTCCCAAACATCGGCGCGGTAGCAGTTCGGAACGGTATCGACAATCCAGCGGGCGAGGTTTTCCGCCGTCGGGTTGAAATCGAGGACATCGTTGAGATTGCGATGGTCTATCTTCCCGTGAATCAAGCGTTTGATTTCGGTGAAGTCGCACACCATGCCGTTGCTGTCCAATTGTTCGGCTCGGCAATACACATTCACTTTCCAATTGTGGCCGTGCAGGTTCTCGCACTTGCTCTCATAGTCGAGATACAATTGGTGGCACGAGGAAATTTCTAAGGTTTTTCTGACGTAATACATTTTTCAGTTGATAGTTGATAGTTGTTTAGTTTTCAGTTATTGCAGGTCGTTGAGCCTGTCGAAACGCCGTCTTGGCTTCGGTCGGCCCTTCGACAGGTTCTGGGGCCTTAGCATTACGATTCATATTCAGTATAGTCTTCAATTCCAGCATCTTGCAGGGCTTGACGGCGCTCGCGGCAGGTGCCGCATTTGCCGCAATGCTTCTCGCCACCTTTGTAGCAGGAATAGGTCTCGGTATAGTCCAAACCCAAGGCCTTGCCATGATCGGCGATTTCTTTCTTGCTCAAATAGGTATATGGAGCGTAAACAGTGATGTTTTCATACGTTCCCGCCGACATGGCCTCCGACATAGCATTGACAAAGCTTGGGCGACAGTCGGGATAGATGGAGTGGTCGCCGGCATGGTTGGCAATCATCACGCGCTTCAGGCCGTTGCTCTCGGCAATGCCAGCAGCGATGGCGAGCATGATGCCGTTGCGGAACGGCACCACCGTCGATTTCATGTTCTCGTCGTCATAGTTGCCTTCGGGAATGTCGTCGGCGGTCATCAGCAAGGCACTCTTGAAATAGCGGTGCATAAACTCCAAAGGCACGACGATATGCTTGATACCCAGCCGTTGGCAATGCGTGATGGCGCAAATGCGCTCGCGACCGTTTTGCGTTGAACCATAGTCGAAAGTGATGGCCAAGGCGATTTCGTCCTTGTATTCATACAACATCGTGGTGGAGTCCATGCCTCCCGAAATGATTATCACCGCGTCTTTCATGAGTTGTGAAATGCTGAAATTAAACGTTGTTTCACCATGTCTTGATGCTCGGCATCGCCGTAGTTGGCGAAGGGCTTGATGGAGATGCCCCCTCGGGGATTGAATAATCCTATGACTTCCAAATACTTAGGTTCCATCAATTTGACCAAATCCTTCATGATGATGTTCACACAGTCTTCGTGGAAGTCGCCGTGGTTGCGGAAACTGAAGAGGTAGAGTTTCAGGCTCTTGCTCTCCACCATCAGCGTGCGCGGGATGTAATTAATAATAAGGTGTCCGAAGTCGGGCTGGCCTGTCTTGGGGCAAAGTGAGGTAAACTCTGGACAATCCAAAGTCACAAGGTACTCGTTTTCAGGATGTTTGTTCTCGAAAGCCTCTAACACTTCGGGCGTATAGTCGTAACTATATTGGGTGTTTTGGTTGCCCAACAGCGTCACACCTTGCAGTTCTTGTTCGTTTCTTGACATGGTTTGAAATTTGCTGCAAAATTAATAAATGTTAGTTGACGGAATGCCCTGAAAGGCAGAAATCCATCAAAAATCATTCAAAAAATCAAAAGAAAATCCGTGTCTGACAGCCACTTGCCATATAGACACGGATTTTTCAAAGATTTTATATAGATTTTGAAAGATTTCTTTCCATAAGGAAATCCCAAAAAATCAGCATCCCTGCGTTGCCCGCTCCAAACGCTTCATAATTGAGAAGATGAAAACTGCGGAGAGCAGACAGAGCACTACAAGCACACCCCAGACCATCCAAAGCGGCATACCAGTGCCCCAAATGCGGGCGATGACGCTGGTGAGGTAGTTGCCGATGGCGGTCACGCAGAACCATAAGCCCATCATCATACCCTTGTACTTGGGCGGTGCCACCTTCGTGACAAACGAAATGCCTATGGGACTCAACAGCAACTCGGCGAAAGTCAGGACGAAATAGGTGCTAATCAGCCAATTGGGAGATACCAAAGTGCTGCTCACGCCACCGTGTACTTTCAGTTCGGCAGGGCTGGCCAATGGGATGGAACAAATCACCAAAATCAGGAAGCCGAGGGCGGCCACAATCATACCCAAGCCAATCTTGCGCGGCGAAGAAGGCTCTTTGCCCTTCTTGGCCAAAGCACCAAAAACGGCCATCGAGACGGGTGTCAAGGCGACCACGAAGAAGGGATTGAACTGCTGGAACTGCTGCGGAAGGATATTGATGGGGTCGGGCATCACTCGATACACCGTCCAAGCCATAACCCACAGGAAAACCGTCACGCCGCAACAAATCCCCCTGTTCATCGGTTTGGTCGCTTGGATTGCTCCAAACATCGTGTAAATCGACACGGCGACCAAAGCCAACGCCCAGATATTGAAGCCAAAACGAGTGAAACCACTTGCGGTACTTTGCGTGTAGTCGCGGGCGAAGTAGGTCAGGCAAAGTCCGGCCTGCTGGAACGACATCCAGAAGAAAATGACCACGGCAAAGACCATCACCAAGGCCGTGATACGCTCGCGGGTCTGTTCCTTCGAGAGTTCCACCACATTCACCGTAGTGCTTTCCATCGCCTTGGCCTGCTTGGTGTTCACGTCGGCGTGCTTGAACCAATTGCGGCAACTCAAATAAATCACCATTGAGAGAATCAATGAAATGCAAGCCACGCCAAAACCATAGTTGTAGGCACCTGACAAAGCGTCGATATAGTTGTTGGCGAAACCCGCCAAATTACTGATGTCGCCGCCTTGTTGCACGGCCAAAGCCTCAAACTTCGACAGCGCATGGGGCGTAATTGTGCCATCCAAATACTGGTGCGCCAACGAAGGAATCTGCGGGACGTATGTGTAGCCCGCCTTGCCAAGGAACAAGTCCGTGACTTTGGTTGCCGCCATCGGTGCGAACATCGAACCAATGTTGATGGCCATATAGAACAGACTGAAACCGTTGTCGCGGAAAGCACTGTATTTGGCCTCGTCGTAGAGGTTGCCCACCATCACCTGCAAGTTTCCCTTGAACAAACCCGTTCCGATGGCGATAAAAGCCAAGGCCGAAAACATAGTGACTTTGGCCGTTTCGGTGGCCATCGGCACCGCCAAAAGCAGGTAGCCGATGAACATCACCACGATACCGATGCGCACCATCTTGCCGTAGCCGAAACGGTCGGCGAGCATACCACCGATGAGGGGCATAAAATAGACGCATCCGAGGAAGATACCATAAATGTGACCCGCCTGCGCCTCGTTGTAGCCGAACTTGGCTTGCAGGAAAAGCACGAAAATCGCCAACATCGTGTAGTAGCCGAAGCGCTCGCCCGTGTTGGCCAATGCGAGGGCGTAAAGCCCTTTGGGATGTCCTTTGAACATATTTTTGAGTTTTTATTGGTTTTCTTTATGATTCATTAAACGTTTGGTTTCGCGGAGTTCCCTTTGCAGCAACTCCATCCGCTCTTTCAGTTGCTCTTGCGACGGCAAAGCGTCCTTGATGCGAATATTATTATAGGTGGCCACACCCATTGGCGTACTGATGCCCCTGAACGACCATTGCACATCGGTGCTGTTCATATCCGAGCAAATCAGCAAACCGATGGTCGGGTTATCGTCGTCAGCTTTCAGCAGTTCGTCCACTGCATTCACATAATAGTTCAACTTGCCGGCAAATTCAGGCTCGAAAGGCTTGGCTTTCAACTCGCAAGCGATATAGCACCTCAATCGGATATGATAGAACAAAAGGTCAATTCGTCTCGTGCGGCCACCAACAATGATTTCCTTCTGCCTACCGATAAAAGCGAATCCCGTACCCAACTCCAAAAGCAAATCTGTAATGTTTTTGGAAAGTGCATCTTCCAATTCCGCCTCATCGTAAATCTCGTGCCCAACCGTCGCAAAGCCGAAGTCATAGTTTTCCTTCAACACTTCCTGAACGAGCTTGCTCTGCAAAGCGGGCAGATGCTCCGAAAAGTTGTTGATGATTTTGCCTTGATGCTCAAAAAGATTGGCTTTGATGCAATTAATGAGCGCAGAACGGCTTAATCCTTTTTCTATGGTCTGACCAATATAAAAAATGGCTTCTTCGACGGACTTGCATTTCGTTATTATCTCAACATGGTGCCGCCAAGGTACAAGGGCAAATGGCAATGGAAATTCTCCACCAGTTTGGTGGAGTTTTCCTTCATCCAATTCTGCACCAATCTGGTGCATTTTTATTGAATGTTGATTAACAACACTTTGCATTTCTTTACCAGCTTGGTAAAGTTTTTTGTCTTCTATTTCTTTACCAACTTGGTAAAGTTTTTTAGGCAATTGATTTATAGTATGTTGCAATTCTCCAATGGCTTGTTGGAGAATTTCCGCATCCGTTTCATTGGTGTAAAACAGATACCATCTTTTCATAAACCATAGATTTGAGGTAGAAAATCCATCTACATCCGGAAACTCACTCTGCAAATCCAAACTCACCTGTTCCACCACACCCGCTCCCCAGCGTTCTTCGGCCTTTTTTTGGACAAGGTCACGGCCAAGTTGCCAGTTGAAAAGCAGTTTCTCTGCATTCACCCTTACGGCAGCTTTCACCTGCGCCGAACGATAGCGATGCTTCACTTCCGCAATCCAATCGGCATAGTCCGTATCGATGTGAATGTCATGCGAACTGACCATACGGGGTTGCGCCAAATCTTTATCTTCCATATCCTAGTATTTGCCTGCAAAATTAGCAAAATGTTTGCATCAAGCATGAAAAAAGCCGACATTGCTACATTATTACACAAAACTATCATTATTATCCTTGGTAAACCATTTATTTTGTAATTTTGCTGTCTAATCACTACTCCTAAAAAATGAAAAAGTTGCTTATTTACATCGCATTATTATTTGTTACATTGAATTCATTCTCTCAAACAGTAATCAAAAACAGAATAGATTGTAAGAGAATTCATGCAACAAAAAGGTTAACATGGTACACTGATAGCATCAGTCATGTTAACGACTCTGTTTATTTTGCAAAAGAATACGACAACATAACTTCGGTGGATGGTCCCTTTTACATTGAAAACATTTATCATTATGATGGAAAAACAATTTATTACAAAAGTTTTACGATGAACCTTCAGTTTATCAATATCAAGAATAAAGAACTCAAAAAAGAACTATCACTTTATCAATTACCTAAACTATCGAAAGACGAATTAATACAAGCAATAGAGTTCTATGATAATGTAGTTGTAGGTTATGCAAGGTTAAGAAATAAACAATGTATTCAAAGTATTAAATATGAAAACTACAAGAAATCTGATCGTTATAGAGATTCTGTCAAATATGTCCAAGACTCAATAAAACAGTACTATTTGTCCAAAAAGCGAGAATTGTATATCTCTACACATGAGCCACGAGTATTTAAAGCGCAAGGGTATCTATCCCTAAATAAAGACTGCTTCTACAATACAACAGATTATATAGGTAAAGATGAAACCATCTATATACTGGGATATGAAAACGACACATTTCAATACACAAAAAAGAATAAATATAGAGAGTTTGCTGGGAGGAGATTTTACAGTGTGTACACAACCGTATTGAATCCAAATGACACCGAAATGAAAAAGGATGAGTTACATATTCATCTGAATTATTTCAACGATAGTTTGAACTTAGTTCGTTCTGACATAATACATAGCTTTACAGATTCATGGTATTATTTAGACCGATATTATGATTTATTCACAGAATCAATAACAAAACGAGGATATTTTGAGAATGTTGGATTTGACCTAAACAGTGTAGGAGGAATCAATCCATACTTTGCATTCACGAATACTAATGATAAAACAGTAAAATACTTAGAAATCAGTTTTAATGTGTATAACTCTGTAAATGATAAGTGTAAAGATCAATATTCTAATTCTTATACTTTTTCCTTAAAAGGGGTGGGGCCAATTGAAAAATTTGAAAAAGCTGTTTTCAGTTGGGCTGATAACCCCGCTACTCACTATACTTCATATGATGCTTCATATATAAAAATCATCAAAGCGAAAATCACATATATGGACAATTCTATTGTGACAATTTCGGGTAAGGATATTATTGTCAATTGAGTTTTTTTAATTACACAATCACAGGAAAGGTGTAAATTATGATATTTGCCAAACCCACACCCAAGGGAACAGGAGCCGAGTTTTGGGGAGATTGCAACGATTTGGAGAGTCTGTACGGCACAATGTCAAAACTCGCAGAACCTTCTAATTTGTCAAATTCATACGCTAGGAACGAGCAGTTGCTAACTATTATCCCATACGATCTCCGACACGCATACCAAGAGGAACGGCTTATTGGCCACTACATCCTCAATGGCGTTGACACCTATACTACTTACTATGGTTTTCGTGCAGATTGGATTACGATATTGTACACCATATCCGCTTTGAGGTATAATGCAGGGATGACGGCTACAAATGAGTTGGATCAAAGCAACTTGCTGCAATTTGAACACTGGACCCGCAAAGCCCTACATATGTTCGATTCCAAAGGAGCCTACGCTATTGAGCAATTCATAAACGGTCGAATTGATGTTTCCTCAAAGTATGTGTATTTGATTCATCAGGAATTGATTCAGCGTTATTATTCCATGAAACCGAATAAGACACGGTTCCGATCTATTCCTCAATTACTCATATCAATGGGATATGGCAAAAAGTTGGAGGCTTTTATCAATCAGGTTGAACTTGAAGCTAAATCCTTGGGATGCACTATTGATGATTTGGAATACGATGATATAACTTCTATAATATGGTAGTTAAATGCCACGAAAAGTTAGATTAAACGAAAAAAGGCCTGCCACAGCAAGCCTTTTTCATTGTTTATTCTTTGTATCATTATTCCGTCACTCTCTCCAACCACTTCACCATGCCGAACATAACGGTCATGGAGACCAGGCAGATGAGCAGGAACACGCCCCAGCACTTCCAGATGTCCCAAGCGTTGAGCATGATGGGACCAACGAAGATGAAGAGGTTGCCGATGGCCGTGGCTCCGAGCCACAAGCCCTGGCAAAGGCCCACCATGTGGCGCGGAGCCACCTTCGAGACGAAGGACAAGCCTAACGGCGAGATGAACAATTCAGCCACGGTGAGGAAGAAATAGGTGACAATCATCACCCACGGAGCAGCCTTGGCGAGGCCAGCGGCGGCCATCTGGGCCATATCCATAGCGCGGAAAGCGTCGCCCGAAGGATAGTGCTTCATGATGGAGAAAATCATCAGGAAGAGGTAGGCGCAACCGGCGAGACCCATACCGTAGGCAATCTTGCGAGGTGTTGAAACGGCCTTGCCCTTGCGAGCCAACATAGCGAAAATGCCCATGACCAACGGGGTCAGAATGATGACGAACAAGGGGTTCAAAGCCTGCCAGATTTCGGGAGCGATGCTCGACGAATCGACGAAGTCGCGGGCGAAGACCGACAGCGACTGTCCGTTCTGGTGGAACGAGAGCCAGAAGAACACGGCAATGCCCAACACGGCAAACAAAGCGGCCATGCGCTGCTTGATTTCCTTGGCCATGGCAGCCTTTTCCTCGGCACTGTAGCCAGCGGTTTCGGCGGCCACCTTCTTGGCAGGTTGCGGGAACTTGTTCTTTTGCGTGAAGAAAATGATCAACGAAATCAACATGGCGGCCACCGAAACGAAGAACGAGAAGTGGACACCTTGGTTGAAAGTAAGGATATAATCGGAGCAGAACTGCGTCAGGTCGGCACCGTAGTTGGCGGTGGGAAGGACGGAGTTTGCCATCGTTTCAGTGAACTTTTGCGTCACCTGACCATCGGCAAGGTACTGGTGGCACAATGCCGACATATCGGCGTTGTAGATGAAGTTGTGAGCCTTCAGCCACCACTCGCGCAGCATAGGAGCCACGAAGGGGGCAATCACGCCACCGATGTTGATGAACACGTAGAAAATCTGGAAACCGCTGTCGCGCTTGTCCTTGGCCACGGCCAAAGCCTCGGGGCCTTTCTTGGCAGCCTCGGCCTCGAAGTTGTCGTACATCTGTCCGACCAAAGCCTGCAAGTTGCCCTTGAACAGACCGTTACCGAAAGCGATGCAGAGCAAGGCTACGCAAGTGAAGATGAGGATGCCCCACCATTTTCCGTTGCCGTCGGCGATAATGCCTTGGGCATCTTGGCTGAACAGCGGAATAGCCATACCCACATAACCGAGGGCCATGATAATCAAGCCCCACTGGATGGTGCGGTGGTAGTTCTGCGTGCGGTCGGCGATGATACCGCCCACCAAACTCAACACGTAAATGCCGAAGTAGAACACCGAGTAGATGAGGCCGGCGGTGGCATCGGGCAGTCCGAACTTCGACACGATGAACAACAACAGGATGGCGTTCATGATGTAGTAGCCGAAACGCTCACCCATGTTACTTAAAGCGGCTGCAATCAAGCCTTTAGGATGTTCCTTCTTGGCTTTTGAGAGATAGAAAAGCAGGAACGGGATGACCACTGCAAGGATGCAGATGAAGATCACCATTGTCACATTTGTTGATAATAATACCATAATGTTATGAATTTAATTGATGAAATAAATTTCTACAACTTTGGCGGACAAAGATAGGGAAAAATATCAATGCAAAGCGAAAAACCTCAAAATTCTTCTTTAGAAAGTATACGCTGCGTATAAAATTTCGTAATGACAAGCATCAGAATCAATTTTTTCGGCTCAAATTCTACAAACTTGCTCCAAAAATCCCTACTTTTGCCGATTGTTTTGAACGCAAAACGATTGGACTGCTTCGTGCCTCGCAGCGACGCAAAGCGACAACAAAAAAGTCCCGCGTCAAACAACAAATCGAAGATTCGACGAAGTCAATTAAACAATTCAACAGTCAACAATTAAACAACATAATGGAAATCAGCAGCAAATACAGCCCTTCGGAAGTTGAAGGCAAATGGTACGAACACTGGATGGACAAGAACTACTTCCACTCCACTCCCGACGAACGCGAACCCTATACCATCGTGATCCCGCCGCCGAATGTGACTGGCGTGCTTCACATGGGCCACATGATGAACAACACGATTCAGGACATCTTGATTCGCCGCGCCCGAATGCAGGGCAAGAACGCCTGCTGGGTGCCCGGCACCGACCACGCCTCCATCGCCACCGAAGCCAAGGTGGTGAACAAGCTGGCGCAACAGGGCATCAAGAAGACTGACATCGGCCGCGAGGAGTTCCTTAAGCACGCTTGGGACTGGACCCACGAGCATGGTGGCATCATCCTCAAGCAGTTGCGCCGCCTTGGTTGCTCCTGCGACTGGGAACGCACCTCGTTCACCATGGACGACATCCGCTCGAAGAGCGTCATCCGCGCCTTCGTTGACCTGTATAACAAAGGCCTGATTTACCGTGGCGTACGCATGGTCAACTGGGACCCGAAGGCCCTCACCGCACTGAGCGACGAGGAAGTCATCTTCAAGGATGAGCACAGCAAACTGTTCTACCTGCGTTATTACCTCCACGAGGACGACGGATCAGGTGCCACGGGCGCTGAAGGCGACATCATCCACACCGATGAGCAAGGTCGCCGCTACGCCGTGGTGGCCACCACGCGCCCCGAGACCATCATGGGCGACACGGCCATGTGCATCAACCCCGCCGACCCAAAGAACCAATGGCTGCGCGGCAAGAAAGTCGTGGTGCCGTTGGTGAACCGCGTCATCCCCGTCATCGAGGACGACTATGTCGACATCGAGTTCGGTACGGGCTGCCTGAAGGTCACTCCCGCCCACGACGTGAACGACTACATATTGGGTGAGAAACACAACCTGCAGAGCATCAACATCTTCAACGACGATGCCACTTTGAGCGAAGCCGCTGGCATGTACATCGGCATGAGCCGCGAGGACTGCCGCAAGCAGATCATCATTGACATGAAGGATGCCGGACTGCTGGAAAAGATCGAGGACTATAATAATAAGGTGGGTTACTCCGAGCGTACCAATGTGCCGATTGAGCCGAAGCTCTCGATGCAGTGGTTCCTCAAGATGGAACACCTTGCCGACATCGCACTGAAACCCGTGTTGAATGGCGACATCAAGTTCTATCCCTCAAAATACGTAAACCTCTATCGTCACTGGCTGGAGAACATCAAGGACTGGTGCATCAGCCGCCAGTTGTGGTGGGGCCATCAGATTCCGGCCTACTACCTGCCCGAAGGCGGTTTCGTGGTCGCCGAGACATCCGAAGAGGCCTTGAAACTGGCTATCGAGAAGACGGGCAACAAGAATTTGACCCTCAAAGACCTGCGTCAAGACGACGATGCTTTGGACACTTGGTTCAGCTCGTGGCTGTGGCCTTTGTCGCTCTTCAACGGCATCCTCGACCCCGACAATGCCGAGTTCAAATACTACTACCCCACCAACGACCTCATCACCGCCCCCGACATCATCTTCTTCTGGGTGGCGCGCATGATTATGGCTGGTGAGGAATACCAAAATGAAGTGCCGTTCAAGAATGTGTATTTCACGGGTATTGTGAGAGACAAGTTGGGCCGCAAGATGTCCAAGTCGTTGGGAAACTCCCCCGACCCGATCGAGCTCATCGACAAGTTCGGTGCCGACGGCGTGCGTATGGGCATGATGCTCAGCGCTCCAGCCGGCAACGACATCCTCTTCGATGAGGCCCTCTGCGAACAAGGCCGCAACTTCTGCAACAAGATTTGGAACGCCTTGCGTCTCGTGAAAGGCTGGAATGTGGACCAAAAAGCCGCCCAACCCGAGGCCGCCAAGATGGCCGTCAAGTGGTTTGAGGCCCGCTTCAACCAAGTGCTGGCCGAGACCAACGACAACATCGACAAGTACCGCCTCAGCGATGCTTTGATGGGCATCTACAAACTCACTTGGGATGACTTCTGCTCGTGGTACCTCGAGATGGTGAAGGCTCCGCAAGGCCAGGGCATCGACCCCGTGACCTATGCTGCCACCATCAAGTTCTTCGAGAACCTGATGCTCTTGCTGCACCCCTTTATGCCGTTCATCACCGAAGAGATTTGGCACGCCATCGCCGAGCGCAAGGAAGGTGACGACATCATCATCGCTCAGCAGCCTAAACTGCAAGCAATCGACGAGCAGATTCTGAAACAGTTCGAGTTCACTCAAGAGGTCATCAACAATGTCCGCAAAGTGCGTTCCGACAAGAACATCGCCTTCCGCGACGCCATCCAACTTGTGGTGAAGGGCACGGCCAACAAGGACTTTGACTGCGTGATTGCCAAGCTCTGCAACGTGAGCGAAGTGAGTTATGTGGCAGAGGCTCCCGCTGGTGCCTTCGGCTTCATCGTGGGCAGCACCGAGTTCTTCGTGCCGCTCACCGGCAGCGTCGATGTTGAGGCCGAAATCAAGAAACTCGAAGAGGAACTGAAATACGCCCAAGGCTTCCTGAAGAGCGTTGAGGCGAAGCTCTCCAACGAACGCTTCGTGAGCGGCGCTCCTGCCGCCGTCGTCGACAAGGAGCGCAAGAAGAAAGCCGACGCCGAAGCCAAGATTGCCGTGATTGAGCAGCAGCTGGCGGGGTTGAGGAAGTGATTTCTTCACCTACAACAGAAGAATCGGGCTTCATCAGTTGATGGTGAAGCCCGATTCTTCTGTTATTTGGCATCCAACGAATTACTACTTTGCACCACTGCAAATTTTCGCTTTAAATTCAAAAATGGCTTTTCATAGAATCTATAGGAAATATACGCTAATACAATTGTAATCAATGTAATAAAGACATAAATAACGATTCTTTGAGTCAATTCAGGCCATGTAACACCCAACTGACTATACCATCTTGAAAACACGAAAATCAGAATTGGGTGAATAACATAAATACCATATGAAATGTTTCCTACAAAATCGAACAAACGATTTTCAAGATTTATCAAAAACGGCTTTTCATTCAATTGACTCATTATAACAAATAAAGATATTACAGCTACATATTGTATTCTAAAAGGAGCAGGGATATTACTCCCATAAAACTGGGATGTCAATAATAGCATCCATGCTATCAAAGAAACATATCTATTGAAAAACAAATTACAGAAAAGCTTGTTTTTCCTATGATATAAAATAGCACCTATAGCACCAACCATCATGCAGTCAAATCTAGTCACAGAGAAAAACCTATATGCGACGCATTTCCCAGATAATAAATAGGTTCCGTATTTGCACATTAGCCACAAAAAACATAGACTAACGGCTATTTTTAGAATATGTTTCTTCCCAAACTTTACAAGCCAAGGCCAAAACAAATAGAATTGTTCCTCAACTCCAATGCTCCAAAAATGGACTATTACCCATATTCCATTTGCAGTCATAAAAGGTATGTTTGCCGCAAAAAAAAGATAGTACCATAGCTTTTGATTAATAATATCGGCATGCCGTCCAACAATATAAGACACAATAATAGCAACAATAATATAACCATAGTAAATTGGCCATATCCGCAGTATTCTCCTCATATAAAACCTCGGGATGCTCACTGTCTCAGTTCGATCCAACTCATTCAAAAGAAGATATGTGATTAAAAAACCACTGATAACGAAGAACATAGTCACACCATCAATAATGAGTGAAAAGCCACCTCCATGCAGATTTCCCCATCGCCCAAAAGTGGATTGAAATACGTGGCCCCACAAAACTGATAACGCAGCCAATGCGCGAAGACCATTTAAACCTGGTAAATGAATTGCTTGCTTTGTCGAAATAACTGATTGATTCATGGTTGCTTTTTCTCGAACCTATGCAGCTCTTTTCCCAACATTCAGAAAAGGCATTCGCCCTTTGCTGATTGCTCATATCCATAATCGAAAATCGGCAAAACTCATGTAGTCAATAAAAACAACTCGTTGGCGGAATTAAAGTAGCGCATATTTAATTTGACCAATAGGTTTGTTGTTTGTTTTGTTGATGTATTGTAACACGGTAAACGCGCTGATTTT
>ONKQ01000027.1 GCA_900318465.1 uncultured Bacteroidales bacterium
AACAATATATTTGTTAAGTTTGGGATTAATGAGTTGGAATCTTCCTGTACCATCATTTAAATTTTTTACTACCCAGTGACTATAAGTGTTGTCATAAGCCCCGTAACTCACACCGTTTTCATTACATGCTGGAGCCTGTGCATCATAAAAAGTAGTCAGGTATTGCTTTCCTGTTTGTGAATTAGTTGTTACCGAAGGCCACAGATACCATCTGTCATAGCCACCAGTATTAGGATTGGGAAGATTCCCTGGGTCAGCTGTATTTGTGATGTAATACACGCCATCAGGGACCTGCCCCCTCGTCGTACCGCCGCCGACAAAAATCATCACTGCCATCATCACGGCGCATTGTAAAAGGAATCTTGTGTGGAGAATGGAAGTTTTCTCCCTTTTCATTGAAAATCTATACAAATTATTCATTGTCAATGAATTATTTAAATTGAAAAATACGTTGTTGGACTTTCAAAAGTACAAAAAAAATACACACAAACACGAAGAATGGAAAAACATTCACAAATTACCAGATGAAAAGACAAGATGGCGGATGAAAAACACAAAAAGGTGACCCGAAGGCCGCCTGTGTCAGTTTCGCGCTGCGCGACGATGGGGGGCTTCCCTCGTCACTTCGTCAGCTTCTGGAACGCCTCCTCAATGCTCATGTCCTCTTTCTGCAAAGTCTTGATGATGAGGCCTTTCATCACCGACCACTTCATTAAGTTGGCGCGAATGTCGGTGTCGCCCTGAGGCTCAATGATCCAGTGGTTGTCTCTCACGCGCTGCACCTTGCCGACCATCGGAATGGTCTTCAGCAGCTCTTCGCCGACCTCGGTCTCAAACTCCACGATGATGACGTTGCTGGCCGCGTTTTCCTGTTTCAGGTTCTCGATCTTGTCGTCGGCCACCACCACACCTTTATTAATAATGATGGCCCGCTCGCAGATGGCTTCCACCTCCTGCATGATGTGGGTCGAGAGCAGCACGGTCTTTTCCTTGCCGAGGTTGCTGATGAGGTTGCGGATGTCGATGAGCTGGTTGGGGTCGAGGCCCGAGGTGGGTTCGTCAAGGATGAGCACCTGCGGGTCGTGCATCATGGCTTGGGCAAGGCCCACGCGCTGGCGGTAGCCCTTCGACAAGGCCCCGATTTTCTTGTGCGCCTCAAGGCCGAGGCCCGTCTCTTCAATCATCTCCTCGATGCGTTTCGTGGCCGCTTCGCCTTTCAGTTGGTGCACACCGGCCACAAACTCAAGGTATTCGCGGACGTACATGTCCAAATAGAGCGGGTTGTGCTCAGGCAGGTAGCCCACGATGCGCTTGACGGCCATCGGGTCGTCCATGACGTCGTGCCCTTCCACGCTCACCGTGCCCGAAGTGGGCGGGATGAAGCAGGTAATGATTTTCATCAGCGTCGACTTGCCCGCGCCGTTGGGTCCGAGCAGGCCTACGATACCTTTATTAATAGAGAGCGTTACGTCGTTGAGGGCGAGTTGTTCGCCGTATTGCTTGGTGATATGGTTGATTTCTATGGACATTTGCTTTTGATTTTGAGTGCAAAAATAGTGTTTTACATTTAAACGAGGTGTAGTAAATCCATCAAATTGCAAACTTTTACCCCGTTTTTTATTTCGTAAGACGATGTCACAGGTGCCACCACATAGGCTTCGTTTGGTTGGATGTCGTCCAATGATTTCCAAAAGCCTTCGGTCAGTTGGGGGGCGGTGGAGGCTTTGCACTCAATGGCGATGGTTTTGTTGTCCTTTTCGACAATCAAGTCGATTTCGTTGCCAGTGGCGGTTCTGTAGAAGGAAAAGGTCGCGTTTCGGATGGAAGCGCATACATTTTCGACGACTAAACCTTCCCACGATGCACCAAACACGGGTTGGCCGAGTAATTCATTGAAGTTTCTGATGGAAAGCAGTTGGTGAAGAAGCCCTGAATCACGGATGTATACTTTTGGCGACTTCACCAAACGCTTTTTTGTGTTGGCGAAATAGGGCGGCAGAGTCCTGACGAGGTAAGTCTGTTCGAGAATGTCGATGTGTCGGCGTATAGTTGGATGGGTGATTCCCAAAGATTCGCCCAATTTCGAGGCATTGAGTAACTGTCCTTGCGAATGGGCCAACATGGTCATCAACCTCAACATTTGCATGGAAGTGATTTGGTAGCCCAATTGCGGAATGTCGCGTTCCACGTATGTCCTAATGAAATTCTCGCGCCATAATCTGCTGCTTTCATCCGATGCCGCGTTGTAACTATCGGGATAACCGCCGCGCCACCAGTAACGCTTCAGGTCGAAATCATCCAAAGCCTCAACTTCTTTGATGAGGAAAGGCGTAAGGTCGATGATGCCAATTCGGCCCGCCAGCGTTTCAGACGAGTTCTTGACCAAAGATTGCGAAGCCGAACCTAAAAGAAGGAATCGTCCAGGACGACGGTCTCTGTCTATTTCGCTTCTCAGCACCGAGAACAATTCAGGTCGGAGTTGGATCTCGTCAAGGCAGATGGTTCGGTCTTGGTTGTTTTGAAACAAGAGCGTCGGCTCTTCCAATTTGACCCAGTCATCGCGATTTTGCAAGTCCAAATAAAGGAAATTGCCTAATTGGTCGGCCATCATTTTGATCAAAGTGCTTTTCCCGCATTGCCTTGACCCTAGGATGACCACTGCTGGAAATATTTCAAGATATTGGTTTACAATGTCTTGAGATGCCCTTTTTATTAGTTTTTGCATTTTGTAAATCCGATTTTCAATTTGCAAAGATAGTTGTTTTTCTTTTCCAAGTGCAACAAATGTGATACATATCACAAAAAACATCCCCAAGTTCAATGTTCAACCTCAAAAAAAATCAAATAATTCATCATTGATAACCAAAAAAGTTGTACTTTTGCGGCCTCGTTAAGCCAGCCCATCATCTGTCTTCTGAGCGAGCCAACGCATTGATTTATGGGCGAAAATGAATCGATGCTGAAAAAAAAGTTGGAGCGTAAGGAGGAAAGATGTATTTTTGCACCCCCAAAAAGGGTACTTGATTGAAGAAATTGTCGAATTGGATAAAAACATACAAACAACAAAATGAACTACTTAAGTTACAAGACAGTAAGCGTCAACAAAGAGAATGCCAACAAGAAGTGGTATGTGGTTGATGCTGAAGGACAAATCCTCGGCCGTTTGGCAAGCGAGGTTGCCATGATTCTGCGTGGCAAAAGGAAGGCATGCTACACTCCCCACAGCGATTGTGGCGACAATGTCATCATCATCAATGCAGAAAAGGTCATCCTGACCGGAAACAAGATGTCCCAGAAGTACTACGTGCACCACACGGGTTATCCGGGTGGCCAGCGCGTGCGCACCGTCAGCGACATGCTGAACCGCAAGCCTACTTTCGTCCTCGAACATGCCATCAAAGGTATGCTTCCCAAGACGAAACTGGGTGCCGAGCTCTTCAGAAACCTTTATGTCTACGAAGGTCCTGAGCACAATCAGCAGGGTCAACAGCCCATCGAACTGAAAATCAACACTATTAAGAACAAGAAATAATCATGGAAGTTATCAACGCTTTAGGTAGAAGAAAGACCGCCGTCGCCCGCATCTACATGAAGGCCGGCAGTGGCAACATTACGGTGAACAAGCGCGACTACAAGGAGTATTTCCCCACGAGCATCCTTCACTATGTGGTTGAACAGCCTATGATGCTGACCGATACCCTCGGCCAATACGACATCAAGGTCAACCTCGATGGAGGCGGCATCAACGGCCAGGCCGAGGCCCTTCGTCTCGCCATCAGCCGCGCCCTGTGTGAAATCAACCCCGAGTACCGTCCCACCCTCAAGTCCAAAGGCTTGATGCGCCGCGACCCGCGTATGGTCGAGCGTAAGAAACCTGGTCAGCCTGGTGCCCGTA
Source organism: uncultured Bacteroidales bacterium (assembly GCA_900318465.1). Taxonomy (GTDB): domain Bacteria; phylum Bacteroidota; class Bacteroidia; order Bacteroidales; family F082; genus Limimorpha. The sequence continues at coordinate 3,896 of ONKQ01000027.1, forward strand.
AGAAGTTCCAATTCAGCAAACGTTAAGCCCTCAGAAGCCGAGCGATTTTGTTTAGTATCCAAACCGTTGAGATTCTTGCTTTTGAGACTACTCGACGGTTGTATTCAGCGAATGTAAACATTAAAAAGAAAACACATGACACAAGTAACCTTTGAAGAATTATTAGATGCCGGTTGTCATTTCGGCCATCTGAAGAGAAAATGGAATCCGAACATGGCTCCCTATATCTTTATGGAGCGCAATGGCATCCACATCATCGACCTTTATAAAACGCAAGCCAAGATGGACGAGGCTGCCGCTGCTCTTTGCCAGCTCGCCAAGTCGGGCAAACGCATCCTCTTTGTGGCCACCAAGAAACAGGCTAAGGACGTGGTTGCCGACCTCGCCAAGCGCGTCAACATGCCTTACGTGACCGAGCGTTGGCCCGGCGGTATGCTCACCAACTTCGCCACCATCCGCAAGGCCGTCAAGAAGATGACGGGCATCGACAAGATGATGACCAGCGACGCCTACAAGAGCCTCTCCAAGCGCGAGAAGCTGCAAATCGAGCGTGAGCGCGAGAAGCTTGAGAAGAACCTCGGCTCCATCGCCGACCTGAGCCGTCTGCCCGCCGCCTTGTTCGTCGTCGACATCATGAAGGAACACATTGCCGTGGCCGAAGCCCGCAAGTTGAACATCCCCACCTTCGCCATCGTCGACACCAACACCAACCCCAACCTCATCGACTTCCCCATCCCTGCCAACGACGACGCTTCGAAGAGCATCGCCCTCATCGTGGGCAAGATGGTCGACGCCATTGAGGAAGGAGTGACCGAGCGCAAGAACAACAAGGACCTGCTTCCCGAAGATAACGAGGAAGAGATTGAAGAAACAAAAGACGAAGTGATTGAGGATGAGAAGGAAGAACGCCGCCCGCGCAACCGCCGTCCCCGTCGCCCCGTTGGAAAGAATTAAATTTGCTTCTGGCTTATGGCCAATGGCAATTAGCCGTTAGCAATTAGCTGTTAGCATAGTCGTTGCCAAGCTAATAGCTAACGGCTAAAAGCTAAAAGCCATCAAAAATAAATATCAACCTTAAAACAACACACAACAATGAATATTACCGCTTCTCAAGTTAACGAACTGAGACAAATGACAGGCGCCGGCATGATGGACTGCAAGAAGGCCCTCGTCGAGACCGACGGCGACATCCAGGCCGCTATCGACATCCTTCGCAAGAAGGGCATGGCCAAGGCTGCCAAGCGCGCCGACCGCACCGCTTCCGAAGGCTGCGTGCTCTCCAAGGCCACTGAAGACCACAAGTACGCCGCCATCATCATGGTGAACTGCGAGACCGACTTCGTGGCCAACAACGCCGACTTCGTGAAGTTCACGAAAGACGTTTTAGACATGGCTGTTGCCAACCGCGTGAAGGACATCGAAGCCCTGAAAGCCATGATGCTCGACGGCCAGACCGTTGAAGCCCTCGTCGCCAACCAGAGCGCCGTCACGGGTGAGAAGACCGAACTTGGTGCTTTCAAAGTCCTCGAAGGTGCATACGTGGCCAACTACAACCACCCTGGCAACCGCCTCGCCACCATCGTCGAAATGAACAAGAGCTTCGACGGCGTTGAGGAAGTGAGCCACGAGGTGTGCATGCACGTCGCCGCCATGAACCCGCTGTCGGTGAGCGAAGCCTCCATCCCGCAAGAGGTGAAGGACCGCGAGCTTTCCGTTGCCATCGACAAGACCAAGGAAGAACAGATTCAGAAGGAAGTGGAGAAAGCCCTCCGCAAGGCTGGCATCAACCCCAACCACGTTGACAGCGACGACCACATCAACTCGAACATCACCAAGGGTTACATCACCGAGGAACAAGGCGCACAGGCCCGCGAAATCAAGGCCACGGTGCCCGGCACGGTGCAACTCAACGAAGGCATGATCCAGAACATCGCAAAGGGTCGTCTGAACAAGTTCTACAAGGAGAGCTGCCTGCTCAACCAAGTCAGCCTCGTCGCCGACCCCAAGACTGTCGCCGAATACATCCAGGCTGCCGACAAGGAAGCCACGGTGGTGAACTTCGTGCGCATCAAGTTGGGCGAGTAATTCCTGATTTGTATGTACACACCGCGTGTGTCTAAAATGCGAATACCAGCGCATCCGAAAATTTCGGGTGCGCTGTTTTTTTGTGTATTGGGAAATTATTTGTAGTTTTGCGGATTGAAAATCAAAATGTGATATGGAAGACACGTTGATTGGTATTAAACGATTGGCTTCAGAAGTAGTTCCATTGGGGAGCGAGGCATGGCTTTATGGTTCGCGGGCACGAGGGACTGCTCACTCCTATTCGGATTGGGATATTCTTCTCATCCTCAATAAGGAAAAGCTGACGCAGGCGGATTATGACAATGTTAGTTATCCTTTTGTATTGCTTGGTTGCGAGTTGGGAGAGGAAATAAACCCTATTATGTACACGGAAGATGAATGGCAGTCCTATCATGCTACTCCTTTTTATGAAAATGTCCAAAAAGATGCAGTAAATTTGTTGCAATGACACCAGAAGACAGGAAAATATTGGTTGACATGCAGGTTGAAAGGACGCATCGCTTTTTGAATCAGGCTGATGAAATGATGGATATGGGTTATTCTGATATGGCCGTAAATCGTTTTTATTATGCTTGTTTTCATGCTGTGCAAGCTCTGTTTATCCAGAGGGAAATTGTCGCTCATACCCATTCGGGGATGTTGACTCAGTTCAGCAAACATTTTGTGAAGACTGAAATGGTGCAATTGGAAGATGGAAGTTTTCTTGCCCGTTTGTTTCAGTTGCGGCAGAAAGCTGATTATAATTGTGCATACAACATAACCAAGGAAGAAGCACAAGCCTTGCAAGAACCGACACATCAGTTCGTTGAAAAGATAGAGAATCTGATAAGAAAACAATAAAACTCAATAATTAGTAAAAACACAAGCAGAACAACCAACAATAACATATTAATAAGATAGCGTTTATAGCTATCCTTGAATCTCAAATTACCACCCGTCCTCTTTACGAGGACAACTCGTCAAGGGTTAGTTATAAAATGCCGTATTTGTTACGGCGTGGAATAACTTGTTAGACGAGTGGGGTGTGGTAACCCTGAGATTCAAGCAAGAAACAAATTCCACGCTTTTATTATGTCGAAGGTCAAAGAGGTACATATTGGGAACAGGATTAAGGCCGTGCTGAAGCAGCAGGGCAGAACCACGGTTTGGCTCGCCCGCCAGATTCCTTGCACACCCAACCATTTGTATAAGGTGTATGCCAACGCCTCCATCAACACCGACCTGCTGAAACGCATTTCCGAGATTTTGGATTACAACTTTTTTGGGGAGTTTATCCAAAATGGATAGGGATTACTATTGGAAACAAATATGGTTTTCTATCTTTTAATGATAGTATAAAACATTGGTTTCCAAAGAAAAAGGATTTTACTTTGTGTTTTGATTATTTAAGTTAAATTCTAAAATCTAATGTTATGAGTATTAAATTCTTACCTTTGAAAAGGGCGGTTCATACTGCCCTGCTTGTCCTACTGATGAGTGTGGTGGGACTGACAAATGCAATGGCCCAGAGTTTCACTGTGGGCAACCTGAACTATTCCGTCAATAGCGACGGTGTTTCCGTGACTTTGACAGGCCATGTGGACGGCACATCAGCCACAGGCCCGTTAGTGATTCCAGAATCTGTGACCTATAATGGCACGGCTTATTCTGTAACAATGATAGGCTATATGGCATTCCGTAATAATACTGGGCTTACTGGTAACCTTGTCATTCCTAATTCTGTGACAAATATTGGTACTAGAGCCTTCCAAAGTTGTATAGGCTTCACAGGTGTATTAACCATAGGCACTTCTTTGACTACAACGGGAAGTGAGGTTTTTGAGTATTGTAGTGGTCTAACAGAGATACACTACAATGCTATTAATTGTGAGGATTCTTATTCTGTTTTGAGTTATTGTGACGGTTTGCATACACTTGTGATTGGAGATAATGTAGAGAGAATCCCGGGCGGTTGGTTCAGTGGCAGAGCCTTCACGGGCAGCTTGACCATCCCCAATTCCGTGACTTCGATAGGAGAGAGTGCTTTTCAAGGTTGCAGCGGTTTCACAGGCAGCCTGACTATCCCCAATTCCGTGACTTCAATTGGACAATATGCTTTCTCCGGTTGTAGCGGTTTCACAGGTAGTCTAACCATAGGCAATTCCGTGACAGAAATAAGCTATGCTGCTTTTTCAGGTTGCAGTGGTTTCACAGGTAGTCTAACCATAGGCAATTCCGTGACTATAATAAACGCCTATGCTTTTTCAGGTTGCAGTGGTTTTACTGGTATCCTGACCATACCCAACTCGGTGACCAAGATTTATAATAGAGCTTTTCAGAATTGTACTGGCTTTACGGGCAGCCTTGTTATCCCCAATTCGGTAACTTGGTTATCTGGATTTAATGGCTGTACTGGTTTCACAGGCAGTTTGGTTATCCCTAATTCCGTGGACACGATAGGCGGTTATGCTTTTCAGGGTTGCACTGGATTTACTGGAAGTTTGACTCTTGGCAATTCAGTAAATAGGATAGGCTTATATGCTTTTCAGGATTGCACTGGCTTTCTGGGAGTTTTGAACATTCCCAATTCCGTGACTTCAATTGGACAACATGCTTTCGAAGGATGTAGCGGTTTCATGGGTAGCCTAACCATCCCCAATTCCGTGACCTTAATAGAAGAAGAAGCTTTTTCATATTGCCGCGGTTTCACAGGCAGCCTAACCATCGGCAATTCTGTGACCACGATAGGAAGTTCTGCTTTCAATTATTGCAGTTTCACAGGCAGCCTAACCATAGGCAATTCCGTGACTACGATAGGAGGTTCTGCTTTCTCTCGTTGCTATGGCTTCAAAGGCAGCCTCACCATCCCCAATTCCGTGACTACAATTGGACAATATGCTTTCTCCGGTTGTAGCGGTTTCACAGGTAGTCTAACCATAGGCAATTCCGTGACCACGATAGGTGGTGCTGCTTTTGAAGGATGCAGCGGTTTTACAGGCAGCTTGACCATCCCCAATTCCGTGACCACGATAGGAGGTTCTGCTTTCTCTGGTTGCGGGGGGTTCACTGGTAGCCTAGTCATTCCAAACTCGGTATTAACAATAGATGAATATGCTTTCTCCGGTTGCAGCGGTATCACGGGCAATCTGACCATCCCCAATTCCATAACCACAATTAAGAAAGGAACTTTCAGCGGTTGTAGTGGCTTCACTGGCAACCTTGTGATTCCTAACTCGGTGGTCACGATTGGACAGAATGGAGATGTTTCTTATGAACAGGATGGTGCTTTCTACAATTGCAGCGGCTTCACTGGCCTGACCATTCCGAATTCCGTAATGGTGATAGGTGGTGCTGCTTTCTATGGCTGTAGTGGTTTTACAGGCAGCCTGACCATCCCCAATTCCGTGACCACGATAGGTAGTGCTGCTTTCTATGGTTGCAGTGGTTTTACTGGCAGTCTGACCATTCCCAATTCCGTGACCACGATTGGTAGTTATGCTTTCTCTGGTTGCAGTGGTTTTACAGGCGATTTGGTTATCCCTAATTCAGTGTTCACTATTAAAAAATATGCTTTTAATAATTGCTCTGGTTTGACAAGCCTAACTATTGGTAATTCCGTGGTAACTATTGAAGAAGGCGCTTTTGCCTATTGCAGTGGATTCACTGGTGCATTGGTGATTCCTAATTCTGTATTCAGTATTGGAAGAACTGATAATTACGTATCTGGGGCATTTCAGAATTGCAGTGGTTTCACGAGTTTGGTATTGGGTGAATCTTTAATGACAATTGCTGGAAATGATTTTAGGAATTGCACTGGTTTCACCGAAATCTATTCAAACAATGCCACGCCACCTATGATTATTATGAATAATACATTTTCGAACTTTTCCGTTCCTGTTTATGTTCCTTGCGGATCGGAAACGGACTATCAGGCAGCCACGGGTTGGAACAATTTCACCGAAATAAAGGGTCTTTGTGCTGGAACAGTCACAGTTGAGGCAAATCCTGCTGAAGGTGGCACAGTTGCAGGCGGAGGCTATTACGAAAGCGGAACGCAATGCACTGTTACGGCGGTTGCCAATGAGGGCTTTGCTTTCGCCAATTGGACCAAAAACGGAGTGGTAGCCTCCACAAACGCTACATACACTTTCCCTGTGGCGGGTGATATGACTTTGGTGGCCAACTTTTTGCAAGATGGCAACATTGTCTTTGCAGATGCCAATGTAAAGGCCATTTGTGTGGAGCATTGGGACACCAATGGCGATGGCGAATTGAGTTATGTCGAGGCCGCATCGGTGTCGAGTTTGGAATACTATTTTGAATATAATGAAGAAATCACATCGTTTGACGAACTGCAATACTTTATTGGATTGAATTCCATCGGGGATTATGCTTTTTATTATTGTTCTGGCCTCACTTCCATAGTGTTGCCCAGTTCTATAACAACCATTGGGTATTACGCATTTTATTACTCTGACCTTCAATCAATCATTACATTGGCTTTAACTCCTCCTGTCATTAGTGGTTATTATACTTTCTCTGGACTTTACGACATATTACTTTTCGTGCCCTGTGGTGCGCTTGAGGCTTACCAGAATGCTAATTATTGGTCGAATTTTACCAATATTCTGCCAGGAACGTCCAATTATATTATCCAAGACGGCCTGCGTTATGAAATCACCAGTTCGAATCCGCCCCAAGCGAAGTTGATGGGATTTGCCGAAGGCACAATAGCGGCTGAAAATTTGGTAATTCCTGCTGCTATCAATAGTGAATGTCCTGAATTGAACTATGCCGTGACGGCAATTGCCGACAGTGCTTTCTACAACTGCAATAGCTTGACAGGAACGCTTACGCTTCCTGAATCCATGACCACCATTGGAAACCGTACTTTCTTTAATTCAGGATTAACAGGCGACTTGGTAATCCCTGAAAACATAGTGATTATTGGCCCACAAACTTTTGCCTATTGTGGCTTTTCATCTCTTCATTTTAACGCCACCGATTGCGTAAGCATTGGACTGAACGATGAAGGTACATGGAATTTCGCCTTCTGGAACTGCACCCAATTGGAGGAAATCGTTATTGGCGACAACGTGACACAAATTCCGATTTATGCCTTTGCCAACACGAATGCCCAAAATTGCCGTGTGGATTTGGGAACAGGTGTTGCAACAATCAACAACTATGCATTTTATAATGGAACAAGCAATCCCACCTACAGCATCAAGGGGGCTTTGGTAATTCCTGCTTCGGTTGGCACGATAGGTTATTGTGCATTCTATGGATGTTCGGGCTTAACCGAGATTTGGAGCAAACGTCCGAGTGCACCCTACATCCAATTCAACACCTTCACTGATGTTGACAATTCCATCCCAGTTCATGTGCCTTGCGGATCTACAAGCAGTTATCAATATTCTAACTACTGGTCGGCATTCACCAACTATGTTGAGAATCCCGCTGTGCTTATTGCGAGGTCGAATAATGAACTTTTGGGTATGGCTACGGTGACGAAGTATGGCGATTGCAACGACAATGTGAGCATTGTTCAGGCTATGCCTTACATGGGCGCGTTTGCCAGTTGGACCACTCCTGATGGCACTGTGGTTTCGACGAATGCCACCTATACTTTCGCACTTACTCAAGATACGATTTTGACAGCCAACTTTGAACCTATGCCTAATGTGAATGCATTTGTTGGAGGCGGCTCCACCAATCATTGGGACGACCCCAACAACTGGTTGACAAACGAACTTCCGACAGCAATCTCCACGGTGAGCATTTTGGCTGATGTCGAGGTGAACGTGGATGCTTGTGTGCAAGGATTGACAGTTTACGGTAACAATGTAGTCACCATTGCCCCCGATGCCCAATTGACAGTTGCTGGGACACTTGAATCGTCTTCGGCATCATCCATCGTTGTGGAAGATGGCGGTCAACTTGTACATACCAATGATGGAGTGTTGGCGACAGTAAAACGTATCGTTATGCCTTATACTATTGGCGAGCATGACGGTTGGCATTTGATTGCTTCCCCGTTGACTGATGAGGTATTGGCCACAGAAGTGCAAAATATGACGGCAGAAGAATACGACTTGTATTATTACGATGAGCCTACCGTTTATTGGATTAATAATAAGGATGCCGATAATAATTTCAACACACTTGGGAACGGTATAGGTTATCTATATGGCAACAAGTGCCTTGCACCTGATGAAGCACAGGTGGGTAATGAAGATAACACCACGAACGAATATTTTCCATTCTATACTTTGTATGAAAATGGCATAAGTGAAAGCCTGTTCCTTGCCGATGAACTTGAAAATGCTGGATTGGGAACCACTTCAATGACCAGCATAAGTTGGTACGCTACCACTAGTACGGGTTATTTGCAAAGTAACATCAGCATTTGGATGGCCAATGTGAATGAAAGTGGTTTGACATCCACATCTCACAATATTAGTGGTATGACACTTGTTTATACGGGTGCCATGACACCAGAAATCGGTTGGAATGAGTTTGTTTTCAATGAAGATGGTTTCGCTTGGGATGGTGTAAGCAATGTTCTTATTTGTGTCCAACGGAACAATGGTGCTTGGCAACAAAATCCCATCAACTGGCAAAGTCATTATTGTGGTTTTTATGGTACGACATATAGCTATAGGGATTATACTCCTTATGATATGGCGACTGAAACATACGGAATGACAACTTCCACTTCTCGTGCCAACACTATTTTCAAAGGGCTTGGTGGACAGAATGAATCCATTACGATTTCTTTCATTGGTGAGCTCAAAAACGGCACCGCCGAAGTTAATGTGCCTTTGTCGTATACGACAGGCCACGCCCTGCAAGGCTTCAACCTTGTGGGCAACCCGTTTGCGCACAATGTCACCTCGTATGCTTCCGTCAATGTGGCCAATGGTTGCTATGTGATGAACGAGGCAAAGGACGACCTTATTGTGAGTGAGATTTCTGAAGAGAATCCGCTGAAACCCGCCGAGGGCTTCTTCGTGAAAGCCACGGCTGCTGGCGCTTCCATCACTTTCAACCCGGGTCGTGGGTCAACGGCAACACAAAGCGGCACCATCCGTGTGGAGTTGATGGAGAATGACAAACTCGTCGACCGCCTTCTTGTGAAGACTGCCGAGGGTCAGCCTTTGGAGAAGTTCTCCCTCAATGAGAGAAGGACAAGACTTTTCGCACAATGCGAGCGTCAGGAATTAGCCATCGTGCCTTGCGAGGGCAATGAGCAGGCTGTCAATTTCAAAGCCGCCAAGAACGGCCAATACACCATCTCCGTAAATGCTGACGGTCTGGATTTCAGCTATCTGCATCTCATCGACAACCTCACGGGTGCGGATGTTGACCTGTTGGCTGAAACAAGCTATACCTTTGAGGCCAAAACGAGCGATTTTGCTTCGAGGTTCTTGTTGCGGTTTATTCCGAAAGACGGCTCTTCGACAAGCTCAGAGACCTTCGCTTTCATCAGCAACGGGAGTATTATCATCACTGCTACGGATACTAATTCCACGTTGCAGATTGTTGATGTGATGGGCCGCGTGGTCGTTAATACAGACGTTACACGCAATGTCTCTACCAGCGGAATTTCGGCGGGTGTGTATGTTTTGCGTCTTATCAGCGGCAACGATGTTAGGACACAGAAAATTGTAGTGGAATAATCGATGGTGTTTGTAGGGCTGTCGTATTACGGTAGCCGCACCCAATCAATCGGTTATATGATGCGGCTGCCACGGTGTGACAGCCCTACAAGGCCAAACGAACCCTTTTGAATCTTTAAAATTTGAATTTTAAATCAATAGAAATATGAAAAAACTATCAATAACAATCGCTCTCCTTCTCGGAATGAGTATTACAACCTTTGCCTCCCCCGATGGCGGTGGATTGTTCCAACGCGGAATGGTTCCCGATGAGGAATATTTTGGCTCTCGCATTAATGAAAGGCCAATAATGCCATATCACGAACTGAATACCAACCAACCAGCCTGCACTCCCTTGGGCAGCGGCATTGCCGTTCTATTAGGTCTTGGAGCGGCTTATCTCGTTGGCAAGAAAAGCAAGGAATAATGGATTTGGGTTAATACAAAACAGCGCATCCGAAAATTTCGGGCGCGCTGTTTTTTTGTGTATTGGGAAAATCAATATCTTTGCCCCAAATTAATTCCATTCCTATGAAAAAAATATTCCTGTTCTGCATCGCGGCGCTAATCCTTTCCGCCTGCACAAAACAGCAACTTCCCGTTGCCAATTACGACATCATCCCGCAACCCAAAGAGGTGCAACTGAACGACAACGGTGCTTTCGTATTGAGCCCCAAGACCGTTGTCTATTATGAAGCCGACCTGCACCGTGAGGCACAGTTTCTTAGCGAGTATGTCAACGACATCCTTGGCTTTGGTCTGAAACTCAAGGAAATGCAAGGTGAGAAAGCTGACGGTATCGTGCTGAAATTAGCTCCCGTCGATTTCGGTCAGGCTGAGTCATACGAAATCAGCGTTACGCCAAAGCAAGTTGTCATTAAAGGTGCTGACGCGGCGGGCGTGTTCTACGGCATCCAAACCCTTCGCAAGAGTTTGCCAATTCCTCTGAAGAATTCAACTGACAACTCTCAACTCTCAACTGTCAACTGTCAACTCCCCTGCGGCACAATCAAAGACTACCCCAATTTCGCCTATCGTGGTATGCACTTAGACCCTTGCCGCCACTTCATCCCTTTGGACTCGGTGAAGGTTTATTTGGATATGATGGCCATGCACAACATGAACCAGTTCCATTTCCACCTTTCCGAAGACCAAGGCTGGCGCATCGAAATCAAGAAATATCCCGAATTGACGGAAATTGGCGCGTATCGTAAGGGCACGGTCATCGGGCATAATGGGAATTTGTACGACACCATCCGTCACGGCGGCTACTACACCCAAGACGAACTCCGCGACCTCATCCAGTATGCCGCCGAGCGTCACATCAACATCATCCCCGAAATCGACCTGCCGGGCCACATGCAGGCGGCTTTGGCCTGTTATCCCAACATGGGCTGCACGGGCGGCCCTTACGAGGTTTGGAAGCGTTGGGGCGTTTCGGAAGACGTGCTTTGTGCTGGCAACGAGGAAGCTATGCAATTCGCCGAGGATGTGCTCAATGAAGTGATGGATTTGTTCCCCTCGCCCTATATCCACATCGGCGGCGACGAGTGCCCCAAGGTGCGTTGGGAAAAGTGCCCAAAATGCCAAGCCAAAATCAAGGAGTTAGGTATCAAGAAAGATGACAAGTTCTCCGCCGAGGACTATCTGCAAAGCTATGTGATGAACCGCATGGCGAAGGTGGTGGAGGCGCGTGGCCGCCGTGTCATCGGTTGGGACGAGATTCTGGAAGGCAACGTTTCCGAGACGGCCATCATCATGAGTTGGCGCGGTACGGAAGGCGGTATCGAGGCGGCACGCAATGGCCATGATGTGATTATGGCGCCCTCGTCGCATCTCTATTTCGACTATTACCAAAGCGAGGACATTGCCAGCGAACCCATGTGCATCGGTGGCTACTTGCCCGTGGAGCGCGTGTACGAGTTCCAGCCGCTGCCTGAGGTACTAACGCCTGAAGAGCAAAAGCACATCATTGGTGTGCAGGCCAACATTTGGACGGAATACATCGCCCATTTCTGGCATGTGCAATACATGGCCTTGCCGCGTATGGAAGCCTTGACAGAAATACAGTGGAACAATCCAAAAGAGCGTGACTTTGAATCGTTTGTGGAGCGTTGCAAGAAAATGAGGCAGTTTTACGAACTTTATCATTACACCTACGCCGACCATATCTTCAACCCGAAAGCATGGGCCGACACGGTTGCACCGAATCTGGCCACGCGCAAGCCGATTTCTTTGCGCCAGCAGCCTGCCGAAAAATACACATACGGTGGTGCCAAGGTGTTGAGTGATGGCAATTTGGGTCGGGGAGCATACAATTCAGGGCGTTGGTTGGGTTTCTGTGGCTATCCTTTGGATGCTGTCATCGACTTGGAGCAATCCGCTGAAATGCACCATGTGCGTTTTCATGCCTTGGTCAATAAAGGTGCTTGGATTTACAATCCGCGTCAGGTTAAGGTGTTGGTTTCGGATGATGGTGAGCGGTTTGCGGAGGTGGCCGTCAAAGCCTTCCCGATTTCCACATGGGAGGACAAGGATGGCATTTTTGTCTATGAGTTGGAGTTTGAGCCGATAACCGCACGTTATGTCGAGGTTGTGATTGAAGGCTTCGACTTGCCGGCGGATCACGATGGCTACGGTAATCCAGCGTGGTTGTTCGTGGATGAGATTGAGATAGAATGAAAAAAGGACGCCAAACGGCGTCCTTTTTTCATATAGACAGGTCATTCTTATTCCACCACGACCTTTTCGATGCGCACTTGAGTGCCAGAAGTGAGGCGGAGGAAGTAGATGCCCTTTTCCAGACCGTTGACGTTGATCTGGCTGTTGCCTTGGGCGTTGCCCTTAGCCACCGTCTGTCCCATGCCGTTGTAGAGCATGTAGCTGAACTCGGCATTGCCTCCATTGATGTGCAAGGTGTTGTTGACGGGGTTAGGATAGACGCTGAACTCGGTCTCGTTCTCGTCCAAACCATCCACAAACTCAATGAGGATGCACGCAGGAGCGGAGAAGCTGCCATCCATTTCGGCCACCACGCAGTAGGTGTAGACCATCTCGATATGCACCTCGTCAGAGTAGGTGTTCTCAGTGGTTTGGCCGATTTCGATGCCGTTGCGGTAGATGTGGTAGATGACATCATCGCGGAACGAGGTGTTCCAATGCAGGATGATGTTGAAGCCTTCCACTTCACCAGTCAGGTCGTTGACAGGCTCCACGATGATAGGTGTGCTGCCGCCAGAGCAGTTGGCGTCGAATGAGAAGGGCAAGCAGCTTCCAACGCTGGAGCAGTTGAGAATCGCGGTGCCGTCTTCATAGTGGATGACGAAGGAGCATTCGCTGTCCCATTGGCTGCCGCTGTGCCACGTAAGGCTGACGTTGACGCCGTTGCCGACCTCGATGGTGTAGGATGCACTTGAACCAGTGCTGATGGTGAGGTTCTGTGAAGGTGTACCGTCACTGAAACTTACGGTCATGTAAGAATTGTTCCAACCATCGCCATAGCCGTCGGTGAGGTCGAAGATGATGTTGCAGCTGTTCTTCAGGGTGATGTTGCCCTCAGCAGTCAAACCGCCATCGGCTTGCATGGCGAAGGCCACAGGAATCTGTTCGGTTTCGGGGCAGTTGGTGTCAACCACGATGTTGAACACACAGGAGGCGATGCCTTCAGGATCGATGGTGCCAATCTCGACGTTTTCGTTGAGGATGGTCACAAACGGGTTGTCGCAGCTGATGGTGGCGATGGCGTTGGTGGCCATATAGTGACCCACATTCTGGAAGTTGGCCACGAGGGTCAAGGTCTCGCCGGGGACATAGCTGCCAGCCCAGCCGGTGCCGGCGTAGTCGAGGATGGCTTGTCCTGCCGTGATGAAGGCTTTGCCCGACCACGATTTGGTGCCGCAGTTCATCTGAACTTCGATTTGGAATCTCTCGCCGTCTTCCACGCCTTCGGCAACGATGAAGCTGAATGCGTTGGTCAGGGTGATGGTTTCTTCAGCGGGCAACACGTCAAATTCGGCAGTGGCATTGATGAAAGTGAAACGCTCATCTGCGCAATTCAGAGTTACGGTAGTGGTGCCATCGGTCGGGTCGACACCGACGTTCTTGAAGCTCATGGTGAGGTCGGTCTCTTGGTTGACGGCAGCGAAGTTGGGCTCATAGCCGCTCACTGTGACGTAAGGTCCTTCAGCCGGCAACACTTCAATCGTCATGACTTCGGTCACTTTGTTGTAGCCAAGCACAGTCAGGGTGGCGTTGCCAACGTTGCTCATCGGGGCAAAGTTGAGGGTGCAGGTGCCGTCTTCAATGAAGCCAGTGCTGACCACTTCACCGTCCATCATCAAAGTGGCGATGCCGTATGGGGTGTTTTCAGCACTGATTTCCAACTCGCTCATGCCAAGCATCAGAACGGCGGGGCTGCAAGTGATGTTCATGCTGACGGGATTGTCGGTGCGAACCATCAGGCTCGGGTCACCAAAGAGAATCCACGTGTTGTGGGTTGAGCCGTTGTCGCTGGGGTGCATGTCAAGGATGTACATGTTGCCGTTCAAAGAAGCACCGCCAAAGGTGTGGTTGAATTGGTCGGTGTATTTCCATTCGGTAAGGATGTCGACCATCTCGTCTTGACCAGTCATAGGCGGAGTCCAAGGTTGCGAAATCCAGCTGAACATGCCACCGATGGCGCCAGTAGGAGCACCGGTGGAGTTGTTGGTGGCACGGAGCCAGGCCTCGCCGAAGCAGGTGCCGTCGAATTGTCCGTTGTTGCAGGCCACTGACCAGATGTAGGGCCACATGTAGTCGTTCACCAAAGCGTTGACGTGGCTATTGCTGTAGTTGGCCACAGCCCAGCTGGTTTGTGAACCGTGGTTGCAGTAGTTGCAGATGCTCTTGCCAGCGTTGAAGTCGGCACTGATGGCGTTGGCGTTAGTGCCGCTGCCCACGCCGCTGTATTGTTGGGTGACGTTTTCGTAGGTGTAATGCAGAAGGGTGTCGCGGATGTAGTTCATGTGCACATAGTCGGCTTCACCGCCCATGTGGCCTTGACCGGCACCTTCGTTGGCACCGATGCCGATGCCTTGGTTGAGCCAAGTGAGGCCTTCCGGCATGTCGCGCTCATAGTAAAGCACCTTTTCAACATGGGTGTTCACGTCGTTGACGCTTTGCACCGAGAAACGGCCCGTGAAAGCTTCAATGTAGTAGTCGGAGCCTTCCAATTGGCCAAACCAGTTGTCGCTGCGGCCACCGCTCATCGAGTGGGGGGTGATGTCGGAATAGTCGCCAACGAGCAGGATGAACTCGAGGTTGTGGTCGGGGTCGTTGTAGATGTTGGAAATGTAGTTCTTGATTTGGTTGTCGTTGTTGCCACCGGCATCAGTCACGCTGACCATCGTTGTGGGACGGCCCGACTGGTTCTTCCAGTCCACGTAAGGCTGCATGGCTTCCATATACTGCTGAGGGCAGATGATGAGCATTTCGCCAAAGTCTTCGATAAAGGTGTACTTGGCAGCGGTTTCCTTATAATTAATGAAACGATGCTCGTAGGCGGCCTTCATCTCTTTCGACATCTTGGAGGCGGCTCTGCGGGCAACCTTTTGGTTCACGCCGTTGTCGCTCACCTTGTTCATCGTGAGCGTCAGGTGATGATAGACACGGAGGGTCTTCGTCACGGGGTTGTAGGCGAAGGGGCGCACCATAATGTCCTGACCACGGAAGTCGCGGATGATATAAGGTGCTTCAAGATAAGCCTGTGCAGCCGGATAGAAAGCGTTTTGGCTGTACATGGCGCCATAGGTATAAGGCACGTCGTCAGGGTTGATTTGACGGCTGAAGTTGCCTTTCGAAGGGGCAATCTCAACATTTTCAAAATCGGTGTAGTCGCTCTTCGTCACGCTCACCTGCATCTCGGCCATGTCACCGATGATGGCGGGAACGGGGAAGTGGGGAAGGTCGGGTGCACCAGCTTCAAGCATCGAGGCCATCTTGGGAACGCTGACGACCTGTTGGATGCCGTTGGGTGTGTTCACTCGGGTCAGGTTGAATCCGCCCAGCGTGAAGTCGACCACGACTTGCTGTTCGCTACTCGAAACTAAAGTTACCTCTGGACCGACGGGGCTGCTCTTGCCGAGGTTGGTCCATTGTTGGGCAAATGTCATTGCCGACAAAGCCACTAACACAAGGGTTAAAAAGACTTTTTTCATTTGTGATTGATTGTTAGATGATTAATGAAATGAATGGTCTGAATTAAGGAGGCAAAAGTACGAAATCTTTTCGGACAACTTACGAATGTGGAAAGATTTTCTTTGGAAGTACTGAGAAATTTATTTCCCTTAACCTCCTCAAAGGGGGAATTTGTTTACTTTTGCGCCCTGATTGCTGTGTGCAGCGAAATTTAATTCTCCCAACCCCCTATCAAAAGGGGAAAATGACAGTTCAATACGCTTACAAACAAAATTCAATGCTATGGGATTCTTTTTGAGATTGATATTGGTGGGCTTAGGTTGGTCTTTTGGAGGCCCTTTGGGTGCTATCATCGGCTATGCCATCGGTAGCCTGTTTTCGGGCAGTGGTATTCAACAGATTCGCTCCGAAGTGAATGACACCTTCGGCAATACCGAGGAAAAACGCGACTTCAACGTAACGCTTTTGGTGCTTTCCGCCGCTGTGATGAAAGCTGACGGCAACGTGAGAAAGTCAGAGCTGGACTATGTGAAGCGTTTCTTTTTGCAAAACTTCGGCCAGGAACGCGCCGAGAGCTACATCAAGATGCTGCGCGAAATCTTGGAGAAGGATTACAACCTGTATGATGTCAGCCAGCAGGTGGGGCGTTACATGGACTATGCTTCGCGTCTGCAACTGCTTCATTATCTGTTTGGTATCGCCAATTCGGACGGACGTATTTCGCAAGAGGAATTGGGTGTCATCAACACGATTTCAGACTATATGGGTATCTCCAACAGCGACTTCCAGTCGGTGAAGGCCATGTTCATCAAGGAGACGGACAGTGCTTACAAGATTCTGGGTATCGAGCCTTCGGCCACCGATGAGGAAGTGAAGAAAGCCTACCGCGAGATGGCCAAAAAGAACCATCCCGACTTGGTGAGCAACCTCGGCGAAGAGGTGAGGGAGGCAGCCGAGAAGAAGTTCCAAGAAATCAATGCAGCTTACGAAGCGATTAAGAAGCAGCGGGGGATTTAAACTTTCTCGATACAACACTGGTGTTGCTTGGTGTCGCGCTCGTATGTGATGCCCACCAGCAACAAATTGTCGGCATATTGCGCAACCTTGGCGGGATATTGCCTACGCTTGATTTGCTCAATGGCGGTGTCAACTGCCTTGTCGTATTTCAATTCTATGACGATGGCGGGCGAATCAACGTTCTTGCGCGGAATGAGCACCAAATCAGCGAAACCCTTGCCCGTGGCCAACTCGCGATGGATGATGTAGTCGTTGGAGGCATAATAGTAGGCAATGCTCAAGACGCAGGCCAAAGAGTTCTCGTCGTTGTAACTCAAAATACTGGTGTTTTCGTCATGGGCAACATCCACGCCTCGGGCCACAGCGTCTCCGTCGCCGCGAAGCGTGGCTTGCAGGAGTTGCTCCGAGGTTTCCAAGGCGTTCATCACATGAGTCCAATTGTTGGCTTCCACGGCATTGACCATCTCGCCAGCCACTTCCTTGTTGGGGATATAGCACTCATTCTTTTGCCAGTCATAGGAAAGGTAGCCCAAATGAATAAGCACGGTGAACACATCGTCTTTGCTGCGGATGATTGACATGTCGTTCTGGAATTTGGTAGGGTTGACTTTGCAACGCTCTTCAGCGAGCATCTTAATCACATCATCTTTCAATCCTTCGTAATTCATTGAGATATAGTGCGCCACGGCATCATAGGCACCAGTAGTAGCCCAAAAACTGCGACAGCGACCCACATCAATGGCTTGCATTACAGAATTTGGGTTGAAAATGGATTGCTCGTCGCCAATCTGGTAGCCGTCATACCATTTCTCCAATTCATCGAAGTCCATGCCGTGCTTTTTGGCCAAAGATTTCACTTCGTCTTTGGTGAATCCAAAATAGGAGGCCATGCGTCTTGGTTCAACCATCGAATATTCAATGAAATTGTTCAATGCCGACTCGGTCTTGTATTTCTTGATGGGCAAGATTCCAGTCATATATACGCCGGCAAAGACTTGCGGGGAATTGCTTCCCTTGAACATCCGGCGCAGCCAGTTGACATAATCGTCCATAGCATGAGTGCCAGGCTTAAACTCGCGGCAGATGGCATCCCATTCGTCGATGATAAAGATGAATGGCTGTTTTGTGGATTCGGTAACTCGAATGAGGTAAGCCATCAAATCGTCATCGGCCATGATGGGAATGTCAGGAAACGCCTTGTGAACATCGGCCAACAGTTCCTTTTGCACATGCTCAATGATGCTGTCATCCTTGAAGCGTGTGGTGAAATTGGTCAGGTCGAGGAAAATGACAGGATACTTGTTCAAGTGCTTTTCAAACGAGGGGTCTGAGGCAATTTCAAGGTCGGCGAATAGTTCCCGGGAGTCGCATGAGTGGTCGTAGTAAGCACACAACATTTTGGCTGCCACCGACTTGCCGAAACGACGACTACGCGACACACAACTACAACTGCGCTCTGTAAAAAGTGTGCTGTTAATAATGGCAATCAAACCCGACTTGTCGACATATTCATTGTTTCTAACCCTTTGAAACCCAATATTGCCTAAATTGATGTATGTGCCCATGACCGATTGATTTTGGTGCAAAAATAAAAAAAAGGCAGCCATGCGACTGCCTTTTTTTCAAATAGAACTAATTTTTTATTCCACCACAACTTTCTCGACGCGCACTTGCGTGCCAGTGGTGATGTGGAGGAAGTAGACGCCCTTGGCCATGCTGCTGACGTTGATTTGCTGGTTGCCACGGACGGTTTCCTTAGCCACCACCTGACCCATGCCGTTGTACATCATGTAGCTGTATTCGCTGTTGTAACCGCTGATATACAGGGTGTTGTTGACGGGGTTAGGATAGATGCTGATTTGCTCGACGCTCTCTTCCACGGCATCGGTGAATTCCACTTGGATGCAGGAAGGAGCCGAGAAGTTGCCGTTGAGTTCGGCCACCACGCAGTAGGTGTAAACCATCTCGACAAAGACTTCGTCAGTGTAGGTATTTTCGGTGGTCTGGCCAATCTCGATACCGTTGCGATAGACGTGGAAGACGATATCGTCGCGGAACGAGGTGTTCCAGTGCAGGATGACGTTGAAGCCTTCAACCTCGCTGGTCAGGTCGTTGACGGGTTCAAGAGTAGTAGGAGTGCTGCCGCTGGCGCAGTTGCAGTCGAATGAGAAGGGCAAGCAGCTTCCGACGCTGGAGCAGTTGAGAATTACGGTGCCGTCTTCATAATGGATGGAGAAGGAGCATTCGCTGTCCCATTGGCTGCCGCTGTGCCAAGTGAGGCTGACGTTAACGCCGTTGCCAACCTCAATCGAATAGCTGGCGGAGTTACCGTTGCTGATGGTGAGGTTCTGCGAAGGCGTACCATCGCTGAAACTGACCGTCATATAGGAGTTATTCCAACCGTCACCATAGCTGTCGCTGAGGTCGAAGATGACATTGCAGCTGTTCTTCAGAACGCCAGAGCCTTCAGCAACGAGGCCGCCGTCGGCGTTAAGGACGAAGTCCATCGGGATGGCTTCGGTTTCGGGGCAGTTGGCAGCGATATTGACATTGAAGACGCAGATTGCCTCGCCATTCGGGTCGATGGTGCCAGCCTCGAAGGTGGTGTTCTCGAAGGTGACGTATGGGCTCGTCGAGCTGATGTTAGCAATGGCATTGGTAGCTCTGTAATGGCCTGAGTTCTTGAAATTGGCCATGATTGTGACGGTCTCGCCAGGGACGAAGCCACCAGGAGTGGTGCAGCTGACGAATTGCATCACGGCTTCACCAGCAGTGATGACGGCCTTGCCTTCCCATGTGTTGCTGCCGCAAACGGCGTTGGTGCGGATGGTGAAACGGGTACCGTCGGCCACGCCTTCAGCAATGCGATAGCTGAAACCGTTCACGGTGACAGTGGTTTCGGGCGTGAGGTTGTCGAACGAAGCGGTGCCGTTGAGGATGGTCAGGTTCTCGTCGTCGCAGCTCAAGGTGACGGTGGTCGTGCCGCCCGTGTTTTGCGTACCGACGTTCTTGAAGGTGATGCTCATTTCGGTTTCATCGCCGACATGCACGTTGGCAGGTGTGAAGCTGTCCACGCTGACGTATGGGCCTTCCAAGGCAGCGGCGGGAATGACTGCGATGTACGGAATCTTGTCGAGGCCAGTCACGCAGATGACGACATCACCGCCAGAGGTAACAGGCTCAACCTCAACTTCGATGGTGCCGCTTTCATCAACCAAACCGACGCCGTGAAGCACGCCGTCCTTGCTGATGGCAACGTACGAACCTGGGTCAGCGCTTACTTCGTATGTGGACATGCCGATGGGGAAGATGGCCATGTGGCTGACGTCGTTGTCGGTGGGTTGCACACGGAAAGGCATGACGGAACCGTCGCCTAAGGCATGATAGGACTGCCAATAGTATTTGTCGGAAACGCTACCTTGGTAACCGTTGGCGTGGGCATAGCACACAGCGAGGTTGCCGATGACAGGGATGGCGGAGACGCAGTTGTATTCATCATTGTTCCAAATGGCATCGTAGCATCCGTAGGCGGTTTGTTCGTATGTGGGCATTTGGTTCGTTACGTTGGTGGCACCCACGCCGAAATAATAGTCTTCCCACCAGTAGGTGCTCGGGCAGGAACCGATGTAGGCGAAGGCGGCTTTTGTGTTGGCGCGAATCATGGCTTCGCCGAAGCTGGTGCCACTGATGCCCCAGTCGGCGGCCTCGCAGCAGTTACCCATAGCCAAGAAAGGCATGTTCTCGTTGGTGAGGTTGTTCACTTGGCTGACGGTCAGGCTCGGATCAGCCCAGCCATCGTGTGAGCCGTGGGCAGTGTAGTTCACAAAACCGACACCTGTGTTCAGGCTGGCGTAAGGCTGGTTGTAAGGCTGTTGCAGGAAATAGTTGATTTCAGTGAAACCATGCTCGGTGTTGTAATAGTATTCCATAGCATATTGGATGGTGGGCTTACCGACGCGGGGGTTCCACGTGCCGTCCCAACCGGCAATCAGCAATACCTTGCTGAGATAGTCGATGTTGCGGCTTGGGGTTTCAAACTGAATTTTTTCGTACCAAAGGGTCTTGGTGATGATGTTCTGCATCTGTTGGACGTTTTCTGCGCACATACGGCTGTGGTAGATGTCCGGGAAATCGTCGTTGTCGACGCTCATGTATTGCAAGTCGGTGACACAGTGCGACTCGCTACCCGTGGCACTGGCGGCCACTTGGTTCTTGTCGCCAAAAATGATGACGAAGGTGGGAGCGTCCTCGGCATATTTGCCTTGGATGAAGCTGCGGATAGCTGAGGCACTGGTGCCAACTTCGTCGGTGTAGTTCACGTCCATATAGAAGCCCTTCATGGTCTTCCATTCAATCCAATCCTGCATGCACTCTTCAAACATGCGGTCGGCGATGACGAGCATCTTCACAGGGCATTGCCAGAGGTCGGGGTGTTGGTCATACACGTCGTCGCGCCAGTTGAACATGCTCTTGTAGACGGTGGCGAAGTAGGGGCTGAACGTGCGGGCAAACTCGTTGTAGGCAGCGGCCTTGTCGTAGTTGTCGTAGCGCACTTCAACTTCGATGTTGTTGTAAACCTCGATGCTGTTCGTGGCGGGGTTGTAGTTGACGGGGTTGATGGTCAGCGAACCGACTTGGATGCCACGCATGGTGCCTCTCACCTCGATGGTGGCGATGGGGCGTTGGCTCATCGACTTTGCGGCGTAGGCCTTCTCGCTGTAGACAAACTTGATGTCCTCAGGCTTTTGGTCCTTGCGAACGGAAGGCTGCTGGGGCATGACGGTCTTGATGCCGTAGTCGGCAAGGTTGTAGGTGGTCTTGCTGTAGCTCTTCACTTCCAAAGAGGCAATCTTTGCGCCGTAAGGCACGGCAATCAGTTGGTTGGCGGCGGGCAGCGAAGGTTCGCCGACATTGCCTGAAGGAATGGTGCCGTCCATGGTGAGGTTGGAGAACACACCTTTTTCGGTGTTCATTTCATTGGCTTGGATGCCGCTGAAGGAGAAAGTGGCGGTGAAGCCATCCTCGGTCACGTTGGCGCACTGTTGCGCCGAATTGGTGCGGAAGTCGATGCGACCTTGGGCCATCGCTTGCGTACCAAACAACATTCCCATCAGAAGGAACATTGCGGTGATAATGTTTAATTTCTTCATTTGTAAATAATTAGTTGTTTATTAGTTATTGATGTGCGAATCCGAAAATTACAATCGGCAAAAATAACAAATTTTTCCGTTGGGAGGATTTAATCTTGCGGAAAACTATTTCCCTTTCAGGATTTTTTTGTATTGCTTCTCATTTTCAAGCACTTCCAACGCCTTCTGGATGCCAGGGTCGGCGGAGGCCATCACTTGGTAATACTGCTGCGTTTCCCAAACGTTGCGGGCAATCAAAGCTTTCACTTGCAGAAGCAAAAACTCCTCGGAATGGACAAACTGCTCGTCGTTCCATTCCACTTTGGCTTCTTCGGCGGCTTTCTTCAATCCGTCAACGAGGTCTTTCCCGACGGTAAACTCTTTGTTGAAACGCTCAAAATCACCATATTGCGCCTTGATTTCCTCGCGATGCTTGAGTCCATAGTCGGTGGTGAAACGGTTCAAGGCACCCTTACGGACGAGGTTGGTGTAGAGTTTGCTGTTGTATGCAGTATCCACAGGGATGAAAATGTCGGGCATGATGCCGCCACCGCCGTACACGGTGCGTCCGCCATCGGTCTTAAACTTCAGTGAATCAGGGAAGTGGATACTGTCGGCGTGGAAATACTCGCCGTGTTCCAAACGCTTGGTCATTTCCTTGGCGTATTCTTCAACACCACCTTCGTAAGGCCGTTGGATGCAACGTCCCGAAGGCGTATGGTAGCGCGAGGTGGTGAGGCGGATTTGTGCGCCATCAGGCAGGTTGAAAGGTCTCTGAACCAAGCCCTTGCCAAATGAACGCCGCCCCATGACAATGCCACGGTCGTGGTCTTGAACGGCACCCGAAAGAATCTCGCTGGCCGAAGCCGAGCCTTCGTCAATCAGGACAACCAGCTTTCCGGTGGTGTAAAGTCCTTCCTTGGTGCTGCCCCATTCCTGGCGGGGCGAGTGGATGCCTTCGGTGAAGACGATGAGTTTGTCCTCTTCAATGAACTGGTCTACGAGTTCGATGGCGGTGTTGAGGTAGCCGCCTGTGTTGCCGCGCAAGTCGAAGATGAGCGACTCCATGCCTTGGGCTTGCAGCTTGGCGAATGCTTCCTTGAATTCTTGTGTCGACTCCTGCGCGAAGCGGTCAAGTTTAATATAGCCGACATGTTTGTCGAGCATGTAGGCCGCGTTGATGCTGTTCAATGGAATCTTGTCGCGGACAATCTCAAAATCAAGGAGTTCTGGGTCGTCGCCACGTTTCACGCTCACTGTGACCTTGGTTCCTTTCTTGCCGCGCAGACGCTTCTGCACGAAGTCGTTGTCGATTTTTTTGCCGAAGGCATTCTCTCCTGCAATCTTGATGATTTGGTCGCCGGCCATGATGCCCACCTTCTCGGACGGACCGCCTGCCGTGGGACTGATGACGGTGATGGTATCGCGAATGAGTTGGTAGGTCACGCCGATGCCTTCGAAACTACCCACAAGGGGTTCGTTGGCTTTCTCCACATCTTTTTTCGAGATGTAGGCCGAGTGTGGGTCGAGCTCCTTCAGCGCGGCAATGATGGCGTCTTCCGTCACTTTGTCCATGTTGGCGGTATCGACGTAGAAGTTTTCGATGAGGTAAAGCGTTGTGCCCAGTTTCTGGGCGTTCATCTGCGCTTTCGATTGGAGGTGGTTTTGTTGGGCATGAATGTTGAATGAAATGTTGCAAATGATTGCTAAAACAAAAACTCTTAAAAATTTCATGGTAATAAATATTGTTCCTTAATCACTCCTATAACTCTATCAATAAACGCTGCTGTTTCAGTAATACGAGGCGTTGTGTCTTCTTCAGTGGCATAATAGGTACAGTTGTAATCTGCTTTTTCACGTAAAGTTTGCATCTGTGAATAGAATGCGCCATCGCTTTTGGGAAGGATTCCCGTCTTAATGAAATGTTGATGAAACTGGATTACGGTGCCTTGATGTGAGCCTGCTGGATAGCCTTCGCTAATTAATAAGGCAGTAACAGCATGAAAAGCCGTGTAAAACAACCGAGTGGCAATGTTGTTCCACAAGCCAGCCTGTCGCAAGATCTCAACCTCCGCAAAAGTCCTTCTTGATTTCTCAATTTCCATGCCGACGATGGTTCTTCTTTCTTCTTCGTTCAGGCTCATATCAAAACGATTTTGTCGTGTTCCACATTCTTATAATAAGGAAGGAAAGTCATAGCATCCCATTCCTCTTGAGAATAGGTTTGGACGCTGAAATATTCTCCCAAATCAAAACCAAGTTCCATGATTGGGTAGGCAATATTTTGGAAATCAGAGGCTTCTTGAGGACGGTTTAGCAAAATGAGTAAGTCCCAATCGGAGCCTTCGTGATAATCGCCTCTGGCTCGTGAACCGTATAACAGCAAGTGTGCATCTTCAGGAAGCACATGCCTGCCGATTTGTTGAATTTGGTGAAGAATGTCAGCGTGGCTCATAGCGTTGGGATATTTGCCGCAAAGATACACATTTTTCCCGTTACTGCCTCAATATTTCAAAAGTGTTGTCCTCATTGAGTTTGATGATGGTCGAACTTTTGGGCTTGCAGAAATTGTCGTGGTAGAGCTGCACCACATAATCCACCGAGTTTTTGATTTCATCGCATATATCGTTGTAAATCATTGATGAAGGTTGACCAGTCAGGTTGGCCGATGTCGAGGTGATGGGCTTGCCGAGACGCCGGATGACTTCCTTGCAGAACTCATTGTCGACCACGCGGATGCAGATGCTCTTGTCATCGGAAACGGCCTTGGCCAAGTTCTTGCTTTCGGGATAGATGATGCTGAGCGGACTTTTGGCGCCTTTGATGAGGTCGTAGGCGATGGCTGGCACGCTAACCACATAATCCTGAAGCCTTTCCGCCGAATCGACGAGGATGATGAGGCTCTTGTTGAGCGGCCTCTGCTTGACGGCGTAAACCCTCAGGCAGGCCTTGTTGTTGGTGGCGTCGCAGCCCACACCCCAAATGGTGTCGGTGGGGTAGAGGATGGTCTTTCCGGCTTTCAGCGCCGCCACGGTGCGTTCCACTTCTTGTTCAAATGTTTCTTCCATAAGGCTTATGTTTTGACTACGAGACTTCGAGACGCGAACTCGCCGTCACGCAGTCTATATTCCTTGTTTTACTCTCTTTCGTAATAAGTTGTATTTATGTCTATTGGCCTGCGTCATCATGCGGCAGATGCTGAAGCCCGTCTTGCCGTAGAGGAAACCACCTTTTATAATATAGGTGCGGATGAAATTGATGCTCGGGCTGAAAAGATAGGGCAGGAGGCCCGTCTTTTTTCCGCGCTCGTAGTAAGATTGTGCGCCCAATTCCGCAAAGTGGAACTGCTGCTTGCGGAAGGCTTCGGGAGTGTCCCAAGAATAATGTAACAGGTCGCCTTGCAGCAAGGTTTTCTTCGGCGTTTCCTTAAAGTTCAGCCACTCGTGGATGAGCCCTTCCCATTGGGCAAAGCCGCGCCGCCAGATGCGGATTTTGGTCTCCGGGTAAAGCCCGCAGCCTTTCACCCACCGACCACAATAGTTGTTGAGGCGGTTCATGGCGAAGACCTCGTTTTCGGCGATTTCCTTGTCTTTCAGTGTTTTGATGGACTGCTTCAGCTCGTCAGAGAGGGTTTCGTCGGCATCAATGCTGAAGATGAGGTCGCAGGTGGCGAGGTCGTCGGCGAGGTTCTTTTGGTCGGAGTAGCCGAGCCAGTCTTGCGAGAAGAATTTCACGACGTAGCGGTCGCAGATGGCCTCGGTCGCATCGGTGGAATGTGAGTCCACAACGATAATCTCGTCGGCAATATTTTGAACAGAGTCAAGGCATTGCGCGATTTTCTCTTCCTCGTTGAAAGTGATGATGACGACCGAAAGGGTGTTCATGGCTTAACTGTGATTATACTATTTATTTTACGAATTTCACAATACAGTCGATGCAGATGGGCTTTGCACTAATATCGTCAATAAAGACATTTGCAGGGTGCATGTCTTCTAAGGCAATGCGGTCTGAAATGTAATTGACTCCTTGCCCCGAATGATTATCGCGGAAGCCCTTTGAGAATGCCAGTTCGTCAATTTCTTCTTTGTAAGCAAGTCGGAGGCATTGGATATAGTTCTGTGTGAGAATGATTCGGAAAAGGCCGTCGGAGTCGCGAGTGAAGCCTATTACATGCATTGCTGTTTCAGGAAACAAGTAGTTGTGAAGGGCAATGGCTTCCAGTGCTTTTTGTGTGGTGGAATAAATAGACGCACGTTCTTTGGCTACGGAAGTGTCGCCTTCCCTGTAATAAACCTTGGCTTCGGCTCCTTGGGCTATCATCGGGCCGAGGGCGCTTGTCAAGATTTCATCAGTTTTTTCGATCCACAGATGTGCTGCTTTTGCCCACTGTTCAATGAGCTTCTCTTGCAACTCGTCTATTTCCCAATGGCTTGGGCTTCTTTTGCCGCTTTCAGCATCTCCACTTGTTTCAAGGCTTGTTCTCGCGTAGCTCGCGACGACGGACGCCCCAATAAGAGCCGAACCTCCCTTGCAGAATCCTGCATGCTCTGGAATAGTGTATCGAGGAAAGTTTGTCGATCCATTTTGTATGTCATTTATGTAATTGTCAATCAGTTGGAGTGTATGCTTCGAAAAAGCATTGTATTTTATTGATGTGTTGATTTGGTCTTGTTGAGTTGGCCAATAATCGTCTAAATTCAATCGCTCTTTTGTGTCCCAATCAGGCTCGGGCACAATGGCGACGTTGCAAATCTCAATAATCTCATCTTCAGTCAATCCAAGGCCAGACCTTTCCAATTCTTCCCGCACATCAATCGTCCATCGGGAGTCGATAAGTTCCGACCAACCTCTGTCGTCCAAATATCGGAGACCGTTAGATATTGCAGATGGATTTGAGAAAGGCATATTCAATATATTTGTGGCAAAATTACAAATTCTTTGTTTATTGGGATTTGCTTTGCGAAGAATTATTGAATAATTCGCCATCCGAAATCTTCTTAAATTGATGGTTTTAGTGCGTAGTTTCAACCAAATCTACCCAAATACACATAGATTTGGTTGGAAGTAATGCAAAAATCGCGTTAGTTTCAACCAAATCTCATCAAAAAAGGGTGGATTTGGTTGGAAGTAATGATTTTTTTGTACTTTTGCCGTCGGATTAAAGCGTTATTGTTATGCTTATCGGAAGAAATGAAGAACAACGGCTTTTGCTGTCGTTGCTTGAATCGGACAAGTCGGAATTTGTGGCGGTTTACGGTCGTCGCCGCGTGGGGAAAACCTATTTGGTGCGCGAGGCGTTCAACTATAACTTCGCCTTTCAACACGCTGGTATTCAGGATGCCACGATGAAGGAACAGTTGGAAGAATTCCATCATTCGCTCCTATTGGCAGGCGTGAAAGGAAGCAAGAAGCCGCGCAATTGGTCGCAGGCCTTTTTCATGCTGGGTCAGCATCTGGCCGCGTTGCCTGAAGGGAAAAAAGTGGTCTTCATTGACGAATTGCCGTGGTTAGACACCCCTTGCTCCAAATTCGTGACCGCTTTGGACCATTTTTGGAACGGCTGGGCTTCGGCGCGGAAAGACATCGTTTTGGTGGTTTGCGGGAGTGCCACCTCATGGATTATCGACAACATAGTCATGAACTACGGCGGGTTGCACAATCGGCTGACGCGCCAGATTTACATAGAGCCTTTCACCTTGCATGAGTGCGAGTTGTACGCACAATCGAAGCGGTTGGGCATGAATCGACGCAACATCCTCGAAACCTACATGGTGATGGGCGGCATCCCTTTTTATTGGGATTTTCTGCAAAAGGAATTGTCGTGGGCGCAGAACATTGACCGTATGTTTTTCCACAAGAACGGTGAGATGCGGCGCGAGTTCAATGCGCTTTATTCCTCGCTGTTTCGCCATCCGCAGGCCTATATCGATGTGGTGACCGCGTTGGGCACCAAAAAAATTGGCATGACACGGACGGAAATCATTGAGGCGTTGGGCGAAAACAATGGCGGCACTTTAACGAAAATCCTCACCGAACTCGAGGAATGTGATTTCATACGCTCATACACCGCCATCGGGAAAGCGAAGAAAGAGACTGTCTATCAGCTTATTGACAACTTTACGCTGTTCTATTTCAAGTTTATGGCCGGAAAAGACATCAACGACAAAAACTATTGGTCGTCCATCCTGAAACAACCCATCTACAACACTTGGAGCGGATTGGCCTTTGAGCGTGTTTGCTTCCAGCATATCGACCAAATCAAGAAGGCATTGGGCATTGCGGGCGTGGTCAGCAATGTGCATTCGTGGACTTATCGCCCGAAAAACAAACAAGAAACGGGTGTGCAAATCGACATGCTCATCGACCGCGACGACAATGTCATCAACCTGTGCGAGATGAAGTTTGCCAAGGACGAATACGAAATCACCGCTGCCTACGATGCGGAGATGCGCCGCAAAACACGCATCTTTGAAGGCAATACGGGTACGCGCAAAGCCGTCACCATAGTGATGATTACCTCTTACGGATTGGTGCGCAACGAATGGGCCAACGACATTCAACGGCAGGTGGTGATGGATGATTTGTTTGAGGCGTAATTTATCAAGAGAGAACTATGGATATAGGAAAAGAACTATCCGAAATGACCTTGGAAGAACTATGGGAACTGTTCCCCATATTTCTCATTGCGCCTGATGAAAAGTGGGTTGGATATTACGACGAGATAGCGTCTTTTCTACAAAAAGCATTAAAGGACTATTCTATTGAGAGGATTAGCCATATCGGTAGCACGGCGATAAAAGGAATATGGGCGAAAGACATTGTTGACGTGCTAATTGAAATACCATATAACCAAGACATTGAAACAGTGGCCTATACGATGGAACGGAATGGTTTTATCAGAATGTCCACCGGAAAAAGCAGGATTTCATTCAACAAGGGATATACGAAGGACGGGTTTGCAGATAAAGTGTATCACGCCCATCTCAGGTATGTGGGTGACAATGACGAACTGTATTTTAGGGATTATCTGAACGAGCATCCGCAAATTGCGAAAGAGTATGAAATACTGAAGTTGGGATTGTGGAAAAAGTACGAGCATAACAGGAATGCCTATACGGATGCGAAAACAGGCTTTATTTGCAAGTGGACAGCGGAAGCCCGCAAACTTTATGGTGATAGATACTGACAATGAGTATGACAAAGTGAAACTTGGAAGTCAAACAATGCAATGATAAAAAATGAATAGACCCAATCCAAACGAGGCGTTCCCGAACCCGAAGATTCCGAGCCTCTGCTACATCAAAAATGTGGTGAAAAATCCGCGTATCATCATCGGTGACTACACCTATTACGATGATGCGGACGGTGCCGACCAGTTTGAGAAACACGTCACCCACTTTTATGATTTCATCGGCGACAGGCTGATTATCGGTAAGTTCTGTGCTATTGCCAAGGGCGTGGAATTTGTGATGAACGGTGCCAATCACAGGATGGATTGCGCCACCACTTATCCCTTCTACATTATGGGTGAAAACTGGGGCTCGGCAATTGCCCCGGTGAAAGAAGAGTTGCCCTTGAAAGGCGATACCGTTGTTGGCAATGATGTTTGGATAGGTCAGAACGTGACGGTGATGCTCGGTGTGCATATTGGCGACGGAGCCATCATCGGGGCCAACTCGGTCGTGGCCAAAGACATTCCACCATATTCGGTTGCTGTTGGTAATCCTTGCCGTGTGGTCAGGAAGCGCTTTGACGATGATTTGATAGAATTGTTGCTCAAATTCAAATGGTGGGATAAAAGCATTGAGGAGATTGAGAGCCTAATGCCCATTCTTTCTTGTGGAGATTTGGAAAAAGTCAAAAAAGAATTGAAGGTTAGACTTTAAATACGCCCAATGTTTTTCAATATTTATAAATGGTACTATGATATTCAACACATTTGGAAATAAAGAAAACCAAAGCCTGCTGTTGATACCAGGGCTGGGCGTGTCGCACGAGATATTCCTGCCGCTGATGGAACTTTTGAAAGACGAATTCTACATTGTCGCAGTTGGCATTGACGGATTTCTGCTCGGTCAGGAGTCTCGGTTTACCTCTGTCGATGATCAGGCTGTTCAGGCGAGTCGATACATTCGGAAAAACCTGAATGGGCATTTGGATGTTGCCTACGGCCTTTCTTTGGGTGGAAAGATACTGTCCCGAATGTTGGAACGGAACGAAATCGTGATAGACCACGCCATTATGGATGCGGCGCCCTTGCTGCCCCTGCCCAAGTGGAGCGTGGACCCGCTTCGATATTACCAAAGTTTGAACGTGTGGACTTGCTATCACTGGACGGGTTTCTGGAAATTCGTGTTCCATTCCCACTATTTCGATGTGCTGTTGGATGAATGTAAGAAAGTGTGGCCATACGGGAAGGGGAAGGCAGTGCGAGACGGCTACAAGGATGTCTATACCAACAAGTTGGAATCCATCCACGGGGCTGACATTCATTATTGGTATGGCACCAAGGAGGCTTTCGTGGCCAAGCCGCAAGCCAAGCATCTGCTTCAACTATGCCCTGATGCCCACGTGGAGGTCTTCTCCAAAATGAATCACGGGCAATTGCTTGTGGATTATCCGGAAGAGGTGGCTGAAAGGATTCAAAGAATGGGACAAAGTCAGAAAGAGGACGTTCCCTATCTTGACACACCCTCTTCTTCTCGACTTATCTTTGCTTCGCATTGGGAATGCTGATATGCAAGTGTTTTAGATTGTGCAATTGGTTAGTATTTGAATCTCCAGATATTGTAGTCTTTGGCCTTTTCTCCTCGGTCAGAAACGAAGTAAATGTATCCATCAGTTGACCAGTAGGGTTGAGTATCACTTGAATTGTTTACTGTTAACCTTGTGAGATTACCACCCTCCACCGAAATGACATATAAGTCCATATTACCATCTTTTTTGTCTGAGGAATCAAATATGATATATTTCCCATCAGGGCTGAAACGTGGACGCTGTGCACTCTTCAGGGTGTTGTTGTCTGTGATTTTGCTCTGGTTATCACCATCAATATCCATCATCCAAATTGAACAATCTGAATTTTCAACCTTGCAGTATACAATTTTTTTACCGTCAGGAGAAAAAGAAGGCATATGACCATTGCCAATAAGCATATTCTCTCCAGTCTGCAAATTCTTAATCCATATTTCAGATTTATCTGTATAGTAATAGTATGAGCCGTTATTAAGTGTCCGTAAAATGCGATCGTACACAATTAAATTACCATCAGGGCTAAAACAAGGGTGGTCTTCTTTACAGTCATTTGTACTCGTGATTTGTGTCAATGCTTTGCCTTTCGAAGCAGGCATGGTGTAAATGTCGTTGTTCATCCTAAATGCAATCTTGTCAACGGCCTTACTATATGCTGGAAACATTACCAAATCCACACTTGTCATCTGTGTCATTGAATTCGACAGAGGCTTATCCTTTTTATAGATATTAGTCTGGCCTTTGCCATCAGCCTGATAAACGAAAAAAAGAGGACCATCATTGTCGCCTCCAAAGGGGCAAACAGCATCGTTGTTCTCCGTGATTTTAGTCAATGAGGTAAACATTTCTCCTTCTGATTGCATTTCATAATAAACAATAGGAGCATGGGCTCGGCATCCTGCTAACGCCAAAACTCCTATCATAAACATCAATAATGACATTATCCATTTTTTGTTTTTCATAAGATTTCCCTTAATATGTGTCGGGCGCAACCTTTAATTTTCCTTTCCAGTACCTCAAAGGATAATTCAATACATAAGAAGCGTGGCACTGATATACCACATCTTTGTCCGTAGGTCGTGAGAATTACCTTTGCTGGAAGTTGCAACTATAACAGTCCACGCACACGCGCGAACCACTATACTCCCTTGCCAGCAAATTTCTCACGTTTACGGACACAAGACGAGCATAACGCTTCGTGTTCTATTATGTCGGCGGCACAAAATCCGCCATAAGAACCGCTGCAAATTTACAAAGATTTTGGAAACGCAAGGCGGATTTGCGGTTTTTTTCTTACTTTTGCGGCAATTACCATCTGTTGAAAGAAAGATATGCCTAACATCAAGGTCTTCATAAGTAGTGTACAGCGTGAGTTTGCGGAGGAACGCCAGCTTCTTTGCAATTACATCAGGGAAGATGCCCTGTTGGGCCGTTTCTTTGAACCGTTTATCTTTGAAGAACTTCCCGCCATCAATCTTTCGGCACAACAAGCCTACCTGAACGAAGCTGCTCAATGCAACATCTATTTGGGTTTGTTCGGCGAACTATATGGTTATGAGGACGCTTCTGGCATTTCGCCCACCGAGCGAGAATACGACACTGCTACCAGCAATCACCGCCACCGCTTGATTTTCATCAAACAAGCCGATTCGCGCCATGCGAAAGAGAAAGCCCTCATTGCCAAAGCCGAGCAAGACGTGGTCAGGAAGTCGTTCTCCAATTATGAGGAGCTGCGAAGCGCTGTTTATGCTTCATTGGTCAGGTATCTTGAGGAGAAAGAGTATCTCCGCCTGCTGCCTTTCGACACCACCCTCAACCGCCACGCCACAATGGACGACATAGCTCCCGAAAAAGTAAGGTTCTTCGTCAATCTGGCCAAGGCGAAACGCAACTTTCCCATCCCTTACATGCCCGAAAACATTCCCCAAATACTGACCCATCTCAACTTGACCTCGGAATCGGGCGAACTCACCAATGCGGCATTGTTGTTGTTCGCCAAAGACCCTCAAAGGTTTTTCATCACTTCCGAAGTGAAATGCGCCGTGTTTCCCACCAATGAAATGACCAAACCCATTCTTTCGTATCAAGTCTTTCACGGGAGCGTTTTCGAGATGATAGACCAAGCCGTGGGGTTTGTCATGTCTCATATCGATGCCCATGTCGCGCCCCGACATACTTCTGCTGCTACTGAAGTGAATTATGAAATTCCCATCGAAGCTGTCACCGAGGCCATCGTCAATGCCGTGACACACCGCGACTATGCAAGCAATGGCAGTGTTCAGGTCATGCTTTTCCGTGACCGACTTGAAGTTTGGAATCCCGGTTCGTTGCCTTTTGGTTTGTCGCCAGCAAAACTGAAGCAACTTCATTCCTCCTTGCCTCCTAATCCCGTCCTTGCCAACCCGATTTATCTCGCCGGTTACATTGAGCGGATGGGGACGGGAACCACCGACTTGGTTTCTGCGTGTGAAAAGGCAGGTCTAAAGTCGCCGGAATTTATTCAGGATGAAGATTTTAGAGTTGTCATTTATCGGAAAAATGTCACCCAAAATGTCACCCAAAATGTCACCCAAAATGTCACCCAAAATGTCACCCAAAATGTCACCCAAAATGTCACCCAAAACAAGGGCGAGAAAAAGGTGCCGAGAATCCTGAAAGTGCTTCAATTGATGTTCGCCAATATCCATATCAGTGCCGAGGAGATGGCCGTAAAACTGAAAGTGACGGAGCGCACCATCCGCCGTGACATTGACAAGAGACTGACGATTGCGGTTTTTTTTCTACTTTTGCGCCTCTTAACAACTCAAAATGCCCATCGGAATCCCAATATGGATGTTAGCCTTATCGCTGCTAGCAGGTCTGGCGGCGGCCACGGTGTTGTATTTCCGAAACAAGAAACAGCACTATGGCAAAGCCTTGACAATCATTTTGTTTGCGCTTCGGACGATGATGGTCGGCTTGGTGGTGTTGTTGCTTTTCAACCCGCTCATTCGGCAGAAATTCAGTTCGGTGGAAACGCCTACGATTATCCTCGCGCACGACAATTCCTCGTCCGTAGTCCTTTGCAAAGATTCGGCGTTTTACAAAAAGGATTATCTGACACAGTTTGAGCAGTTTAGAAAAGACTTGAACGCTGATTTCCAAGTCGATGAATACCTTTTCGGTGAGGAAGTCCGCGATTTCGAGCAACTCAACTTCTCCGACCAACTGACGGACCTGTCGTCGCTCATAAAGACCTTGGACAGAAGATATTACAAGCGCAATGTGGGCGCGGTGCTGCTCTTTTCCGACGGCATCTATAACCGTGGCTTCGAGCCGGAGTTGGTGGCAGAGAATTTCCCGTTCCCCATCCATACCGTCGTTTTGGGCGACACGGTTTCTTATCCTGACCTCGCCATACGCAACGTGCATTATAATAATAAGGTGGTGTCGCTCGGCGCAACGTTCCCTGTCCGCGTGACGGTGGCCGCCCGCGACTTGGCAGGCCGCAAAGCCCAACTGACCCTCAAGGAAAGTGGCCGCGTCATCGAGAAGCGCGACATTGAGATTCCGTCCAACCGCTTCTCCAAGGAAATTGATTTTATGCTTGACGCGACCAAAAAGGGCGTTTTGCCTATCGACATAGAAATCAGCGGCATAGAAGGGGAGGAGCAACTGCTCAACAATGTGCGGCATATCTATGTCGAGGTGCTTGACCAGAAATATAAGTTGCTTTGTGTGGCCGCCTCGCCGCATCCCGATTTGGGTGCCTTGCGCAGCGTGCTCAACGACAACTACGAGGTGGATTTTTGTTTCGGAAAGGAACAACTGCCTGATTTTGAGAAGTATGACCTCGTCGTTTTGCACCAAGTACCGAATGGCAAGATGGACTTCAACGCCTTGAAAACCCAATTAGACAAGAACGCGAAGATGCCCGTGCTGTTTGTCATCGGCAACGACACGGACAAGGACTTTATTAATAAGGTGCAGTCGGTGTTCGAGTTTCGCTCTGGCGCGACCAACACGCTTTTGGACGTGAAGGCGCATCTGAATCCCGCTTTCTCGACCTTTACTTTCGATACCAAGTTCGACCAAATGATTGCAAAATACCCGCCATTGGCTTTGCCGCATTTAGAAATCAACGCCTTGAAGTCGCACGACGACCTTCTTCTGCAAGAGGTGATGGGCGTGAAGTCGGGGCTGCCGTTGTTGGGTTTTGCCAACGACAAGCGTAAGATGGCGTTCCTGTTCGGCACCAACATCTGGCGTTGGCGGCTGTTTGAATATTACCAGTCGAAAAACCACGACGTTTTCGATGAAATGTTCTCCAAAACGCTGAAATACTTGTTGTTGTCGGCCAACGATGGCTCCGCGATTTACGCCAAGGAGACCTATTACAGCAACGAGCCAGTCATCATCACCGCCGAGTTGCGCAACCCGAACAACGAATTGGTCACCGACCCCGACATGACGATTCAGATTGAGAACAAATTGACGGGCGAGACCTACGACTACACCTTCTCGAAACGCGACCACGACTATGAACTGAACGCCGGCCTGCTGCCCGAAGGACTTTATACTTATAAGGTGCAAGGACAGATGGGCGAGCGCAAAATCAGTGTGAGCGGCGCCTTCAGCGTGGCGGCCATCGGCATTGAGGAACAGCAACTTACCGCCGACATCGATAGGATGCGCACCATCGCCCGCCTGACCAACGGAAATTGTTATACCGCCCGCGAGTTGCAGCAACTTTTTGCCGACTTGCACAATGATTCGCGCATCACGAGCGTTGAACACCACGAGAGCCGCTTCGAAGACCTGATTCACTCCAAGTGGATTTTCTTCGTCCTCATCGGTTTGGCCGCCGTGGAATGGCTCTTGCGGAAAATGTTCGGGTCGTATTAAACTACGGATTATACGGATGAAACGGATTGAAATACAGTATTTAATATCATAAATTCAAAGAATATTCGTTAATGATTACAAACAAAGGCAGATATAGGTTTCAACATCAAACTTGTTTTGGACCAATCTGTATAATCTGCGAAATCCGTAGTTAAAGAAATTGTGTTAATTGTTTAAATATTAAATTGTTACGAAATGAAAATCCAAGATCAAGCTGTCGTCACGATGACCTACGTCCTGCGTGAGAACGACGAAAACGGTCCCATCCTTCAGGAGACCACGAAAGAGAACCCCTTTGTCGCCATTTTCGGTATGCACCAGCTGCTGCCCAAGTTCGAGGAGAACCTGATGGGCAAGGAACCGGGCGACCAGTACGCCTTCCACCTGACGCCCGAAGAGGGCTACGGCGAGCGCGACGAGAACTACATTATGGATCTCGACAAGAATATGTTTATGCAGAACAACGTTCTGATGGATATGGTGAAAGTCGGTGCCCAACTGATGATGCAAACCTCCGATGGTCGCCCGATTGCCGGCATCGTCCGCGAAATCGGCGACAACCACGTGAAGATGGACTTCAACCACGATATGGCGGGCAAGCACCTCCATTTCTCGGGCGAAATCCTTGATGTGCGCGAATCCACCGACGAGGACTTCGGCGCGGGTGGTTGCGCTGGTTGCGGCGGAAGCTGTGATGGCGGCTGTGAAGGGTGCAAATGATGCACAAACTATTGGTGTAATATTTAACCAATTTATAGTTAATTTGTTATGGAGAGAATCGCAAAGGCTATAGCAACCATAATGCTGATGACGGCGACGGTTTGTACCGTAGGATGTAAAAAGGTTGACGATTCCAATAATGGAAGTGGCAACGGAGGTCATTATGACCACGAATATGTTGACCTTGGCCTGCCGAGCGGTACCTTGTGGGCGACTTGTAATGTCGGAGCGAATACTTCCGAAGAAATTGGTGACTATTTCGCTTGGGGTGAGACCACGACAAAAACTATCTACAATTGGGCTACCTACACTCACTCTAAAGGAAGTTATAAGAAGCTGACAAGGTATTGTAACAAACCTAATTACGGCTATAATGAGTTTACCGACAACATTAAAGTATTACTATCAAGTGACGATGCCGCTACAGTGAACTGGGGTGTCAATTGGCAAACCCCTACCAGTAAGCAATGGAAGGAGTTGATAGACAATACTACTGCCGTTATTTGGTTTTCTCCAAGTGGTGTGAACGGTTGGCTCTTTACTGCGAGCAATGGCCGAAATCTTTTTCTGCCTGCTACAGGTTATCATTGGAGTGACGACCTTGAGGAAGTAGTCAACGGCTACTACTGGTCGAGTTCTCTTTACACACTCCACCCGGCTGCTGCGTGGTATTTCTTCTTCAATTCAAGCGAATATAGGATGAAATACGATCGCGCTCGAGGCAATGGATTCCCTATCCGTCCAGTGGTGCGCCCCATGAGTCAGGATTAACCCTTGACTAATCACAAGTATAATAAAACTGGAGGTCACATTAAGTGGTCTCCAGTTTTAATAGTTATTTGATTCAAACATCCCGTTAAGGATGTGCGAAACTTAATCGTTATGGAGTCTTTTTTTACGCTTTTTTCAGCAAAATCACATACACCGGGAAGTGGTCGCTGTAGCCGCCCATCCACACGCCGCTGCCGAAGGTGCGGAAGGGATAGCCGTTGTATTTGCCGCCGTGCTGCTTCAGAAACTCCTTGTTGTGGACCTTCGCGTTCTTGAACTGATAGGTGTCGTAACCTGTAGGCACAAGAGCAGGGGTGAGGATCATTTGGTCCAAAACGCCGGGCGCATCGCGGTAGTAATTGGTGCCGTAGCCTTTCTTATGCAGGTCATACATGGGATTGAAGAACTCGCCGTCGCGCAGGTCTTTCATGTCGCCCGAGGCACGCAGGTAGTTGGTCACGCTTTTGCTGTCAGGGTAGTCGTTGTAGTCGCCCATCATAATGATTTTAGCGTTTTGGTCCTCGCGCATGATGCTGTCGGCGATGTTGCGGCACAACGTGGCAGCGGCAATACGTCCGGGCATGGAGCGTTTCTCGCCGCCGGCGCGCGAAGGCCAGTGCATGACGATGAAGTGCATCGGCTCACCGTCGAACAGGCCGCTCACCACAAGTTGGTCGCGGGTGATAAATTCAGGGTCGTTGGGCACAACGGTGCGGTATGATTTGCTGTTGGTTAGCTTAAAGTATTTCGGATTGTAAATCAATCCCACATCCACGCCACGGCGGTCGGGAGAATCATAGTGTACAATTTGGTAGTTGCGGCTCTTGATTTCGGGCTGGGCGACCAAATCCTCAAGCACATGGCGGTTTTCCATTTCGCACAAGCCTAAAACAGCCACACCGTCGGGCGTGATGTCGGTGCCGATGGTGGAGATGGCGTAGGCCATGTTATGGAGTTTGTTGAGGTACTTTTCAGTGTTCCATTGGTTGCCGCCTTTGGGCAAAAACTCCTCGTCGTTCTTGTTAGGGTTGTCGATGGTATCGAACAGGTTCTCCAGGTTATAGAAGCCTACCAAACCGACTTTATAGGCTTGCTGTTCTTGGGCGGAGGCGGGGTTCATTTGAAGGCCAAAAACCAAAATGACGAGTGCAAAGATTAGATGCTTATTCATGATTTGAGTGTTGTTTACATAATGATCAGGCGGCAAAGGTAGAAAAAAATCGGTCTTTTTTCTTTCTTAGGGTGATTTTTTCGGTCAAGCAGGCTCTTTTACCAATTTTATTTCTCTAAACTACAGAAAAAAATCGAGATTTAGAGAAATAAAGATGCTTTAATGAAAGAAATGTTTCAACAAACCGAAAAAATATTTTCTTTTACATAAATTTTTCCCAAATAACCGAAAATATGTTTATCTTTGCAGCGTGGAAAAAGAGAAAGACATATCGCAGATGTACACGCCAGAGATTGTGGCTGTGCTTGGCCGTCGGTTCAAGGACTATCGTATCGGGTGCAACATGACTCAAAAAGAGGTTTCGGACCATTCGGGAGTTAGCGTCGTTACCATACGCAATTTCGAGAATGGGCGCATGTACAACATTAACTTGGGCACGTTTATCGAGTTGCTTAGGGCGGTGGGGTTCATGCAGGGGCTTGATGATGTGCTGCCTGAAATCCCCATCTCGCCATACGAATTGGAAAAAATCCAGCAAGGCAAACGAAAAAGAGTGAGACATGCAAAATAATATCGTGAAGGTTGTCATTTGGGGCAAAGAGGTTGGAAGTCTCTTTTGGGACGAGCGCCGCAAACGGTCTGTGTTCAGTTATCACCCTGACTTCGTGAAGGGCGGTTTGGACATTGCCCCCCTGTCGGCATCCATTCGAAATCCGCGCAACAAGTTGCCTCTTTATGGAATGCCCAACGACGAAATCTATTCGGGCTTGCCCGCCTTTATTGCTGACTCGCTGCCCGGACGATGGGGCAATGCCGTGTTCAACGCTTGGGCAGCCGAAAACCACGTCAGAACCTCTGAAATCACGGCGGTCGACAAGTTGTCGTTTATCGGGAAGCGCGGAATGGGCGCTTTGGAGTTTGAACCAGCGCACGAGTTCGACAAGGGTCGCAATTTCCAATTGGCTGAATTGTACGCCAAAGCGATGGAGATTCTTCAGGGGCGCGAGGATGTTTCCGTCGTCGGCAAAGACCTTTCGCTCGAAGCACTCTATGAGGTAGGTACCTCGGCCGGAGGCAATCATTCCAAGGCTGTGATTGCCATCAACGAGGTGACGGGCGACATCAGGTCGGGACAAATCATGTTGCCTGAAGGCTATAAATATTACCTTTTGAAGTTTGCCGAAAGCCGTTATTATCCGCTCACCGAGGTTGAGATGGCATACGCCGACATGGCCCAAGCCGCAGGAATCAATATGATGCCGTGCAGGTTGGTTAAAGTCGGAGGAGAGCGTCATTTCCTTACCGAAAGATATGACCGAAAAAACCGGCAAAAGATTCATACCCAGTCGTTGGCGGCCATGATTCCTGATGCCACATCTTACGAGCAACTGATGGAAGTATGTGTCAATTTGTCGGTGCCATACGAGGAAAGGGAAGAGACCTTCAGGCGTGCCGTGTTCAACATCTTGACCACCAACGTTGATGCCCACATCCGTAATTTCGAGTTCATGATGGAGCAAGGTGGCAGTTGGCACATCACGCCCGCTTTTGATTTGACCTTTTCGTGCTTCAACCCGAACAATAAACTTGATGAGTACCATTATCTTAGCATGAACGGCAAACGCACGGGCATCACCAATGAAGATATGATTGGTTTTGCCCGTGTCGCAAAGATTGACCATCCCAATAGAATCATCCGCCAATGTGTGGAGGCTGTGAAATGTTTCCGGGACTTCGCCTGCAAATACGACATTAATGACCATTGGCAAGATATTATTGAGGGTCATTTTGCCAAGATGAATCCCGTTTTGCTCTCTGAGTTGCATCTGTATAAACCCTTGACTTTTGATTATGTCATTGAGGCATACGGAATTAAGGTAGAGAATGCTCATTGGGAAGAAATGGGCAACGGAGCGAAACGGCTGACGGCTATGATGAATGGGGTGGAATACAAGGCAACGATTAGCCCGAAATCTCAACGAGGCAAAGAAGTTGCCGCTGACGGCGGAACCAAAATGGATATGGAACATCAAAAGAAATGGGTAGAGGAACTTCTTTTGCCCAAGTATTTGTCTTGAAAAACAGCAAAAACCAGTCTTTTTTCTTTTTTTGGATGATTTTTCGGCTGTAACAACCAAATTATTCCTAATTTTGCAACGCTGTTTCCCTGAAAGGAAGCGGCAAAACATAACAGAAAGACGTTGAACTGACGTTTTATCTGCGGCTCGTGTGAATCTCGCAAATTCCAGTCGTCCGCTCGGTAAAGCAAGGCTTGACGTCCCTTTGTTCGTATACACCTTTTTATGTATATCGAATAGCGGGGGCCTCGGCATGGCTTATCCTCGGGGAAAAGGCAATGCGATGGCCTAAACGAGCGGGATAGGCAATAGTTTTGACTCCCGCGCTTTTTCTTTTGTGTTTTAATAGAGGTTAATTTGGTTAGGTGAAGGAGTCCAGCTTACAAGTGAAAAAAGTACAAACTTTATGAAAAAACCAAGATTACTATTGTTATTGTTGCTGACATCTTTTTTGCCGTTATCAGCCCAAGAGACTGTGAATGTGGCTTTCACGGCAAGTACAGAAAGTGGGCTATATTGCCCCTTCACTTCGGTAAACGTGACCAATGTGACACGAGGCTGGACCGAAAACCTTGTCTATCCCGACACCGTGTTGGTGCTGACCAATACGGTAAACGTCGCAGAACACATCGGCAGGGCTTTTTGTCTGGGTGATGCCTATCCGAATCCCTTCACGGGAGAGACTCAAGCTTTACTGGAATTGCCTGAGAAGTGTGATGTGCTGCTGCAAGTTGTTCGTCTCGACGGCTCCGAGGTCACCTCTCAGACGCATTGTCTGGATGCCGGCACCTATCGGCTGAGGGTAAGCCTATCCGTTCCCCAGCTGGCCTTCCTTTCGGTGACGACAGGCTATGGACGCCAAGTGACCAAGCTGGTTCACGCTGGAGATGGTGCAGCGGATGCCATAAAGGTCGACTATGTGTCAAGCGAGACCAAAAGCTTTGGCAATGACGAACCTGCACGATTGGATGCCACGGGTGAGTTTGAGCCAGGCGATGTGATGCGTTATGAGGCCCAACTTGAGGATGGTGGCGTGACGGCGTATAGCATTGCGGTGACTCAACCCCAAAACGGTGACGAAGTCATCACGCTTCGTTTCGCTCTGGACTGTCCGACGGTGACAACCAGTGAAGCGACCGTCATTACCCATATCTCCGCCATCTGTGGCGGCAACGTGATCGATGCGGGTGGACTTATGGTGACGGCGCGTGGCGTGTGCTGGAGCACTACGCCAAACCCAACGATGAGCGACAGCCACACCACCAACGGAATGGGTACGGGTGAGTTCCTCAGTCAACTCTTGGACCTGTCAGTTGAAACGACCTATTATGTGAGGGCTTACGCCACAAACCTCCTTTGCACAAGCTATGGCAATGAGGTTGAATTTACCACCTTGCCGATTCCCGACTATAATATTACGGTTACGGCCATTCCGAGCAATGGAGGGACGGTTAGCGGTGGCGGTGTCTACCAGGAAGGCGATACGTGTATGGTGTCGGCCAATGCAAATGCTGGGTTTGAGTTTACTTGCTGGATAGAAAAAGGAGAGGTGGTTTCCACCGATGCGAACTACACTTTCACCGTGACTGGCAACCGTGATTTGGAGGCGCACTTCTCTCAACAGACCTACATCATAACCGTATATGCCAGCCCGAGCAGCGGTGGCACAGTTGGTGGAGGAGGTACTTACACTTATGGACAGTCTTGCACGGTACACGCCAACGCCAATAGCAACTACACCTTCACCAACTGGACTGAGAACGGGAATGTGGTCTCAACCAATGAAAACTATCCTTTTACGGTGTATGGTAACCGCACTTTGGTTGCCCACTTTGAAGAGATCCCCCAAATACCAGTGGGTGCCATAGACGGCTTGTTTACCATTGATTCTGTTGGTAACCAAGTGTATTTCTCGCAAGGTAACCTGCAATACAACGCTGCCCAAGGTACACACCAATGTGCAGATGGAACGACGAAGCAAGGCACTTGGCGCTTTGCCGAAAACCAATGGGATTTTGTTGGAACGCAAAATCCTTATTCTGGAGAACCAGGAGGAACCGTGCCTGGAAGCGATAATGCGAATATTTCACAGGATTACGACGGCTGGATCGACCTCTTCGGCTGGGGCACG
Source organism: uncultured Bacteroidales bacterium (assembly GCA_900318465.1). GTDB lineage: Bacteria > Bacteroidota > Bacteroidia > Bacteroidales > F082 > Limimorpha. Next base: position 46,447 of record ONKQ01000027.1, read on the forward strand.
AGCGGATGGCACGACAATAGCGACCCTTACAACGTGAACTATCAGCCGTGGTCCACTTCGGGTTCAACGGTAAACTATGAATACAACTGCTGGGGTTATGGCCCTTCGACGAATATGCCATCACCCAACCTAACCGGCAGTTCGGCGAATTACGACTGGGGTGTTTACAACCCCATCAGCAACGGCGGCAACCAGCCGAACCAGTGGCGTTCGCTGACGGACGAGGAATGGGCTTATGTCTTCTTCAGCCGTACAACGAGTTCTGGCATCCGCTATGCCAAGGCCAATGTGAACAACGTGAACGGCGTAATCCTGCTGCCTGATGACTGGAGCACCTCTTATTATACACTGAGCAACACGAACAGCACAGTTGCCAGCTACAGCAGCAATACAATAACCGCTCAGCAGTGGAGCACCTTGGAACAGCACGGTGCGATCTTCCTGCCGGCTACGGGCTGGCGCCAATACGGGACTTCGGTCGGCCTTATGGGCGACCACGGCTGCTACTGGTCAGCCTCGTACAGCGATAGCTGCACCGCGCGCTGGGTGTACTTCTACGTATCCCTCTTCCAAGTCTCCACCCAGGACCGCAATCGCGGTTTTAGTGTTCGTCTCGTGCGCGTTGCCGAGAATTAGTTTCTGGTGCCCCGTTAGGGCGGATTTGCAATCCGACCTTAGACGAGTATTAGGATTTGCAATCCTTCAAAGATAAATCTTTTATTGCTGACATTCGCTCCATCATCGAACATGGACGGCAGCAGGCATACGCGGTAGATAGACAAACCGCTATTGCAACATTTTGGAATGTGGGGCGGCGTATAGTTGAAGAAGAGCGGAAAGGAGAGAGTCGGGCTGCATACGGCACGAGATTAATCCCTATGTTGGCCGATAGACTGAAGGCCGAATACGGCGATGGGTATGGGAAAAGAAATGTTTTCTTTGTATCAAAGCAATACCTCAAAGTTTGCTGATTTCTTCAACCGTTAGTCCTGTCCCTTTTGCGATAACCTCAAAATCCACGCCTATGGCTTTCAACTTGCGGGCAGTTTCGAGATTGGCTTCGGCTATACCTTCTGCTCTGCCTTCTGCTCTACCTTCTGCTCTACCTTCTGCTCTGCCTTCTGCTCTACCTTTGGCCATTCCTTCTGCTCTACCTTTGGCCATTCCTTCTGCTCTACCTTTGGCCATCCCTTCTGCTCTGCCTTTGGCCATCCCTTCTTCTAATCCAGCCGCCACGCCTTGCGCTTTGCCTTCTGTCCAGCCATCCAAATGTGCAGCAGCAAAGACGCTGTCTTGGTACATGTAATTCTCCATCTGTCGCTGATAGGCTTTCCGCTCCTCGCTGTCCATTTTCAGATACTGCAACTTCTTCCGAGCTTCCTGCAATCCTGGTGCCGTGGTGTCTTCCTTGATGTGGGCGTTCTTCAGGTAGTCGAGCCACTCCTCAAGTGGGGTCTTGGCAACGGCGTTGAACTCGTTCACTCGGATAAGGAAATATTCGGGGAAAATCTCTTCGGGTGTCCTCATTCGCAAGGCGTTCTCGTCTTTGGTCGTGATTTCCAAGATATCGCCGGTGTGTACTCCTCGGAACGTAGTGGTGCCGTGGTAGAGGTAATCCTTGCCTTTGCCGAGGTCGAAATAGAGGATGTTGATGGAATAGACTTTCTTCACGTGGTCGTATTCCTTGCCTAATTCGATGTGCTCGGTGATGGTGCGCGCCACGCCATAGAGGATGCGCTCAAGGTAGTACAACTCGCGCGTCTGCTGTATCTCGACGATGATGATTTCACCCTTGCTGTTCTTGGCTTTGATGTCAACGCGGTTGAACTTGTCCTGCGGGTCGTCTTGGTTGCTCTCGCTTTCCAATAGTTCCACGATGTGGATAGGCTCGTTGAGGAGCACGGTAACCAAGCCTTCGAGCACGCCGAAGTTGGCCTTGTCGCGCAACATACGCTTCGCAGCCCAGTCGAATCTGATGAGTCTGTTGTCGTCCATCTTGGGGTTGTTTTAGGATTGATACGGCAAAAATACAAAGTTTTTCGTTTTGTCGCCTGTGTTCTGACATTTTTTGGACTAAATCTTTTACCTGTAAATCATTGTTTGGGCGTGTCTTTGGTTTGAAAAGAAGATTTCTTTCGGCTTTTCCCAAAAATCCCAACAAAAAATTCCCAACCCATCAAACTTTTTCCTACATTTGCCCGTTAATTTCACTTTTGTAACGACGAAAATCATAACAAGTTCAATATGAAGAAATTTCTATTTTTAACGGTCGCAGTGTTGCTGGTTGGGCGAATGACGGCTCAGGTCATCGACACGACCGACCTCAATCAGAACGAAGTGCCGACGGTGATCCTGATGGATTCCGATTTCGAGGAGACATCCACCTCGGTCAACGATGCCTCGACTTTGCTCAACTCGTCGCGCGACGTGTTCAACTCGATTGCGGCCTACAACTTCGGCTCGCTGCGCTATCGCGTGCGTGGCAACGACTCGAAGTACAGCGACGTGATGATCAACGGCATCCTGATGAATGACCCTGAGACGGGACGCCCCGTCTTCTCCAACTGGGGCGGACTGAACGATGCTTTCCGCAACTCGATTCTCGTTGAAGGCCTCGGCAGGACGGGTGCGGGCTTTGGCGGACTCGGTGGCCTCACGGCCTATTCAACACGCGCCTCGCAGTATCGCAAGCAGGTTTCGCTGAGTTATGCCTTCAGCAACCGTTCCTACAACCACCGCGTCATGGCTTCCATCGGCACGGGCGAGATGGGCAACGGCTGGTATATGATGGCAGCCGCAAGCGGTCGCTATGCGGGCAAAGGCTATACCGAGGGCACTTTCTATCAGGCTTACAGTTACTTCCTCTCCGTGGAGAAGAAAATCAACGACAAGCACAGCCTCGACCTCACCGTGTTCGGCGCACCTTCGCAACGTGGCGGTTCGGCTCCCGTGGTGCAAGAGATTTACGACCTTGTCGGCACGAATTATTATAACCCCAATTGGGGCTATCAGACGGTGGACGCCAACGGCAAGCAGGTCATACGCAACTCGCGCGTGAGCACCTATCATCAGCCCATGGCGCAACTCACTTGGTATTGGACACCCAACAAACGCACCGAGTTCAACACTTCGTTGTACTACTTCAGCGGTCCGGGCAGCCAGACTTCGCTCGAATGGGGTGAGGCCAAAGACCCACGTCCCGACTATTACAAGAACCTGCCAAGTTATTATGAAACCAACGCCCACAGCACGGCGGAAATAGAAAACCAGTTTGCCATTTGGATGAACCGCGACCCGAAGGTCACGCAAATCGACTGGGATCGTCTTTACAATGCTAACCGCAACCACCTCTTCACCGTGCAGAACGCCAACGGCCAAGTAGGCAATACGGTTACGGGCAAAGCCTCCAAGTACATCCTTGCCGAGCGTCACTACGACAAGCGCCAAATGGGCAACGCCACCTATTTCAAGCATGAGTTCCAGCCCAACTTGATCATGACGGGCGGCTTCTCGGTGAGCGCATCGCGGACGCATTACTACGAAAGCATCAACGACCTGCTTGGCGGAGATTACTACTATGATATTAATAAGTATGCTGAAAACCTCGAATCCGACGAGTGCCAAACCAACCTGTTCAATCCCAACCATGTGGCCAAGGTGGGCGACATCATCGGCTACAACTACTACGCCAACCGCAACTATGGCCGCATTTGGAACCAAATCGACTGGCTCGTCGGCAACTTCGACCTCTATTTGGGCTTGCAGGCCGAGTTCACCCAGATTTGGCGTGAAGGTCTTTGGAAAAGCGGTTCCTTCGCCGACAATTCCTACGGCAAGGACAAGATGCACAACTTCTTCGACCCAAGTTTGAAGGCTGGTGTGACTTACGCCATCAACGGACGTAACCACCTTGTGGCCAACATGGCTTTAATGACCCAAGCCCCGCAGTTTAGGGACATCTACGTTTCGCCGCGCACCCGCCACACCGTTGTGGAAGGTGACCTCAGGAGCGAGCGCATTTTGGCTATGGATTTGAGTTACCTTTATCGCTCGCCTGAGTTCAAGTTCCGTTTGACGGGTTATCACTATGCTTACAGAAACCTCATCTGGAACCGCAGCTTCTATTGCGAAAACGTGTTCCAGAACACCACCACCAGCGCCAACTCTTACACCAGCGAATTCATCAACTTCATCATGACCGACATCAACCAAAAGAGCATCGGCGTGGAAATGGGTGCGGAGTGGAACGTCACCCCGACCATCACCTTGCAGGCGGCAGCGGCCAACGGCATCCATGCGTATGACAACAACCCGATTTTCTCGGTCTATGACGACAACAACACCACGGCTTACATCCAAAACAGCGTGGCTTACCTGAAGGACTACCATGTTTCCGCTGGGCCTGAAACCGTGGCCTCGTTGGGTATCAAGTACAACTCGCCGAAATACTGGTGGGTGAGTCTCAACGGAAACTATATGGCCAATATGTACTTCGACGTGAACCCCTATAACCACACCGAGGAAGGTATGCTGCACTACGCCCAAGGCGACATCCGCATTCCTCTTGTACTGGACGAAGCTCCGCTGAAGCCCGCATTCACGCTCGACTTCTACGGCGGCTTCTCGAAACGCTACAAAGGGTATTATTTCCTCTTCAACTTGAGCGTCAACAACTTGCTCAACAACAAGAACACCATCCTTTATGGTTACGAGCAACTCCGCTTCAACGCCAACAACCCCGACATGTTCCCCGACAAGGTTTCCTATATGTTCGGAACGAATTTCTTTGTCAGTATAACGGTTAGGAAATAAGCCCTAAGCAGTAAGCTTTAAGCCATAAGCCAACCGTTACAGTTGCTTACAGCTTACGGCTTATAGCTTACAGCCAAACAATTCAACGATTAACAATTAAACACACAACGATATGAAAAACAGAGTATTCAACGCATTTCTGCTTCTTGCCTTGGTGGGCACAATGTTCACCGCTTGCAAAAAAGAGTATCCTACGCCGCCTATCCAAGACCTGCCGATAGGAAGGGTTTACACGATCAGTGAAATTCTTGCCTTGGAGCCGGGCACCGTTTTCAATGAAGACGCTTCGGTGTATGGCATCATCACTGCCGACGAGGTGTCGGGCAACCTCTACAAGGCCGCCTTCATGCAAGACCGCGCCACAGGTGCCGCCATCGAACTTTACTTGAATGCCGTCAGTGGCGTGCGCATCGGCGACTCCGTCCGCATCTATCTGAAGGATGTGACTTACGCGATGTACAACAACCTGCCCCAGTTGAGCAACTTCGAGGCCGACGGACACATCGTTATTTTGGCCAACAATAAGCCGATTGAGCCTGCTTTGGCCACCATCGATGAGATTACCCAAGGCAAATACCTCGCGGGTTTGGTGCGTTTGGAGAATGTGAAGTTCACCGAGCAGAACACCTTTGCCGACCCCACCACATACGGCAATCGTACTTTGATTGACCCTATGAACCCTTCAAGCAATGTCATCGTGCGCACGAGCAACTACGCAAACTTTGCCAACGACTCGTTGCCGCAAGGTATTGGCAATTTGACGGCCATTGCCACGGTTTACAACAGCACTTGGCAACTCATCATCCGCTCGGCCCGCGAGTTGGAGTTTGACGGCTATGTGCCGGGCGGCGCCAATGACTTGCCGTATTGTGAGTTTTTTGCCTCTTCGTTTGGGTCCTACACGACATACGATGTAAAGGGTGCCCAACATTGGGAGATTGACTACAGCACTGCCAAGATGACGGGTTACGAAAACAGCACGAACAATGAAAATGAAGACTGGCTGATTTCCGCTAAGTTCTCTTTGGAGAACGTTTCGAGTGCCAGTATGACGATGTCCTATATTGCCCGCTATTTCAATAATGTGAATGAAGATGTCACCGTTTGGGTTTCCTCAGACTACACCTCTGGCGACCCGAATTCGGCCAATTGGGAACAAATTCCTGCTTCATGGGTTGAAGGCTCTAACTGGAACGACTTCGCTACCACCACACTCGACCTCTCCCAATTCCTTGGTAAGAAGGTTTGTGTGGCCGTGAAATACCACTCCAACGACACGAAGGCTGGCACTATTGAGGTGCAGAGCATCTGTATCCAAGAAGGTAGTGGCCCGACGCCTCCTCCCGGACCGGGCACGGGCGGTGAGTTGCAAACTATGCCTTACACGCAATCGTTTACGGAGGAATTTGGAACCTATATGACTTACGATGTGTTGGGACCGCAGTCTTGGATGATTGATTATCATACGGCCAAGATGACGGGCTACGCTGGTGGCTCCAATGCCAATGAAGACTGGCTCATTTCTTCGCCTGTGGCTGTCACTAATGTGAGCGAGGCCAAGGTTTCAGTGACCTATTCCGCACAGTATCAGAATGCCGACAATGGCGATGTGTCTTTGCAAGTCTCCACGGATTACGTATATGGCAATGACCCGTATTCAGCTACTTGGAAAAATATGCAGACGACTTATCCGAACACAGCGAATTTCAATGATTTCCAAACCATTGAAACGAGTTTGAATGAATTTATCGGTCAGAATGTGACGGTGGCCATTAAATACACTTCAACCGCTTCACAGTCGAGAACAATTGAAATCCAGAGCATCACGGTTCAAGAAGGGGCAGGTGTGACACCTCCGACACCGCCCACACCGGGAATAGGCGAAGGCAGTGGCACCTTTGAAGACCCGTATAATGTGGCTGCCGGTATTGGTTTGCAAAGTGAAAAACCGACGGCTTGGGTGAAAGGTTACATTGTAGGTGCGGTGAAAAGTGGTCCATCAAGTGTTTCATCTAATGACGACATTGATTGGTCGGCTCCTTTTGGCCGTCCCACTAATGTGTTGATTGCCGACGATCCCAATTGCAATGAAGTTTCAAATTGTATCATTGTGGAACTTGTTCCCAGTGGATCTCCTCTTAGGACCCAAGTGAACTTGGTGGATCATCCTGAAAACCTTGGCAAGACTCTTGCTGTTCTTGGGAAGTTACGCACCTATTTCGGTCAGGCTGGATTGCGTGACAGTGAAGGCACCGTGGCCGACTTTGTCTTGGAAGGTGGTGATACACCACCCACGCCTCCCACTCCGGGGACGGGAATTTTCTCTGAATCATTCGCCAATGGGCAAGGGGAGTTCACCATTCAGGATGTCGATAATGCAGGCATGAATTACGTTTGGACTTATATGAGCAATTATCATTGCATGAAGGCCAACGGCTATTATCAAGGTGCCCATACCACGGAAAGTTGGCTTGTTTCGCCTAAAATTGACTTGGCCAACGTCGGCGCTGCCACGCTGAAATTCGACCATGCAGTCGCTTTTGCCTCGGCTGAAGGATCGTTCTTCGTCATGGCCTCGACCGATTATTCTGGCGACGTTACGACGGCGACTTGGACGGAACTGAATATAGGCACTTGGCCAGAACCCAATCCCTCTTGGGTGTTTGAGGGCGCTTCTGCCAACTTGAGCGGTTTCGTCGGCCAAAAAGTGACCATCGCCTTCAAGTATACCAGCACGACAGATGTCTGTCCCGCTTGGGAAGTGAAGAATGTTGTCGTGGAATAAACGAAGCAACAAACCAAAGCAAAAAGCCTGCCTTCGGGTGGGCTTTTTTTTATTTTGCATTGCGGCAGATGATGGGTCGCATTGCGGAATGGCATGGTTTTACCGAAAAAATTCTGGAGCAAACTGTAACTTTTTCGGCATAAGTCCGTCAAACTAAAGGTGTTGCAGGATTGAGTGAAAAAAAATCACTTTTTCTCTTGACAGTATTTAATTTTGTTGTACTTTTGCAGTGTCCTAATTAACTAATGCACTAAAATATTATAGAGCAAATGTCAAACATTAAAACTATAGCGTTATGAAAAGATTTTTCGCTTTCGCCTGTTGTATGTCCTTCGTTTGGGGCATTCAGGCACAGAATTTCAACGGCAAGGTCGTTGACGAAACCAACCAATCCGTTCCCTACGCCAATGTGGTGCAGATGAGCCAAGACTCGGCTTTTTTAACTGGCTGTGTCACTGATGAAAATGGGACTTTCCAAATGGAGAAGGCGCAAAACGCGGCCTTGCTGAAAGTGTCGTTTATCGGCTACAGGGACAAATGGCTTCCGCTTTCGGGAACGCAAACCAACTTGGGCACCATCCAACTTGAAATGGATGCCGTCAGCCTCAATGAAGTGACGGTCAGTGCGGGTCTGCCCGATGTTTACATTAAAGGTGACGCGCAAGTGACCACGGTCGAGAACAGCATCCTTGCCGAGGTGGGCGCGGCTGACGATGTGTTGGGCAAGATTCCGGGCATTGCCAAAAACGACGACAAACTGACGGTGTTCGGGAAGGGCGAGCCGCTGGTTTACATCAACGGGCGGCAGGTGCGCGACTTCAGCGAATTGGAGCAACTCAACGCCAAGGACATCCAGCGCGTGGAGTTGGTCACCAATCCGGGGGCGAAGTATGATGCCACGGTCGGGGCAGTGGTGCGCATCGTCACCAAGAAAAACCCCAATGAGGGCTTGGGCGTGGATGTGCGCTCATCGGTCTATCAATCGGCGGCCAACACCGACCTGCGCGACATCGTGAGTCTCAACTACCGCAAGAACGGCTGGCAATTGTTGGCCACCGTCGATTACCGCGATATGAAATCCTTGCAACAATCCAGCATCATCCAAGAGAACAAGGTGGAAAACGACTGGCTCCAGCAAAACACCTTGAAGGAAGACACCCGGGACGCCCGCCTTTCCAGCGTGTTTGAGGCCAACTATTCCTTCAATCCCGACCACATCGTTGGCGTGCGCTACAGCCCTACTTTCTGGGCGGTGATGAACGATTCCATTCACATCAACAGCGCGGTCAAGATGGACGGAGCCTATTACGACCAACTTGAAAGCCGCCAACTGCTGAAGTACGATTACGATATGGGGCATCGTGTCAATGCTTTTTATCTCGGCAAGTTGGGAAACACCTCCATCGACTTCAACACCGATTTTCTCAGCAACGGGCACACCGTTTATAATAATGGCATTGAGCATAGCAGCGAGTGGGACGACCGTATCATCCAATCGGAAAACCCGGTCAAGAACAGGCTTTTGGCTGGCAAACTGACTTTCAGCACACCTCTTTTCGGGGGTGAGATTTCGTATGGCGGTCAGGCTTCGTTCACCTCGCGCCGCGACGATTACATCAGTCATTCGGAGTATGCCGAGACTTCGTTCACACAAATCAAGGACAGAAACCTTGCCGCATTTGTGGAATACAGCCGCATGGTGTCTTTCAGCGAGATGGTGACAGGAATGTTCAGTGTGGGTTGCCGCTACGAACACGCCGCCTACGACTATTACGAGCAAGACCAGCCCATCGACGGCCAAAGCCGCAAGTTCGATCATGTTTTCCCAAGTGCCTCGTTTTCAATGCAAATCGACAGGGTTCAACTCATGGCGAGTTATTCCGCGAAGACCAGCCGCCCGTCTTACCGCGACCTGCGCAACGCCGTGGAATACATCAACCGCTTCACGTTGCAGACGGGCAATCCCTTTCTTGAACCGAGCCTGACGCATGACTACTCGTTGGCTGCGTCAT
>ONKQ01000001.1 GCA_900318465.1 uncultured Bacteroidales bacterium
AGACCAATATCAACGACGTCAAAGAACAACTTGACCCCCTAATACCGGGGCTATTTGACTAATATTTAACCGTCCCAATTTTAACGGGACACTAATGTCTTGTGAAATAAATAATATCAGCTAATTCTTTACTTTTCTCATCTACTTTTCCGATGGTGCCATCTTCTTTGCTTATTCCTCTATTCTTCTTGAAGTTCTTCAATCTTGTTTGAATTCTTTTAGGAAGAAACTCAGAAAGCATCTCTAAATCTACACAATTTGAAATTATCGTCAACGGTATTTTATTGTCCTTTAAAGAATCATCGTGTCTCATCGCCAATTCAAATACTCCTTTGACATCATCATAAGTTCGGCCTAACACACTCAACGCATCAAGCCTCTTATTCATTTCTTCGTAATACTTTTTCTTTGAGACCGCAGGAGAGAAATACTCCAACACTTTGTAAAATGATAAGAAACGAATATCTGCGTTCACAGAGTCCAATGCTTCAATATAGTAATCCATCGCCTTATTGTATGGTGGAATGTTTTCAACAGAAAGTGCATAATCACTATACTTACTTAGTGTTTCATCTTTTTTAGTAAAATCAGGCCAACAATGAAATTTCTCTATGAAAATAGCATAGCCCAATTTACTTGAAACATCATACAAATATCTCTTTATCAGTATTGTTTCTTCTTCATCAGGCAATCGCTTCTCCCCATAATATTCCAATTCTATCGCTGTATATAGGGAAAAAGCACCTTCTGTATCATAGCCTTTCTTTATTGCCATTATTCCAATCAAAAAAGGTTTGTCTACAATGGACAATATACAATCATCTGTTTTCAAATATGGAGTACTTTTATTACCATCTTCATAGACAATCGTTTGACGGTATTTCCCACATCTAACACTTGTATCATCAATTTTGGTGATATTTTCAATGTCTTCTGTATAACTAATAAATGATTCTACATCCAACCCCTCATCAAACATATCATCCTCCGGTGTGACAAGGTAGACTTTATCATCTTCCAGCTCAAATTCAACACCAAAATTCTGTTTGAGTATTTCTATGCGTTCATTAATAGTTTCTATTGTCATTTCATTCATAGCATCTTCTGTTTATGGTTGACAATCTAACACAGGACGAACAGACTGACCAAAACAGCGGGATATCTCGTCTATGAAATAATTTTGAGAATAGAAAGAAAAACTCACTGCATTGTCTGGTGTATTTGGGCCGAGTGAACTAGACCAATAATAACCATTGGAGGAGTAGATACCTGTAATTGTAACGGGCAAAAAGATGCGGTTACCATTCGACGCGTAGAAGAGATATCCATTCACACCATCTTGTGTTATCCATCTGTGCGAGGTGTAATCAAGCAATTCCTGCCAATCTTCAGAAGTAGGCATACGCCATTCTGTACCCCAAATGATAGTAGCAGCATCGTCATCTGGCTGCAAAACAAACAAGCTGTCGGTAAATCCGTTGTATCCATAATTTGCATCATTACAATACTTGGTAAGTGAAGTGTCACTACCATTGCAATATTGATATGTGCTCCATTCATAAATTCCTTTTGATTCCGTCTCACCCCAAGCAAAACGAGTTCCACTCATCCAAGGCTTGCTTGCACCGATATTGCAAGTAGCCCACAAAGTGCCACTCGGCAAACCAAGGTCAACTCTATCATGATCAAGCGTAGTAAAACTGAATTCCTCGCCGTAGTAAATTCCCATTGCTGTTACTGCAAAAGCGCGTAAATAATAAGTGGTGCTCGGAAGCAGGTCAGTCATCGAAATTGTGAAATCCCCTAATCCGTTCCCTTCTTCTATATAGTTATCATTAAAAGTAGGACTCGGTGAGTAACTCCAACATATCCCCCTTAAGGTTACATCTACATAGTCACCATTACTTGAAGCCACATTACCGCCACAAGTAGCAGATGCCATTGTAATGTTAGTCGGTTCCGCAGTAGTCACAGTGAGCTGAGGGGCTGCCTCACCAAAAACGAAACTGACGACTTCCGTCCTGTTAGAGTAATACTTATAGCCCCAGCCAGGGATGAAGTGCGTGACACTTCCCCTCCAATAGCCATTGGAATAAACAGCATTGCCGAACTGCGACTTGAGCATGTCGCCGTTTACAGGTTCAAAATCACCCAAAGCTGTGGAAATGTCCTGTGTCTCTGCCTTGGGGTAACTAATCCAATTCCACCCAGGGAACAAGGTAATCGTAACTTCCTGTGCCTTAGCACTCAGGCTTGCCACCATCATTGCGAGCAAGCACATCATAATTGTTGATAGTCTTTTCATCGTTTATCTGTTTTTAATTGTTATTCTTGTTATTACCATTACAATCCAATATAAAAAGCGCGGGAGTCTAAACTATTGCTCATCCCGTGTGCCGAGGCTCTCGCATTGCCTACCATCCAAGGATAAGCAACGCCGATGCCCACGCTGTTAGAATATACGGTTTAAGGTATAATCTGACACAATGGGCGTTGGCCATTGCCTTACCTTATGGATGGTGTAAGAACTTGCGAGATTCGACACACCGCAGATAAAGCGTTAGAACAACGCCTTTCTTCAATATGTTTGTCGCCTCGCCTTACGGTTTAACGACAGTGCAAAAATAGCAATAATTTGTGTGTGAAACGAGTTTCTCACAAAATATTTCGATGTAGCGTTTCAAAAATCGCGGAAAGGTGATATGAGAAAGTTAGATAATTTCGCCATTCCATAATGCCTTGAAAAAGTCTATCACATAATATAAATCGACTTCTCCGCTGCGGCGGCAGATGCGGTCGCGAGACACAAGAATCTGTTTCACATTGGGATGTTCCTTGGCAAATTCGACAAGACCTTTCTTGTGGTGAGTTTGAACTGTGTCTGTCGATTTGATTTCGATTGCCACACGAGCATCACCTATGACAGCATCCACCTCAATGTCGTCGTAAGTGTGCCAATACGTCAACTTTTCTTCACTGTTTTTATAGCCAAGATAAGCCACAATCTCTTGCATCACAAGATGCTCGAAGGCATGTCCATATTCGGGTGTCTTGGTGGCAAGATGGTGACGCCCAGTCAGATAGTTGGCAATGCCCACGTCGAAAAAATAGAATCGAGAAGCCTTTGTGAGCTTTCGTTTGATGACTTTCCTGTAAGCCGGCACCTCAAAACCCAACAACGTGTCGCAAAGTATCCTGTAATAAGCCTTGACCGTATTAGCAGAAACACCGCAATCGGTGGCCACATTTTCATAGTTGAGCATTTCGCCGTCCGAGATGGCGGCCACTTCCAAAAAACGGATAAAGTCGTCCACCTTTTGCACGGCAGCTCCCTCTATGATTTCTTCCTTGAGATAGAGTTCAATGTAGGATTTAAGTCGGTTGCGGGCATTTGCGACCATATAATGCCGTGGAATCATGCCGTTCTGTATGGCACGTTCAAGGTCAAAATCCGGAATCTCTGCGCTGACTAAAGGGAACAGCGTTTCAGGTATGGCTCGACCTCCGAGATTGTTGGCTCCACTCTTTTTCAACTTGCGTGCGCTGGAGCCGCTGAGGATGAAGAAAAGGCCCTTGTTTACCATCAACCAGTGGACTTCGTCCAACAAGTCGGGTACTTTCTGGATTTCGTCCACAATGACCAGCGTTTCAGGCGGAAAACGGAGCAAACTCTCCCGAAATGTTTCGGGATGCTGTTGGAAACGATTTCTCAATTCAGAGTTCAAAAGGTCAATGTAAACAGCCTTGGGAAAGCGTTCTTTCAATAGTGTGGACTTGCCCACCTGACGGCCACCAAACAAGAACATGGCTTCGTCCAAGCGGTTCTCTATGTCAAATAATCTATTGTACATAACGAAGTAAAATTTCCTCGAAGTGATTGCGGATATTCCCATAAAATCCGCAACGTAACTGCGGATATTCTCAAAAAATTCGCAGCGATGCTGCAAAAATAGTAAAGTTTATTTGAACACCAACCTCTGGCAGAAAAATTTCTGAAATTTTTGCGCCATTCCACAAAGAATAAATATCTTTGCACCCAACAACGGCTGCCCAATCCCCCTGCCCCTTTTGGCAAGGGGAATTGTGACAGCTCTACAATTGACAACTGAACAACTATGAACCTAATAGCCCCTTCCCTACTCTCCGCCGACTTCCTGCACTTGGAACACGACATCGAGATGGTCAACTGCAGCGAGGCCGACTGGTTCCACTGCGACGTAATGGACGGCCGCTTCGTGCCCAATATCTCCTTCGGAATCCCTGTCGTTCAGGCGATTAAGAAGAAAGCGCAAAAGCCTCTCGATGTCCACCTGATGATTGTGGAGCCAGAGAAATATTTCGAGGCTTTCGCCAAGGCAGGTGCCGACATCATCACTTTCCATTACGAGGCCTGCAACCACATACACCGCGCTGTGCAGCAGATAAAAGCCCTCGGCATACACGCCGGCGTAGTGCTAAATCCACATACGCCCGTGGCCGTTTTGGAAGACATCCTCGCCGACTTGGACTTGGTACTGCTTATGTCGGTCAATCCGGGCTTCGGAGGACAACAATTCATCGAGCGGACATACGAAAAAATCCGCAAGTTGCGTTTGATGATTACTGAACAACACGCCTCTGCCCTCATCGAAGTAGATGGCGGCGTGAACACACAGAACGCCAAGGCTTTGTTTGAGGCTGGGGCGGATGTTTTGGTGGCGGGCAATGCGGTGTTCAAGTCGGAGAATCCTTTAGAGACAATAAAACTGATAAAAATAGTTAATTCACAAAACATACAAAACAATGCAAAACTTTAGAAAAACGTGGGCGGCTCCACAACCGTGTTGCCGCCGGAAGCCGCCAGTTGGCAGGCTTCCTTTCCTGAAAGACGGTTTTGTCGAGTTTTGTTAGTTTTGTGACTAAAGAAAAACAATAAACACTTCAACAATAAACAATCAACAAATTATGAGCAACGAAATCCTGAAATTAAAGCCGGAAGGCATTTGGAATGAGTTCAACGGTATCCTCGGCGTGCCGCGTCCGTCGAAGAAGGAAGCCCAAATGGTGGCTTACCTCGAAAAATGGGCGAAAGACCATAAAGTGAAGTATGTCAAGGAAGAGTGCGGCAACATCATTTTGAGCGTGCCGGCCACCAAAGGCATGGAAGACCGCCAGACCGTCATCCTGCAAGCCCACATGGACATGGTGTGCGAGAAGAACAACGACAAGAAGCACGACTTTGAGAAAGACCCCATCGAGCCTGTCATCAAGGGCGAATGGCTTCATGCCAACGGCACGACCCTCGGTGCTGACGACGGCATCGGCGTGGCTGCGGCCTTGGCCGTCATCGCCGACCCGACAGTGGAACATGGTCCGCTTGAGTGCATCTTCACCGTTGACGAAGAAACCGGCCTCACCGGTGCCATGAAGCTCGACCCGAAGGACTTCACCGGTCGCATCCTCCTCAACTTAGACAGCGAGGACGAAGGCGAAATCTTCATCGGCTGCGCCGGCGGAATGGACACGATTATTAAGGTGTGGTACGAACTGGAGCCTGCTCCTGAAGAATCCACTGCCTACCGCATCACGGTGAGCGGCTTGAAAGGCGGCCACAGCGGCGACGACATCAACAAGAACCTCGCCAACGCCAACAAACTGCTGACCCGCATCCTTTGGCAGGCCACCACTTGGTTCGACATCGCCCTCTACGACTTCCAAGGTGGCAACCTCCGCAACGCCATCGCCCGCGAAGCTACGGCGGTCGTCTATATCCCCAACGAAAGCGTGGGCGACTTCCTGCACTATGTGAACGACATGGAAAAGCACTTCAAGCAAGAATACCAAGTGACCGAGCCTTCGCTGAAAGTCACTGCGGAAGTTGCTGAGGTTCAGCCTGATGTAGTCATCGACGAGATGTCGCAATTCAACCTCTTGAATGGTCTTTATGCTTGCCCACACGGTGTCATTGCCATGTCGCAAACCATCCCGAACTTCGTGGAGACCTCAACCAACCTCGCCTCCTGCAAAAAGAAGGAAGGCTATTTCTTCATCCAGACCTCGCAGCGCAGCTCCATCGAGTCGTCGAAACAGGACATCGCCAATATGGTGGAAGCCGTGTGGAGCCTCGCCGATGCCGACGTGGAGCACACCGACGGCTATCCGGGCTGGGCACCCAACCCCAACAGCGCCATTTTGGATGTTGCCGTGAAGTGCTACAAGGAACGCTTCAATAAAGACCCGAAAGTCAGAGCCATCCACGCTGGTTTGGAATGTGGCCTCATCGGCGACAAGATTCCGGGAATGGATATGATCAGCTTCGGTCCCACATTGCGCGGCGTTCACTCACCCGACGAGCGTTGCGAAATCGCGACCGTCCAGATGTTCTGGGACTTCATGTGCGACATTCTGAAGAATGTGCCGAAGGCTGAGAAATAACGGCGAATTATTCGAATTTAGCGAATTTTGGAAAAGTCCATCGGTCGGTGGACTTTTCCTTTTCACCTCGCCACCACTAACCGCCGCACTGCCTTGCCTTGCTTTGTGGTGATTTCCATCAAGTACACTCCTTGTGGCAAATTGCCGACATCTATTTTTGCAACGGCAATAGATTCAAATTCCATGTCGGCAACCACCTGAGCCAGCGCATCAATGATTCGGATTCGAGTAATCTCTTCGGCCTGCACGGTCACTTCCGACCAGGCGGGATTGGGATACATGAAGATTTTCGTTTCCTCATTCTCATCCACATCAAACCAAGTGGCATTTACAATTACGCTAAACACCGAATCGCATTGCATGTTGTCGGTACGCGCCGTTATTGTTCCTTCGCCGATGTTCAACGCCCAAAGGCTGCCTTGATAGCCGTTTCCAATTGGGGTGATGGTCCATTCGGGGTTGGAACACGACCACTGCAACGTGTTGGGCGCAAAAAGCAACGAGTCGGCGACCCAATAACGATACGGTCCCGCCACCATGTCGCTTGCAGCCAACACCCATCTTGGACCTTCCAAATCAAACGACTGCTCATGAGTGATGGTGAGGTTGAGGGTAACAATGCTGTCGCAGCCATACATATCTTCAAGTTGACATTCATAAACACCTGATTCCATGAACATTTGATCGCCAATCTCGTATGATCCACAAGTGGTTTTGTAATCCTCCACGTGATGCGAGGAATGCACATGGATAACGGTGGTCAAGGTGCCCACTAAGGTGTTTTGCCCTTGTACTTGGGTATAAACGTCGCATGAAACGGGGTAGTCGCCCGCTGTGAGATAAGTGTGCGACAAAGGATAACCCATGCCTGTTCCGCCATCGCCAAAATCCCAGTTGACCTGCGAACAATCAAAGTTGGTATGAAGGTCAAACTCCGGTGCGTCGTTTTCACAAATGTCGTAACCGTTGAGATGCATCGCAGCCGACTCATTGTTGACGATAAGATGCGTAGTCAGGTCGATGGTGTTGGAACCCACGAGATAAGCATAGCTTTTGGCTACCCCGAAACCGTAGACATGGGCATTGAATCCGTCGACGCAACTAATGTGATGCACTCCGTGAGGGATGTCCTTGCGAATGTAACTATAGTTGCCATTGCCGTTTGCGGTGGTGAAGAGGTTGGGCGAAAGCTGTTGCCCGTCAAGATACACTTTGTCGGTGTCTGCCGTATTGACAATGATGTTGACGTTGTGTACTGTAATGTTGATGTCGGGATGGTTGAAAGTACTGAAAGTCACTTCATTGATGCGTTGTTCGATAGGGGCAATCCAAACCATTGAGGGGTCGCCGAGGCCGCCTGAGTTTTGGTCGTAACTTGAGTTGTTGTATAAGTATACGGCACAGGTCTGGGTAGCGGCGATAAAGCAGGAACGTTCACTCTCAGTCATGGCGAAGGTGTGTGATTCGTTGGCTTGCAGAGTGACGAGCGGATCACCATTTTTGGTGATGACATTATTGTTGGCCGATGAGGTGATTTTGATGAAATCACGGTTGCGGTTGCTTGAGCTTGTTACGACAAACTGTTTGCCCCATGAGCGCAACGGCATGGCTTGTTCCACAACATGGTCGTAACCATTTCCCATGTTGACAGGGATGCAAGTCAGGGTGTTGCCGTTGAAGACAGCTATTTTCTTCCCGTTGGCAGCGGTCACAAGCGTACCACTCAAGTCGCGATGGCTGCCACTATTGGTGGAACGCACATGGTAGGTTTGGCCTCGATCCATTGTGATGACCAACGGCGACCATGCAGGATGCCCAGAAAACAGTTTGGCTGTCGGTGTAATGGTGACCTCGGTATTGTCTTCTGTGGCAATGATAACGAAAGCACTGCTCTCATTACGAGACACATAAAGACCCGAGCCGCCTCCTTGGGATTGGTCAAAACTTTGGATCATGTATTCATCACCCAAGCTCTCCACTGGGAGCACCAATGAGGCATCAAAAGAGACATGAGCAATATTGGTACAATAAACCGACACCGTATCGTTTGCAACGACATGAATGGCACGGTCGGAAAGGGTTTCTTCATCACCTGTGTCGTGATAACCTTGACGCTCAGGGATTTCGATAGTGGTGATATCGTTGGCACTGACAGAAAAAGACTGCGACCAACCCGTCAGAGGGTTACTGATGATACCTGTGCAGTTGCGTTTTGCGCTAATAAGCACTTGGTTGACGACCCAGCCACCGTCAGGGTGATCCTTGAATCCGTTCTGCATGAAGGTGAGCCAAAACTCCTTACCTTGTGTCGAAGTGTGTTGGGCAAGCATCTCAGGAACGCCGAGAGACAGCAAGAAAAGCAAAGTGAAAAATCGTTTCATATAGAGGCATATATAATCTTGTTCTCACAACGGGTTCCTTACTATTTTATTTTAAATTTCCACTTAATTTCCACTTATTTTGTCTCCACAATCTACCGTATTGCCTTGAAGTTTTATCCGTACAAGGCCTTCAAATCCTCAGTCGTCAGTCCGTTGAAATCGCCGCTACTCATGAAGGCACCGATGACATTCGTGCGCTGGCCTTTTTCCAACAAAGCGACCAACTCCGCCTTGTTGTGAACAACCTGCAAATCAGCGCGTCCAAAACCTTGGATGATGCGTTCATCGGGCATAAGTTCCAACTTCTTGATGGCCACGGCATGTGGGTCGTAGAAAACTATGGCACGGTCGGCCAGTTTCAGTGCGTCACGGTAATGGTCGATGAATACTTCGCTAAGGCTGCTGTAGGTGTGCAACTCAAAGACTGCAATCAGATGTTTCTCAGGGAATTGCTCACGCAAGGCTTTCACGCTGGCATTGACCTTTGAGGGGGCATGGGCGAAGTCACGGAAGATGAAGTTGTCGCCGTTGTCGAACAACAATTCCAAACGTCGCGCTGCGCCCTTGAAGGTTGAAATGGCCTCATAGAATTGTTCGTCAGTAACCCCTAACTGCCTGCAAACCAATCGCGCCGCATTGATGTTTTTCATGTTGTGGCTGCCGAACACGCCCACTTCCCTCCTACCGCCATCGGGCAAGAGCAAAATGGTTTTCAGCCCATCGCTCTCAAAGGGATGAACGCCATAGCCAAAAGTCTGGCATTGTGCGCCTTGGGCAATCTTCTCGGCCTCAATGTCGGTTTGGTCGTAAATCAGGCAACCGCCTTTTTCGATGGTGCGGACAAAGATTCTGAATTGCTCCAAGTAGTTGTCGAAGGTCGGGAACACGTTGACATGGTCCCAACCGATGCCGCTAATCACCGCAATATGAGGATGATAGTGATGGAATTTCGGCACACGGTCGATGGGTGATGTGAGGTATTCGTCACCCTCCATCACCATGTAATTGGCCGTCTCGCTGAGGCGCACCATCACATCAAAGCCCTCCAATTGCGCCCCGACCATGAAATCCGTCTCAATGCCGACCTGTTTCAGCACATGCAGAATCATGGAAGTGATGGTCGTCTTTCCGTGGCTGCCGCCTACGACGATGCGCGTCTTGTCCTTGCTCTGCTCATAAAGGTATTCTGGATAGGAATACACTTTCAGGCCAAGTTCCTGAGCACGAACCAGTTCAGGATTGTCGATGCGGGCGTGCATTCCGAGAATGACAGCATCATACGACTTGTCCAACTTCTCAGGATACCAACCCCATTGCGGCGGCAAAATGCCCTCCTTGGCGAGGCGCGACTTACTCGGCTCGAAGATTTCGTCATCCGAACCCGTGACTTCATAACCCTTGCGGTGCAAGGCAATGGCGAGGTTGTGCATGGCACTCCCGCCTATTGCGATAAAATGGACCTTTTTCATCGTTGATTGTTAAACTGTTGAACTGTTTAATTGTTGGTGGGACGCAAGAAGCTGTATTCCTTACCGTATTTGAGATGTTGCGCCACAAAATCGGACGGATATTCAATCTTGTAATCAACAACATTGCCGTTTTCCAAAACGGGGACAATCTCAGGATTGATGAAGCCACCGTAGGGCTTCAGTCCCAAGGCGTTGTAGCGTTCCTTGACCTCCTTGTGCAAATCTTGGTCGACCTTCACGGCATATTTCTCCACAATGGCCTTGCCAGCGGCATAGTCGCCTTCGCTCTTGATGCGCTGAATCTCAGCTAATAGTTCGCCGAAAAGACCCCGCAAAGCCTCGAAATCGTTGACGATGAAATAGGTCTTGCCGTTCTCCAACTTCTTCTCGATGACGTTGACATCCTTACCCTTCTCGTAGCACCATTCCGAGATGAGTTTACGGTTCTGCATGTGCGACTCGGTGACATCCTTGCCCAATTCCACGCGGGCCAACTGCGTCATCATACCGTTGCGGATATAGGAGCAGTACTCCGCCTTATATGCCTCAGCGTCAGGCATCACGCCCAGTTCCACCATCTTCGGGTCGGCCAGATAATACAGGCCAAAGAGGTCGGCGCGGGCTTCTTCAAGCGTCGAGCTGAACTCCTTCAAGGCACCAGGCTGCGTACCCGGCAACAGCTTGCCCGAACCGTGACCTAAGCACTCGTGCAGGTTGGTATGCACCACGTCGGCATCAGAGCCATATTTCTTGCACAGGTCGACTTCTTCCTGAGAATAAGCAAACTCCTTCAAAGCGCTCCTTGGGCATTCGTCGGCGGCCTTGTCGTAGGCTTCCATCAGGTTGGTGATGGTCACCGACTTCGAACCATAGTCCTTACGAATCCAGTCGGCATTGGGCAGGTTGATGCCAATCGGAGGAGATGGGAAGCAATCTCCGCCCAAGGTGGTGACGATGATGCTCTTCGCCGAAACGCCCTTGCATTTCTCTTTCTTGAAACGCGAGTCGACGGGCGAATGATCCTCAAACCACTGGGCATTCTCGCCGATGGTATTGGAGCGCACGGTTGCCTCCAAGTCCTTATAGTCAACGATGGCCTCCCATGTGGCCTTCATGCCCATCGGGTCGTTATAGTCCTCGATGAAACCGTTCACAAAGTCGATGTGCGACACGGAGTCCTGCACCCAGGCAACGTTGTATTCGTCCCAAGTCTTCAGGTCGCCAGTACGGTAATAGTCGATAAGTTTCTGTGTATAATTGCGTTGGTTGTCGTTCTCAGCCACCTCATTAGCCTTTTCCAGCCAGCCAATGATAGCCGTGATAGCCTCGCCGTAGAGGCCGTCAGCCTTGTAGGCATCCTCATAAATCTTGCCGTCTTCCTTCACCAACTTGGAATTCAAGCCGTAGGAAATCGGCGTGGCATCGTTGGGCTTGCGCATCTTATTATAGAAGTCTTCCACCTCGGCCTTGTTGATGTCGCCCTCGTAGAAGTTGACAGCCGAGTTGGCGATGATATCGTCCTCGCTGCTGCGGCGCATCTTATACAGCTCGCGGTCGAAGATGACAGGAGTCAAGAAAGCGATGAAGTCGTCCACGGTTTCACCCTCATTGAGCGGGAGCAGGTTGGCATCGCTGCCCTTCACCAAGTCGGCAAAATAGGCCTCACTAATCTCAGGAAAGAACTTGTCCTCGGCATAGTGGTGATGGATGCCATTACTGAAGAAGACACGCTTGGCATAAACCACAAAATTCTGGAAATCACCACTATTACGATCACCTTGATACGAATTCAATACAGCCTCGATGGTCTTGCGAACCTTCAGGTTGTACTTGAAATTCTGGTCGAAGAGGATGTCGCGGCCACATTTCGCGGCTTCGCCCAAGTAATAAATGTAGCTTTTCTGTTGCAGCGTCAGTTGGTCCCAATCGGGAATCTGATAGCGCATGATTCTCAAGTCGGCGAATTCGTCAACAAGATACTTGAATTCTTCTTTCGGCTGGGTCTGTTCAGCGGTTTCTTCCTGTTTCGGAGCGCAACCCACCAATGCGGCAGCCATTCCAATGTAAATCATTATTTTCTTCATTTTTTTCGGTTTCGTATTCTAATATGTAACTGTTCAGAACTAAACTGCAATATCTTTTGACTTGGGGACTTCAGGTATTTGTTTGACTCGCAGTCCCGCAGTCTCAAAGTCTCTCGTCCCCAAGTCTCGTGTCCAAAAACAAAGAAGGGTAAGCTACTCATATCGCACCGCTACGACCTCCTACCCTTGCTACATTCCTGTCCTGGGGGATTTCAGAGGGAGCTGGTCGTATAAGACTTACCCGAAACAGAAACAGCTTCTTAATTCCTAATTTTTGACAGAAAGCGGAGGATACAAGGTTTGTATCAGCCCCTCCAAATCAAAATTCTCCGACTTGACTGTGATTTGGGCTTGCTCATAGAATGGGAGGCGTGTGGCATAATGCCAACTGACATACTCCATCAATTCGGCCTCCGACTTGCCTCGGACCAAAGGGCGCTTGTGCCTCGAATGGAGCACACGGTCGACGACCGACTCTGGGCTGATGCGCATGAAAACGGTCAGGCCATGTTGGTTCATCCAGTCCATGTTGTCGAAGAAACAGGCTGTGCCGCCACCTGTTGAAATCACGGTTTGTTCAAGATTTTCAGTGCTTTTCAATATCTCCGCTTCCAACTTGCGATAGAGTTGTTCATCGTACTTTTGAAAAAAATCGTCGACGGAGATTTTGTATTTCTCCTCAAACAAGGCATCAGTGTCGGCCACTTCCCATCCCAAACGGTTGGCGATGCGCTTGGCTGCCGTCGTTTTGCCTGCCCCCATATAACCAACTAAATAGATTCGATTCATCTTCATCTCCTGATTGCCACATTCTTCCTAAACACGCAAAGCGTCAACTCTAAACTCTTAACTCTCAACTTTCAACTATCAACTATCAACTATCAACTATCATATTATACTGGCAAAGTTGAAGTTTCCCCTCGCCGTCGCGCAAGTGCATTCCGTTGCCTTGGCAATACCGCCACATCTTGCAACTGGCGCATTGGTCAGTTTTCATCCATTTGTGGTCGCGATAAACGCCGAACTTGTTTTGCCAAACGTCCCAAAAACTGTCCTTGTAGATGTTGCCCTGATGGTAGTCGCTGCGGATGCTGAGGCAGCCCGAAATGGAGCCGTCGGCAAGCACCGAGGCGATGTTGATGCCCGCGCTGCACGAATAATAATGGTTGCGCACCTCGCCCTCGTAGCGACCAAGGAAGCCGTCGCAGCCATAGTCGGCGCGGATTTTCCCTTGCAAGCGCGTGGCCTTGATAAATTCCATCATTTCAACGAATTGGCTGTTGGAAAGCCGCAGTTCTGGGTCGTTGGCGGCACGTCCTGAAGGAAACACGGTGAACAGTCGCCAGCGTCGAATGCCCAACGAAATCAGGAAGTCGCGGAACTGGGGCAAATACTTGATAGTGCGCTGGTTGACGCAGGTAATGACATCCCAAGTGAGGCTCGGATGCTGTTTCATGGCTTCCACCGCGCGAAGCACGTTCTTGTAACTCATGGGATTGCCGCGCATCCAGTTATGGTCGTCCTCGAAGCCGTCGAAACTGACCGCCAAAGATTTCAGTCCCGCCTTGACAAACTCATCGAGTTTCTCGGCAGAGAGCAGCATTCCGTTACAGACCATCCCCCACACGAAGCCCCGTTTGGTGATTTCCGCGCCGCATTGCGCCAAGTCGTTGCGCATGGTAGGTTCGCCGCCCGTGGTGATGACCATCACTTTGGCTGGGTCTTGATGGGCGCGCACCTCGTCAAGCACCTTGGCAAAATCCTCAAAAGGCATGTCGTCTTTTTCTGAGAGCATACGGCAATCGGAGCCACAATGCCTGCAATTGAGGTTGCAGCGCAAGGTACATTCCCAAAAGAGTTGGTGAAGTTCATGCTCGTCGATGCGCTGTTTCAAGACAGCACGATTGAGTTCGAGCATGATTTTCTTGTTGAAACCGAGACGGTCACTCATAATCTATTAATGGCGAAGCGGTTCAAGGTTGTGGACTACCGTATAAAGTTTCCGTTTTGCCTTGATTGATCTGGTCTTGTGGGGTGTTCAACTCCTTCAGTTCCTTGCGGACAGCCTGAAGTTCATCCCTCATGCGTTGGGTTTCGCGGCCGTATTCCTCGATGATTTCAGGCGAGCCATAAACACAGGCACCCTCGCGACGTTGCAAAGCGGCCTGAAGTTCGACAATGCGATCCTGCAAGGCCACACGCCG
The DNA here is from genome assembly GCA_900318465.1 of uncultured Bacteroidales bacterium. Lineage (GTDB taxonomy): Bacteria > Bacteroidota > Bacteroidia > Bacteroidales > F082 > Limimorpha. The sequence continues at coordinate 14,553 of ONKQ01000001.1, forward strand.
GGCACTCTTCTCCAAATCCACAAATACGCCCAACTTGGCATTGATGGAATCAAGCTGGTTTTGAAGGCGATAGGTTTCCGCTCCATATCGGGCGATGATTTCGGGCGATCCATAAACAGCCGCACCCTCGCGACGGGTCAAAATCTCTTGGATGGAGTCGCGTTGCCTGACGAGTTGTTTACGCTCCTTGCGTGTCAAGCCGTTCTGCGAGCAACATGCTGCCAAGAAAGCCAATCCCGACAAGGCGCCAATCCAAACAGTTCGAACTACTTTTTTCATGTTGATAAGTGTTATAACGCCGCAAAGATAAAAACTTTTCGGAAAACGTCAGCCTTTTTCTACAAAATCCTATAAACCACCTCCAAACTGACGTAACGGCTGTTGTAACGGTTGGAGCTGTATGAGATGTAATAAGGGTTGAAGCTATAGTTGTCTTCGCGGTTCCAGTTGAAGATGTCGTAGGCATTGAGCAGCAGCGAAAGGCGTTTGTCGAAGAAGTCGGCGCGGAGGCCGCAGTTGATGCCGTAGGCTGTCTGTTCCAAGGCAAAAAGCGTTTGCGTCGGCGAGTTGTAATAGGCCACAACGTGAAGCTCAAGTTTGTCCATCAGCTTTGCCCAAGTGCTGAGGCGCAGGTTGTAGGCAATCAGGTCGCTCGTAATCACGCTGTCTTGTGTCTTCTCGTAAAAAGTCTCAATGTGCGAGTCATACACATTGGCATCCAAGCGGACATTGAACCTCGCATTAGGCCGGTAAGTGATGTTGAACTGGCCGCCCACTTCGTAGTATCTGTTGAGGTTGACTGGCTTGGTGTAGGTCACCACGCGGCCCCAAAGGTCGTTGTAGGCCACGTCACTCACTTGGTTGATGGCATTGATTGAGTTGTTGAAATAGCCCTTGACATCCACCGAGCCTAACTGGTCGAAATACTTGGCCCACGACATCTCAAAGACATCCATCAATGTGGGTTGCAGCTTAGGGTTGCCCATTGCGAAATTCTCTTCCTCAAAAATCACGCGATTGGTAAAATAGCGCACCCACGGATAGTCGGTCTTTCGCGTGTAACTCAGGCTGAAATTGTGTTGCGAGGCGGTCCGATACGAGAGGTGCAAGGAGGGCAACAGATGGCCGAAACGCCGGTCAAAGTTGAAGTTGTCAATATCGAAATAACGCGCCCTTACCCAAGTGGTCTCGTATCCGATGGCAGGCTTCACCGTAAAGCGTCCGAAATGGTGCTGGAGCATGACGAGCCCCGACAGCTGGTTTTTGCTGAACTTGCGGTTTTCGGAACGGCGCGGGTCGGTGACATAGCCATCGGTGCCAAGGGTATCATACAGGCAAATATTGTTATCGGGAAGAAGCTCGTCCGACAGGCTGACATAAATCTCGCCTCGATTGCTGTAAGGATAGGTGTACTCCACTTTGGCATCGTAGCCGACATCCACGAAATCATTGGTAATACGTATGTTACGGTTCAGTTCGGGCTGTTCAGCAAAGGTGCGTATCTCCTTGGTTCCGCCACCACCAAAGTCGAAGTTGCAATTGGCCTGAATGCCCAAAGAATGACCTGGTTTCGCGAAATGATGGTGCCAACTCGCGCCCGTCGAGCCAAAGGTCATGGGCTGGTTTTCGTTATGGAGGATGGAATAGTTGTATTCGCCCACTTCGTTGAGGTATTCTTTCCTATAAGTATCTGACAACGAGCTTATTCTGCTGACACGAGGCGTTGCGTTGAAAAACACCATGAAGTCGTTTTTCTCATCGGGATGGTATTCGGCCTTGAGAAACAGCTCCACACTATAGTTGCTTGTCGTGTCGATGGTATGGTAACGTCTGAAAGTGGAGGTGTCTACACCCACGGGAAGGCTGTCAACGAAATGGTCGACAAAGGAATAGCTATAGCCATTGGTGACGCCGCGTTTGTTGGAAACCGTACCTTTCAGGTTGGCCGTGAACGAAAGCTTTTTGCTGCTCCAGATGTAGGACAGCCAAGGCGAAATGTTGGGTTGGGTGGTGGTTTGCAAACCAATGCTGAGGTGCTGTTCGTGGCTGTCGCCATTGGTAACGACATTGATGACGCCCTTGTCGGGTTCGGTGGAATAACGGGCCGATGGGTTGGTCATCACTTCGATGCGCTCGATGGAGACGGCCTTCACCTGCTGGAGATAGTTCTTCAGGCTCTCGCTGTCGAAATGCGAGGGCTTGCCATTGATAAACAGCTCCACCTCGTCCACACCGCGCAGGGTGATGTTGCCCTCGGTATCGACTTTCACGCCAGGCACGTTCTGCAAGGCATCGCTGACGGTGCCCTGTCGTGCGCCCTCGTCGCGAATCACGTAGTAAATGAGGGTCTCGCCTTCGTTGACAAAGACGGGAGCCTCATTCTGCGCCAGCAACGTGAAAGCCGACAGCAGCAGAAACATCAATACGGTTATCAGGCGGCGCAACATCACGACTTACATCATATAAAACGTTAGCAACACTATTTCAGATGCTTACCAAACATCTCCGCCACTTCATCCCCTCTCGACAGCCTGCCGTTGACCATCGCCACAGTAGACACCGTGGCGGCCACGCACAGTTTCATGTCCGACTTGCGATAGATGTCTTGCTCGAAGACGAAACGCGCACCCTCGCGGCGCAGGTTGAAGCAAGAAACGAAAGCCTCCTGCCCGTGGAGTGGCACCTTGTATCTCATCGTGATTTCAGTAACCACCATGTCAAGGCCTTTCTCGTGCCACTGGCTGAACGAATGGCCTTCCTGCTGCAACCATTTGTGGCGCGTGGCCTCAAGATAATGCTGATAGTTGGCATTGTTGACGATGCCCTGAATGTCGCACTCATAGTCGCGCGTCTCCATCTCCATGCTGAAAAGATATTCTTTCATGGCGTTGATTTTGGCTGCAAAGCTAAGGTTTTTCAAGTTATCAGCATAACATGTTGAAAAATTGTCGGAAAAACCTTGAAATCCAAAGACTTAATATAATGCCCGACCGATAAGCATAATTTCATCGGTCGGGCATTTTCTTTTTCCGCCACTCTCTTTGCGGCTTGAAAAGATTGGTTGTCATACCCTTCCAAGCGAAGGGCTTCTACAACAAAAGCAGTCTTGTTATTCAGAAGCACCATGTTGTCATACCCTTCCTAACGAAAGGCTTCTACAACCCCGACTTCCGCGAGAAATACGAAAACTTGGTTGTCATACCCTTCCAAACGAAGGACTTCTACAACGAATATTGGGAGTCTTATGGAGTAACAATTGTTGTCATACCCTTCCAAACGAAGGGCTTCTACAACACCAACATCCAAGAAAAGGACTTTGGGATGGTTGTCATACCCTTCCAAACGAAGGGCTTCTACAACCACTTTGCAGATATGAATGTTTTGAAAGGCGTTGTCATACCCTTCCAAACGAAGGGCTTCTACAACGAAAAGGACTATCGACATAACAATAGGTGGGTTGTCATACCCTTCCAAACGAAGGGCTTCTACAACTATTATCGGTCAAAATGTCTAGGGAAATAAGTTGTCATACCCTTCCAAACGAAGGGCTTCTACAACGTAAAATCAAATCATAAGTACCCAACAACTGTTGTCATACCCCTCCAAACGAAGGGCTTCTACAACTTTGTCCTTTTAAACTTATTGAACCTATTGGTTGTCATACCCCTCCAAACGAAGGGCTTCTACAACGCCTAAGTATTCCTGACGAACAACTCTTGAGTTGTCATACCCTTCCAAACGAAGGGCTTCTACAACTCACTATGAGAGGTGCATCCTCGTCGCGTAGTTGTCATACCCCTCCAAACGAAGGGCTTCTACAACTCACTATGAGAGGTGCATCCTCGTCGCGTAGTTGTCATACCCCTCCAAACGAAGGGCTTCTACAACAGTAGTTGTCTTGTATCAATTTACTGTGATGTTGTCATACCCTTCCAAACGAAGGGCTTCTACAACAAAACGGATACACAAGTCCGTTTGGATCGAGTTGTCATACCCTTCCAAACGAAGGGCTTCTACAACATTATATACAAAGCCAAGATGATCTAATAGGTTGTCATACCCATCCTAACGACAGGCTTCCACAACTTCTGGTTTTTGGTTGGCTTAATAGCCATGTTGTCATACCCTTCCAAACGAAGGGCTTCTACAACTCCATCATAGAGATTAACGGGATTGAAAGTGTTGTCATACCCTTCCAAACGAAGGGCTTCTACAACTATGGGGTCGACTCCCATCTCGGGTACACTGTTGTCATACCTATCCTAATGACAGGCTTCCACAACTTTGTAATCGGACTTATCATCTCGATTTACCGTTTGTTGTCATACCTATCCTAATGACAGGCTTCCACAACTCATGAACGAGTACACACCACAATTCAGATGATGGGTTGTCATACCCATCCTAACGACAGGCTTCCACAACAGTTGGTAAGCTTAAATACCACAATCTAAAGTTGTCATACCCTTCCAAACGAAGGGCTTCTACAACTCACATGGGAGAGTATCTCTACTGTAGGGAGTTGTCATACCCTTCCAAACGAAGGGCTTCTACAACACCCTGAAAATCACATTAAGTATTTTGGTAGTTGTCATACCCCTCCAAACGAAGGGCTTCTACAACTTTTGGTTCCAAATCCTACCACTCGATTTTGTTGTCATACCCCTCCAAACGAAGGGCTTCTACAACGATGGAGTTATCAGGAACTATAGTCCTAATGTTGTCATACCCCTCCAAACGAAGGGCTTCTACAACTCAAGTGGTGGTTCATTTGTTCAGGAATGGGTTGTCATACCCTTCCAAACGAAGGGCTTCTACAACCAAGTAACTAATGAAGGAGAACAAGAAAATGTTGTCATACCCTTCCAAACGAAGGGCTTCTACAACTTCGTCCCCGTGCTCTCGGACGCTTGATCTGTTGTCATACCCTTCCAAACGAAGGGCTTCTACAACTGATCAGAAAAGCTATTATCAAAAGAATAGTTGTCATACCCATCCAAACGAAGGACTTCTACAACCAGAGACCTGAAAAGTCTTGTGTCGGTAGTAGTTATCATTTCAAAGAATCATTGTTCTTTACTTTGTTTCTATTGAAAACAAAAATATAAAGAAGCAATACCACAACAGCCAAAACCGCAACCACTATGAATGCACGGGCAAAACAACACATATATCCCTCAAACCATTTGCTTTTTTCAACCAACGAATACAAGCCCCAAGCCGTTGAAAAGACGGCGAAAACCGAAACGAAAGCCAATGCCAAACTCCTGTTGCGTGTTTCTTTTTCCTCTTTTTGCTTGCGCTTTTCACGTATCCTTTCCTTTATCTGTTTCGACACTTCGCGCTTGTCGTCCTCAATCTCCATGCCTTGCGCCATCTTCCTGTAGAGCATCGTGGGCAGGAAATTATAGGATATGTTTTCGTAGGAATAGTATTTCTCCATATCCGCAATCTCGTCGAGCAGGTTACCTTTGGCCCTGTTGAGCCTGTAGGCAATGTTGCGGCTCACGCAATAGGTTTTTTCATATACGCAACGCAAGAAAACAAGCGGATAATAACATTGCATGTAGGGCCAATCATTAAATTTCTTTTCAGACTTTGAAACCAACACGGTAAAACTGTCCACAAGCGCCAATGCTTTCCAGTTTTGGAATGGGGCAACCGAATTGTTTTTCATGATGTGGTCATAGTAGTCTTTGTTTGGTGTATGATAGACATTGCCATTCACCGAGCCTATGGGAATAAAGTTGGCAATCTCATACAGAAGGGCATCCTCGGGCTGTTCGTCGCCAGTCTGCACCACCTGAAACACTTTCATGTTGTTGCCTTCCTCAATCAGGTCTTCGATGTTTTGTTTTTTTATGAACTTGGCGAGCGGAGCAACGGCCTCTTTCAATGAATCCGTGGTAAAGTCTTGATAACAATCTTTCCAATTGGCAAGCCACCAATGCGCCTTGGTCAAATCATCCAAATCGGCTCCCGTTTCGTCTATTTCAATCCCTACAAGTACTATATCCAAGGGGAAGAAATACAAGTGAAGATTATTTAACTTAAACTTGTATTGTCTGCCTGTTTTCTTATCCAGAATCATCTCAACCGTTTTGTCCACCTCGTGCCGGTAATGCCGCACTTGGTTCAGGAAGTCGGGGCGGCTTTGGTGTTCGGCCTCCATCATGGCATCAACGTGGCTGCGGTAGTACATCGAGCATAAGATGCGGTATTCCTTATCAGAAAGCACCTCTTTCTTCCAAATCTTATCATCCAATGTCGTGGGTTGAGGCTTGCCGTTGAAGCTCCCCACGAAAAATGAATGGGCGTAGGTGTTTGTTTTTGTTGTCATAGTGCTGTCTTTTAGTTGTTTATTTGAAGATTAATGCTTTCACACAACTCCTTCATCTTGTTTTTAATCAGGGTTGCTATTGTGGTGGTTTCTCCCGCTGCCCTGCCTTCGGTATCGCCGATTCTTGTCTTATCCACCTCAACATCCAGTTTCATCGGGTAATGGTTGTGGCAGAATGCGTTGCGGATAGAGATAACCAACTCCTTGTCTTCGTAAGAAAGCAGGTTTCCATCCAACAAATCGAGCAACGAGCGGAAGTTGTTGCGCCGTGCCAATTTGGTTGGGTCATTATCTATATAGAAACGATTGTCATTTGGGTCGTTTAGTGGGTGTAATTCCAAAATCTGTTTTTCAAAGTCTTGTGCGGCTTTAAAGATGCTTGAGCGGCTGATGTCGTATGAGGTGAGTTCGCCCCACAGGTTGCTATACTCCACTTCGGTCACTTTCTTATCTAACAACAGGTTCACTAATGAAGGCATCCTGTCGTCAGCAAGCAGCCGATGGAATTCGCCATAGTTCTTGAGCGACATCCCGTTTTGTTTTATCGTTATTTGACGATCATTCCCGTCAACCTTGATTGGGAACTCAAAATCAAAAGTTTGGTTTAAAAAAGTATCAGTAAACACATCCTTTAGCATAAAAAGTTGGTCGTCTTGGCCTGCAAGAATGGTTCCCGACAAGGTTCGTTTCGCCATCAGGAACAGTATTGCATCCTCGGTCTTGTATCTGCGAATGGCCCTCTCGTTCATTTTCACCTCCTGAATCAATCCTGTCAACTTCTTTTTCATAGCTTCTTGTGCCTCTTGCAGCGTTTTATGGTTTCTTCGGTCGAACTTTTTTATTGCATCGCCAAATCTTTCAATTTCTTTTTGAATTGGCTTTGGTTTTTCAACATCCCCTCTTTTCAATCTTTCGTTGATTTCATCGGTAGTCAAGGATTTCTCGTCATTGTCCAGTTTATTGAACAATTCGTATGACCGCTTGTAAGTATAATACTCTTGGCTCTTGTCCTTTAAGACACATTCAAAGAACGAACTGATAAGATAAGCGGCATTGCCATTTAGTTTCTCCTCTTTACCCTTAACTATGCTGCCGAGTTTTTCATCCTTAATCTTTTCCTGTAATTCTTTGTTATTGGCATACTTCTCCTTCAATAATTTCAGAATATAGGGAGTGAAAAGTCCGTCGGGCAAGTTCATGGGCACCTCTTTCACTTTGTCTTTTTCTTTCCCTTGGCCACCAATTCTCAGATAACGCCCAGCCAAATCCCTGTAATACTGTTCATTCCTTTTTTCCCAGCGTTTGCGGTCGTGATGGATAAAAGGAATATCCGAAAAGTCAGCACCTTCTTTCAGTTCGATTTTTTCAAGATTTTTCGTATCAAGATATTTTTCCAGCTGGATAATCTCGCTGTTGATATAAGCAAGATAAAGCGGCTCAATACCATTCGGCTTCTTGTTTAATACGTATTTCAAAAAAGGATGCTGATCCAAATGGGCTTCTTTGCAAACGCTGTCTAATTCATCAAATGTCTTCCTTGGCCCGTAGGTGGCGAAAAATGCTTGCAGTTTGCTATAATTCAACCCGGTAAGTTTAGCATTTGCCTCAGAATCCTTGGGCAGCCAATCCATGACAGATCGAGAAAGATATTCGCCCAGTTTCCCATAACGCACATCCCTGAAACCTTTTTTCCCATATTTGTTGTCCTTTTCGCCAATTCTCTTTCGGTCTTCCTTGTAGTTCTTCCTCCTATCCAACAAGTCAAGGTAGCGGTTCTTCAGCAATCCCAAAGCATGTTTTTTCAACTCTTTGTTATGGTCGTATTCTTTTTCTGATGACAAATAATCACGCAGTTTTTCAGGGATTTCGGAAATGCGCAATCCGCTGCTCTCTATTTTGCTCTTCAGTTCTTCCTTGGTTTTGCCATTATACACGTCTGAAAAGAACTCCTTCAGCGCATTATACTTGTTTATGATAACATCTTCGACCTTGACACCACCATTTGCTTTCTGCAAATACTCATAGAACATCATGGCGGGAAAGTCAAAAACGCTAAGCATGGCCTTGGGCGCAGGCATGTCGACTCGGCCGTCTTGCACATCGGCCAACGAAGGCAGATACAATCCTTTTTTGTCTTTCGACAGCAAAACATATTCACTGGGATTCCAGGTGTTTTCCCAATACAGGCCAATTCGGTTGCTAAAGATATTATAGTAAGCCTCGTGGTCGGTGATATAGGGTTTGGTGTCAATGGCATCTTCTTTATTCTGAAGCAAATCCAAATACAAGTCCTCATGCTCCAATTTCTTGGATTCATACTCCTTTTCTTGGAACATGTCTTTATACATCTCTTTCCTTTTCTCCTCCAACTGATGGATACGACCAAAGCCATTGATTTCCTTTTGCAAAGAACGCACCTGATCATCTCCATTGATGCATGTTTTATTATAGAACTCAAAACGGTAATTCCCCAACCGTATATGGAATCGAATTCTCTCGAATAGTTCGTTTTCATCGATGTATTTCATGACCAAATAGGGAAAACGGTCGGAGTAGCGGATTCGTGCCACCGTTTCCTGTTCGTTTTCTGCCCCTTCAATATCCAAACCAACCTTATCTTCAAACTTTTTCTTGTCCCTCTTTCCAATCACATCATAAAGTTCCTTGGGACACCTGCGCAATTCGTTGAGCATATCCAAGGCCAAACTTGTGGAAGTGTCATGGACATCAAGTTGCTTTCCCCTTGAAAGCCTGATGCGATAGAGGCTCATCATTTCGCGAACAATATCATTCTCCACTCCTTTAAATTTAGAGCCTTTCATCAACTTGATTTCATCGACAAGTCGCTTCGCGTAGGTTTTCGACAAGAAAAGGACACAAAAATAGACGACACCAAAATCCGTCAAGGTTTTATACTTTTTATCCTCAGAGGTTCCTTCAACGTTTTTTTTAATTTTGAAGAAAAAATCCTCTTTCTCAACATGGATTTTCTTTGGCCACCCTTTTTTGTCTCTAACTATATTCCCTTCTTCATCTTTTACTTCGATTTCATCATAATGCTCAATACCTGTAAGAAACTCCATTTCGGTTTTGGTAACTAATCCATCGGTTTTTAATACCCGTCGACTTACGGTAAACATATCATCCAACCAAATGGCTACTTTGTCTTTTCTATAGTCAATCTCCTTTTGCTCCACCGACGTATTGTATTGTTTGAAATGCGTGTATTCATTGCGGCAATCATTCAAACATGCAGCCAAAATCCGCAACACATCAAGGCAATCGTCGAAACTGACTCCCCTTGCCAGGTCTTCATCATTAATTACTCCTGATTTCTTAGTCTTGTAAAGATTATAACTTGCCACATCAGCCATAATCGGGCCGAAAAACGGCATCCTTCGGAACAGCAGTTTTTGCATCAAATACTGTTTCTCAACAGGAAGAAACAATTTCTTTTTCTTTGACCACTCTTTTTGTTCATCATCAAGTTGGTTTTCGTCACCACAATTCACTTTGTAGAGCGCATCCAAAACGCGGTCGATGACATCCTCGCCATAGTTGCCCTTAATGCCGACTTTGCCAAAAATCTCCATTATGGTCTTGTAAAAATTGAATCTGGCCATGTTGAAATAACCACCAAGAATATGCTTATTCTGGCCATCAATAACGAACATCTTTTTTTCTGTTTTCATAACTCATTAACAACTTATTGATTAGACATTGTTTTACTTCGGTGCAATATTAGTAAAAAAAAACAATGCTCGTAAAGAAAACTCCATCCTTTTTCATAATTTTATCTCAGAAGTTATCAACACCCCAATGTTGAAAAAAAGTCGAAAACAAAATGGGTTTCACCCGCTTCAGTCACCAACAAATTCCTAATTTTGAAACTTGGAACAATTCTATCTTTTATTGAAGTCAAACCATTAAGTATCAAATAATTAAATCTTCTTCAAATGAAACAAAAACTGACTTTTTTGCTGACAGCCTTATTGCTGTTGATGGGAACCGCCTTGTTTGCCCAATCGAGGACGGAAGCCTCCATCGACTTTGCCGAGCAAGGCTACGAAAACGCCCAAGACATGGACGGCGTCGTCATCGACATTGACGACAACGTCACCATCGTGTTCAACAAGGGCACGGGCAGCAACACGCCCAAGTATTACAACACCGGCACGGCCATCAGAGCCTACGGAGGCAACAACTTTGTCGTTTCGTCAACGGCCACCATCAGCTCCATCACGCTGACATTCAGCTCGGGAGAAGGCACCAACGAAATCACCACCGACGTCGGCGTGTTTGAATCCATCAACTGGACAGGCTCTTCCTCTGAAGTCACCTTCACCGTTGGCGGCACTTCAGGCCACCGCCGTGTCAGGGCCGTGGATGTCATCTACACCGATGGCGGCGGTCAGCCCATCGTGGCCACCCCGACCTTCAGTCCCACGGCGGGCACTTACTATGAGGCCCAAACCGTGACCATCAACTGCTCCACCGAGGGCACCACCATCCATTATACAATCGACGGCACCGACCCGACCGAGAGCAGCACTGTCTACGAAAGCCCCATCAGCATCAGCGAGACCACCACGGTAAAGGCTTTCGCCATGAAAGAAGGCTACCTTGATAGTGGCATTGCCTCGGCCCTTTATACCATCGCCGAAGCGCCCTCTGTCATCACCATCGCCGAGGCGAGAGCCTTGGAATTGAACGAATACGCTTTGGTGCAAGGTGTGGTGACCTTCATCGACGGTCGCAATGTCTACATTCAGGACGAGACCGCCGGCATCGACCTTTATTTGAACAACAACACCGTACCCGAGAACCTCGCCTTGGGCGACATGGTGCAAGCCTACGGCAAAAGGGCAAACTACAACGGCCTCGCCGAACTGAGCAACATCAATGGCAGCGATTCGGAACAATTCAGCATCCTTTCGTCAGGCAACGAACTGCCTTTGGCCGTGAAGACCATCGCCGAAATCCTTGAAGGCGGCGACGAAGCCCTGCAATGCACTCGCGTGAAGATAGAGGCGGCCACCATCGGGGCCATCAACACTAACGGCAACACGCCCCTAACGCAAGGCGAGAACAGCACCAATATCTATAAAGTGCCTGCCTTGGAGGGTATCGAGGAAGGCGATGTGGTGGACGTGATTGGCGTGGTGGGTTATTTCAATGTGCCGCAAATCCGTGTGGCCTTGGCCTCGGATGTGGTCTTGAACACACCCGTCCTGCCCGATCCCGAACTGAGCGCAAATCCCAACGAACTCACGGGATTCACCTACACCTACGAAGAAGGTCCTTCCGAAATCATGGATTTCCAGTTGAGCGGCAACAACCTTGTCGGCTCCGCTTTTGTTTATCCATCGGAGAGTTTTGAGGTTTCCATTTTGGGCGGCAATCTTTTCATTGCCGAAAACCCTGTCGTCATTTACAACTCCGGCCATTTCAGCAACTTCACCATTTATGTGCGCATGAAAGCAGGTCTTGAAGTCGGCACTTACAGCGAACAGGTTTATGCCGTCACCGAAGGAGCCGACACCTTGTTAATTAATGTCGCGGGCGAAGTGACGGGCGGCGAGCCTACCCCGCCTACCCCACCCACACCGGAAGGCGAATATGTCCGCATCAGCGACTTGAGCCAACTCACCGAAGGCTGCTATGTGGTTTTTGCAGCACGTTTCGACGAAAACGCCACCAACTATTACGCCATGAGAAACGCCTCATCGGGCAAGCCAGAGGGTGTAGCGTTTAGCTCCGCAATCGTTGACGAAAACGAGGTTCTGCCCGATTCCATCGTTGACAATGAAAGCAACTATTACTGGATTGTCGGCGTAACTGCCAACGGCTACACCTTCACCAACGCCAACGGCGAACTGATTGGCTACACTAATAGCACCAACTTTGCCACAGGCGGCGACAACACCGAATGGAGCATCGAACAAAGCACGTCTGGCGATGAGGCAATGGTTCCTGGTTACACAGGCTTTGTCGTTTCAAACGTGAACAACGCTGTGAGATGCTTTGCCTTGAACAGCAACCACAATTTCGGCCCATATCACACCACCAACCTTAACAACAGCGGCTACAACTTCTACCTCGACCTCTTCGTGAAGGGCGAAGGCGGTGTGCCGCCCGTTCCGCCCACACCCACTGTGGCCACCCCGACCTTCACACCTGAAGCTAACACTTATTATGAAGTTCAAGAAGTCAGCATCAGTTGCACAACCGACGGAGCCACCATCCATTACACTTTGGACGGCAGCACCCCGACGGAAACAAGCCCTGTTTACGACACGCCTATCACCGTTGAGGCCACGACGACCATTAAGGCCATTGCCATGAAAGAAGGCTACAACGACAGCGACATTGCCGAAGCCACCTATACCATCCAACTTGGTGCGGTCACCATCTTCAACCAAGACTGGGAAGGCGAAATGAACGGCTGGACATTTGTCACCGTTGAAGGCAACAAGCCCTGGACTGTTGGTGAGCATCAAGGCAACCATTACGCTTACGCCAACGGTTACAATGGTGGCGTCAACGAGCAATGGTGCATCTCTCCCGCGTTCAACATGCACGATTACGACAATGTAATTTTGTCGTTCAGGAATGCCAAGAACTACACCGGTCCGGATTTGGAACTGAAATACTCAACCAACTACGATGGCGTTGACCCGACAACAGCCAACTGGTGGACATTTGATTTCAACATGTCGCCAGGGTCATACACTTGGGTTGAGTCAGGCGATATACACATTAGCATTACCCCATATCCAGCCCACGACTGCTACATCGCTTTCAAATACACCTCTACAGAAACCGAGGCAGCGGCCTGGGAAGTTGACGACATCACACTCATTGGATTCCCCACCGTCCCGAATCTTACCGCAACACCAAACTCATTGTCAGGGTTCACACATGTTGTAGGTGAAGGCCCGTCAGAATCACAGTATTTCACTTTGTCGGGGGTCAACATTGGTCCTGCACCGGGTGGCGGCTCAACAGGTAGCGTTATCATTCAATCCATGGAAAACGAATTTGAAATTTCTTTTGACAACGAGGAATTTACATGGCAGCTCTACATTGATGACATCGCTGGAACGCTCCCACCCACCCCAATTTATGTGAGAATGAACGGTTCGGAAATCGGCCAATATAGTGGTGTTATTAACATTCACTCATCTTCATCAGATCAAACCACCGTAACTTTGAATGGCACCGTCACCGAGCCGCCTGTTCCAAGCGAAGATTATGTCCGCATCAGCCACATGAGCCAACTCGTTGCCGGCAACCGTATTGTCTTTGCTGCCCGCTTCGACGAAAACGCCACTGACTATTATGCCATGAGAAACGTAGCTTCCGGCAAACCCGAAGGCGTTTTGTTCACCTCCACCATCAATGGCAATGACGAAATTCTGCCCGCTTCCATCCTCAATGAGGAGGACAACTTCTATTGGACGGTGAACATAACGGATGAGGGCTACACCTTCACCAATGCCGCCGGCGACACAATCGGCTACACCTCAAGCACCAACTTCGCTCCCAATGGCAACAATACGGCCTGGAGCATCGAAATCGGCACTTCGGAAGAGACCGCCATGGTGCCCAACTACACGGGCTTCGTCATCGCCAATGCCAACAATCCAGTAAGAGCCTTTGCCTTGAACGGCAACCACAACTTCGGCCCCTACCACACACAGAACATGGCTGGCGAAAACTACAACTTCTTCTTAGACATCTTCATGCAAGGCGAAGGCGGCGAACCGCCCATTCCTACCGTGGCTGCCCCGACTTTCGATCCTGCTGGAAGCACTTACTATGAGCCACAAAACGTGACCATCAGTTGCGCTACAGAAGGTGCCACCATCTACTACAGCCAACTTCCAGAGCCATACGACTGGATTGTATATGAAGGTCCCATTGCTGTCGACACAAATACGACTATCTGTGCGTACGCCGAGAAGGAGGGGTGCAACAACAGCCCTGTGGTCTGCGAAGAATACATCATCCAAAGCGACATCGTCGTCATCTTCAACCAAGACTGGGAAGACGACTGGAACGGCTGGACTGAGGTCTGCGTGGCAGGCGACTCGCTCTGGCGCATTGCCTCTTACCAAGGCAATCACTACGCCTACGCCAACGGATACAACCACCCCGTCACAGAAGATTGGCTCATCTCGCCCGCTTTCGATTTAGACAGTTACGACGATGTGGTGCTGAGCTTTAGAACGGCTATGAACTACACAGGCCCCGCCCTTGAAGTGTTTTTCTCCAACGACTACGACGGCCAAGACCCGACCACAGCCACATGGGAAGAACTTGAATGCGAACTCTCGCAAGGTGGATGGAACTGGGTTGAAGCCAGCGTTAACCTTGATGAATTCAGCGGATCGAACTGCTACATTGGATTCAAGTATACTTGCACCGATGAAGAAGCTGCCGGTTGGGAAGTCGACGACATCATGCTCGTTTCGGGCAGTGCCACTCCCATTCCAACCCTGACAGCTACACCTAATACTATTAATGGCCTCGACTATATTGAAGGCGAAGGCCCATCAGACTCGCAGACCTACATCTTGACGGGTGCCAACCTCGATTGCAGCGAGGTTACCATCCATGTGGAAGGCGAATTCAGAATCTCCTTGGACGAAATTGATTGGACTGCCGATACGACCATGCCCGTCATTGATGGCCAAATCGTAGGCCAGACTATTTATGTCCGCATGGTCGAAGGCCTTGAAATGGGTACATACGAAGGTACTATCACCCACAATTGCGGTGAAGCAAGTGCCGAAGTTAGCCTTACTGGCGTCGTCCACAGCGAAAACGTACCTTCCATATTATGGGACGATTTGCCGTATTATATCCAAGGCAACAATGGTTCCAATAACAACCGTGTACCTGTCGCCACATACGTATGGCTCGGTAACCTTGAACCACACACAACCTACCGTTACACCAACCAATTTGTTGACGAAAACGACGGTCCCGAGACCGCCGGTGCCGGCAATGTGATTTACGCCAACTTGGATGGCTTCTACCGCAGCACCAGCCCGAGTTTAGCTACCGAAGGCGGCTACGGTGAATTTACAACCAGTTGGGATGGAGATGCTCATGTTTGGTTCGTCAATGAGCCTACAGCCAATGCCCGCTTTACGCCCGGCAACTATGTTTATCTGCGTATCCGCCTCAATGACGGTCACGATGGAACCACGGTGGCCCACACCCTCACTACCCAACGCTACGCCACCGTAATCAACTTCGGCACTGAACACGATGCTAACCAAGGCTCGGCATTTTATGTCAAGAGCAATGAGAACCCGATGACCTTTGCCCAAATGTATATCAACCAAAACCCTAACGAACATCCGATATTCGCCACTATTGTCGAGACCACAGGTGTAGATTTTGGCAATATCAACCAGTACGCTGACTTCTACAAGGAAGAGGTGGCTGGCAAGGACGGCTGGTTTGGAGGCATCCTGCCCAACGACAACGAGTATGGCATTAACAAAATTATGGTCTACGACATAACGCACTATTGGTACCAAGAATATCGCACTACCGTGTATAACGGTCAATGGTATCCCAATGCCAACACCGTCAACCCGACCAACGGCCTCGACGAACCCATCTTCATCGACCTCACCGACGACGGTGTGAACGACAACATCGAAGCCAACATCAAGGTCTGGAGTGCCGACCATGAGTTTGTCATCGAGAACGGCGACGATGACGACTACACGATGACGGTTTACAATGTGCTCGGCCAACAGATGATGCAGCAGCAAATCAACGCGGGCAGCACCGAGCGCATTGGCCACAGCCTCGCCGCCGATGTGTATGTCATCAGCTTGCAGAATAACCAAAAGAAGGTTTCTGTGAAGGTGATAGTGAAGTAAGTCCTTCCCTGTCAGGGAAAAAGAAAAGTCCGGGAGTCGTTTGGCTCTCGGACTTTTCTTGTTGGTCAATTGAGATTGTTTACTCTTCCGAAAGGTCAACAATTTGGGCATTGGCCGCGTTGTTCATCACCGAGGCGATGCCGTTGTTCATGTTGATTTCGTTGGCGTACATCTGGCTTGAGCCGATGACTTGTCCGTTGGTAGCCATCAGGTTGAAGAAAGGCTTGCCGTTAGCGGCCACTTTCCTTTCAAGGTATAATAGACAAAAATGGTTGGTGAGATATAATGTAAATCACTGACAATAAGACGCATAAAAGCGATAAAAAGCAGTTAGATGAAAGCGTTTTCATCTAATTGCTTTTTTTATGCCAAGAAATAGAAGAGAAAGATGCCCCCAATGCGGCTATTTGGATGTCGTCAAGTGGGGCAAACGTGACGGACACCAGAGGTACAAGTGCAAGAACTGCGGCAGCCTTTTCACCTTCCGTCGGAAAGACATCGGCAAAAGCAACCGCTTCGTGTGGTTCGAATGGTGGATACTGGGCAAGCAGACGCTAGGGCAGATATCCACGCTGAGCGGATACAGCACGAGGCAGTTGTCCCGATGGTTCGACGAGTACCTTGACAGCTGTCCCGTCTGGAGGGTCAGGTTCCACGAGAAGGCCAACCTGCTGATAGACGGCACATGGTTCCCCAACAAGCTGTGCCTTGTGCTGTACCGCAACGAGACGGCCAGGTCCACGCTGTTCTACAGGCTGACCGACGACGAATGGGAGGGCGAGATGGCGGAAGACCTGAGGAACATGCAAAGTCTCGGCATCGAGATAGAGAGCGTCACCTCCGACGGCGGCTCCAACATCATCAAGGCGGTGCGCAAGGCTTGCCCGAATGCCACAAGGCAACGATGCCTTGCACACATCCAGCGCGAATGCCTCACATGGCTTACGAAGCGCCCGAAGAGTGAGGCCGGGCAATCGCTCAGGAGGATTGTCACGCTAATCTGCAAGATACAGACACGCAACGACATGCTCTATTGGAAGCAGATGCTCAGCGAATGGCACAGCCGACACGTCGGCTACCTCAACGGCAAGACCGTCAGCGAAGCGTCCCATGCGGAATGGTTCACGCACAAGATGGTCCGCAAGGCCTACGTGCACATCCGAAGGGCTTTGCCCGACATGTTCCGGTTCCTCGACAACCCTCGCATCCCCAAGACCACCAACGCGATCGAGTCCTACTTCGGGCACCTCAAGGAGAACATATCGCTCCATCGGGGACTGTCGCAGAAACACTATCGCAACTATGTCAGGTGGTACATCTACTTCAGGGAAAGGGACAACAAAGACAAGCGGAGCAAGCCTTGACAACCGAACGGATGACGCTGGGGTTTTTTAAGGCATCGAAGGCAATCCTGCATATCAAAAAGGTTGGGGCGGCCTTGTCAACCGCCCCTTGATATGCTGTCATACCTTGCGAACCTATCCCTTGGAAGGTTGCTCCCCAGCAGAGCCTTCCTCCGTTTCAGCTCGCGTTGCAAAGATACGCTTTTTGGCTTATCTCTGTCTATCTTATTTTGCCGCTTTTCGACCTTCTTCACCAACCATTTTTGGCAACATTACCCCTTTCAAAGCGTTTCTCGTCTTGGCTGTTTTTCTTCACGGACTCAACACCGTTGAGGCACGAAGCCTTGGTCTTGTATCCCTGACTGGTGAGGATCACTTGGCCGTTGGAGGCCTTCAGGTTGAACTGGTACTCGCCGTCCTTCCTGGTTGTAATTTCAAATTTACCCATTTTTTCGAGTTTTAAAGGTTAAGTTCGGACTGCAAATTTACATTATTTGTCGGATTTGCAACAAGAAATGGCAAAAAAAGACAAAAATCCCAGCTCACTGAGCCGGGATTCATTGTGTTGTTATCGTCAAAAACAATAACGCGCTTTCTTACTTCACCTTCTCGACGATGGCCTTGAAAGCCTCGGGGTTGTTGAGGGCGAGGTCGGCAAGAACCTTGCGGTTCATCTCGATGCCGGCCACGTTCAGCTTGTTGATGAATTGGCTGTAGTTCATGCCATACTCGCGCACGGCGGCGTTGATACGCACAATCCACAGGCTGCGGAACTCGCGCTTCTTGTTTCTTCTGTCGCGATAAGCGTAGGTTTGACCCTTTTCGTAAGAGTTTTTCGCCACAGTCCAGACGTTCTTTCTCGTACTGAACTGACCTTTGGTCTTCTTCAGGATTTTTTTCCTTCTGGCTCTTGAAGCCACTGCATTGACTGATCTTGTCATTTCTTTGATTTTTTCGTCCAGCGCCTCGCTCCTTTCGAGAACTTTTCTGCTGAGACAAAGTGATACATTAGGTTAATTACATGAGAAGCATTTGTTTGACGACTTTCTCATCAACGCGGTCGACGAGAGTGGTGTGGTCAAGATTGCGTTTTCTCTTCTGGCTTTTCTTGGTCAGGATGTGGCCATGATAAGCATGCTTCCTCTTCAGATGGCCGCCGCCGGTTACTTGGAAACGCTTCTTGGCAGCGGACTTGGTCTTCATTTTTGGCATTTTACAATTAGTTTTAAGGTATTAAATGACTCTTCTATTTCTTTTTTTCATTGGCTTTTAGCTATTAGCAGTTAGCTCTTAGCTTGGTTTCCACAAAGCTAATGGCTAATTGCTAAAAGCTAACAGCCTTATAGCCTTGCATCATACGAATATATCAAAATTCTACTTCTTCGTTGACTTAGGAGCTATCATCATCTGCATTCGCTTGCCTTCAAGTTTGGGCATCATCTCCACCTTCCCGAATTCCTCCAACTCCTGCGCGAACTTCAGCAATATAATCTCACCTTGTTCCTTGTAGACGATGGAACGGCCTCTGAAAAAGACCTCCACCTTCACTTTCGAGCCTTCCTGAAGGAAACGTTTGGCGTGGTTCAACTTGAACTCGAAGTCGTGGTCGTCGGTTTGGGGTCCGAGGCGGATTTCCTTGATAACGACCTTGGTGGCCTTGGCCTTCTGTTCCTTCATGCGTTTCTTTTGGTCGAAGACGAACTTCTTGTAGTCCATCGCCTTGCAGACGGGCGGGTTGGCATCGGGCTGGATTTCGACCAAGTCGACACCCAACTCTTCAACGATTCGCAATGCATCGCGCAAGGGGTAGATGTTGGCTTCAACACCTTCACCCACCAAGCGCACCATCGGTGCCTTGATTTCCTCATTCACGCGATGGTTGAACTCGCCTTTGTCTTTGTTCGGCCTCTGTGCAGGCTTTCCTTTTTGTGGAATCTGTGCTATTGTGATGATCTCCTATATTAAGTTTATAATCAGTTAGTTGTTTATCTCTTGTTTTGTTCCTCCTCGACTTGCTTGCGAATCATTTCGGCAAAGGCTTCTGTCGGCATCGTACCCAAGTCGACTTGACCATGTTTACGCACAGAAACCTGATTCTCAGCCTCTTCCTTCTCGCCTACGATGAGCATGTAAGGATATTTCTTCATCTCGGCATCGCGAATCTTGCGGCCAATCTTCTCGTTTCGTTCGTCAATGAGGGCGCGAATATCGGACTTTTTCAGATACGATTGCAAATTTTTCGCAAAATCGAGATATTTTTCGCTCACGGGGAGGATAATGACCTGGTCGGGAGCCAACCAAAGCGGGAACTCTCCAGCGCAGTGCTCAAGCAACACGGCCACGAAACGTTCCATCGAGCCGAAGGGGGCGCGGTGCACCATCACGGGGCGATGTTTCTCATTATCAGCACCAATGTAGGTCAGGTCGAAACGCTCAGGCAAGTTGTAGTCCACCTGAATCGTGCCCAACTGCCATTTGCGACCCAGGGCATCCTTCACCATGAAGTCCAACTTCGGGCCATAGAAAGCGGCCTCGCCGTACTCGACGTGAGCCGGCAGACCCTTCTCGGCGCAAGCCTCCTGAATGGCGGCCTCAGCCTTGGCCCAGTTTTCATCCGAACCCACATACTTCTCATGGTCGTTGGGGTCGCGGAGCGATATTTGTGCTTCAAAGTTATTGAAATCCAATGCCTTGAAGATGATTTCGATAATTTCCATCACGCGGATGAACTCTTCCTTCACTTGGTCGGGACGGCAGAAGATGTGGGCATCGTCTTGGGTGAACGAGCGCACACGGGTCAGACCGTGCAACTCGCCGCTCTGCTCATAACGATACACCGTGCCGAACTCAGCGCAGCGGAAAGGCAGGTCTTTGTATGAACGCGGCTTCCACTTGAAAATCATGCAGTGGTGAGGACAGTTCATGGGTTTCAGCAGGTACTC
The DNA here is from genome assembly GCA_900318465.1 of uncultured Bacteroidales bacterium. GTDB lineage: Bacteria > Bacteroidota > Bacteroidia > Bacteroidales > F082 > Limimorpha. Next base: position 35,083 of record ONKQ01000001.1, read on the forward strand.
CTCGCCTTCTTCAGGCGTGGTAATCGGACGGAAACTGTCTTCACCGTAGTGGTTCCAGTGGCCCGAAGTCACATACAACTGCTTGCCGCCGATATGGGGCGTGATGACTTGCTCATAACCATATTCCTTCTGGATTTTGGTCAGATACTCTTGAAGACGCAGGCGCAACTCAGTGCCCTTGGGCAACCAAATCGGGAGACCCTTGCCAACGGTGTCGCTGAACATGAAGAGTTCCAACTCACGTCCTAACTTGCGGTGGTCGCGCTTCTTTGCTTCTTCGAGCAAAACAAGGTACTCGTCGAGTTCCTTTTGCTTCGGGAAGGTGATACCATAAACGCGGGTGAGTTGCTTGCGCTTCTCGTCGCCACGCCAATAGGCACCAGCCAATGAGGTCAGTTTCACGGCCTTGATGAAACCCGTGTTCGGGATGTGAGGTCCACGGCAAAGGTCGGTGAAGTTGCCACATTTATAATAGGTGATGGTACCGTCCTCAAGTTCGCTGATGAGTTCTTCCTTGTACTCATCACCTTTCTCGGTGAAATACTTCAAAGCCTCGGCCTTGCTCACGTCAACGCGGTCGAAAGTCTGCTTCTCGCGAGCCAGTTCAAGCATCTTTTTCTCGATGGCTACGAGGTCGGCTTCGGTCAAAGTGATGTCGCCCGTGTCGATGTCGTAATAGAAACCGGCATCCACGGCGGGACCGATGCCAAACTTCACACCTTTATATAATGCTTCGATGGCCTCAGCCATGAGGTGTGCCGACGAGTGCCAGAAAGTGGCCTTGCCCTCGGGGTCGTCCCAAGTGAAAAGCTGGATGGTGGCATCCTCGTTGACGGGGCGCATGGCATCCCACATCTTGCCGTTCACTTTGGCAGACAGCACATTACGCGCAAGTCCTTCGCTCAAACTCTTGGCGATTTCCAACGGCGTTACACCGGCTTCATATTGTCTGACACTCTGGTCAGGAAAGGTTATGTTAATCATAAAAATAGGTCTTTTTAAAAGCGGCTGCAAAAGTACGAAAAATTTCTGTACAAAATACAGATTCTTAGGCTTTGGGGAGATTTTTTTTGCAACGTCGGAAATCGACGGTTTTGCTGCATGATCCAGGTCAGAAAAACCCTTTTATTCCGCAAACATCCCCTCAATCAAATCCTTGTAATGCTCGGCTACGACCTTGCGGCGCAGTTTCAGGCTGGGGGTGATTTCGCCCTCGTCGATGGTCCACTCGCGGTCGACCAGCTCGAAGCGCTTCACCTTCTCGTAATCGCCGAAGAACTTGTTGTAGGCATCCACCTCCTTGCGGTAGCGGTCGTTGACTTTCTTTTCCTTTATGACTTCTGCATTGGTGGTATAAGGAATGTGATTTTCCTCACACCAAGTCTTCAGGTTCTCGAAATTCGGCACAATCAAAGCGGCGGCAAATTTTTGGTTCTCTCCCACCACCATGATGTTGCTGATGAGCGGTGATTCGGCAAAACGGTTCTCAATCAGCGCGGGAGAAATATACTTGCCCATCGAGTCCTTGAAAATTTCCTTCATTCGACCCGTGATTTTCAGCAAGCCATCCTCGTCAAACTCACCTATGTCGCCAGTATGGAAATAGCCGTTTTCGTCAATGGCGATTTTGGTCTGTTCCTCGTCCTTATAATAGCCCTTCATCACGGGCGAGCCTTTCACGAGGATTTCGCCCGATTCAGGGTCAATCTTGATGTCGACGCTCCCGCAAGGCACACCCACCGTTCCCGCCTTGATGATGCCCAAAGCCAAACTGTTGGTGGCAATCACCGGCGAGGTTTCCGTCAGGCCATAACCTTCGATAATCGGGATGTTCATAGCGGCAAACAGGCGCACCAATCGCGGCTGCAAACTGGCACCGCCCGAAATGATGAACTCCAAGCGACCGCCGAAAGCTTTCCTCACATCCTTGAAAACCAACTTATTGGCCCAATACAACTTGAACCGATAGGCACGATGGGGTTTCTTTTCCGTTTCGTCGTAACGCTCCGCCAACTGGAAAGCCCAATAGAAAATGCGTTTTTTCAGTCCCTTCAACTTGTCGCCCTTGCGCATCACGCCATTATACACTTTCTCGACAACGCGCGGCACGGTGGTGAAATGCTCCGGCTTGATGTCGGCAATGTCGCGCATGATGGTGCCGAAATTCTCCACATAATAGGTTGAGTTGCCGAGATAAAGGTGGGTGTACAGCACCGAACGCTCATAAATGTGCGACAACGGCAAGAAACTCACCACTTTATGCGAACTTGGCACAGGATAATGCGGCCCATAATAAGCTACGCAATTCATCAGGTTATAATGCGTCAGCATCACGCCTTTTGGGGTGCCAAGCGTGCCCGAAGTGTAGATGATAGTCGCCACATCCTCTGGCTCGACGGCATCTTTTCTGGCCTGCAAAGAGGCAAGGCTTTTCTTGTCGATTTTCACCGAGACCATCAGTCCCCGCAAGGTTAGTTGACCTGTCACAGGATTGAAAACGAACACTTTAGGTTTGTTTTCCACCTTTTCGATGATGTCCTTGATTTTGTTCAGCAGCAGCGAGCCTTCAACAAAAACAATCTTAGGCTCGGCGTGTTTGATGATATGCTCGTAGTCGCTTTGGCGCACCGTAGGATAAATCGGCACAAGGATGGCCCCGATTTGCTGAACGGCAAAATCGACCATGTTCCACTGCGGGCAGTTGTTGGAAATCACGGCTACACGGTCGCCTTTGGCCACGCCCAAACCTATGAGTCCCTGACTGATGACATCCGTCATTTTCACGAAGTCGCGACCGATGTATTTCTTCCACTCCCCTTCCACTTTGCTGGCGAACATCACCTTCTTCTTGCCGAATTTCTCCACAAATCGCGGCAGCAGATCGAAAGTGCGGGGCGGAATGTCAGGAAATGCCTGAACCTTTTTTCCTTTGATTGCGTATTTTTCCATAAAACCGAAAATCGGTGCGAAAATAGGATTTATTTCAATCAACTCGATTTTTTATCCAAACGAGAGGTTTTTTTAACAACAAAAGAAGAGATTTTTTCACCGAAACAGAGAAACCATTAATTTTGCAGCCGATTTCAAAGCTATGATTTCCATTTTCGACGATATGAGCCAAGTGACCGAAACCGAGGTGCAACGGATGCTGCCTTTGGTGAACGAACAACGCCGAAAAGAGGCGTTGCGCTATAAGCACCTTTTCGGACAATTCGCCTGCTTGAAATCGTGGCTGATGCTGCAAGAGTTACTGAAACCATTAGGAATCAACGACCTGACGTTTTCATTCAACGAGCATGGCAAACCTTATTTGGAACGACACCCCAACATCCATTTCAACCTCAGCCATTGCAAAAACGGAATCGCCTCAGCCGTCGACAAAGCCCCTATTGGCATTGACATTGAGAGTTTCCGCCATTTTGACGAGGCCTTGCTTCGCAAAACGATGAATGACGAAGAGATAGAGCTTATCAATGCCACCCCTGAGCCGCCTGAGTCATTCATTGCCTATTGGACGAAAAAAGAAGCCGTGCTGAAACTACGTGGAACAGGTATCAGCACGGATTTGTATCAGGTTCTCGACGGCATGGGTTACCGCCTCGAAACCCATATTATCAAGCAAAAAGGTTACGCTTGGAGCGTGGCCTATTCCGATTAAGCCACAATGCGCGTTCCGCAAGTCGGGTCGCCGAGCTTGGTGGCCTCGGTGATGATGGCCTCGTGGCCCGTTGCTTCCACAAACAGGATGGCGGCACGGATTTTAGGCGCCATGCTGCCTTCGGTGAAGTGACCGGCTTCAAGATATTGCTTGGCCTCGGCTACCGTAATGGTGTCGAGAGCCTTCTCGTTCTCCTTACGGAAGTTGATGTAGACCTTCGGCACGTCGGTGAGGATGTAGAACTCATCAGCACCAATCTTGATGGCAGTCATGGCCGAAGCGAGGTCTTTGTCGATGACCGCTTCAACACCCACATGAACGCCGTCCTTCTTGATGACTGGGATGCCACCGCCACCAACGGTGATGACGATGTTGCCTTCTTCGGCCAAACGCTTCACAAGGGCAACATTTTGAATGTCAATAGGTTTTGGAGATGCAACAACCTTACGCCAGCCCTTGCCTTTGGGGTCTTCCTTGTAAACGGCTCCCGTTTCGGCAGCAAAGGTTTCAGCCTGCTCTTTTGTATAATAGGGGCCAACGGGCTTGGTGGGGTTCTTGAACATCGGGTCGTCCTTGTCGACAAGCACCTGGGTCACGAAAGTCACCACATTGCGGTCGATGTTCTCTTTCACCATCACTTTCTCAAGGCCCATCTCAATCATGTAGCCAATCTGACCTTGGGTTTCGGCACCACAAACATCCATCGGCATGGCAGGAATGCCCAATTTCTCTCCGGCGGCATTTTGAAGTAACACATTACCAACTTGGGGGCCGTTGCCATGGCCAATCACCAAATTATAACCTTGTTTCAGGAAGGGAAGCAGCGACCGGCAAGTGTCAGCCACATTCTGCATCTGTTCCTCACATGTACCTTTCTGACCGCCTCTCAAAAGGGCGTTTCCGCCAAAGGCGATAACAGCTAATTTCTTCATTTCTAATTATTTATTATTTCTATTTTCTGATTTTAAGATTATTTCCTTTGGTACGTCACGGTGTAGCCTGCCTGCTCAAGCACGAGTTGTTTGTCGTCCACCTTCACAATTTTCATTGTATCGACAAAATCGTGGGGATTGGTGCCCGTATAGGTACCTTTCATATAAAGCATGTCGCCCGATTTCTCCCAATTCTTGAATCCCACATAGCCCATATTAATCGGAATGACCTCACCATTTTCGAGCAAAGTGAAGCCGATTTCGCTCGTAATGCCGTTTTCGGTAGCAGGCTCAACCCATGTTCCGACCACTGAAGGACGTGAACACGAAGCGAAAAGCAGGCACATGATTCCGCATAAAGCAATAATTCTCAAATGTTTAGCCATCATTATTCTCTTTTTGATTTGGAACGGCAAAGGTAGGAAAAAATTTCTTAAACGAAACAATTTCAATGAATTATTTTTCACACACAAAAGAGGGTGTGCCCATTTTGACACACCCTCTATGCTTTCAGTTGCAGAGAAATCACTTTACAACAATCTTCTGTGTCCGCACATCATCGGCATTGATGAGGCGCAAGACATACACGCCTTTGGCCATTCCCGTTGTAGGGACACACCGCGTGTGTCCGCCGCAAGAAACCACCACGCGCCCTTGCATATCCACAATTTGCAACGTAGCATCAGCCTCGGCTCCAGTAATGATGATGTTCCCATTGTTGATAAAAGCAAAGGTTTCTGAGCCTGTCGAAGGGTCGCCCGCCTCATTACCACTGAACACCAAACGGAACCGCGAAGCGTAATCCGTAGTTTTGGCCTCAAAGGTATAGTTGGCTGGTCCCTGAGCCTGTCGAAGGGCCAGCAAATCCACATCCGCGCCCGTAAGATTATCAATAAGGTGCAAATAATCCAATTCAACCGCTTCGGGATTGATGGTGAGGGTATATTCTCCGTTCTTGGAAGCCTTGAAGTTGAGCGGCATCTCACCTTGCTTGTCCGAGCAGGCAATGGCAAGCTCCTTGCCGCCTTCTGGAATGCTGATGACTGCATTTTCCTTGTTGAAGACAAATTTCTCCAACCTGTCTCCAGCATTGAAGCTCACTATGGCCTTGTCGAGCAAGGTCCCTGAGCCTGTCGAAGGGCCGTCTTGCTTACGAGTCGGCGTTTCGACAAGCTCAACGGCCTGGCTCAACTCGATTTGCAAACAGCCTTGGTTAGTTGCTGCTTCGGGAGCCTCGGTGCTGAAAACAACCGTCTCGCCTTCAGCCTCAGCCATTACCATGACACCCGTACAGGCAGGGATGGCCGTGGCAGACGAAACCATATTAGGCTCAACAGCTGTACCCTCCTCATTCATCGTATAGTAACTCATATTGGCGTAGGCGTTGACTGGGAAAGGATTACCCACCAAGTTCCAGCCAGCAAACTCTGCATTGGCATCGTAAGCAAGGCCCACTTCCTTGGTATCATCCTCATTGAATTCGCCTTTGAAAATGAGGTTCACATCCTCCGCATTGGCATATAGGTAGCCTTGGCCGTTAGTAAGGAAGAAATTTGGCGTGTTTTCTGGGTATTTGTAGTTTTGCCATTCGTCATTCTCGCTTTGGTCGAAGCGATAGAGGTCGTATGCAGTTTCGGTTATCATGTTATCCACCGCTGTTGGGGCTGTGTTTTCAACCAATGGCGAAGCGATAAAACGGTAGTTGCCCTCGCCGTCGCCGTAACCTGAAATTGTGGTATAAGCCATGGGGAAGATTCTGTCTTCGTAATCGTTCCAGTTCATGGCGGTTTTGTATGTGTTTAGAGATTCGTAGGGGACATATATGGGATACCCTGTTTCTTCAATGGATACTTTACCTGCAAATTCTTCCATGTCAAATGCTCCCTCTTCGAGTGAAGGGGGAGTTACGTTTGACAATATTGCTTCCATAAAATTACTGCAACCAGAGAAAGCATAACTACCTATCGTGGACACAGAGTTGGGGATGGCCAGGCTGCCCGTGAAGCCGCTGCAATTTCGGAAAGCATAATTACCTATTGTGGTCAAGGAATTGGGGATAATCAGGCTGCCCGTGAAGCCACTGCCATTTTGAAAAGCACCCTCACCTATCTCAGTCACGGAATTGCCGAGGGTCAGATCGCCAGTGAAGCCGCTGCAACCCTCGAAAGAGTAACCACCTATCATCGTCACGGAATTGCCGAAAGTCAGGCTGCCCGTGAAGCCACTGCAATTTTGGAAAGCACCGCCGCCTATTGTGGTTACGGAATTGCCGATGGTCAAACTGCCTGTAAAGCTATTGCATCCAAAAAAAGCACCCTCACCTATCGTGGACACGGAATTGGGAATGGTCAGATTGCCTGTGAAGCCGCTGCAACCCTCAAAAGAGTAATCTCCTATTGAGGTCACGGAGTTGCCGAAAGTAAGGCTGCCCCTAAAGCCGCTACAATTATTGAAAGCACTCTCGTATATCGTAGTCACGGAATTGCCGATGGTCAGGCTGCCCGTAAAGCCGCTGCAACCCTCAAAAGAGTAATCTCCTATTGAGGTCACGGAATCAGGAATGACCAAATCGCCCGTAAAACCGCTGCAACCTGAGAAAGCTATACTACCTATTGTGGTCACGGAATTGCCGATGGTCAGGCTACCCGTGAAACCATAGCAACCATAAAAAGCAGCATCGCCTATCGTGGTAACAGAATTGCCGATGGTCAGGCTACCCATGAAGCCGCTGCAACCAGCGAAAGCGTTATCACCTATCGTAGTCACGGAATTGCCGATGGTCAGGCTACCCGTAAAGCCACTGCAATCCCGAAAAGCATACAAGCCTATTGTGGTCACGGAATCAGGAATGACCAAATCGCCCGTAAAGCCGCTGCAATTAAGGAAAGCATAACTGCCTATTGTGGTCACGGAATTGGGGATGGTTAAACTGCCCGTAAAACCACTGCAACTTTGGAAAGCAAAATCGCCTATCGAAGTCACGGAATTGGGGATGATCAGATTGCCCGTCAAGCCGCTGCAACCAGAAAAAGTCCAATCGCTTATTGAGGTCAAGGAATTAGGAATGGCTAAGTTGCCAGTGAAGCCACTGCAACCCTCGAAAGCAGAACCGCCTAATTCGGCCACGGAATTAGGGATGGTCAGGCTGCCAGTGAAGCCGCTGCAACCATCAAAAGCAGAACCGCCTATCGAAGTCACGGAATTAGGGATGGTCAGGCTGCCTGTCAAACCGCTGCAATTAAAGAAAGCAGAATTGCCTATCGAGGTCACGGAATTGGGAATGACCAAATCGCCTGTGAAACCGATGCATAAAGAAAAAGCATAATTGCCTATCGTGGTCACAGAATTGGGGATATGCAAAGAACCCAACAAATTTCTACAATTAAAAAAAGCGTAACTATTTATAGTTGTCAATCCGATAAAATACTGCAATTCCTCGAATGATGTAATCTCTGTATTTTCTCTAAACACTTGTCCAAGGCCAGTTACAACAGCAGCTTCAACATAACTCAATTCTCCATCTCCATTGGTATCCCAATTGGCCACACAAATGGCTTTCACATTGGCATCGGCAAAACTAATGTTGCCTTCTTGAACAAAGTGAGCATACAAGGTCATATCGCCCGCCACATAAAAGTTATATTCGGCTTCAACAGATACAACCGTTCCGTTAAAAGTCCAATAGGCTAAAACATACCCTTCATTGGCTATGGCTGTCACCGTACAAAGATGATTAGCTTCAATCTGACCTCCACCAACCACAGCGCCACATTCTTCTGGATCGGCCATTACCGTAACCATGCCTCCACATAATCCCAAGAAATCATTGAAACCGCCCCACGACAGCGATGCGTATTCCTCTTCATAGCCACAGGGAACATAAACAGGTTTGTCCAAAATGGAATACGAAAAAGGATTATAACCCAACGATGGAGGTGTTTCGGCAAGACTTGTCATAGCAGAAAAACCGTAGCAACCATCAAATGCCATATCACCTATCGTGGTCACAGAATTTCCTATGGTCAGGCTGCCCGTAAAACCATAGCAACCATTATAAGTCCAATCGCCTATCGTGGTGACGGAATTGGGGATGGTCAGGCTGCCCATGAAGCCGCTGCAACCAGAAAAAGCTCCATCGCCTATCGTGGTCACGGAATTACCTATGGTCAAGCTGCCTGTCAAGCTGCTGCAATTTCGGAAAGCATAACTGCCTATCGTGGTCACAGAGTTGGGGATGGTCAAGCTGCCTGTGAAGCCGCTGCAATCACGGAAAGCAGAATTGCCTATGGTGGTCACGGAATTGCCTATGGTCAGATTGCCCGTGAAGCCACTGCAATTAGAGAAGGCATAATCACCTATCGTGGTGACGGAATTGCCTATGGTCAGGCTACCTGTCAAGCCACTACAATCTTGGAAAGCCTGATTGCCTATAGAGGTCACGAAATTGGGGATGACCAAATTGCCCGTAAAGCCACTACAGCCATCGAAAGCCGAATTACCTATTGTGGTCACGGAATCACCTATGGTCAGGCTACCCATGAAGCCACTGCAATATCGGAAAGCAGCACTGCCTATTGAAGTCACGGAATTGCCGAGTGTCAGGCCACCCGTGAAACCTCTGCAATCGAAAAAAGCACTCTCACCTATCGTGGTCACGGAATTGGGAATGGTCAGACTGCCCGTGAAGCCGCTGCAACCAAAAAAAGCTCCATCGCCTATCGTGGTCAAAGAATTGCCAAGAGTCAGACTACCATTGAAGCCGTTACAACCATTAAAAGCATAACTGCCTATCGTGGTTACGGAATTTGGGATGGTCAGGCTGCCTATGAAGCCGCTGCAACCACTGAAAGCACTATCACCTATAGTGGTCACGGAATTCGGGATGGTCGGGCTGCCTATAAAACCGCTGAAACCATAGAAAGCATAATTGCCTATCACCGTCACGGAATTGGGGATGACCAAATCCGTTACAAGCTGGTTGTCGATATAAAAATTGCGAGCATAGTAAAGAGGATTGGAGGATCCGTTTCCAAATGTTATTCCACACCATTGAGCAAGGTCGCCCGTGAAATATACCGAGGTTAGACCGCTGCAACCATAGAAAGCGCCACTGCCTATTGTGGTCACGGAATTGGGGAGAATCAGGCTGCCTATGAAACCGCTACAAGCAGCGAAAGCGTTACCGCCTATCGTAGTCACGGAATTGCCGATGGTCAGGCTGCCCGTAAAGCCACTGCATCTTGAGAAAGCAGAATTGCCTATCGTCGTCACGGAATTAGGAATGGTTAGGTTGCCTGTAAAACTGCTGCAACCATAGAAAGCCATACCGCCTATTGTGGTCACAGAATTACCGATGGACAAGCTACCTGTGAAGCCGCTGCAATCTTGGAAAGCCCAACTGCCTATTGCTGTCACTGAATAATTTGAGCCATTGTACTCCACCGCTTCAGGAATCACCAACGAACCTGTGGCAGATTGCCCATTTACATGGCCAGTCACAGTTACTGAAACGCCATCTTCGTTAACCTGATAATTCAAGTCACCCACTGTGAAACTTTGCGCAAACATTTTTCCCATCCCCGCCACACCAAGCAGCAGGGCAATCAAGACGATTCTTGTCGTCCATTTCATTTGTAAATTTCTCTTTTTCATAGTGTAATTATTTAAAAGTTGTACTTATTTTATGTTTTCTAATGACAAAAAAAGCGTGGAATCCATTTCTTGCTCGAAACCCGGGTTACCACGCCCACCTATCTAACAAGTTATTCCACGCCGTGCAGCGCGGCATTTTGTAACTTGTCCTTGATAGGTGTCCCAAAAGGGAAAAAGTGGTAAATGGGTTTCAAGAACAGCAACAAGTGCTATCTGTAATTTTTTAGTATTCTGTTAAATGCGCCCAATGCGCTTTGTTCATTCGATAATTGTTTGGTTAGACTTATGTTTTGTTTGTCGGGGGCAAAAATAGGAAGAAAAACGATTGCTTTGGAAAAGAAAGCAACAAATCTTTTGTGAATCTTGTTTTCAACACGAATGACCATAAATGTATCACGAATTTTACAGGAATCATTTTTGGAAATTGACTTCATCTAATCTTCGATTTCATGGCTAATTCATGGAAATTCATGTTTGCAACGAAAAAAGCAAATTCGGCGAACCATCATTTGAGCAAGATTTGTGGCAGATTTGTTTCCAATATGATTGATAAGGAGATAAAAACAGACCCGACAGCTTGACGAATCAGAGGCTGCCGGGAATCAACGTTGCAAAAATAGAAGTTTTTTTCATATCCCGCAACAAATAGAGTAACTTTTTTTCTCGAAACCTATTTTATAAACACATGATTTTAGAACACGCATCGCCCACATGGTCAAGCCCAAACATCAAAGATACTCCATCAATATCCATCCATTGGAAAAGCCGCATCATTCGGGCATACTGGTTAAGAGCATACGAGGTGTCTATGGCCACAGAAGATTGGTTAAAACAGATGGGTTCGTGATGGGCTATGCGATTACGCAATTTGTTTATGTAATCAAGTTCTTGGAATATGTACGAATTGTCATATTGTTGTTGACGAGAAGATAGTGGCTTGTTAGGGAAAATCCGCAAAAGTGTCTGCCCCATCAAAGCATATACAGCATTGGAAAACATGTATTTCCAAACACCAAACTCCATTTCTGAAAGCAATTTCCAATGGGTGTAGGCGTTACCTCGCATCAGTTCATTATATGCTTTTTCAATGATTTTTCGCGTTTTGTCCACTCTATGGTCATAATACAAAGCACCGTTTGGCAAAATGGCATCACGCAGCCAGTCATTGCCGAGATGAAAAGTCATTTGTTTATCAATACGATTGCGTAACGCCACCTCAAAGCAACTGACCATCGTGAACAGTTCCTGCGAGAGTTTCAGGTTATAGCGATATAGTGTCATCGCTCGCCGAGTGTCACCGCCACATGCCTGCACATACTTTTGCATCCGCATAGATGAAAATATATCTTCGATTTCTCTGTATTTCATAAAAAACTCTCGAATTTGGGAGATTATATGTCTGTTGTCGGTGGTTTAGTGTGTTTGTCGAGGGCAAAGGTAGAAAGAAAAACGATTGCTTTTGAAAAGAAAACAACAAATCTATTGTGGATCTTGTTTTTAAACACGAATGTCCATAAATGAATCACGAATTTTCAGGAATCATTTTTGGAAATTCATGGCCAATTCATGGAAATTCGTGTTTACAACGAAATTCTCTACCACTACTCGGCGGATTGAGGGCTGGAAGACGACCGTCTCCTCTTAGCCCTATGCACTGCTCTTTCAATCTCGCCAAGCCACAAAATCATTGAGGTTCCGATGACGATGCGTATCCAGTCGCCAAAAGGAAGCGGAACGACGTTGAACATCTCGCCGCCAAAAGTGATAATGAGCACTTGACCGAGAGCTATTATTAATACTGTGAGGCCAAAACCGCTCCTTGTGTCCTTGTCGAACAAGCCTTTAAACGCTGAGTCGATAGTATGGTAAGCCTTGGCGTTGAAGATGTTCCAAAACTGCATGAACACAAAAATCGTAAAGAGCAACGAAAGCTCCTTGGGGGTGAAATCTCCACCGACATGATGGAAATTGAAATAGCTCACAAGATAATCACGAAGGGAAAACTCGGTCATGGAGTCGACGCCGCAGTGCATGAAATACTGTATGAAGCCGAACAAAACCGCGACAAACAACAACCCCACGCCGAAGATGCGTCGCCCCATGTCCTTGGTGATGATGAAAGCATCGCGCGAGCGTGGCTTGTCTTTCAATACGGCCTGATCGGGAGGCAGGGAAGCCAAGGCCATCGCCGCGAAGGTGTCCATTATCAGGTTAATCCAGAGCATCTGGGTTACGGTGAGTGGTGAGGAAGTGCCCATCACTGCACCAAGCAGCACGATGAGGCAAGCCGCCACATTGATGGTCATCTGGAACAGGATAAAACGCTGGATATTAAGGTACAGCGAGCGGCCCCACATCACAGCGCGAGTGATGCTCTTGAATGAGTTGTCGAGAATCGTGATGTCGCTGGCTTCCTTGGCCACCGAAGTGCCGTCGCCCATCGAAAGACCGATTTGCGCCTTGTTCAAGGCTGGTGCATCGTTGGTGCCGTCGCCAGTCACAGCCACCACTTCTCCCCTTTCCTGCAACAACCTAACCATGCGTTCCTTGTCTGCCGGTCTTGCTCGCGACATAATCTTCAAGTCGTCAATACGTTCACGCAGTTGGTCGTCGGTCATAAGATTGAATTGTTTGCCCGTAATCATTTGTCGCTCAGGGTCATCGTCCTCTTTCCAAAGCCCGACTTGACGTCCGATTTCACGTGCCGTGCCAGGCGTGTCGCCAGTGATAATCTTGATGTTGATGCCCGCATCAAGACAATCCTTTACCGAATCGGCCACATCATCGCGAACTGGGTCGATGATGCCCACAATGCCGAGGAAACACAAATCTTCGGGCTGCAACTTTCTATCTTCGATGAAAACATGCTCAACCTCTTCATCAGTAATGACTTTGTAGGCAAAGCCCAAGGTGCGCATGGCCCGACTTTGATATTCCAAAAGCAACTGATTCACTTCTTCGCGCACCGTTTCGATACTATGGCGGCCATCGGGCATCAGCACCTCCGTGCTGCGTTTCAGCATGTATTCCGGAGCACCTTTCACATATAATATATTGCGATTCGGCTCGTCAGTCTCGACCACAGTAGCCATATACTTGTAACGGGTCGTAAACGGCAACTGCTTGATAATCTTTGCATTGTCGCGAATACGCACAAAATCCACACTGCTATCGAAAAGCCAAAGCAGCAAAGCACCCTCAGTCGGATTGCCGATGACCTTCACCTTTTTCTTGTCGCTGTAATCCAAAAACGCAGTCGAGTTGATTGCTATGCCATCCGCCATCAAACGTCCCGCCAAAGAATCATCAAGCCTTCCGTCTTTCAAGCCATAAATCAGGCTATCGCCAAGACTCATGCGGTTTTTGGTCAAAGTGCCGGTTTTATCGGTGCAAATCACCGTGGCAGCACCCATCGTCTCGCAAGCGTGCATCTTGCGCACCAAGTTATTGGTTTCCAACATCCTTTTCATGCTCAAGGCCAAACTCAACGTCACGCTCATCGGCAGTCCCTCAGGCACAGCCACCACTATCAGGGTGACAGCTATCATCAAGGTATTCAGGAAATAACGCGCAAAACTCATCCAGTCTACAGCACCCATTTCGTGATGTACGAAAAACATCACAAGTCGCAGCACAACAATCAGTCCGGCAATGATATAACTTGCTACCGTGATGCCATTTCCCAGTTTGTCAAGTTGCTCATTGAGCGGCGTTTTCACCTTATTGTCGATTTGTGCGCCGCGATACACCTTACCCCATTCCGTATCGTCGCCTACCTTCTCCACCACAAAAATGCCGTGGCCTTCCATCACCGAACTGCCGCGACAGACATAGTCCGACGGATAGGTAGCATCTTCCTTGAACTCCTCTTTATCCACCGTCTTGCTACACGACGGCTCGCCTGTCAGGTCCGACTCGTTCACCCGCATGGCAATGGCCTCCACCAATGTGCCGTCAGCAGGAATCTCATCACCTGTATTGATGACCACTGTATCTCCAACCACAACATCCTTGCGCTCAATAAGTTGAATAAAACCATCACGAAACACAGTCACTTTTTGTTCATCCTCGTTTTGATTCAGGATGTCAAATTTCTTGTTGGCACTCAACTCGAAAAAGAAGCCCACTGTGGTGGCCAACATCACCGCCACAAAAATGCCCAAAGGCTCAAGCAGCAAATGCCAGCCTTCCGAACCCGTAAACAATTGATATAGTGATACCGCGACAGACAGCATCAAGGCAATCAACAAGATACGTATAATAGGGTCGCTGAATTTATCCAAAAATTGCTTCCAAAGCGGTTCCTTTTCGGGTGGTGTCAGCACATTGTCACCATATTTTCTACGGCTCTCCTCAACCTCTTGCGGCGTCAAACCATTTTTATAATCTCTTGACATGATTCAAATTTTACTATTTTTGCATTGAAAAACGCGCAAAAATACATTCTATTGTGAAAGTGGATGGAGGTTGCAAGGTTGCAACCCAAAACAAAAACACGCAACTACATGAAATTCAAGGAGAATCATAAAACAGCCTTGGCTAAAGTTCTTTCAGACCTTGTGCAATGTGACGGCATTGTCAATCAAGGCGAAATTGACTTCCTTCAAAGGGTTTACGACACTTTCGGCATCACCGCATCAAGCCGCAAAAAAGCCACCACGCTCAGCCTTTCCGATGCCGTAAGTTTGCTGAAAACACTCGGAAACCACGAAAAAATCGCCATCCTCAGGCTGTTTCAAACCCTTTCCCTCTCCGACGACTCGCTCGATCTCAACGAGTCGCTACTGACCACCGCCTTGCTGCTCTCCATCGAAATCGAACTACCTGAGACACAAGGCATCAAGGCGCATTTCGTCTCCATCCCCAACCTCAATTTCGACACACACAACGCCGTGCTTTACGTGGAAGCGGAATACGACAAAGCCGTGAACGACAGTCTCTTGCGCGACTATCAAGCCATCTGCAAGCTACTCAGTAACGCCCAACGCGAGTTCTTTTACCTGCCTGTGGTGATGCACGAACTCAACAACAAACGCACCACCTTCCTTCAGGCGCTCAGCTACATCGAGCCTACCCTTTCCGAGGACCAACTTGACCTCATCGGCAGCCGAATCGGCATTATGAATAGTGCATTTCTTTCCAAGGAAATCTTTCTCAACTATCTCAATGCCAACGGCTTGAACATCAACCGACCTTCATTCTTCTTTCGAATCGGCGACAAAAACACAAGCAACCAACAGGACTTCCTCATTCTTGAAATCGAAAACGAGCCCCTGTCGACTTTGCAACATTTCTTTGAACTAAAAGACAACATCGTCAACCTCCATCCAGTAGGCTTGAGCCAAAAAGATGAACGTTTTTTGCAAAAGGCGATGTCCGCGCCCAACGTTGCCGAAAAAGACGAACTCAACTACACGGGTTTCCATAAAATCCTCATTGACACGGTTTTGAAATACACGGGAAGCCATGAAGCAAGCCGACTTTATGTCACCAAACGCGGCGACCTTTTCCTCACCGACCGCAACAACACTGAGGTAAAGATGCCCGCCATGAGCAAAGCCCTTTACATCCTCTTCCTCTTCCACGAAGAAGGCATTCCGTTGAATTATTTAAGCGACTACAAACCAGAGCTTTACCGCATCTACCGACAAATCTCCACCTATGGCGACAATGCCTTACTGAACCAAGCCGTCGACAACCTCACCGACTTCGTAGGCAACACATTGAACGCCACCCTCTCGCGCATCAAGAAGGCCTTCACCGACATCCTCGGCAGTGACGCTGCGCCCTACCTCATCCAAGGCAATCGAGGCGCACGAAAGACCATCCACCTTGAGCGGCGGTTGGTCGTGTTTGAAGAAAAAGGAGTATTCGAATAAGGTTATGCCATGCGTCCTTCCATGAGGAACGTCACGTCGGAGTTAGGCTCTATTTCGACCGACTCCTTGCCGTAGCGCATCACAATCATCTTCTTGCCACCCTTCAGCCACATCTTGTCGTCGACCACCCACAAAGCCGTCGCCTCACGCAGACCGACAACAGTCATGTTTTGATTTACAGCAAGGTATTCGTTGATACGGTCTTGTCGAGTCTCACCGCCATGCTTAATCATTTTGTCGATTTCCGGATGCGGGTCAAGATAGTGCGGGTTGATTTGGAAAGGAACCAGGTTGAGGCACTTGAACGAGGCAGGTTGCACGATAGGCATATCGTTGGTGGTGCACAGCGTGGGGCAAGCCACGTTGCTTCCGGCACTCCAGCCCATGTAAGGCACACCAGCAAGGGCACGTTCACGAATGGCATCCATCAAGCCATAGCGATGCATTTCGGCCACCAAATGGAAGGTGTTGCCACCGCCCACCACGATACAGTCAGCTTCCTTGACGGCTTTCAACTTGTCATCAAAGTGATGCACAGAAGTGAAGTTGTCCAAACCGAACTTGGTGCGGAAGACATTTCTCACCTTCGACTCGTATGCGTCGTAGCTCTCAGGATACACCATCCCGCCGATATTGACACCCGCAAAAGGAATGAAGACGATGCGGCTCTCCTTATTAATATGGTTCTGCAAGCAGAAAAGCTCGATTTGGGTAGTGGCCCAAGCCAAATAGTTCTCGCCAAAATTGGTCGAATTGCTGATTAATAAAAGTCTCATAGTGTATAAAGTTTAGTGTTGATGGGGGCAAATATAGAAATTTTTCGTTTAACGGCCCACCAAAAAACATTAAACGAGCAAACATATAACAATTTATCAAACTATAAATCAACAATTTGCAAAACAGAATAAATTTTTTCTCGATTTTTTGCTTACATGAATGAAAAAAGCTGTACTTTTGCAGTGTCAAAAAACGACTGGACTAGTAGCTCAATTGGATAGAGTCCCTGACTACGGATCAGGCGGTTGTGGGTTCGACTCCCGCCTAGTTCACACAAAGGTTCCACAAAACGAACCTATTTTTTTGGCCCATTCGACTAGAGGCTAGGTCGTCAGATTCTCACTCTGGAAACAGCGGTTCGATTCCGCTATGGGCTACAAAACAAACCCCTAACTAATTGATAATCAAGTTAGGGGTTTTTTATTTGCACAACATTTGCACAACCGTTATTGCTGGTTTGACCGAGTTCTTTTCACAACTATGGTGATGCTGGTCTTAAGCTCGGCCAACTTGATGGAATCGCCTCGGCTGAGTCTTCGCATCTCGTCGGAAGCCAACTTCAACATCGGTTGGTTCCCTGATGCACGAACCACTTTTAAACCTTCAACGATTCTCTTGAACACCTCATTAGTTCTATCATTGTTTCCAAACAAAGATTCATACTGTGCTATCACCTTGTCCATCCGACCCTTCGCAATATCATCATATAAGGTTTGATACGTCTGGGATTGTAGGCTATCCTTTTTCCACACCTTATCTTCACGCAACAAATAGTCAATATCATGCTGAACATATTCCGATGTTGAACCGACTGGTTTTGCCTCTACCTTTACGCTTTCCGTTTCAGGTTTTACGACTTTCTCGGGCTTTACCACCTCATTTTCGGATTCTACTACAACCTCTGGTTTTACCACCTTATTCTCAGGTTCTACTACTTCATTTTCAGGCTGTTCAGAGGCAGCAGTTTGACTATCTGTAGTGTTATCAGCCACTTCAGTTTGAGTTGCTGTTGGCTCGTTTGTTTTGTTCAGCCATAATCTATCTATGGCAACATAGATGCCGCAAAGAACCAATACGGCTGCCAGAAAAACAAGCATAAATTTCCGCCTTTTTTTGAAGAAATCCCCCATGCGCTCACCAAATGGTGCCTTCTCTGCCACAAAGTAATTCACCTCACGCTGAGTCTTCTCCTGAGGTTTCGGCCAAGCCTTAAAAGTAATGGTGCGGTTCTTGTCGTCGATCTTATAATCAAAACTGCCCCATCTATTCCGTGCCAAGGAAGGACTCATTAACGTGTTGGTTTCAAAATCCTCATTATTCATCTGGAAAGCCACCTTGTATTTTTTGGTTTCCAATTCAACCAAGAACACATCACCATCAAGCCTTTCTTTGTCAAGAACAACCCTTCTTGCATCAAACTTATCCCCAATCGGATTGATTTCCAGCTTGATTTCCTTGTCTAAATCCGCCTCAGAAACAGTCACTTTATTAGCATGAATTCGCACCGGAACTTGCTGGGCATAATTGACGATTCGAAAGTTTTCAATGCCATTACCCGACCTGTCTTGACAAACTATCTCAATCACCCTATCATGCGTCAACCCTATCTCTTCACCCGACCTGATGCGCATGTTGGTTCCATCGATGTCCGCATAATCTGAATTCATACCACCTTTGATTCTTACCTTTTTGGGTTCACGCCCAGCCTTGCTATACACAAGCGTCAATTCCTCGTCATCCATGATTTCGGTCTTAAAAGGCGATGATGTGCAGTTTTCTGGATATTGGATCGCATATATCCTTTTTAACGGAAACTTGCCGTCAAGGCTTTTCACATGCATTCCCACCGCGTCTTGCTTGGGCACGAAGAAAACCCTTATGAATTGTTCGTAGACAGGTTGGGGAAGAATAGAAAGATAACATCCAAGCTCTTCTTTGGTTTCATAGCTACGATAGGCTGAGTCTTTGACAGGGGAATTCATGTCAAAACTTCGCAATTCACACGGCACAAAAACGATATCTTGTTCTTGGTCAACCAATGCTTTCTCCGCTTCTGAATCATCCCAATGCTTCTCAATAACGAAGAATCGGGCAAGGTTGTCAAGCATAGCGATGGCTCTTTCGCCCTCCAAAGGCCTATTGGGACCAATGCAGACGGACAACACGGCCAATCCACCCGAGGGGTCATGGGGATTCCTAAGCATTTTTGCAATCCACCAATCAGTTGACGTACACCAAGTTGCATAACAATAATGCAAATCATCAGAAACCTCGCCTCTCGGGTTGCCCATCTCAGCTTTCCACCCAGATGGCTGATTTTGTTGTGATGGCAAATAAGTATAACAGTGCCCATTTTCTTGATTTCCAAACTGGCCAAAAACATCTATAAGCTTAATTGTCGTATTCATAACATCTGATTTATGGACAATCCGTCCGTGTGTAACATGCTGCAAATATAGTCATTATTCATCCTTAATTTGCAAAAACAACAGATTATTTTGGTCAATAAGGCAAACGGACACTATTCTATTGAAGCGACACAATAAATGAAAAAAGCCAAGGAGAGTTTTCCTTCTCCTTGGCTTTCACGTTTATACTTTTCAAACCTTAATTCCTGAAAATCAGTCCTTCGCCATTCACATCCACAATGATGGTCTTCGTCTTATCGACCGATTCGGCCAAGATCATCTTCGAGAGCGAGTTGAGCAACTCACGCTGCATCATACGCTTCACAACTTCAGAAAAACATCACATAATAAACCGGCAGATAGGTAATCCCTTCCTCGGTGAAGACATTTCGGTCGTTGGTAAGCACATACGCCTTTTTGACATTGTATTCTTTTGTCGTGACAAAGGTCGAGAGCGCACTGTGGACGGTGTAATCCTTGCCCGACTTCACTTCAATCGGCACCACCGACAACAGCATGTCGCTTTCCACGAGGAAATCCACCTCGCCATGCTTTTTGTTGTCGTAATAAAACAACCGATGTCCGTGAGCGTGAAGCTCTTGTGCCACCACCGACTCATATACAGAACCTAAATTGATGCTCTTAATGTCATCCAGTACGGCGGCCAGATTGCGACCATACAAAAGTCCTGTCAAAATGCCTACATCGTTGAGATACAGCTTCAAAAGGTTCTTCTGCATCGATTCCAAAAGCGGGAACTTGGGTTGCGAAACGGCCTTCACCTCCAAAGCGATACCCGCATTGACCAAATAATCAAACTCCTCCAAATAGTCATCGAAACGCTTGCCAGGTTTGTTTTCGATGCGATTGGCAAACACCCGCTTCCGCTTATTTTCGAGATTGGACGGCACGGAATCATACACATTCCTGATTTTCAACTTGTTTGCGACATCATATTGAGAAACATCCGCGCCGTAATAGTCATGCACTTCCAGCTGCACACGCCTCACTTCCACAATATCCGTCGTTGCCAAAAACGTGTTTACCGCATCGGGAAGGCCGCCAATCAGCAGGTATTTCTTGAATAAGTCAAGAATCTTGGCATGAAAGCCTTCGTCAAGTGGCAGTTCCTGTTCGAATTGCTTCCTGATATGGTCGATTACATCTTGACCCAAACCGTTGGCAATAAGAAACTCCTCGAAATCAAGTGGATACATGTGTCTGACTTGTATACTTCCAATGGGAATGGAAACCGACTTGGCCAATGCCACGCCGAGCAATGAGCCGCTTGCGATGTAGGTGAAACGGTCATCGGCTTTCAGGAACTTCAACATCGTGAAAAGATGCGGATAGGCCTGAATCTCATCGAGAAAGACCAAAGTATTCTCCTTGTTTCCCAACTTGCCTTTGGCGACCGAACTCAAACGAAAATAGAAGTCCTCCGTAGTTTTGGCCGACTCAAAGAAACGCGCCCCGTCGGCATCCTCCAACAGATTGATTTCGATGTAGTTGTCAAACATTTGCTGCCCGACATGGCGGATGATAAATGACTTCCCGACCTGACGGGCACCATCAACGACCAAAATCTTGTTCGGCTTGTTCTGGCAATAATCCCTAATCTCTTTTTCTATTTTCCTGAATAACATCTACTTAACACTTTTTCCGTCAATTTATCACCTAAAAAACACACTTTTTCCGTGATTTTTACACCGCAAAAATACACTTTTTCCGAAAAATAGAGCCTCAAAAATCACACTTTTTCCGAAAAACACCGAAATTTACACTTTGAGGAAACACACAAAAAAGCCAAGAAGCACTCACGCGCTCCTTGGCTTTTTGCTTAACTTGGCTAAACCTTAATTCCTGAAAATCAGCCCCTCGCCATTGACATCCACGATGATGGTCTTGGTCTTATCAACCGAATCGGCCAGTATCATCTTCGAGAGCGAATTGAGCAACTCACGCTGCATCATACGCTTCACGGGACGCGCACCGTACTGCGGGTTGTAGCTCTGGCTTGCGATGAAGTCGACGGCGGCATCGGTGATGTCGATCTTGATGTCGTTGGCAGCCAGCATCTTCTGCACGCTGCGGAACTGCATCCTCACGATGTCGGCAATCTGGCTCTCGTCCAAAGGCTTGAACATGATGATGTCGTCGACACGGTTCAGGAACTCGGGCCGCATGAACTGCTTCAGCTGCTCCATCACCTCGTTGCGGGTCTTCTCGAAGACTTCCTCGTCGTTGCTGCCGTTGAGCATGGCGAAGTTCTCCTGGATGATGTTCGCGCCGATGTTGGAGGTCATGATGACAATGGTGTTCTTGAAGTCCACTGTACGACCTTTGTTGTCGGTCAGACGGCCGTCGTCCAAGACTTGAAGCAAGATGTTGAACACATCGGGATGCGCCTTCTCAATTTCATCCAGCAGGATGACGGAATAGGGCTTGCGACGCACGGCCTCGGTCAGCTGACCGCTCTCTTCGTAGCCCACATATCCTGGAGGCGCTCCGATGAGTCGAGAGACCGTGTGACGCTCCTGATACTCCGACATGTCAATACGCACCATGGCGTTCTCGTCGTCGAACAGGAACTCGGCCAAAGCCTTGGCCAATTCGGTCTTACCCACGCCCGTGGTACCCATGAAGATGAAGGAACCGATAGGACGTTTGGCATCCTGCAAACCCGCACGGCTACGACGGATGGCATCGCTGACGGCGGTGATGGCCTCGTCCTGTCCCACCACGCGCTTGTGTAGTTCGTCTTCAAGGTGCAGGAGCTTCTCGCGCTCGCTCTGCATCATCTTATTGACCGGGATGCCCGTCCAACGCGACACGATTTCGGCCACGTCGTCGGAGCCAACTTCCTCATCCACCAGCGGATGGTCGCCTTGCGCTTCAAGCAGGTCGGCCTTGGCCTTCTCGATGGCGGCCTCCGCCTCGCGAATCTTGCCGTAACGCAACTCTGCCACACGGCCATAGTCGCCGTCGCGCTCGGCCACCTCGGCCTGGTGCTTGTAGGTCTCGATGTTATTCTTCTCTTTCTGAATGAGTTCCACATAATGCCGCTCGGTCTCCCACTTGGCTTTGATGGCGGTGCGCTTGTCGTTGAGTTCGGCCAACTCCTTCCCTATCTCCTCCACCTTCTTGGTGTCGTTTTCGCGCTTGATGGCCTCGCGCTCAATCTCCAACTGTCGGATGGCGCGTTCCACGTCTTCAAGTTCCTCGGGCACCGAGTCGATTTGCAGACGCAGACGCGAGGCGGCCTCGTCGATCAGGTCGATGGCTTTGTCGGGCAGGAAACGGTCGCTGATGTAACGCACCGAGAGTTGCACGGCGGCGATGATGGCCTCGTCCAAGATACGGATGTGGTGGTGGGTTTCGTAACGCTCCTTCAAGCCACGGAGGATGCTGATGGCCGAAGCCTCGTCAGGCTCATCCACCATAACTTTCTGGAAACGACGTTCCAACGCTTTGTCCTTCTCGAAATATTGTTGGTATTCCTTCAAGGTGGTGGCACCGATGGCACGCAACTCGCCACGGCTCAGGGCAGGCTTCAGGATGTTGGCCGCGTCCATCGCGCCTTCGCCGCCGCCCGCGCCGACCAAGGTGTGGATCTCGTCAATGAACAGGATGACTTCGCCGTCGCTATCCACGACTTCCTTGACGACATTTTTCAGACGTTCCTCAAACTCGCCCTTGTATTTCGCGCCGGCGAGCAAGGCCCCCATATCCAACGAGAACACGGTCTTGCTCTTCAGGTTTTCAGGCACGTCGCGATTGACGATACGCTGGGCCAAGCCCTCCACGATGGCGGTCTTACCCACGCCCGGCTCACCTATTAATATAGGGTTGTTCTTGGTGCGTCGGCTCAAGATTTGCAGCACACGACGGATTTCCTCGTCACGGCCAATCACGGGGTCGAGTTTGCCCTGTTGGGCGAGTTCGTTCAGGTTCTTGGCGAAACGGTTCAGGCTGTCGTAGTTCTGCTCGGCATCCTGCGAGTCCACCTTCTTGCCCTTGCGGAACTGCTTGATGGCGGTTTCGAGATCGTTCTTGTTCACGCCTTGTTCCTTCATCATCTGCGATGCAAGGCTGTTGCTCTCGAAGATGGCCAACAGCAGGTGCTCAATCGAGACGTATTCGTCGCCCATCTTCTTGGCTTGGGTCAGGGCATCGTTGAAGATGCGGCTGACCTCCGAGGAATAATACAACTCCGTGCCGCTGCTGCGCGGTTGCGAGTTGATGGCTTGGTCAAGGGCATCGTTGAGCCGCGCCACATTGACGCCCAACTTCTTCATCAGGTTGGGCACCAAGTAATCGTCGGCAAGCAACGCGCCCTTCAGCAGGTGGATGGCCTCAACGGTCTGGCTCTGATGGCTTTGCGCTATCTCTTGGGCCTTCCCGATGGCTTCCTGCGCTTTGATTGTGAATTGGTTGATGTTCATGGTTTGTTTTCCTTTCTGTTTTTTCGGCGGAGAGGACATCAAATATTCAGCCAACACGAACAGCCACCAATGCCCGTTTTTCTTAAAACACGAATTATCAGCAATTTACCACGAATTTTCATTAATTTTGTATGACAAATTGACATATAATCAATGATTTAGATTGCAAGTTTATGACAAAATGGCAAGTTTTTTTTTATCAAATCTATTTCTAAGACTTGTACAATATGGATCAACATCCTCGAAATACATTTTCTCGCCCAACTTTTCCATTTTTCTCCGAAAACCTCTACCTTTGCCCGCATAAAAACAATCCCAATGATGAAATGACAAACAAAATCTGACCACTATGGAGAACAAAGACCCTGGCTACGTTTACATCCTGACCAACCCCAGCTTCAAGGAGGATTGGGTGAAGATAGGCAAAAGCTCGCGCCCCGTTGACGTGAGAAGCAAGGAACTGGACAATACTGCTGTCCCGCTGCCATTCGAAATATATGCCACGATGAAAACCATGAAGTACAACGAGGCAGAGAAGTTGGTGCATCGCTATATCGAACGCTTCACCAATCTCCGCATCCGAGATAACCGCGAGTTCTTCAACGTAAAACCTGAAGAAGCTCTTGAAATCTTCAAGGATGTCGCTCTATTGCTTGAAGATGCCGTGATAGACGAAGTTCACAAACGGGAAATTTTGGGTGAAGTCGTTGTCGGACAAAAGTCTATTCCAGGGAAGACCCCAGCTCGCAAAGAGCCTTGGGTTTGGTTGGTGCCATATACTGTAAAGCTTAATGATATGGGTGCCTGCTTGGAGAAATTTGGAGAGGTATATTGGATGCAGTTTGTGAACTATCAAACAGGCGATACAGGATATTTGTATTTAGCTGCACCAGAAAGTTGTATCCGTTATCGGTTTGAAGTTGTGGGTCATGATTTGCCCTATACACCAGAGATGGATCGCGAGAAGGAATATAATGCCTATCGTATGGATGTCGAGGCAATGAAAAAGCACAATCGTTTCGCCTTGTTCCGAATGACAGGCAAGACACAAAGCAATCGCCTGCGCCTTTCCAACCTGATAGACCAAGGCTTAAAGACAGCTCCACGCGGTTCAGTGAAGCTGTCCAACAAAGACTATAGTGAACTACAGAAGTATATTGAGGAGAATTTTTGAAAGAAAACAATCAAAACAGAATTTCCATTCCACCATTCCATAAACATTTGTTTTTACCTTTGCGCCAAATATAAAACTACATCTAAATGAAAAAGACTTTTCTACTTTTCCTCGCTATCGTTTTCGGAGCCTTGCAGTGCGTTTGGGCGGCTCCTTTGAAGAATATCCAAGTGCAAGTCACTCAACCCGACGGGCAGATTATCCACTGCTTCGCCTCGGGCGACGAGTTCTACAACTACCTGCACGATGCCAACGGCTTCACCATCGTAAAAGGCGAAGGCGGCTACTACTGCTATGCCATGCACGACAGCCAAGGCGAGGTGGTTGCCTCGCCTTATCGCGTCAACAGTGTCGACCCGGCGGAGGTAGGACTTCAGCCCAACGTGAAGATTTCCGAAAAGGCCTATCAAGAACGTCGTCAAGCACGCTTGCAGCATATCAAGCCCATCAAACGGCCTGCCGACCGCGAGCTGAACCACGGTCGCTACAACAACTTGGTCGTTTTCATCCGCTTTGCGGGCGACACCTACCACAGTACGCCTTTCTCCACCGTCGACTCCATGTTCAATGCCTCCAACTACGAGTCCATCTCGCTGCAAAATTATTTCCACCATGCCTCCTATAACCAACTCGACTTGCGCTCCTTTTTCTATCCCGAACCCGACGGCGAGACCATTCTCTCCTACGAGGACATCCACCCGAAAGAATACTACATGCCTTTCGACCCAGTGACCAACCCCATTGGCTATCACGACGGTGAGACAGCTGAACGTGAGTTCTCCATGCTGGAACGCGCCATCAACTACGTGGAGAGCATGGTGCCCGATACCCTCGACCTCGACTACAACGACGATGGTTTGGTCGACAACGTGGTGTTTGTCATCAAGGGTCAACCCGGCGAATGGTCCTCATTGCTCTGGCCGCATCGTTGGTGCATCTTCGACCGTTACGTGCCGCTCCATGACTTGCAAGTCTATGATTTCAACCTGCAACTCGAAATCGGAGGCTATTTCAACGTCAGCACACTTTGCCATGAAATGAACCATTCTTTGGGCGCACCCGACCTGTACCATTACAGTGGCGGCATCGACCCAGTAGGCTCGTGGGACCTCATGTGCGGCACTGCTGAGCCTCCGCAACAAATCAGCATGTACATGAAATACAAATACGGCAACTGGGTAGACGACATTCCTGACATCACTGGAAACTACGGCTACTACGAAATCGAGGCCGACTCGTGGGAAGGCAACCGCCGCAACGCCTACCGCATCAGGACCAGCAACCCGAACCAATACATCGTTATCGAATACCGCAACGAAAACGATATCTTTGACAGCCATGTGCCTGATGGGGGACTGCTCATCTATCGCATCGACACGCGCTTTGACGGCAATGCAGGATGGAACGGCATCGACCAATTCGACGAGGTTTATCTGTTCCGCCCAGGCGGAAGCGTCAATGAAGTCGGCAATTTGAACCATGCCAATTTTTGTGCCGAGCGCAGTCGCACCGAGTTCAACGGCGAATCGTCCGACCCGCACATCTTCCTCACCAATGACGATGGATATGCGGAATGGGACCAAATCCGCAACATCAGCACGAGGGGCGACAAAATGAGCTTCGTCTATGCCCCCAATTGGAACTTTGAATATTCAATGCCCGGCCCAGAGAACTTCAACGTCCACGTGAACAGCATCGACCATCAATTGGAGTTCTCATGGAGTTTCAAAGAAGGTATCGACTCCTATAAGCTTTTCCGTGTCGCTCCGTCGGGTGGATTGATGGAAATCGCAAGAGACATCACCGACACCACTTACGTACTTCCCTATTCCGAGGGTGACCTCGGCTATCGTCAGTACGCCTTGATGTCTGTCAGCGGCGGCTTGATGATGTACCATTCCGACTATTCCGAAACATGGGCCATCATCGGCAACTACGAAACCATCCGCCTCTCCCTGACTTCAGATTCGCCATACGGCACCAAAGGCGGGGAGTTGGAGATAACATACGACCATCCGAATATGCCTACAAGGTGGCTCACCATTTACGAAGGTACCCATAATGAAACCGAACTGTATGTTCCTGCCAATACCGAGGTTACATTCAACTGGAGACCAGGCTTCGACCCCGACAGCGAGGGCATTCACATCACAGCCACCCGCCTCAATGAGAACGGCGAAAGCCCAATTTTCGACCTCGACAGACCGACCTCTGGCACCATTGCCACCTATACTGCCGCTGACGAAGGTTTAGGGGTGATTCCTCCACAAAACGTTACCGCCATCCCCAACGGAAGCGAAGTCCAACTGAAATGGACGGTACCCACCGAAAACAACACCTTTAATATATACCGTGACGGCAAGTTCTGCCATACCGTCAATGGCGGCTATGCCTATTTGGACGACAAAATAATGCGGTCGGGCACCCACAACTACCATGTGGAAAGCACCTGCGGCAATATTTCCTCATGGAATCCCGACAACTTGGTCTACGCCATCATCATGAACTATTACTGCGAGCCGCCTCAAAACCTTGAAGGCACTTACAGCGACGGTCATGTGGAGCTCAACTGGGACACACCTGCGTTTGTCGGACACGGCATGTTGGCCTACGACGACAACCAATTTGTAGAGCGAATCGGGTCGAACAGCCACAAGTGGGGCATCAAGATTGAGCCTGAACACTTGGCTTTGTTTGGTGGCCGTCCACTTACGCATGTCGAGGTGTTCAACTGCTCGGCTGGCACTTACACTTTCACTATCTTTAATGGCGAGCAAGCCAACAACAGCACCTCAATTTACACCCAAGAATGCCACATGGATGGCATCAATGATTGGGTCAAGGTAGCCTTGGACGAAACTGTCGATTACGACCCCGCCTTGCCGTTATGGGTGTGCGTTGGCACATCGGGCACACAAACGCCCATCCCCTGCTGCGACTATGTGGGCAACGGCAACAGCTGCATGATCAGGCAGGGCAATGTTTGGAAGCCAGTCACCGAGTTCGGCACCTATCGCTCGTGGATGTTACGAGCCTATACCAGCCCCATCGAAGGCAGCAACGATTTCACCTACAATGTGTATTGGGGCCCAGAGGAAAGTGGCGTAGAACAACTGGAGTTGGGCTACGAGACCCTCACAGCCACGCAAGCCAACTGCAACACCACGGCGAACCAGAGATACAACGTCACCGCCCTGTGGGACGGACGCGAGACCGAGCTTTCCAACACCGTTTATCTTGGTCCGAGCGTAGGCGTAGAGGAAAACCCGACCCAAAACAAAGCCTTTGCGGTTTATCCCAACCCTGTCAGCAACCGCTTGACCCTTCAAGGCGAGGGCATCCAACACGTGCGCCTCATCACCCTCACAGGCATCTGTGTCTTCGAAAACGCGGTGAGACACAATGAAATAGAGATTGACATGGCGGCATTGTCTCAAGGCTTGTATCTACTGAACATCCTCAGCGACAATGGCGTCTACACCGTCAAGGTAATGAAACAGTAACTTGCCAAAAACTACCGTCAAACAAAACATCATCCTCATGGAAAACGAAATACAAACCGAAGTCGAAACCCAAACCAAGATTACCCATTGCCTCAATTGCGGCACAGAGTTCGAAGGCAATTTCTGCCCCGAATGTGGGCAGGTAGCCGAAACCGGGCGGTTCACCATGAAATTCATCTACGAGAACCTCCTCTCGGCTTTCATCAGCAAGGACGGCGGCATCTGGTTCACCCTCAAGAACATGTTCACCCGCCCGGGAGCGATGATTGTAGAAATCCTCAATGGCAAGCGCAGAAGGTACTTCTCCCCCTTCCCGATGCTGTTTTTCGTCCTGACGGTTTATATCTTGCTGTTCACTTTCACGGGCAGTCGAAGCGACGTTCAAGCGATGGAGCAAGAGATTAAGGAAACCGAATTACAAATCGACCTCGAAAATGACGAGAAAACCCAAATTGCCCTTTCACGCCTTAATGAGATAAAAAAGTTAGTCAGCCAAGGGCTCAAGATATACTACACCCATTACACCGCCGTCACCATGCTGACGATTCCCCTTTTCCTCTTCGCCACAAGGGCTTGGTACGGCAAACACAACAGGAAACGCTACTATCGGGCCGAATACCTGGTTGCCATCACATATTCGCTGGTCATGGTGGTTCTCTTCCGATGTCTGGTCAGTCTTGTGTATCTATTTTCGGAAAGCATTTCAGATAGTATGGATGATTTCATCCCATTTGTCATGATAGCCGCCTTTACCGCCTGTTTCCAAAAGATGTTGGGATTCAGCATCACCAAAACAGCGTGGCGAAGTCTTCTCGCTTTGGTGCTGTATTACATGGTTTTGGGGGTCATTCTGATTACGCTATGCATAATCATTTTTTCATCTATTTAAAGCCCAAATTTGAGGGAGGGGGTTGGTAATCGCACTCACTTCGCCCGCCAGAAACTCCGCGTGAAGAGCAGCAGGATGGTGAAGATTTCCAAACGGCCTACGAGCATGTCGAAGGAAAGGAGCCATTTGGCAAAATCAGGGATGGCATCGAAATTGCCGCTCGGCCCAGTGATGCCCGTGCCAGGACCGTAGTTGCTGAAACAGGTCAGGAAAGAGATGGCTGAGTCTTCAAGCTCCATGCCAGAGGCGGTGAGCATCACCACATTAAGCATGAATAGCAGGATGAACAATGAGAAAAACGACACCACACGCTTCACTGCCGTGTCGTCGACGCTCTGTCCTGAGATTTTGATGGTGTAGACGCTTGACGAGTGAATCAGCTCATACACGGTCTTCTTGATGTATTTGACCAAAACGATGACACGCACCATCTTGATACCGCCGCTGGTGGAGCCGGCACAACCGCCTACAATCATCATCAACACCGTGGGAATGAGAAAGATACGACCCCAAAGATCGTAGTCGTAGTTGCTGCCTTGGAAGCCTGTGTTCGATAGCAAGGCCACCACATGGAACAATGAAGTGCGGATGCGTTCACCCTCAGTGTGGGGATGCGAGGCAATCTGTTCTTCGGTCAGGATTTCGAAATGCGGCGCGAAATAGAAACGGACCATAAACAGCACCGTGAAGCCGAGGATGGCAAACAGATACCAACGCAGCTCCTCGTTTCGTCTGATGACGTCGAAACGGTTGTTGAACATGAAATAATACATCGCGAAGTTGATGCCCGATAGGAGCATGAACACAATGCAGACCCATTCGACATAATGCGACTGAAAATACCCGATGCTGGCCTGATGGGTGCTGAAACCGCCTGTGGCAATCGTGGAAAGGGCATGACACACCGCATCGAAACGGTTCATCGGGCCCAAATAATAGAACAAGCCGCAAGCCAAGGTCAGGGCGATATAGATGATCCACAGCAAACGCGAGGTGGCTTGCATGGTAGGCGCCAACTTCTCAACGCTGAGGCCTGGAGCTTCGGCGGCAAAGAGCGACATTTTCTTGGAACCTTTGGCCACCGAAGGAATGAAAGCCAAGGTAAACACCACCACTCCCAAGCCTCCCAACCATTGCATCAGGCTGCGCCAGAATAGGATGCCATGAGGTTGATAGTCAATATGACCGAGGATGGTTGCGCCCGTGGTGGAGAAGCCTGACATGGTCTCGAAAAAGGCATCGGTCACATTATCGACCGTGCCGTACATCAGGAAAGGCAACATGCCAAAAAGCGAAAACAACACCCACGACAAGGCAACGACCAGGAAAGAGTCACGAATTTGCAGCGGTTTGTGGTCGTTGATGCCAAGATTGTAAAGCAGAAGTCCAACAGAACCCGTCAGCGCGGCAGTGAGCAGAAACTCGTCCATATCGCTCTCGCCTGCCACATGGGCATAATAAGACGCCACCGCAGCCGCCAACAGCAGCGCAGCCGCCTCAATCAGCAACAGAACGCCAAACAGTCTGCTTTTCATTTGTCATTTTGTTTTTCGACTTCAGGACGTGAGACTTCGTGACGCAAAACAACTTTCAACTCTCAACTTTCAACTCTCAACTCCAAACTAACTCCACGGCTGTGCCCAACCGTCGCCATAATCAAAGCCTTTGTCGTCGGGACCGAACTCGGTTTCCACAATATGGCTCTCTTCCTCGTCGTCCTCGTCAGGCTCCTTGTAGGAGTTGTCGGAATACTGTTTCACCCACTTGCGGAAATTGGCCGAAGCCAAAGCCGTGATTTTGCCCTCTTTCTCAGGTGCCACGGCAATGTCAATCTCATCGTCGGCCAGCTCTTTCAGCCAATGCTCCAACTCCGAAAAACCCATATTGGCCGAAGTGTAGCCTTCCCAGTCGCCGACAGCATTCTTCAGCGCGGCTTCCTCCGATTCCCAAACTGGAATGTAAGAGTCGCAATGGTTGTCTTCCAACATCGCAAAGAAGCCTTCTCTCGCTTCAAGCAGCCACACCTGACGGGTTTCAAGGATGGCGTTCAGGAAATTCTCAATATTTTTCATTTCAAATTTCAAATTTCAAGATTTATGTTAAGTAACTGTTCAAAATTAAACTGCATTATTCTTTGACTTCAGGACTTCGGGACACGTGACTTCGGGTATTTGTTCGACTCGCAGTCCCGCAGTCTCGGAGTCTCGCAGTCTATTATGTCAACTAAATTTGCTCATCTACTTAACGTCTTTGCTGCTGCTGCAACTTGGCCTGTTGTTTTTGTGCTTCCTCAAGACGTTTCATGAAGTTCGATTTCTTCTGAGGCTTCTTCTTGTTGGCCTCGATGGTGGCGCGCACTTTGTTCTCGTCGATCATTCGGCGGAACATGAACATCTGGATAAAGGTGATGATGTTGACCAGCATATAGTAATAGCTCAAGCCCGCCGAATAGTTGTTGAAGATGCCGAAAAACATGATGGGCATCAGATACATCATCCATTTCATGGGCTTCATCTGCGGGTTGCTTGAGTAGTCCATTTGCTTGTTGTTCACGTAGGTATAGATGAAAGTGGTGATGGTCATCAGGAGAGTGAACAGACTAAGGTGGTCCATGCCGAGGAACCTTGGGAACTCGATGATGCTGTCGTGGGTCGAGAGGTCGTCGGCCCAAAGGAAGGGCTGCTGGCGCAACTCGATACTGGCGGGGAAGAAACGGAAGATGGCGATAAGGATGGGGAACTGGAGCAAGGCAGGCAGACAGCCCGAAGCAGGACTCACACCAGCCTGACGCTGCAAGTTCATGACGGCTTGCTGCTTCTTCATCGCGTCCTCTTCCTTGGGGTATTTCTCGTTGATGGCATCCATCTCAGGCTTCAAGATGCGGGTGATGGCCGACGACTTGTAGGACTTGAACGCCAATGGGAACAACAAGGTCTTGATCAGGATGGTCAAAATGAGGATGACGATGCCATAGTTCCAGCCGTAACTGCTCAGCCAATTGAACACGGCGATTACACCATAGTTAATCCAGCGGATGAGGAAGAAGTTGCCCAAATTGATTTGGTCTTCCAAACCGAGCTTGTAGCTGCGCAAAGTCTTAAAGTGGTTCGGGCCGAAATAGAGCTGCATCGGGATGATGTTCTCCTCGGCGCGGACGTCGTAAGGCACCTCAATATTGGCCGACATCGACTTGAAATAGCGCGGGTTGTTCGACTTGCGCGAAATCATGGCGATGCGGGCATTCTCGAAATGGTTGTCGGCAATGATGACGTTGCAGAAGAAACGCTGCTTGAAACTGACCCATTTCAATTTGTTGGTCACGGTCTGCTCGCTGTCCTTGTTCACTACGAGGTGGTCGACGTCTTTGTCGTTCAAGGAACGGTAGTAAACCGATTCGTCGGCAAAGCGGTCCGTGCTCTTCTCTTGGTTCATCAGGTCGACGTCCCAATCGATGCTCATGTAATCGGCATTGGAGGCAATCACGTCCCTCATCCCTACCGTACGGATGTCGAAACCCAGCATATAGTTGTCGCTATGCACGGTGTAAACATATTCAAGGTATTTCTGCGGGTCGTCGGAGGGCAGGCGCATGGCGAACACGACGCTGTCGTTCTCCCCCACTGTCATGTCGCCGCCCGTGTATGGCCGTCCGTTCATGTAAGGCCTGAAATAGAACTGCGACGTGTTGACGATGCGGTTGTTGGCGAAAAACGACAGGTCGAACTTGACCGTCTCAGGGTCAAAAGTGATGAGTGGCAGCGAGTCGTAGGTCTTGTAGTCCTTCAGCTCCACTTGCTTCAGGAAACCGCCCTTGGTGCTGAAGGTCAGCCTTTGCAACTTGTTCTCGATGGTGATGGTTTTTTCCGTGCCTTCGACAGAGACGGCAAAGACGCCATATTTGTCGCGTCTGATAGCGGCCTGATGTTCCACGAAAGTGGCGGAGTCCATGTCGGCCATCGCTGTTGAGTCGGTGAGTCGGGCCAAGGCCGCCGCCTGACGCTGTTGCTCGGCCAAACGAATCGAATCCAAGCGGGCTTCTTCTATCCGCACCCGTCGGATGGAGTCTTGTATGCGCTGTTGCTCAGCCATTTGCTCTTTCGATGGGGTCATAAAATACATCCAGCCAAAAAGGATGGCCGCGATGAGGACAAAACCGATGATGGTGTTTTTATTGTTCATTACGATTCAAATTTTGCAAAAAGAGGGCGCAAAAATAGCAATTTTTGTTGAATAAATTTCGGTGAATCTTCGTTTTGTTGTTCCGTTTTTCCTTTCGGATGATGTTTTTCCCTATTTTTGGGCCACAATTTGCAACAGCAAAAAAACTAAGGCTATGGACATCAAGGCTTTGTATCAGCGTTTTCGCGCATGGCAAATCGAGCCGTACCAATTCGAGCGCAAGTCGAAAAAGACCCACCAATGTTTCAACTGCGGCACCACTTATGATGGGGATTATTGCCCCGTTTGCGGGCAGAATTACGAAAAAGGCCCTATAGGTTGGTCTTCTGACGAGAAGTCGCACAAGCCACTTTTTGGCCTCTTTGAACCCGGCTCCATTGGCGCGTTCATCGTACAAATACTGTGTCGTCCTGGCTACATGATCAGCGACTTCCTCAAAGGCCGCAAGAAAGCCACCGGCTCGCCTTTCAATGTGTTATGTTATATTGCAGCTGCCGTTTTGATAGTGCTTAGCCTTACGGGAAAAAGCGGCAGCGAGTGGTTTGAGTCCATGGACGGAAAACTGGGTTTGTATGGGGTATGCTTGCAATGGATGGCGGAACACATCGATTGGGCCGTGCTGCTACAGACCGTGCTCCTCATCATTCCCGTCTGGCTGCTGTTCCGCTTCGCACCCAAGCACTCTCACCACAAGCTGTTGGAAGGTTTCTTCATCCAGGCTTTCATGACTTCGATAGTGCTGATTTGCATCATGTTGCGCGCCTTGATTTCCGATTGGCTGATTTTGCTTATTCCCATCTGCAATTACATCGCCTATCGCCAACTGTTCGGCTATGGGGTTTGGGGCACCTTGTGGCGCACACTGCTCAGTATAGGCATCGTGTTCTATTCCTTTGGCGTGATTAGCATGATGTGCTTGTGCTTAGCAGGAAAATACCAAAGCACACATTCCACTGGGGCGATTGTTGCCATGACCGCCGTGTTGCTTGCCCTTGGCGTAGGTGTCATGTGGCTTGGCTGGTGGATAGGCAAGAAGACCGAACACAAAAACTAATCTTCCAAACGGATTTCCTTGCCGCTCGAAAGGATATAGATGGCGATTTGGGCGTTCTCACGACCGAATTGGCTCGCCTGCGCTATCGAATCCTCCGGAAAAACGCGGACGCTGTCGAAATAATAGCGTCCTGTTTCCGTATCCAACCACCCACCGACATGTCCTCCGTGGGAACGGGCATGGCTGACGACAAACTCAAGGTCGTCGCGGTCGTGACGGTCTTGCGTGGCGGAATATGCCACGGCGATGCCTTTGGTAGGCATTTCCCACGTGCTGATGTTCAGAGTGAAGCCGTCGGGATGGGTTTGGCTGAAAGTCCAAAGGCTGTCGGCCAAGGTGACGGTGGTCACGGTAGTCGTCCACATCGGCTGTGCAGCCTGACGAGTCGTCCCGCAAGCCACAAGCACAAGCAAGGAAAGCCAGAAGCAGGTTTGTTTGAGTTTTTTAATCATTCAAATTGTTTGTTTTGCGTCCCGAAAAGACGCTGCAAAGGTAGGGAAAAAACGTTTTCGTATTGTAGGGGCGAACCCGCGTGTTCGCCCTTTTTGTCATTGCGAGCAAAGCGTGGCCATCCATAAAATGCCAACACCACATCAAGCCGCGATTCAAGGAGGCTTTCGTGACGACAGACATGTTTTATTTGCCAAAAATCGAGATGTATCGCATCAGCGAAGAGTTTTATTCAACCAACTTGTAATTTGTGCTGCGGCCTCCTTCTTCGGTGCTGCAAAGGATGCCTTTGTCGACAAGGTCTTGTATGTCGCGCAGGGCGGTAGCTGATGAGGTCTTGGTCATCTTGGCCCATTTGCTGGTGTTGAGTTTGCCTTCAAACCCATCCCAAAGCCGGTTAATGACTTTGATTTGTCTTTCATTCAGCGCAACGGTGCAGTGTTGCTGCCAAAACAACGATTTCCGTATCACCTGTTGGGTTTTCTCAACTGCTGTATCGATGGCGTTTTCCATGGTCTGCAAGAACCACAAAAGCCATTGGGTAACGTCCAACCCATGTTTGCCCATATACTCCAACAAATCATAGTAATTGTTCTTGTCGCGCAAAATGGCTGCCGACATGCTGTAGAAACGCCGTGGCGACCTATCTGCTCGAGCCAACAACATATCGGTGAGGGTGCGCGTCAAACGGCCGTTACCGTCGTCAAAGGGATGTATGTTGACAAACCAAAGGTGCGCAATAGCGGCCTTCAGCACAGGGTCGGTGGTAGGCTCGCTGTTGAACCATTGCAAAAACCATTGCATCTGACG
Source organism: uncultured Bacteroidales bacterium (assembly GCA_900318465.1). GTDB lineage: Bacteria > Bacteroidota > Bacteroidia > Bacteroidales > F082 > Limimorpha. The sequence goes on from ONKQ01000001.1 coordinate 70,893, forward strand.
GGGCACATCGTTCGACGGCGGCGCCTCGTAATGAATTTTCTCTTTTCCCATAGCACCGCTCACCACTTGCATCGGTTCTTCACCCGTGCGCCATGCCGCCACAGTAATGGGGATGATACCGCTTCTTCCAGTAGGGAACAACGCGGCATGCCAGTTGAAGAGTCGTTGTTCGGTCAATGGGCTGTCGGCTTGTTGTACGGCATCCATCATTACCTGCACAACACCTTCGGTATAATGGTCAGAATGGGGCAAACCAGCAGTGTCAAGCCCAAGGTGACGCGCCACTGAAGACCGTACATGTTCGGCATTGAGGAGCAAACCTTCTATCTCACTGTTGCGTAACACGTCCTCAGTCATCACCTCAAGCGAGGAGGCACTCTGCACGTCAAATCCCAACCCGTCCATCAGGCCAAGCAACCGTCCTTGTTTTTCGCGTACCCGCGCCAACGAAGCAATAATGCTGTCATTATTCCAACAGAAATGGGGCCATTCGGCATATTGCCATATCCAACACGGAGCTTTCATATCAATATTTGAAACAAATAATCCTGTTTTTCGCTGCAAAGATACAAAAATTACCGCAATTCATGTACAATGATGTAAAAAATCATGTTATTCACATCAAAATTTGATTTGAATAAACCTTTTTTTTATCCTCCTCTCTCCTAATGGAGCCCCCCATTCATATGAGGAGAGCTCGTGTGTTCACCCTATTGATGTCATTGCTTTTATTTTGAAGGCGTAAACACACAACTTTTTCCATTGGACAATGAAAAAGTGGAATAACAGGGTAAATAACGCCTATCACAATAAAAAAACGGGACACGAAACCCAAAAGTCTCGTGTCCCGAAGTTTCGCGTCTCGCGTCCTAAATCAATAGTCTCGCATCCCGCAGTCCTACGTCTCGTAGTCCCGCAGTCTCGCGTCCTATTAATAGTAACGATAGCTCTTCACCTGACCGATGTGGCGGGCGAGGCGAACCACTTGGTTGCTGTAACCAAACTCGTTGTCGTACCACAGATAGAGGATGACCGTCTTGCCGTCGGCGCTGACCTTGGTGGCCGGTGCGTCGAAGATGCAAGCGCAGCTGTCGCCGATGCCGTCGCTGCTGACGAACTCGGTGTTGTTGCTGAAACGAATCTGCTCGATGAGGTTGCCCTCCAAGCAAGCGATACGGAAGGCCTCGTTCACTTCCTCAACGGTGGTTTCACGCTCAAGGTCGAGGGCGAGGACGGCCAACGACACGTCAGGCGTAGGAACACGCACGGCGTTGCTCGTCAGTTTGCCTTTCAGTTCGGGGATGGCCTTGGCAGCGGCCTTGCCGGCACCAGTTTCGGTGATAACCATGTTCAACGGGGCCGAACGACCACGACGCTCTTTCTTGTGGTAGTTGTCCAGCAGGTTCTGGTCGTTAGTGTAGCTGTGGATGGTCTCGATGTGGCCCTTGGAGATACCGAAGTTCTTCAACATGACTTGCAGGCCAGGCACGATGGCGTTGGTGGTGCAAGAAGCAGCCGAGAAGATGGTCTCGTTATCAAGATCGAGCGTGTCTTGGTTGACGCCGTAAACCACATTCGGGATGTCGCCCTTACCGGGAGCGGTGAGCAGCACCTTGGCCACACCTTTGGCTTGGAGGTGACGGGCCAACGACTCACGGTCGCGGAAAGCACCCGTGTTGTCGATGAGCAATGCATCGTTGATGCCATATTGCGTATAGTCGAGGTCCTCTGGGTTCTTGGCTTCGAGGAAGAGAATCTTCTGTCCGTTGACCATCATGGCGTTTTCGCCTTCAATAGGCGTGCAAACACCGTGGAAATAGCGGTGTACCGAGTCGGTGCGGAACAGATTGATACGCTTCAGGATGTCCTCGGGTGAGTTCTTGCGGGTGACAATGGCACGCACACGAAGAGCATCGCCACGGCCAGCCATTTCCGTCATTTCGCGGCAGAGGATACGACCGATACGGCCAAAACCGTAGAGGATGACATCCTGAACCTTGTTGCTGCGCGGATTGGCATCGATGATGTAGTTGAGTTTGTCGCGGACAAAAGCAGTCACATTGTTGTTGTACTTGTCTTTCTCATCCGTCCACTCTGAGTTGAGGCGACCGAGGTCGATACGGGCAGGAGCCAGATTCTCGGCCAACAATGCCTTGGCGATAAGCAGAGAGTCTTGCACGCGGACGGGCTTGCCCAAAACAGCCTCGGCACGGAGGTGCTTGTTCAGAATCTTGCCCGAGCCACGGTTGACCAACAGCGAACGCAACATGATGAGTTCGACTGACTTGTCGTACCAAAGTCGACCAACAATGTTAATCAGCTCATTGGCAGCTTTTTCATTTTCGTTCCACTTTTTGAGGGAATCTTCAAAATTTTCGTTCTTCATGACGATTGATTTTTGTTTTACGAAGATTTAAATTAAGATGATTTGAATTTGTGGCAAAGATAGGGAATATTTCATCTCATACAAGGAAAAAATCGGAAAAAAGAATTTTTCTAATAAGATTAAGGTCGATTCAAGAAAATTTTGTACTTTTGCAGCCGAAACCTCGGGTAGGTTTTAGTTAATTCATTCATAATCAACTTAAAACAACAAATTTATGCCTGCAAAAATCAGATTGCAAAGACATGGCAAGAAGGGTCAGCCCTTCTATCACATCGTAGTTGCCGACTCTCGCGCACCACGTGATGGCAAATTCATTGAGAAATTAGGCACCTACAACCCGCTCACCAATCCGGTCCAAATCAAGATCAAGTTTGACAGGGCTCTGTATTGGTACAGCGTCGGCGCTCAACCGACCGACACGGCTCGCTCGCTGCTCAGCAAAACCGGCGTCATGATGAAGTATCACCTGATGCGCGGCGTGCAAAAAGGCGCCATGACGGAAGAACAAGCCGAGATCAAGTTCCAGAACTGGATGAAGGAAAAGGAAGCCAAGGCTGCCAACATCGTCAAGGCCAACGAAGAGAAAGCCCGTGGCGAGAAGAAGACGCGCATCGAGGCCGAGAAGCAAGTGAACGAGGCCCGCGCCGCCGAGATTGCCAAGCGCAAACTCGCCGAGATGGAAGCCCGCAAAGCCGCTGAAGCCGAAGCCGCTGCCCAAGCTGCCGCTGAGGAAGCCGCTGAAGCCTCTCCCGCCGCCGAAGCTCCTGCCGAAGCCTAAACTGGGATTTTCTCAAAACCAGATAAAAACCGCTCCGTTGGGGCGGTTTTTTGTATTTTTGCGCAACGAAAATGCAGAGTCTTTGCTGGATTGCTTCATCACGCCTCATAGCAATGACGCAAAACGGCAGAATGGTCTCGCATCAAATAGTAAATATATGAGCATATTTAGTTTACACAATAGGCTGCGAGACTGCGGGACTGCGAGTCGAACTAATACCCGAAGCACCGTGTCCCGAAGTCCCGAAGTCAAAAGATATTGCAGTTTAATATTGAATAGTTACTTATTAGAATGAACAAAGCTCCATCCTTTTCCGAAAAGACCAAACTGGCCGAACTCATCGCCGACAACCCCAAGCTACTCCAAGTGCTGCCACGCTTTGGCATCGGCCTCGGCTTTGGCGACCATAACGTAGCAGAAGTTTGCAAAGCCAACAACGTGAGCGTCAAGTTGTTCCTGCTTGTTTGCAGCGTTTGTTTCGATGCCGACAACCTTCCCCATCAAGCCGACTTCGACAGCATCGACATGGACGGGCTCCTACCCTACCTATTGGCATCACACCGTTACTACCTTGACGAGCGTTTTCCGCACATCGAAGAACATCTGCAACATATCATCATCGCGGGCGGACCGAAATACGGTAACATGCTCAGCCACTTCTATAACGAATACAAGCAAGAAGTGAAAAAACACTTCAAATACGAAGAGGAAGAAGTGTTTCCCTACATCGAGGCCCTGCGGCGGGGCGATTGTGGCAAGGGCTACCGCATAGAACAGTTCCGCCACAACCACAGCAACATCGAAGACACATTGGAGGACATGAACAGCATCCTCATCAAATACCTGCCGGGCGACATACTGCCAAAAGAGCGCATTGAAATCGCCATGGACATCATGGAGCTTTCCGCCGACCTCGTCAGCCACTCGCTCATCGAAGAGCACGTGCTCATCCCTTACGTCGAATCACTTGAAAACGCCCTGCCATGACCAACCGCATCATCATTTGCGAGCCGTCAGAGATTGTCGCCAACGGCCTCTCGGAAACCATCAATGGCATGGCGGGCTTTGCCGTCGTTCAGCGTGTCGACACACCCGACAGACTCTCCGAAAAAATCCTCGCCGTTGATGCCAACATTTTGATTGTCAACCCTATATTATTAGGTTTCAGCGAACGCAATTTGCCCTCACAACTCATCAAGGAATACCCGCACCTGACCGTTATCGCAATGGTTACCACATATATGGAGGAACAAGTGCTGAAACAATACAACGGCATCATCGAACTCAACGACTCGAAGCTGAAAATCATCAACAAGCTCAACCAAATCATTCAGACCGACGACAAGACCGAGAAAAACGACGACGTGGAACTCTCGAAACGCGAAATCGACGTGTTAGTGGCCGTCGCCAAAGGCATGATGAACAAGGAGATAGCCGACCGAATGAACATCTCCATCCACACCGTCATCTCACACCGCAAGAACATCACGCGCAAAACTGGCATCAAATCGGTGTCGGGCCTCACGGTGTATGCGTTGTTGAACAATTTGATTGACGAAACGGAAGTGTATAAGTAGTTGAAAGTTGAAAGTTTAGAGTTGAGAGTTGAGAGTTGTTGAGGGTTGAGAGTTGAAAGTAGGGGCAGACCCGCGTGTCTGCCCTATAGTTTTCTATAATCTTCGGAAAAACAAATACGCTTCGTTTTTGATGTAATCGCGCAATTCGCGGATGGCCTCGATGGTGCTTGGGCAAGGCATATCGGGACATTCGTAAACCATATCAAAATCCATTGGATCGACATCATTTTTGCCTTTCGGAACATAACCCTCCAAATCAATCAGGCATTCCCTCATCGCCACGACCAACAAAGGTTCAACGTATGATGAAGGATTCCTTCCCATCGAGACCGCTTCAATCGAAGGGGAATAATCGCAAAGAAAAGCCGCAGCCATAGGGCCACAGCAAGAATCCGTTTCGGTGACGACCAATACCTTCATACCTTAAACCATTATAGGTCGCAAAAATAAGCCAAAAAATCAAATTACATGTTTTTTTGTGCATAATTTACGAACATAAAAGGCGATTTAGTATTTTTGCACGTTTTTTAAATCTTAAATACAAAATCATGGGAAGAGCATTTGAATACCGCAAAGCGGCCAAGATGAAAAGATGGGGGCACATGTCAAGGGTGTTCCCGAAACTCGGAAAACTGATTACCATTGCTGCCAAGGAAGGCGGTCCCGACCCCGATATGAACCCCAAGCTGCGTCAAGCCATCCAAAACGCCAAGGCTGAGAACATGCCCAAGGACAACATCGATGCCGCCATCAAGCGCGCCACCGACAAGGACGCTGCCAACCTCGTGGAAATCTGCTACGAAGGCAAAGGCCCTTACGGCATCCAGTGCATGGTGGAATGTGCCACCGACAACACCACACGCACCGTGGCCAACGTGAAGTCATACTTCAACAAATGCGGCGGTTCGTTCCTGCCAATGGGTTCGTTAGAGTTCATGTTCACCCGCAAAGCCGTCTTCGAAATCGAGATGCCCGCTGGAATGGACAAGGACGAATTGGAGCTTGAACTCATCGACTACGGCTTGGACGAAATCACCAGCGAGACCGATGAAGAGGAAGGCACCACCACGACCACCGTCTACACCGCCTGGACGGACTACGGTGTAATGCACGACGCACTTGAAGAGCGCAAAATCAACATCGTGAAAGCCAACCTGCAACGTTTCCCCAACAGCACCACCTCTTTCACCGACGAGCAAATGGTGGAAATCGAAAAATTCTTGGACAAGCTTGACGAAGACGAAGACGTGCAGGCTGTCTACACCAATATGGAATAAAGAATTATAAAACCAGAATCATAATGAGCTGGAAAGAAGATTTGACAGAAAAAATGTCGACGTTGTCGAAAGCCGAGTTCGACTACATCGAAACCAAAGACATCAGTCGCGCATCCAAGATTGACCTCAATTGTACGGGCATCTATGTGGAAGCCTCAATCATCTATTTTGAAATCAAGAACATTGCTTATTTACTTAAGGAACATGGACGAAGAAAGGTGGCACAAGCCTACACCATGTACCACGAAGTGCTGAATGCCATCGCCGAGCCTGCTGGAGCTTTCGTCAACTGCTTCGCTCCCAACGCTTTCCTAATCGTTTATCCAGGCAGGGAAGAGGTTCTGTCTGAAGCTGTAAAAGGTGCGATGAAGATTGCCTATGCCTTAACCGAAACTTACAAAAAGGACTTTGAATATATTCCCGGTATTGAGTTCGCGATGGGCATGGATCAAGGTCACATTATGGGCACCAAGACCCTGTCAGACAACGGCATGGAGCACTTGAGTTGGTTTGGCACCTGTATCTACAAAGCCATACGCATCAGCAAGGAATGTTCGCGTCCATTCCATATTGGCATTTCGGGAGCCATTTACCACAACCTCAGCGACGACCTTCGTGTTTCTTACCGCCGCGTCCTTGGCATTAAAAAGAGCGTAGAAGTTTGGACCAAAGTCACTTACCAATACGAGAACGTCAAGAAGCACCTGTATCAAACCAACCACAAGATTCCGATTGACGACGAAGCGTAATAAATTGCCCGAACTTCCGTTATCACTAAAACACTGATTACAATGAGGTTCGTCCATAGGCATTTTTTCCGCATCGCATTGACAATCACCGCCATGATAGCCGCCTCCCAATCTTTTGGGCAGGTGGGCTATCCTTTTTTGAGCCCCACCATCGATTCCATCTGCCAAAGCACCCTCGAATACGTACAAATCAAACAGCTGCTGCTGCGTCAACAGGAACAGATTGAACAAGAAGTGCAACAACTTGAAAGCACCCTCAAGGCACTCAACCAAGAGCACAGCGACATCCTTATTGAGCAACAGGCCATTGAGAGCGAACTGACCGCCATCAACCAACACTTGGACTCACTGACGCCGAAACGCCCCAAAGGTCCGCAGCCAAGAGAAAACATCATCACCTTACTCAACGAAAGAATAAGCTTTCATGGTGGTTACGGACTGAACATCAACCAATTGGCCTTGTCGAATTGGGCGGCTGGTGGTGAAAATTCATGGGCAGGCAAGGCTTTCGCCAATTTCTCGCTCAGTTACCACAAAAAGAAATTTGAGCAAAGACTCAATGGAGCCTTCGCCTTTGGCATCTCGCGTTTTGCCGACAAGCGCATTGAGAAACAGGACGACAAACTCGACCTTACATATTCTCTTTTGCTCGACAGCAAGACGCAATGGAACATCTCTATGGTTGCCGTCTTCAACACGCAGTTTGCCAATGGATACAAATACCCCAACGACTCCACCGTGATTTCTTCTTTCTTCGCGCCCGCCTACCTCACGCTTTCGGCAGGTTATTCCTACAAAACCAAAAACGAGCACTTCCAAATCTTTTTGAGTCCAATGGCTGGCAAGGTCACCTTTGTGTTCAACCAAGACCTGGCCGATGCAGGCAGTTTCGGCGTCAAGAAAGGTTATTACGACGAGGACGGCATTTGGATTCCAGGCGAGAACATTAACGCCTCAATGGGTATCAATGTTATCCTCAACTACAAACAGCCTATTGGAAAAAGCATCCACTACACCACGATGCTCAACACCTTTTATAATTATATAGAACGTCGCGACGACGACAGGCTACGTCTTGATGTCAATTGGGAGAACACTGTCAATTTTGTCATCAGCAAACACTTGACAACCATACTGTTTATCAACATGAAATACGACCACAACACCACCTTCCCTGTTTACGAGACCATCGAAGGCGTGGAAACCGTGGTTGATAATGTGCCCAAACTTCAACTCAAAGAGTCGGTGGGCATCGCATTCGTACATACTTTTTAAAATGAATACAACAAGTTCACATAAGAGACACGAGACTTTGAGACACGGGACACGAGACTTTGGCTTGTCCTGCGTCCCGCAGTCCCGCGTCTCGCGTCAAAACAAACTCAAATGAATATTTTAGTCACAGGCTGCAAAGGACAATTGGGAACCGAACTTCAAAAAATAGCGAGTGAGGAACATCATTGGCTATTCACCGATGTCGATACGTTGGACATCTGCAACAAGGAGGCCGTTGAACAATGCTTTGCCGGACATCAAATTGACGCTTGCATCAATTGTGCAGTCTATAATGCCGTAGACAAGGCTGAAGATGAACCCGAATTGGCCGAGAGAATCAATGCCTACGCACCGCAAGTATTGGCTGAAACCTGCCTCAAGCACAACGCTTTACTGATTCACATTTCCACCGACTATGTCTTTGGCGGCGATGCTGATAAACCTTATCAAGTTGACGACCCCATCAACCCGCAATCGGTTTACGGCAGCACCAAGGCCGAAGGCGAGCGGTTGATTCAAGAAAGCGGCTGCAACTACATGATTGTGCGCACGGCATGGCTCTATTCCGCAGTTGGAAAGAATTTCGTCAAGACCATGCTCATGCTTGGTGACACAAAAGACGAAATCAATGTGGTAGCTGACCAAAAAGGCTGCCCCACATGGGCACATGACCTTGCCGTTGCCCTAATGACTTTGCTCAACAAAAACGGCAAGAATGATGTCCACGAGACCTTCCACTTCACCAACGAAGGACAGATTACCTGGTACGACTTTGCCACGGCTATCATGGAAATCGGCAGAAAGCACTGCAAGGTGAACCCGATAACGACGGAGCAATATCCTACCAAGGCGAAACGACCTGCTTATAGTGTGTTGGATCTGAGCAAAATAAAGGAGTACACGGGGATTGAGATACCATACTGGAGGGATAGTTTAATCAAATGTATTGAAGAAATAAACTCTGGATTGCATCGTTCCTCGCAATGACACAAAGCGATGCAAAAATAAAGCCCTGAAATCGAAGATTCGACGAAGTCAAAGGGCGACACTATCACAACGGGGATTTTAATCCCCACCCGACCAGCTCCGTAGGGGCGACACATCAGTAAGCAGGCGACGTGAGTCCCAGCATGAAAACAACCAACAAATATATATCATCATGGATCCTCAAATCATCGAAAGAGCAAAATCGTGGCTCACAGAGCAATACGATGAAGAAACAAGAAAGAGCGTGCAAAACATGCTCGACAACGACCCTAACGAACTCACCGAGAGCTTCTATCGCAACCTCGAGTTCGGCACAGGCGGACTGCGCGGCATCATGGGTGCCGGCACCAACCGCATGAACATCTACACCGTGGCTATGGCCACCCAAGGCTTTGCCAACTACATTAAGAAGATGAATCCCGATAAAAAGGACTTGAGCATCGCCATCGCCTACGACGGGCGTAACAACAGTCCCGCCTTCGCCAACGTCACCGCTGACGTGATGTCGGCCAACGGCATCAAAGTCTACATCTTCGACAGCCTTCGCCCCACCCCAGAGCTTTCGTTCGCCGTGCGCGAAATGAAATGCGACGCTGGCGTGATGGTGACTGCCTCACACAACCCCAAGGAATACAACGGCTACAAAGCCTATTGGAACGACGGCGGACAATTGGTCAGCCCGCACGACAAAAACGTCATCGCTGAGGTGGAGAAAATCACCGACCCTTCGATGGTGAACTTCAAGCGCAATCCCGAACTGGTCACCGTGCTTGATGAGAAGTTTGACGACATCTATTTAAATAAGGTGTACAGCCTCTCACTTTCTTTGGATCTCATCAAAAAGCACAAGGACTTGAAGATCGTTTACACCCCGATTCACGGAACAGGTCGCCGCTTGGTGCCCGAAATTCTGAAGATGAAAGGCTTCGAAAATGTCTATTGCGTTGAGGAGCAAATGGTTGTGGACGGCAACTTCCCCACTGTAAAATCTCCCAATCCAGAAGAGCCTGCCGCAATGGCCTTGGCCGTGAAGAAAGCCCAAGAAGTGAACGCCGACCTCGTCATGGCCACCGACCCCGACGCCGACCGCGTGGGCATTGCTGTGCGTGATGATAAAGGCGAGTTCATCCTGCTCAACGGCAACCAAACCGCCAGCATTTTCCTGTATTATCTGTTGAAACGCTGGAGCGAACTCGGCAAACTCACGGGAAATGAATTCGTCGTTAAGACTATCGTGACCACTGAACTGCTGTTTGAAATCGCCAAGAAATACAACGTCGACCGTTACGATGTGTTGACTGGCTTTAAGTATATCGCCGACAAGATTTTGGAACTTGAAGGTAAGAAACAGTTCATCGGCGGTGGCGAAGAGAGCTACGGTTATTTGGCTGGCGACTTCGTCCGCGACAAAGATGCCGTCATCGCCACCAGCATGATAGCCGAAGCCACCGCTTGGGCTGCCGAGCAAGGCAAGACGCCTTACGAGCTGCTCATGGACATTTACAAGGAGTTCGGTCTATACAAGGAGAAACTCGTCTCGCTGACCAAGAAAGGCATCAGCGGCACCGAGGAAATCAAGGCTTTGATGGCCAAGTTCCGTACAAATCCGCCCACAGCAATCGCTGGCGAAAAAGTCGTCGAAATTCGCGACTACAAGCTACAGGAAGCCAAAGACTTGGCTACAGGTAAAGTCACACCCATCACCCTGCCCAAGAGCGACGTGTTGCAATTCTTCACCGAAAGTGGCTCGAAGATTACCATTCGTCCCTCCGGCACTGAGCCTAAAATCAAGTTCTACTTCGGCATGAAGGGCGACGCCTCCCAAGGCCTCGAAGCAGCAATGAAAGTGCTGGATACCAAGTTGGAACAAGCCGCCAAAGAGCTGACGGAATAACCCAAACAACAGCAGCAAAAAAAGCGGAAAAATTTTTTTCCGCTTTTTTTGTTGACCGTATCAAAAAAATATCTACTTTTGCACCCCGAAAGACGGCGGGATAGCTCAGTAGGTTAGAGCGTCGGATTCATAACCCGGAGGTCATGAGTTCAATTCTCATTCCCGCTACACCGACAGAAAAGTCACTGAAAATCAGTGACTTTTCTCTGTTTTATGCCCATAACAAAAGCCCTGCACAAATAATCAATCCCGTAACAAACAGGTCAATAATGCAGAAGCCCATGATGTCTTTTGCATTGAGTTTGGCAATGGCTAAGGCCGGCAAAGCCCAGAAAGGCTGAATCAAGTTGGTCCAAGCGTCGCCCCAAGAGATGGCCATGCCAGTCAGTCCAGCATCGACGCCCAAAGTGGCACCCGCAGTGAACATAATCGGGGCTTGAATGGCCCAGTGACCGCCGCCCGAAGGGACGAACATATTCAAAATGGCCGCACAGAAGAAAGTAAAAATCGGATAAGTCTTTGGCGTTGAAATATTTACACACGCATTGCTAATCACCTCACCCAAGCAAATGCCCGACTCACCGACGCCCGTAATGATGCCCATGATGCCTGCATAGAACGGGAATTGCAGCAAAATGCCCGCCGCACCACCCACCGACTTGCCGAAAGCCCTGACGTATGCCAACGGTGTGCCATGCAAGATGACTCCCAAAAACAAAAACAGCATGATGACCGAACCGAGGTCGAAAGTGCCACCCTTGAAAAACAGGTGAATGACCAAATACGACAGACCTAACAGGGCTATAATCCACGAGAGGATGCGACTGTTTTCCAATTTCTCGGAGGGCGTTTCAGGCTTAGGCTCTGATTTTGGTTCTTCTTCAAAAAGCAACGAAGGCTCAATCGCAACCACTTGATTTCCTTTGGGATGCATCAAGGAGTTGACCACCACAATGGCCACGATGACGACCGCCACCATGATAAGGTTTTGCGGTGCCAAGATGGTTTGGCTAATCGGGATGGGGTCAATCAAAGCACCTTGTGTGACCTTTTCCAAATTGGAGGTGGAAGTGGCCATCGTCAAAGGGATGGAACCTGACAGGCCTGCGTGCCACACCACGAAACCGCTATAAGCCGACGCAATAAGTAGCCGATAATCAACGTCTTTCAACTTCTTCGCAATTTCCTTGGCGAAGATGACGCCCACGATGAGGCCAAAGCCCCAATTGAGCCAGCAGGCCAAGGCAGAGATGCCCGTCACCAAAGCGATGGCACCCGCAGGTGTTTTGGGCTTGGCCGCCAATGCGCTAATGCCTCGTTTAATCGAGGGTGCTGCCGCCAAAGCCGAACCGCTGACCAACACCAAAGCCATCTGCATGGCAAAGGCCAACAACGACCACACGCCGTTGCCCCAATGCTCGACTACCTCAATAGGCGTTTGCTTGCATATCGGCATGGCGATGATGAAGGCCACCAAGGTCAAGATGACGGCGAAAATGAAAGGTTCAGGCAGGTATTTCTGAACGAGCTTTACACAGAATCGGATGAGTTTTTGGAACATACAGATTGAGTTTAGAGTTGAGAGTTGAAAGTTGAAAGTTGAGAGTTAAGGGGTTATAGTTGGGAGTTGGGGATATTCTACATTTTCGAGGAACAGCGCATGGGCTGGCACTGAGGTTCCGGCTTCGCAGCGGTCTTTCCTTTCGATGACGGCGCGAAATTCCTCCAAGGTCATGCGCCCCTTCCCTATCTCCAACAACGTGCCGACGATAGCCCGCACCATATTGCGCAAGAATCGGTCTGCCTTGATGCGGAAAATGAGCAAACCGTCTTGTTCAAACCAACGCGCCTCAATGATTTTGCAATTGTTGGTCTTCACTTGGGTATGGACTTTCGAAAAACTCGTAAAATCCTCATAATCAAAGAGCATGTTGGCCGCTTTCTGCATCTTGGCAATGTCCAAGTCGCCGTAAAGGAAATAGGCATCATGCGTGTGAAACGGATTCTTCGTGCGCGTGATGTAATAATGATAGGTGCGCGACACAGCATCAAAACGGGCATGTAGTTCGGGCGCGACTTGCCAAATGCGGTATACTACGATGTCTTCAGGAAGAAACGCATTCAATTGATGTACCAGTCTTTCCGCATCAGTGATTTCATTCCCGAAGTCAAAATGGGCGTAATAATTCCGCGCATGGACACCCGTATCCGTCCGGCCACATCCTGTAATGGAAACCGTCTGCCCCAATTTGAGGCTCAAGCATTGCTCCAAAGTCTGCTGCACACTCTCGGAATGTGGCTGGATTTGGTAACCATGGTAACGGCTGCCGTTGTAAGCAATATGGATGAAATAACGCGGCATAGGTTGCGTTTTAGGACTCGCAAAAATACGGAATAATTCTGTACTTTTGCGCCATGATTTATCAACTTAACGACGACGATTGTTTTTTCCCACCCGCCGACCATGCCAACCGCGACGGTCTCTTGGCCTTTGGTGGCGACCTCTCACCCCAACGCCTCATCGTGGCATACGCCAACGGCATTTTCCCGTGGTACAGCGAAGATGAGCCTATCCTTTGGTGGTCGCTCGACCCGCGTTTGGTCATTCGTCCGGGCGAGATGAAGGTCAGCAAGTCGCTGCGCCATACGCTGCGGTCGGGAAAGTTTGAGTTGAGAATTGACACCAATTTCCGCGAGGTGATGACACATTGCGCCAACACGCCCCGCGAGGGACAGGACGGCACTTGGATTATGGATGAGATGATTGAGGCCTATTGTCACCTGCATGAATTGGGTATCGCCCATTCCTTCGAAAGTTATCTTGATGGCGAGTTGGTGGGCGGACTGTATGGTGTCTCCATCGGGCAGGTCTTTTTCGGCGAGTCGATGTTCCACACCGTGACCGATGCCTCAAAAGTGGCCTTTTATCACCTGCATCAATTCCTGAAAATCAACGGTTTCAAGCTCATCGACTGCCAACAGGAAACAAGCCACCTAATGAGTTTGGGGGCTTACACCGTGCCACGTAGCGAGTTTATCGACGAACTGAAGATTTTGACGCGAGAGGCAACCATGATAGGCAATTGGGGCGAAAAGGAATGTGAAGCCTTGTTCCTCCACATCGAGCAGCCTGAAAAAGTCAGGTTTAGGGTTTACGAGTAGATTTTTCGGATTTTGCCTTGCCAATCAGGGAAGATTTCTTACCTTTGCGGCGATATTTGGAGAATGTTTTTATGAAAAGCGCTCCCATTGTTTCACGAAAATACACTTTATGGATTTCAACCCTATCAGCGTCAATGTAAGCTCGGAAATCGGCAAGTTACAACATGTTTTGGTCCACATGCCAGGACCCGAAATCGAGAACATGACACCCAAAGACGCTCATATCTATTTGTTTAGCGACATCCTGAACTTGCAAGTCGCACAAAAGGAATACGGCTATTTCAAGCGCGTGCTGCAAAAGGCCACTCAAGTCCACGAAATCTGCGACTTGTTGGCCGACATCCTTGAGGACGACCGCATCAAAAACAGCCTCATCGACCGCATCTGCAAGGCCGAAGACCGCCTCGTGATTGCCGACTACCTTAAAGGCATGACCGCCAAAGAGTTGTCGAAGAAACTCATCGAAGGCGTGAGGATGGACAGCATTGCCTCGTTCAAGAAAGAGAAGTACCTGCTGCGCCCACTGCCCAACCTGTTCTTCATGCGCGATGCCTCGTTCACGATGTTCGACAACCTGATGATCAGCAGCATGGCCTCGCAGGTTCGCGCCCGCGAGTGCATGATATTGGAAACCATCTACAACCTTCACCCCATGTTTGAGGCCAAAGTCGTGAAGCCTTCGTTGGACTACGACGTGCATGGCATCGGCACGGTGGAAGGCGGCGACGTTCAAATCATCCGCGATGATGTCGTCATCTGTGGCTTGGGTGCCCGCACCAACATGCACGGCGTGGAAGGCCTCGTCGAACACCTGAAGACCAAACCTGGCGTGAAGCACCTTATCTTCCAAGAGCTGCCTCTCACGCCCGAGTCGTTCATCCATCTCGACATGGTGTTCACCATGCTTGACGTGGACAAGTGCATGATTTACGAGCCCGTTATCCTGAATCCAGCTTTCAAGACCTTCCACATCACCATCGACGGGCAGAAAGCCGTGGGCAAGGAAGTGACCGACTTGGTTGCTGGACTGAAGAGCATCGGCATCGACCTCGAACCAGTGTATTGCGGCGACGGCAACGACGACTATGCCGCCCGCGAACAATGGCACAGCGGTTGCAACTTCTTCTGCCTTGAGCCAGGAAAATTCATCGGCTACGGCCGCAACCAGCACACTTTGCAGGCCCTCAACGATGCCGGCTTCAACGTAGTGACTGCCGCCGACGTAGTCAACAACAAGGTCAACCTTGAAAGACAGCGCAAGTGCATCATCGCCTTCGAAGGCAACGAACTTTCGCGTGGCGGCGGCGGCGCGCGGTGCATGACGATGCCAGTGCAACGAATGGCTGTGGAGTGGTAAGAAAAGAAAAAGGCGCTTTCGAGCGCCTTTTTTCATTCTATCGTCACCTCATCCACCATAATCCAAGCCTTTTCGCCTTTGTAGGGGTGCCAATCGGGCAGAACGCCTTGGTTTTCAACCTTTACGCGGACGAATTTCCATTGATTGCCGTCGGTGCGAAGCCGTGCCTCAATCCTTCCAAAGCCTTGCATCTTGTCGGGACGGTCGAAGACGGGCAACTCGGCCATCTGCCAATCGGTGAAGTCCTTGCCGTTTTTCGAGAAACTGACCCAAACACCCTTGGGCCACATCACCCACGATTGCGGTTCGTGGCACAAGCCAATCTTCACCACTTTGATAATGGTGGGAACGGCCAACTCCATAGTGGCTTCCATATCGACACCTTCAAAGCCCAGCCAGTCATTTTGCCAATCACCAGAAACGCCTTTCTTGCCGTCCATTAGGGCGATGTCGGCCTCTTTTCCATAACGCTCCGCAGGCGAGTTGACGAAGGTCGTGTTTTTTATGTTCAGGCGGTTGAACTGACGCAAAGCCACGAATGAAGACACCATCCCTTTCTTGAAGGCTTTGGCCTTCACCTTACACGATTGGTTGATAATGAACGGTTTGGTGTATTTCTTCGATTTTTCCGTCGGTTCGGAGCCGTCCAAAGTGTAGCGGATTTCAGCACCTTTTTCGGTGCAAGTCATTGAAATAGAGAGCGGATGGTTATAGATGCGATAATTCTCGTCGCCCAGCATCGAAGCCTTGATTTCGGGCATCGGAACCATCAAAGAATCCACATTCGGCACTTGAAAACGAGTCAGCTCAATCAGGTCTTGCGACTTGTCGAAAGCGCGGAGCAACACCGTGTATTCATACACCTGATTGCTCAACACATACTTCTCATCCACGCCCGGGCCGCAAGTGGCCGTGCCGATGGGAGCCTGCTTGTAGTCCACATTGACGGTAAGAAAATCCGTAGGATTAAGTTGATTGATGCGGCGGGCTGCGGTGAGGTTGTCATCGTCGTAATTGTAAATACTGAAGTTGAACGGTTCCTGCATCTTGACAAATAGCCCCACCTTGCTCTTGTCACTCGTCAAAGCCAGCCATCTCGTGTCGGAATGGTTACCGTTGTCCTGAGGCACCACATGTTGCTCAAACAAACTCAAAGCATCCACATGATACAAACCCATTTTACCTGATGCATTGCGGTCGGGATAGTTTTCTGTGTTCTTTCCGAAATAGGTCAGGTTTCTGTAATCCATTGGCATACGGAACTGCATTCCAATCTTCGGGAAAGAAGTGACCGTTTCCATTGGCTCCACGCGGTTGGTGATGCTGATGTTGCCCTCGCCGTCAATGAGATACAACTTATTGACCACGATTTGCAATTGATCTTTGTCATCATAATACCCAAAGGTTGCAGTAACCGCCACCGTATAGTCATCCAATTGCTTGAAATGCATACCCGAATCCATTCTATCAAAATAGTACTTTTCGCCTTCATTCTTGACTTTAAGATGCTGCAAACCAGCCTTTTTCCAACGGGGTAAAGCCCAACCGTCCACCTCGTCGTTCAAGGTAGGCGCACGCCAGAAATTGTCCTTGAGTTGAGATATTGGCAATTCCTCGCCCTTGAAAGCAAACCAGGCAATATTGCCAGAAACAAAGTTAAAGTAAAGTTCAAAGTCATCATTGAAAACTTTATGCATACCCGCATGATACTTTACCTGTTTTCCTTTTGCCCAAGGCTCCTTCTCCGCCGAAGGCCAATCCAACTTGAACTCATCGTAAGCGACTTCTGTACCAGCAGGCATAAATGGTTGGTCTTTTTTGGTCTTCACCGAAAAACGGATGAAAAACTCCTCACCAGGATTGCCGTAAATACGCAAACGCTCTATGTTAATCTCCTGTGTTCCAAAAGGTTCAATATCAAGGTCGAGTTTGTCTTTTATCAATGACTTTTCTGCCGAAAAAATCTCATAATCACAATAAAAGGCTGAGGCATTGGTAAACGAAAACCAGTTTTTGGCTTCGAATTTGCCCCAAGTCAAGTCCTTGGCGGTGAACTTGATGGGCTGATACACTTTCTTCACCTCGGCGGCGTGATGGTGCGGCCTACGGTCGCTGCTGACCACACCATTGGCGCAGAAAGCGTCGTCGTCGCCCACGCCGTAGGCATGGCCGAAATCGCCTCCCACAGCATAGAAGAGTTTAGAGTTGAGAGTTGAGAGTTGAGAGTTTTGGGGAGCTATTGCAGCAACTGAACTATCAACTTTAAACTTTTCACTATCAACTATAAAACTTTGGTCCACCCAGTCCCAGATGCAGCCGCCTTGCAGTTGCTCATTGGCTTCAATCACGTCCCAATAGTCCTTCAAGCCACCCATGCTGTTGCCCATCGCATGGCAGTATTCCACCATGATAAAAGGACGATGATATACGCTATCAAGACATTCATCCACAAAGCGTTGCAGATATTTCGGGCTGGCATACATCAGGCCGATGACATCGGTATTGCGGTCGTAGATGGCTCTTTCGTAAGTCACAGGGCGTGAAGGGTCACGGTCTTTCATCCAATCGTAGGTGTATTCGAAATTCACGCCGTTGCCGCACTCGTTGCCCATCGACCACATAATCACCGAGGGGTGGTTCTTGTCGCGTTCAAGCATGTTGCAGTTGCGCGACCAAATCATCCTCTTGTATTGCGGGTCTTTGGCAAGGCTCTTTTCTCCATAACCTTGGGCGTGGGATTCGCAGTTGGCTTCGTCCCAAACATAAAGGCCGTACTTATCGCAAAGTTCGTACCAATACGGGTCGTCGGGATAATGGCAGGTGCGTACCGTGTTAATGTTCATTTGCTTCATCAATGCGATATCGCGTTCCATCGACTCACGCGAAATCACATGGCCAGTGTAGGGGTCATGCTCGTGGCGGTTCACACCTTTTATTAATACATACTGCCCATTGACCAAAAGTTTGCCATCCTTGATTTCCACAGTGCGGAAACCGATATGGTTTTCAAGTCGCTCAATCTCCCTACCCTTCTTATCCAAAACTTTGATTTCCAAGCGATAAAGGTTAGGATGCTCTGCCGACCACGGTTTGATGTTGGGTATAGGTTCGTCAGTACCCACACCCAAGCAGGAAATAATATGCCATTCCGCATCCTTAAGATAACGCTCCGAACTAACTACCTCTTTCTCGCCATCGTATAAAGTCACAGTCACTTTCTCATGTTTATATTTCTTGCCTGTATGGTTTACAACAATAACTCTAACAGTAAATATACCATTGCGATAAGTCTCATCCAAACCAGCAGAGACTTCGTAATCTTCAATATGCACTGTAGGTTTGGAATAAACCACCACATCCCGTTCAATGCCGCTCAAGCGCCAGAAGTCCTGACACTCGAAATAGGAACCGTTGGAGAAACGATAGACCTTGACGGCCAGCGTGTTCTTCCCCACCTTGACGTATGGCGTAAGGTCAAACTCGGCATTGGTCTTGGCATCCTCGGTGTAGCCCACAAACTGGCCGTTCACCCAAACATAGTAGGCCGACTTCACCGCGCCAAAGTTGATGAAAGTCAGGCGGTCTTTCCAAGTTTCGGGAATCTCAAACTCGGTCAGGTAGCAGCCCACGGGGTTGTCCACCGTCGGGGCAAAAGGCGGCTCGTTGGGACGGAATTCGTTGTCCACATTGACATAGATGGGCGTGCCGTAGCCGTTCAGTTCCCAGTTGGCCGGCACCTTGATGGTTTTCCAACCCGAGGCATCGTAGCCTTCCTTATAGAAGTCGGCTGGGGCTTTAGAGGGCGAGTCGACCCAATGGAATTTCCAGTCACCGTTGAGGCATTGCGACCATTGCTCACCCACGGGGATTACATTCGTCCGAGGATACAGACGGTTGATTTCGTAGATGTTGACATCGTTCCAAGCGTTGAGTTCGGCTTCGGTTTGGGCTTGGAGGCTGGTTATCGTCATGCTTAGTGCCAGCACTATCATCATTCTTTTTGTATTCATATTCGTTTCGTTTTGGCCCCTACACTGCGCTGCACTTGTGTAGGGTTAATAATGTATCGTGCCTTCGACACGAGGTTAATCTAAATTCATCATTTTTTCCCTGTCGGCATCAGGTATCCGTTCCGCCTTGTTCGCCTCGCGGTCGAAATAGACCACCACGGCGTGGCACAAAGTTTTGACTTCGCCTGTTTCGGCATCCTTCAGGCATTGCTCCATTTTGAAGCTGGAGTTGCCTATTTCGGTGACGCGACTCTCACACACAATCGGGTCGTGGAACAGCACGGGATGGCGGAAGTCCAAGTCCACGTGGACGAGGACATATTTGAATGTAAGCCAGTCGATTCTGGTTTGGAAGACATGCTCGAAATAGCGGCTTCGACCCATGTCGAAATAGTTGCATTGCGACCCGTTGTTGACGTGGTTGTAAGGGTCAAGGTCGCTCATTCTGATTTGGATGGGACAGGAGAACATTGTTTGTTGAATCGTTGAATTGTTGAGACCACAAAAATAGGAAAAACTTTCATACACATTAATTTTTCAGGCTGCCAATTGGCACCACCAACACCCCGTCTTCACGGCGGTAGGCATATCGCCCAGTTCCAACAAGAACCATCATGAACGAGGGAGCACACATCTTGTCGGTATCAATTTTCTTCGCCAAAGAAAGAAGATTCGATGCACCTTCATTAATAAGCGTCTCGCCGCCCAACTTAATTTCGACCAAACCATAGTGACCATTACGGAGATGCAACACACTATCGCATTCCAAACCATTGTTGTCGCGATAATGAAACACGCTACCGTCGAGGGTTTCGGTATAAACGCGCAAGTCACGCACAGCAAGTGTCTCAAAAAACAAGCCCATCGTGTTCAAGTCTTTCATCAAGTCATTCGGTCCCAAACCCAAAGAAGCAGTGGCAATGCTCGGATCGACAAAGTAGCGCGTATCGGTAGTGCGGATGGCCGCCTTTGAACGCAAGTTCGGATTCCATGCTTCCATGTCTTCTATGACAAAAATCTTCCTCAAGGCATTCAAATACGATGCAATAGTGGCTTCATTCAAGGTGTCGCCATCATTGGCCTTTAGGTCGGCTGCTATAGTGCCATTGGTAGCTTGTGACGCCTGATGACGGGCATAACTGCGCAGCAAGCGTCGCGTATTGGTCTCGCTGCGATGCACTTTATCGACCTCAACAATCTCACGTTTGGCCACAGCATCAATATAGTTGAAAGCCTGCTTGAGTGCTGCCCGCTCCGACTTTCCGATGGCTTTGGGCCATCCACCCCGACAAATCAGAT
Organism: uncultured Bacteroidales bacterium; assembly: GCA_900318465.1. Classification (GTDB taxonomy): domain Bacteria; phylum Bacteroidota; class Bacteroidia; order Bacteroidales; family F082; genus Limimorpha. The sequence goes on from ONKQ01000001.1 coordinate 91,644, forward strand.
AGCACAATTCTTTCAAATTCAACTCATTTCCCTCAGCAGGCCTAAAATGGCCTTCAAACAATTCGCCCAATGATATGCTTCCATTGGATTCATCCGACTCATATAACGACATGGGGCGCATCTTCACCCATCCAACACGACCTGTTCCCGTATGGCTCATTTTGCTTTGGTCAATGGGTTCTGCGCTCCCGGTCAGGATGAATTGGCCTTCATCGCCACGCCTATCAACCAAATAACGGCATGCATCCCAAAACTGAGGCGCTTTTTGCCATTCGTCAATCAGGCGTGGTGTATCGCCTTCCAACAGCACATCAATATCAGACTCAGCCAAACGCATATATTCTTCCTTACGCTTTGGCTCGTCCATGAAAATCACGCTCTTGGCCTGTTGAAGTGCCGTGGTTGTCTTGCCACACCATTTGGCACCTTCTACAAGCACCACGCCAGCAGCCTCCAATTGCAGCTCCAACAACTCATCAGCCAAGCGCTTCAAATATGCTTTTTCTTCAGACATAATTTTGCATTTTTTGAACCATGCTGCAAAAATAGTAAAATTATTTGAATTACAAATAAATAAATAATTTCTGATAAGGAGTTTGAAGATTTTCTGATAGGGAGTTTGAAGATTATTTGGTAGGATGTTTGAAGATTTTCCGATAAAATGTTTAGAGACAACTTTTCGCAATTCCCTTGATTTCTCGCAGCACATTCCTTTTAGCAGTCCGCAGTCCAGAAGAAAGGAAATTGTCGTCCATCAACTGCAAAGTGGCTTCCAACTCAGGAAGCAGTTCGGGAACGAGGCTACATTGGACAAAAGCTTGTTTCATGCACAAGGCGCGAATGCCGTATGGCTCTTCCAACATGGCCATGTGCTCAAGGCAGAAGTCAAGGTAATCGGTGCGAAAGCCCTCCTTCGTAAAGGGTTGCCGTTCCAAAAGGGTCATCATAATGCGGCGTTTGGTGATGCTCTCGGTGCGCATGACAGCGTCCATCAATTCTTGTTGTTTGCTGTAAAGCCATTCATTTTCTGCCAAAGCGAAATGCGAGAAAATCCAAGCGGCATTGCCCCCTGCCCTGCCCTCGTCGTCCATCATCACGCGGTACAATTCCTCCTTTCGGGCATCGTTTTCCCTGCCTTGCGTATAAAAGCAAACCGCATAGATGTCGTTCATATCGATGCGATTGCTAAGGAATTCATGGAGATCCATCGGAGCGGTCACTTCATCTCAAAATGCGGAATCGGCTGCAACTTGAACAAGTTCGTCACATGCTTGTGGTCAATGCGGGCCTTAGTTTCGAGGTCGTCGCAAATGCCGGTGCGGATGTATTTGTCCAAGACGGCGTAAGTGAAACCGAGGTTGTCCTCGTCGCTCTTGTTGGTGAGGCCGTCGGAAGGCGTCTTTTCCACCAACTCGATGGGCAGGCCCAACTCCTTCCCTATCGCCTTGACTTCCTGTACGGTAAGTCCGCCCAAAGGAGAGAAATCGCCTGCGGCATCGCCGTAGCGGGTCGAATAGCCCACCCAATCTTCAGAGAGGTTGCAGGTGTTGGCCACACGCCCGTTCATCGACTGCGAAATGGCATATAAAGTGCTCATTCTCAGACGTGGCGGCAGGTTGATGGTGGTTTGGCGGCTGACTTCGGCATCCAAAGTGCCCAATTGCTCTTTTACAGCGGCAATCAAGGCATTATAGGTGTCGCCGATGTTGACGCAGCAATGCCGGATGCCGAGGTGATTGATGAGTTTCATGCTGTCGTCGATGTCGGGCTGCACACCGTTGGGCATGGTCACACCAATGACGCGGTCCACACCAAGGGCCTCGACACAAAGTCCGGCCACAACACTACTGTCCTTGCCGCCCGAAATGCCGATGACGGCGTTGCAACCTTTGCCGTTTTCTTCAAACCAATCCCTAATCCATTGAACCACTTGGTCTTTTACTTGTTTTGCGTTGAAAGTTGTCATAATGATGATGTTTTTGTTTTCATCGCAAAAATAATGCTTTTTGGGCTCACTTGATTGGGTTTGATGCTTTTTTGCTATTTTTGCGCAAACAAAATAAACGAAAACACATCCCAACATGCTCCAGAAACTCAAACAATTCAAGGAACGGCACCCCTTCACCACACTGATGCTCATCGCCATTGCGGTGCGCATATTTGTCGTCATTTTCGTTCCTGGCTTCGGCTCAAACCGCGAACTGCAACATCCCACGCTCTTCATAGGATTTTTGGACAAGATGAAATCCATTCTCGGCATCGGACAGTCACAAGGGATGATGCTGCTCAGCCGAGCACTCTACGCCGCCGTGTCGTTGTTCACCGTTTCGATGATTTACCGCATTTGCGACCTGACTTCCAACAAGCAAAACGCTTGGCTCTTGGCTCTCATCCCAGCCTTCAGTTGCGTGATGCCTGCCTTTGGTGTCATCGATAACGCCAGCGCCTTCCTCGGACTGCCACTGCTGCTCTACGGCTCCAATGTAGTGCTTCGTCAAGAAGTGTTGCGCCAAAACAACCTCAACGAAAACGTCCATCGAACCTCGTTCTTTATCGCGGGCATCATGCTCGGTTTGGGCATTTGTTTCTGGTTTGAAAGTATTTTTATTGTGCTTAGTATTCTGGTGATTCTCATTTCGAGACGCAATTATAAAGGTGCTTTGTTAACTATGGCAGGTGCTACGGCTTCTGTTGTTTCAGTAGGACTCTTGCTTTGGATTTTAAATGTCAACCCATTCAAATACATTGTTTTATAACAATGTTCTTCCTAATGAGATTTTTACCAATCATTTTTGGTAACATTACCCCAAAAACAAGCAAGTCCCGCAACAGCGGGACTTGCTTTGTAATAGCGATGCAGGCGAATAAGCGGGATTCTGTTCCCCTTGCGGGGCGACTGTCATTTCTCTAGGCCTGCGGTCGCCCGCAGGCTCAAGCGCCCTACCCTGAGACGACGGACGAGCAGCCCTTTCGAGGCCCGAAGGCCTCATTGTCTCTATACTTGGACTTGCAGCCCATAAGGTTTACCTCATCGGAATGTCGCCACCCAATGCGTGAGCTCTTACCTCGCGTTTTCACCCTTACCCCGAAGGGCGGTATGTTTCTGTGGCACTTGCTGTTGCCCTTTCGGACACCTTCCTGTTAAGAAGTATGGTGCTCTGTGCTGTCCCGACTTTCCTCGCGTCGGCTTTCCCGACCCGCGACAGTCTGCCTGAATCGCGGCGGCAAAAATACGGAATTTTTTGGTTGGATATTCTTTTTTTCGGCAGGGGTTTACATCCTATCACCGTTTTCTGACGGCAGGGATTCCATTACATTCCACCGCCTGCCAAATATCCTACGCCCCTACGGGGCTATGCGTGCCAAGCAAAACCTTGGTTTCCCTGCAAAATCAGTTATGATTTCTACCTCTGCAAAATCCATTTTGCGACATAAAAGCAGCATCTCATCCCCCATTCGCTCATTGATTTCAAACCAAACTTGGCCGTCGGGGTTTAGCTGGTTTTTGGCCAAACACAAAATCTGACGATAAAATCGCAGCGGGTCATCATCGGGGACAAAGAGGGCTGTATCAGGCTCCCATTCGAGGACGTTGGCTTCCATGGCGGCACGTTCGCTATCGCAGACGTAGGGCGGGTTACTCACCACCAAATCGACAGGCTGGGCGAAAAAACCGGATGTGGGATTCAAAATGTCGTCTTGCACAAAAGTCACCTCAACAGCATTGTTTTTGGCGTTTTCTTTGGCCACTTGCAAAGCCGCTTCGGAAACATCGAAGGCCATAACTTTGGCATTCGCGAAATGCTTCGCCAAGGCAATGGCAATGCAGCCTGAGCCAGTCCCAATGTCCCAAATGCGCATGGGTTTTTCTTTTGGCAACGAGGTGCAAATCTTCTGCACCATTTCCTCCGTCTCAGGACGTGGAATGAGCACTGACGCTGACACCTTTATTAATAAGTCGCCGAAACGTGCCATGCCCGTCACATATTGCACCGGCTCACCTGATAGCAATCGCTTCACGGCCTCGTCCAAGTGGTGGTATTGCCACTCATCGATGCGCAAATCAGGTTCCATCAATTGACGTTTCAGGTCAATGCCGAATAGGTCTTCGAGCAGGATACGCATCAACTGTTCCGCCTCGCGCTGCGAGAACGTTTCTGCCAATGCCTCAGTGAAGTGGCGTTTTGTTTTTTGCAGATTAAATCCAAACATGGGACAAAGATACGCAAAATTAACTCCGTTGAACCAAAGATTTCCGTACTTTTGCCGAATGATTAAAGATGGGCGAACACGTGGGTCCGCCCCTACGACTATGGGTTATCTGATTCTTGCCATATTATTCTCCACCGGCGTCTTCGTGGCGATGCGCCTCTTCGAGCGTTTCAAACTCGACAATCACCAAGCGTTGATGTGGAACTATGTCTTTGCGGCAGGTACGGGTTTCCTGTTGTGTAAACAATTCGACACACCCGCGCAATTGGTCGCCGAGCCGTGGTTTGGCCTCTCGCTCATCACGGGTTTCTGGTTCATTTTCACCTACTTGCTGATGACTGCCTCCACCCAGCGCTCCGGCGTAACGATCACCTCGCTTTCGAGCAAACTCTCTGTGGTGTTGCCCACCTTGGCGGGCGTGGTTTTGTTCAATGAAAGGCTGAATTTCGTTGCTTCGTTGGGCATCGTTTTGGCTTTGGTGGCCTTGGTGTTGGTGGTCGGAAGGAAAAACGAGTCGTCTAAAACCAACCAAACCAATTGGTTGCTCCCCATTTTTATTTTCTTTGGCACGGGCACTGGCGACATCCTCATGAAGCTCACCGAGCAACGCAACGAAGCCATCGACATGAGCTTCATGATTGCCTTCATCTACTTCATCGCTTTGCTGTTCGGCATCATCATCGTGACCTACGACCTTATCCGAGGCAAATCGAAATGGCAGTGGAAAAGTGCCTTGGGCGGAATCGGTCTGGGAGTCATCAACTTCTTCTCCACCTATTGCGTCTATCACGCCATGCGCTGCTTCGACAATGTCGTGCTCTTCCCCGTCTACAACATCGGCGTGGTCAGCCTCACGGCACTTACGGGTTGGCTGCTCTTCAAGGAAAAACTGACCTGGAAAAACTACCTCGGCCTCGCCATTGCCATTGTCGCCGTCATCCTTATTACCATGAAGCCATGAACGACGACACCTATAATATGTTAGCCACCTGCGGCGAGGGACTTTACAAGGAAAAAGGCAGCAAGTTCATCGCCGAGACTTTTATCGTGATGAACGAAGAAGAGGCCAAAGCCGCCGTCGCATCGGTCAAGAAGAAATATTTCGATGCACGGCACCATTGCTACGCCTACATGATTGGTCCCGACAAGAAAGTTTTCCGCTCCTCCGACGATGGAGAACCCTCGGGAACCGCCGGCAAGCCCATCCTCAACCAGATTCTTTCGAAAGACGTCACCAACGTCTGCATCGTCGTGACGCGCTATTTCGGCGGCATCAAATTGGGCACTTCGGGACTCATTAACGCATACAAAACCGCAGCCCGTGACGCGTTGGACAACAGTTCAATAGTGGAAAAAACCATAAATGAAATTTACAGTCTTGAGTTTGCTTACCCCTTGATGAACGAGGTGATGCGCATCATGAAAGAGGAAAACCTTGAGCAACGCAACCCTCTGTTTGAGCTTGACTGCTACCTTGAGTTTTCAACAAGGAAAAATGCCGCTTCAAAAATTTTCGACAAATTCAATAATTTGTACGGGGTAAAAATTACCCACATTAACACCATGTAAACCAACATTTTGTTTTTCCAAAGCCCAAAAATCCTCGTAATTTTGGAAAAATAAAATTCAAAATCAATAGGTTTTCAATTTTTTTATAAACAATTAATCTTCTATTTTTGCATGGTTGAAATGGGGTGAGAAAACGGCCTCAGACAATACCAAATTTCTTCAATAAGCAATAAATCAAGAGATTTCAATGGGCGACCGCCACGTCGAAATATGGGATAAGTGCCTCTCGGTGATTAAGGACAACACCGAGCCGCAAAGCTTTGCGACTTGGTTCAAGCCTATTGTCCCGCTGTCGCTCAACAACAATGTCCTCACCATCCAAGTGCCGAGCCAGTTTTACTATGAGTGGCTTGAGGACAAGTATATCGACCTGCTGAAAATGACCCTGAAACGGTTCCTCGGCCCAGAAGCCAAGCTGAATTACAGCATCGTCATGGACAGCTCGGAACGACCCTACACGATGCTGATGCCAGGTTCAAACCGCAACAACCCGAAAAATCCCATCGGGCGACCTGCACCAGAAAAGTTGTCGGAAGGGCCCATCAACCCCTTCGTCATCCCTGGACTGCAAAAGCGGCAAATCGAGTCACAACTCAACGAGAGTTACACATTCGATAACTTCATAGAAGGCGAATGTAACCGCGTGGCACGTCAGTGTGGCCTTGAAGTGGCCCGCAAGCCCGGAGGCACAGCCTACAATCCGTTGCTCATCTACAGCGGCACAGGCTTGGGCAAGACCCACCTTTGCCACGCCATAGGCCTTGAAGCCAAACGCCTCCACCCCGACCTGACAGTGCTGTATGTGCAGGCCGAACAGCTTTACAACCAGTATTTCACCGCCACCAAGAACAACAACCGCGTCGACTTCATCCACTTCTACCAGATGATTGACGTGCTCATCATCGACGACATCCAGTTCCTTGCGGGAAAGACGGGCACACAGGAGGTTTTCTTCCAGATTTTCAACTACTTACATCAAAACAACAAGCAGATTGTCATCACCAGCGACAAGTTCCCCTCCGACCTGCAAAACATCGAGTCGCGCCTGCTTTCACGCTTCAAGTGGGGCCTGACCGCCGACCTTCAGATTCCCGACGTGGAGACCCGCATCAGCATCATTAAAGAGAAGCTTACCAAAACCGGCATCAAGCTGTCGGACGAGGTTATCCAATATCTGGCCCACAACCTACGCGCCAGTGTCCGCGAATTAGAAGGCGTAATCATTTCGCTCATCGCCCAGTCATCCATCAACAAGAAGGACATCACCATCGAGATGACGCAGCAAATCATTGAGCGTTTTGTGCGCAACAGCGTCAAGGAACTATCGGTGGAGTATATCATCAACATTGTGTGCGACTACTTTAAAATCAGTGCAGACCATTTGGCACTCAACACGCGCAAGCACCAAGTGGTACAAGCCCGCCAAATCGCCATGTACCTCTCGAAGAAATACTCCAACGCCAGTCTCACTGCCATCGGTGAGCAATGCGGCAAGAAAGACCACGCAACGGTGCATCATGCCTGCAAAACCGTCAAAGACCGACTTGAGACCGACAAACAGTTCAAGGCGATGATGGCTGAAATTGAAAAGAAAATCGTGTTGTAATCCACAAATCGATGTTTACCAACCACTTCGGAAAGCTTTATTTGGTGCCCAACCTGCTTGGTGCCACTCGGCCAGAACATGTGTTGCCACAAGGCACACTCCAAATCGTGAAACAACTGCGACACTTTGTCGTTGAAAACACCCGCACTTCGCGCCGTGTGCTGAGCCGCCTCGGGATGGACTGCCCCATCGACGACATCGAATTCATCGAACTCGACAAGCACAACGCCCGCAACCTCGACCTGATGGAACACCTCGGCCCCTGCCTGCAAGGTGAAGACATGGGACTGATGTCGGAGGCCGGAACGCCTTGCGTGGCCGACCCGGGTGCCTTGGTCGTGGATTTGGCACATTCCGCTGGCATTCAGGTTGTTCCTTTGGTAGGGCCAAACGCCATGATTCTCGCTTTGATGGCCTCGGGATTCAACGGACAGGCTTTCGCTTTCCACGGCTACCTGCCCATCAAAAGTCCGGAAAGACAAAACGCCATCAAGGACTTGGAACGCCGATCGTTGGCCAACAACGAAACCGAGCTTTTCATCGAAACGCCCTTCCGCAACAACGCCATGCTGCAAGACCTTTGCAAAAACCTCCATCCTTCCACGCGGCTTTGCATCGCCTGCAACCTTACCTGCGATGACGAACTGATTATCAGTCAAGATATTGGCGAATGGAAAAACTTCAAGGGCGACTTGAACAAGAAGCCGGCGGTGTTTTTGGTTTATAGTGAGGCGAGAAGAAGTTTTCCAAGGAAGAGGAACTGAAACACTCAAACAATTCCCATAATATCCACCAAACGCCGCACCTCAAACGTCCGCTCTCCTTCAACTTTTGCCCCACTTGGATTGAAGAAAATCTGATCAATCCCAGCGGCACGAGCTCCGTCAATATCCACAGCCATCTCGTCGCCAATCATCAAGCTTTCTTCGGCGGTAGCATGGGCTTTGCGCAAGGCGTAGTGGAAAATCTCTGGGTTGGGTTTCTTCACCCCGACTTCTTCCGAAACTGTCAAAGTCTCAAAAAAAGGTTTCAAGCCTGAGCCAGCCAGTTTGGTGTCTTGCACTTCCTGAAAGCCATTGGTAATCAGATGCAAATGATATTTCGGTTTCAGGTAGTCCAACAGTTCCATTGTGCCGGGAACGAGCCTCACAATGCGCGGCGACCAATAAACGTAATCCTCGCTCAAATGGTCGGCCAAGTCGGTGTCGTGAATGCCGTAATGCTCCAAAGGCAACACAAACCGGGTACGGTTCAAGTAGTCTTTGGTGATTTTATCCTCGCGGTAAAGTTCCCAAAGCCGCTCATTCAGCGGATGATACACCTCGTGGAACTCGTGAGCACTCGGAATGCCCAAATCTTTCAGGTTGTATTTGTCGTAAATGCGCTCAAAAGCCACCTCAGCGGCAGCGTCAAAGTCCCACAAAGTACGGTCGAGGTCGAAGAAGATGTGCTTGTATTTTAATTCGGAATGCTGAATTCGGAATGCTGAATGGGGACAAAGCCCTTCGTCGCTCCGCGTTATTCTGCATTCCGCATTCTTGATTCCGCATTTCATTCGCATTTGCCGTTGCCATTCAAACAAGGCCACCGCTGCGGCATGGCTCACGTTGAGCGAGCGTGTCGGTCCTGGCACGGGGATGTAAACTACCATGTCACATTGCGACAAAAGTTCATCGCTGAGGCCGTGGCTTTCGCTCCCCACGATGAACGCCACATTTTCAGGCAATTCCGTATCATATATACATGTTGCGTTGTCCGCAGTCTCTATGGCAACAATCATCTTTCCTTCAGGAACCACCTCGCGCAAGTTCATCGAATCACTGAAATACCATCGGATGTTGTCGCGGCTTGAAGCGGCGGCACGACGCACCTTGGCCAATCGATGTTCCTCTTCCCTGCCCAAAAAACAAACCTCGGTGGCACCGATATTGTCGGCCAACCGAATCATCGCGCCCATGTTGTCGGGAGTCAACAAATGGTCGGCAATAAGAATAGGACGGGGAATCTTTTCGTAAAGATCCTCTGTCCTAATCTGTTCAAATAAGGTATTCGATTTCAGATAACTCATCGAACTACAATCTTTTGCGTCAACACTTGGCCTTTGCACATGATATGCAGCACATAGATGCCTTTGGCCTGGCCCGAGAAATCAATTTGTGCGGAGCGCAACAGCCGCCCTTGGAACAGTTGCTGACCCATCAGGTTGAAAACGCGGTACTCCGCATTGGGCAACGGTTTGCCAGGAAGCGTTTCTATGCTAACAATACCTTGTGTCGGGTTGGGATAAACCATGACTTCATCTTCCAGCTCCACCACATTGAGAATGCCAACTTCCACAAGAGCATACGACGGGGCTGTCAACAAGTAATCCCGTTGTGCAACCACGCTATAGAGGTAGGTGCCATCGCCCCGATTCTCCGTATAGGAAGTACCTGTTTGTGTGGCCAAAACAGTGCCATTGCAACGGATAATATATTCATAACCAGCCCCTAAACTCTCCCACGAAAGCATCACCGAATTGCCATCGACGGCGGCCTGCAATTCAGGGCCATGCGGCATTTCAATGACATCGGCAGCGGGGAATTGGATGTCGTCAATCCAGCAGGCATCGTCACCATAGCTGCCCGAGCTATCCTTCATGTAAATCCACTTGAAGGTGTGCGTCCCCGCAGTGACGTTGAAGGTTTCCTTGCTCCAATCCACCTCGCCCGACCACACGCCAAGCGTCTGACTATCCATGAAGAAGGTCAGTTTGTCCTTGTCGGCTTCGCTACTGATTTTCTTGTAAAACGAAATTTGTCCGGCTTCCGTGACCTCAACTTGAACTTGCAACGTAGTCACATTGGCGTTGCCGATGACTCCCGACCGCGCACTGTAAGTGCCCGTGTTTGCAGTGCTGTTGTCAATAAACCAAAGCGAACCTCCAAGCGTCTGCCAATCGAAAACACTGAAGTCGCCCGTCTCGAAAGTCTCCTTCAACAATCCGATGTTGAGGAACTCCTTTCCTTCGAACATATACTGCTCTGCCTCAACGATATACATCATCTCATAACTACTTCCCAATGGCACATTGGCATCGGCAATGAACGGAATTTGAGCCGTAGCCGTGCCCCCCGAAGGAATGTTCCACAGCCATTGCACCGATTCATCAAACACGATGTCGGTCGAGCTGCTGTAGAGTTCCAAACGGGTGTTGTGTGATGCCGCTGAACCCAAATTGCGAATGCTCACAATCAAAGAACCATTTTGCCCCGGATTGACATTGGCCGTCGGACGGAAATCTGCCAAGGCAAACACCGGCGCGTGAAGCGTCATGCGGAATCGGCTGGTCCAATCATTGTTGCCGTCAGAACATGTGAGGACAAACTCGGCCTTCGTACCATCCTCAATGAGGTCTGCCACCTTGATTTGGAAACCATCCTCGATAGTAAACTCTTCAAAAGAAGCTATGTGAGGAATGAGAGCTTCGCCATCCAAAATCTCAATATTGGGCGAATCGCAGCTCAAGACAGCTTGAACATTGGAAGCACTACCGTTACCCATATTCTTGACAGTCAAATCCATAGTGAACGTTTGACCATAATCAGCCTGTCCGCTCTCGTTGTTGATCTCAAAACGATTATAGGTAAGAAAAGCCCCCTCAGCAGGGATGATTTCAATATCTTGAACATGAGTGACCTTGTTGAATCCGACGACGATCAATTGCGCCGTGCCCACCTCCATCGGACTGTCAAAAATGAGTGTGGCCTCGCCATTAATGATAGGTGCAGAGCAAAGCACGTTGCCATCTCTATTGAGGGTGGCCAACGCATAATCGGCATCGGCATGGAGGTGCAATTCGCCTTGTCCAAGGAATATCACATCGTACTGGCAACTGACATTCATCGATTCAGGCGTGGCCGTGCGCAACATGAGATTAGGGTCGCCGAAAAGAATCCATGTGTTGTGGGTATCACCCTGGTCGTTAGGATACAAGTCGAGGATTTTCATGTTGCCATTGAGCGACGCACCGCCAAAAGTATGATGGAAACGGTCGGCACTGCGCCATTCGCAAAGTATGTCAACCATTTCATCCTGTCCGGTCATGGGCGGTTGCCAAGGCTGGTTGATCCAACTGAACATGCCGCCGATGGCACCCGTGGGAACGCCCGTCGTGTTATCGGTGGCCCGCATCCAGGCCTCAGCAAAGCAATTCATGTTGAACTTTCCGTTGAGGCAAGCCGTCGACCAAATGAAAGGCCATTTGTAGTCGTTCACCAAGGCATTGACGTGGCTGCTGTTATAAGAGCCTACAGACCAACCCGTTATGGAGCCGTGATTACAATAATTGCAAATGCCTGCTCCCGCATTGAAGTTCTCGGAAAGCATAGCCGCATTGGTACCCACGCCAACGCCCGCATAGTGTTGCGAAATCTCAGAATACGTGTAATGCAACAAAGTGTCACGAATATATTCAATATGTTGATAATCAGCTTCTCCACCATTATGACCTGAGCCTTGTCCCTCGGTTGAGCCAATGCCAATGCCCTTGGCAAGCCAATCGGCATCGGCGGGCATATCGCGCTCGTAGTAGATGACCTTTGCCACCTGATGCTCTACATCCGCGACGCTCTCGACGGAGAAACGACCCACAAAGACTTCAGGATAGTAGTCGTTGCCTTCAAGCTGGCCAAACCAAATGTCGGAGCAACCGCCATTCATCGAGCGCGGCGTGATGTGGTCATAGTCGCCCACCAACAACACAAAACACAGGTTTTCAGACGGATTGTTGTAATGGCTGAGAATGAACTCCTTGATTGCGTTGTAGTTATTGTCGCCGGCTTCGGTGAGGCTGTAAAGCGCAGTGGGCCGCCCCGACTGGTTCTTCCAATCCACGTAGGGCTGCATGGCGGCCATGTATTGTTCGGGACAAATGACCATCGTCTCGCCCTCGTCGGGGATAAAACTGTATTTGGCATCATCAGCACTAAAGTTGACAAAACGTCGGGCATACATCGCCTCGTTCTCAGCCGACAATCGACCTGAGCGCTTTCTGTTCGTCTTCGGATTTTCTCCTTTATCACTGATTTTCTGCAACTTCAAAGTCAATTCGGTATACACACGCAACACTTTCTCCACTGGATTATAGGCGAAAGGATAGACCAAAATATTTTGTCCGCGCACATCGCGAAGAATGTAAGGATGGTCCAAAACGGCCTGTTGGGAAGGATAAAACTCGTCTTTGGAATAAACGTCCCCGTAAGTGTAAGGCACCTCATCAGGATTGACTTCACGGCTAAGGTTGCCTTTAGAGGGTGCAATTTCAACGCCTTGAAAATCTTTATATTGCGTCGCCACAATCGTCAGTTGCATCTCAGCTTGGTCGCCGATGGCCACGGGAATGGCAAACAATGGCAAATCGGGGGCACCTTCCATCAGCATGGAGGCCATTTTGGGCACGTTGATGACCTCGGCCATGCCACGGGGTGTCGACACTTTAAGAGGTGTGTATCCTTCCAAGCCGAACCTCAGGTTGATTTCGTCATCCTTTTGTGATAACAAAACGGCCACGGGCTCCGAAGGCTGATTCTTGCCCAAATTCACCCAATCTTGCGAAAAACCATTGATTGATAGCAAGATAGATAAAAACAAAAACAAAATCTTTCTCATTTTTTGCATTGTATTTGGCACAAAAATACGCATTTTCAGGAAAACAAAAACGAAAAACTCTATCTTTGCGGCAACAAAACTTGAATCGACATGACAACCTTTTTCATTGCCCTTGCCGTGCTGCTGCTCGGCTATTTCATTTACGGAAAGTTCGTTGAGAAGGTCTTCGGCATCGACCCACAACGTGCCACCCCCGCCACCACCATGGCCGACGGCGTGGATTACGTGCCGATGAAGCCTTGGCGCATCTATCTCATTCAGTTCCTCAACATTGCGGGTGTGGGTCCCATCATCGGTGCCATCATGGGAGCGCAGTTTGGCACGGCTTCCTTCCTTTGGATTGTGTTGGGAAGCATCTTTGCCGGTGCCGTCCACGACTACCTCGCAGGCATGATTTCCCTCCGCGACAAAGGCGCAAGCCTACCCGAAATCCACGGCGCTTATCTCGGCAATGGAGCCAAACAGGTGATGCGCGGCTTTACCGTTTTGTTGATGATACTCGTCGGCGTGGTCTTTGTCAACACACCTGCTACCCTACTGATGAACAGCTTCACTCCAGGCTGGAACAAATACATCTGGGTCGTCATTATCTTGGCTTATTACCTGATAGCCACATTGTTGCCCATCGACAAACTGATTGGAAAAATCTATCCTATTTTCGGAATTCTGCTGCTTGGCATGGCCGTGGCCATCTTTGTGGCTTTCCTCATCTACAAGCCCGAAATCCCCGAACTTTGGAGCGGGATGCAAAACCGTCACCCCGACGCGCCCAACAATCCCATCTTCCCGATGATGTTCATTTCGATTGCCTGTGGTGCCATATCGGGATTCCACGCCACGCAGTCGCCTTTGATGGCGCGTTGCATGGTGAATGAGAAGCAAGGCCGTCCCATTTTCTACGGTGCCATGATCACTGAAGGTATCGTCGCCTTGATATGGGCCGCTGCCGCCGCTTATTTCTTCGGCCCCGACAGCGTTGTTGATGTTTCTGGCAAGAGCGGTGCAGCCATCGTGGGCATCATTGCCAACACTTGGTTTACGCCGATTATTGCTACCATCACCGTTTTGGGTGTCATTAGCGCAGCGGTCACCTCGGGCGACACAGCCCTGCGCTCGGCGCGACTCATCATCGGCGATTTCATGAACTTCGACCAAAAGCCCATCAAGAACCGCCTGATTATCGCCGTACCGATGTTTGCCGTCACAGCGGCCATCTTGGTCTACAGCATCTCCGATGCCAAGGGCTTCCAACTCATCTGGCGTTATTTCGCTTGGGCCAACCAAGTACTTGCCACCGTAACGCTATGGGCCATAACGGTTTACTTGTGCAATAACAAAGGCAAGCTTTGGTATCTCATCACCCTTATCCCCGCCCTTTTCATGACTATGGTGACTGGTTGTTTCCTTTTCGTCGCCAAAGCCTCCGATGGTGGATTAGGGTCACTTCTCCCCCGCTCTGTTGGTTACGGCATTGGTGCGGCCATTACCGTACTGGGATTGGTGCTGTTCCTCTGCTGGAAAAAGAAGAACAAAGTTGCATAAACCAAAAAAGAGGTGCTCCCCACGCAAGGAAGCACCTCTTTTTTAAATTATAGTTTTACTTACAAACTCAGTTCATACATATAGCCGTGGTATTGCAACTCGCCATCGAGGATGGGGAAGAAGAACTCGCTTTCGTGTTCCACATTCTTGAGTTTGAGGTTCTCCATCGTGACGGTCTTGGTGCCGTCTTCGTTGGTGACGACCTTCAATGTGCCTTCCTTTGCAATGTAACCCGTTTGCGGTTGGAAGGTCCAGAAATCGCCGTCAAGGGCAACGTGTACACAAGGGAATTTGGGCAGATAAGGTGTGCCGAGATACCCGAGGCTATACTCACCATCGACGACCTGACCACCCAAGTAACTGACGATGAAGAAGCGCTTGCGGTCAGCCGACATAAAGAGCATCGACTTGACATCAAGCCCCAGCGCACTCAATCCGTTGAGCGCAGTGATGCCCGCCAGTCCGACAGGGCTTTCGGTGTTGCCGATTTTGAACCTGTTCTCCGTGTCGAAGGTGTAGGTGGGCAGTGTGCCGTTGAAGTTCAAGGCCAAATGGACATTGGAGCCGTTGGCGTTGGTGCCCATACATTGTGACAAAATGACGGTGTAGGTGCCATTGTTTTCGGTGACGGAAAGTTCGCCGTTCATCCAGAAATAGGTGTCGCCATAGCACAAGGTGTCGGCGCCCATAATGAAGGGCAGTTCGCCGAGGTTGAATTCGTGGAAGCCGACCACGGTGGGCACGGGATCTTTCGAGTTGCTGCCCATTCTGTAAGTGCCGGGAACGATGTTGCCGTTGAAGACGATGGCGATGCCTTCGTTTTCGGCTGCGGTCATCTCCTTGGATGCGAGGACGATGGCATTCTTTTGGCCATAGTTGACGGCCTTGGCCGTGACAATGTTAGCCGTGTTGTTGCCGACGGCCACCTCACCGCTTTGCACTTCGGGAGTGACATTGCCATTGTTGTTTCCATTGTTGTTGTCTTTGCAACTGGTGCCCATCAGTGCGAGGCCGCAGAGAAGCACCAAACTAAAAAATGCTTTCTTCATAATGATGATTTTTGATGTATTTGTTGTTTAAAATATGGAAAAAACATTACAAAAATCGTGCCGAATTGACGCACAGGCAAAACTTTTGTAAGCCAAACTCTTCTTTGAAAAGATTGGGCATACCCTGTCAGCTCTTTGCGAAGTTCAGGTTGCAGCGAAGTGTACTGGATGCAAGCGGCAAGCCAAGCAAAAATGACTTGGCGATAGGTTTCGCCTTTGTATTCAATGAGTGCAGGGGCTTCAGTTCGTTGGTCGTTGAGGGTTAAACCAAGCCGATTGCGTCTATGCTCAACGGCGACACTTCTCCCTTGTTTGTCAACAATCATCAAGTCGGAACTTACTTGAGCGGATTCACAATCGAACGGGAATGGTCGTTTCTGCCGTATCACTTCATTGAGGAAAGCATACATAAAGACACGCCCCATTCCGTGCTCGTCCTCGTGATTGAGCAGGCGGGCGATGGTGGCAGTGTTGAATGATTTAGTTACCATCGCTTTTATCTGCATTTCAGTCTTTTGAAAAACGCCTTTATTCTTGAGGTTTTCTTTGTCGCTTGTTGTGGCTCCTTCATGGCACGGATTAGGCTTTTGGCTACTTCCGCCAACAGGTTATCGGCCTTTGCAAAGGCTTGGTTTATAGGCAAGTCGCAGTATTGTTCTTTGATGTACTGGTTGTTGAGAAGAAAGAGGGCATCTGTGCTTCTTGCCAAGTTTTGAATTCCTTCCGAGGCTTGCAAGAATCTGCGTTCGCCTTCCAATTCGAAAGGCAAGGTTGCGAGGGCAATGGTCGTGATGCCCATCTTTTTTGACTCACGGGCGATTACGGGAGCCGCGCCCGTGCCACATCCGCCTCCAAGACAGGTGACGACAAAGGTCATTGAAGTTCTGTCGTCGAATAGTTTCTTTATTGCATCTGTGTTTTCTTCAGCAGCGATGTTTGCTTTTTCAGGGTTGTTGCTGCTTCCAAGTCCGTCCGTGCCGATTTGCAAGGTCGTGGCAGCTGCTGATTTCTCAAGCACTTTGGCATCCATGTCGCAGGCCACAAAGGAGAAACCTTCCAAATGGCTTGTGCTTATATGGCTGACGATATTGTTGCCGCCACAGCCAATGCCGATTACTTTAACGGTTGGCTTTGTCGTTGAGGTTGCTTTTTTGTTCATAGTCGTTGTATTGTTATGAGATTTCAACATTCAGTTCGATATTGAAGTCGCGCACCCAAAGGAGGTCAAAAATGGCGAATTCCATGTGTTCGAAAAGGTCATGGAATGGGAATATAAGATGCATGTCTTTTGTCAGTTTTTCGTCTAAACCCTCGTTCCAATTGTCCGTTTCTTCGCTCAAATATAGCATTTGATGTTCGGATTCTATTGTTGGGACGGGGGAATGATAGGTGTCAATTCGGAATTGTCCGAATCCGTTATGGTACAAAGGAATAAAGTCATCGATTGTTCCATTCAGTATGTCCCACATCCGTTTGGCGCGTTCGTCTTGAATGGGATGCAAAGGAGGATAGTCGTAGCCGAAATAGCATTTGCCCTCCACTTCGATGGTTCCTGGCAATTCTGCTTTGGCCACCGACTCATAAAGCGTTATAGTGCGTTTGCGCATTTCTATCATCTGTTGCTTCATGGCCTCGTTGAAGTCCTTGAGCAGTTGCAAATAATAGTCATCCATCACGAACATTTCGTTCAAGATGGTTTTCCTAATGCTCAAAAGGTTTTGGATGGCTACTCTTCCTGTTTCCATGCCCCAATTTCTTGTATGGTCATAATGCGTTACGATTTAACGCTGCAAAGAAAATGAAAGCCTGTGCCAAATTGAAGCACAAGGGTGAAAAATAATCGAAAACTGGTTTTTTTTGAAAGCATTGATTGAAAAAAGTCATACTTTTGCTGCAATTATTTCAAAAAGCAATATGACAGAACAAGAGATTATATTCAAAGACATTCTGAAAAAATTCTCACGATTCCCGATTCCAGAAGATGAGTCTACATTTTTGGATTTATGTCACTATTCTGGAGAGAGATTTGAAGAAATTTGTAGTCGAATATTGGAGTTTTATTTCCAGCCTAATAACAAGCATGGGTTTCGAAACCTTTGGTTTCGCTCTCTATGTGAATTGTTAAGATGTGATTGGGATGATGCTTTTGAAATGAGAACTCGCACAGAAGAATACACATTTGGTGCAGATGACAAAAACAAGAAAATAGACATAGTTATTGAAACTCCATTTTTGATTGTGGCTATTGAGAATAAGATTGGAGCATCTCTTTATAACCCAATAGGTGTCTATAAACAACATATCGAAAGAATCTATAAAGATAAAAGACAACAAAAGTTGGTTGTTCTGACGGCACATCTCCTTTCAGGCCAAGAAAAAACGAAAGCAAACGACCATGGGTTTGTAGTAATTCAATATGAACGGCTATTTGAAAAAGTAAAATCTTTACTTGGAGAATATGTTGCAAGAGGAGACCAAAAATATCTTGTATTTATGTTGGATTTTATGCAAACCGTAAAAAACAGAGTAAATATGATGGAACAAACAGATTTAGACAGGTTTTTCATACGACACAGGGACGATATTGAAAAGCTGGTAAGGCAGTATGATGATTGGAAAAACAGGCGTTTCAACCAACAAAAGATGATTATCTCTGAACTGTGTGGAAATATTCAGAGTCTCACCAATGATACCACATGGTGGGTTTATCAGGGTTGGGACTTGGGTATACATTTTAATAACAATACATCGTACAAAATAGGAATCGAATCTAATTTTGTAGAATCCGACGACAACCCTTTGGCAGAATACCATATTTATTTCACAACATGGAGTATGCAATGTTGGTTTCCATACGAAAACGCTATTCTTGAAAAATACCCTGTAAAAGATGATTATGTATTAGACAAGGGTGAACTAAATTCTTCAAACAGAGTATACTACCATATGCCTGTAATTAAAAGAACTGCGTTTGATAATGATGAGAATTATTTTGATAAAATATTGGAATGCTTAAATGTGTATTATCAATTCTTGAAAGGATTAGCTGCAAAAGTAATAATGGACGCTACTCAATGAGAAGCAATTAATTCATCTTATTCCACTGATGATACCCACCCGAAGGGCAGTCAAATGCATTGGGCAACTTTGAGGCGTACAACAGAATGCCACATTTCTTGCATTGATAGACATCGGTGCCTATCGGACATAAATCTTGCCAATTGTGGTAGCCTCCAGCAGTGCATCCCAAAGGAGATGGGGCGTTCTTGCTTTCAACGAGAAGACCGCATTTCTTGCATCGGTAGTTTTCGCAACCGACTTCGCCGAGGTCGTTCCAGTCGTGGTAGTTTCCAGCCCGACAATTGAACGCGTTGGGCTGTCGCTCTGTTTTAATCAGTATGCCACATTTCTTGCATTGATAGTTGTTCATAGGCGGCCAAATCGGATTTTGCATTAGGCATAAAGCCAATATGATATTTGCAGCAAAGGTAAACATTTCTATGAAACAAACAGGGGTAGATAAAAATGTAATTATTTGGCTATCCAGTATTCCCTCAATAGTCTTTCGAACTTCTGTTTCCCGTTTCCATTTCTGTGATGCCATGAGGCTGGATGATTGACGAAATCAATCGGGATAGTATAAGACAATCCATTCGATTCCAAGTACTTCATAAATTCAAAGTGTGCATATTTACTGACGAATATAACCACATCAGGACAGTCAAGGTCGATAATTCCACATAATGCGCTACCTGCCACATCACGGTCTAATTGGGTGCAGTCTTTTTTGAATGATCTATTGTTTTTCCTCACCGTGGCCGGACGCAGAAAATAATTATAGAACATGGCTTCCTCATAGACATGCTCACAAAGTTTTTCGTTCAACACTTCATTCATGGATTTGTATAACCTATCAAAAGTCTTATACCCTTTGAAGTTGCTTACATCTTTCTTCTTTCCTTCTGGTATCAAATGTTGTCTGTCCGCTCCCGAGTACCACGCTTGTGAATCCTTAAACACGCTGTCGACATCATTCTCAAAGTAGTTGCTTTCCCCAACTATCAACAGCTTTTTATGCTTCTTGCTGTTCCAATAATTGTCCAAAGAAGCAGGAACGAGTTCGAGAAATCTTACGAAGACGCCCTCCTTGACAATTGAGCCTTTACCGATGTTTGAATACCTGTTGTTTTCCATATTTTATTGATTTAATGATGTTTATAGTTTGTTATATTTGCCAATTCGACCGTTTTCCGCAGCGAAGAAAACAAAAGCCTGTGCCAAATTGAAGCACAGGCTTGAGGACAAACGAAAAATGTTCCTAACGGTTCAAAATGTTTATGGCTTCATAGGCCTTTTGGATGGTTAATCCATCGTTTTCATCGGTCAGAACCAAATGTCCCTGCTGACTATGGAAGAAGTTGTTTTCATCGTCGAGAATGACATATTGGAATGGCGGTGTTGCGTATTTATGCAACCATGCCTGGATTTCGAGTGCTTTAGCATTGCGTTCCGGGACGGACAACATTTCGCCGCTTTTGGCATCTTTGTATGTAGTGCTCAGAAGGATTGGTGTCATTGAAAACAACTCATCAGGAAGGTTGCGGTCTTTCCATAACGCCTGCATTTTTATCCAGCCTTCGTTTCGCCAAGTGGAGGAAAGAATGATCTTACAGCCGGTATGTTCAACAATGTATTTAAGATTGCTGATGGTTTTTGGGTCGAACATGGCACCGAACTCGTCATAATGGTCGATGCCTTCTTTTCTTAGCAGTTTAGCAAAACTGGTAGTGTTCAACACGCCATCAAAATCGAGGAAGAGGTATGTTTCGATTGCTTGTTTTTTTAGATAGTCTTTAAGCATGGTCATAATAAAAGCTTATGTATTGCGAACTGCAAAGAAAACAAAAGCCTGTGCCAAATCGCAGCACAGGCAATAAAAAACTTCAAAAAAAATCAAACCTCAAATCATCCCAGGCCCTTCTATCAACTTCGCGTGGGTATATTTCCCTTCGTTGAAGGTCTCCTTAATGGTCGTCCCGTCAAGGACATAGTACTCGTCATAGTCCACTCGGTAAACCAAGTATCTCGCGTAGTCAAACAAATCCTTGACCGTTTCCTCAGTGAGTTTCACCCATTGGATTCTGGGGTTTTTGTCGGCATACAAGCCTCCCGCAATGAAGGCGTTCACGATGTCGTCCCATTCGTATTCGGTGTGCTCAAAGATGTACCAATTATCGACCTTGCAGGCGTGAAAGAATTCGTTGTTCCGTGACATGAGACTCAAATTTTCTATTTTTCCTCTACCTGCCGTTTCAATACAAAAACCCGAAAAGCCACAAAGGGAGTTTGTTGCCAAAGGCATATTCTATGCCATCGGCTGCAATAAATGCGTTCGGCGTTCCCGCGATTTGCTTGCCGTCTTTGCTTTGTCCTCCTACTTCAATTGTGAATTTCCTGTCAATCAAAAAATCCGCTTGTTTTCCGTATTCCACCTGATGTTTGTACGCCAATTGATTCACAAGGAAAGTCTCTCGTTGCGTGCCAACCTCAACTTGGGACAGCGCAAGGGCTTGCAACAAATTGGTGTTTTCCAAATAGATCTTGTCGGGCTTTTGCATACGCTTCAAATTCAACCTGTCACTATACAAAAGGTTGATGAGTTTGGCACGATGAAGATGAGACAAATAACTCAAAATGGTATTACGGTTCAATTCCGCCATTTGTGCCATCTTGCTGATGTCTACGGCAAAAGGAACTCCACTGCTGAGTACGGCGAGCAAACTGCGCAGTTTCCTCACATTACCCACATCCACTTGTCGGAGTTGGGGCAACTCGATTTCCAGAATCAGGCTCACAACTTTCTGCACTTGCGTCAGATAACTTCGTTTAGATTTCGCCGCGAACATACACGTTTTGCTTAATACAATAAGCATTTTTGAATAAAAATTGCTTAATCCAATAAGCAAAATCGGTGATATGAAATGTTTTGGAAAAGAACATCCTGATTAAATATTCAATTTCAACTGTATCTCCTCTACCTGTCGTTTCAGCTCCTGGACGGTTTGCAGAAGTTGCTCCTCGCGGAAGCGGTTCTCGCGCTGCTCGGGCATTTCCGCGCTGATGTAATGCACGAATTTCCACACCTCTTTAATATCGGAGGCAGCCAAATCGTAAGGCTGATACAAAGGGTTGAGCGAACTGAGCGTGAGTTTGCTCTCGTGCTCGATTTTGTTGTCCACGATTTTGAAGACGATGCCGTCGTCTTGCGTGAGCACGATGTACGGCTGGCCGCTGCGGATGTAGGTCCAGTCGAGGACGTACTCGCCCGTGACGAAAGAGCCGTCGGGGATGGGCAGCATCGAGTCGCCGCTGATTTGGAAGGTGCGATATTTGCGGTCGCGCGAGAGGAAAGGCATCGTGAACGTCGGCAGCACCTTGATATATTCGGGGTCGGCGAAGCCCGTGGCATAGCCCGCCTTGGCTTTTTCGCTCACGAGTTCGATGTTCTCGTTGTTGTCGTTATTGACCGTGGTGGCCAATACGCGCAAATTGCTGCCTTTCAGGTGAACGTCGTAGCCGCGCTCCAATTGCGAGAGTTGGCTCGGGCTGATGCCGCTCAAATCGACTTTCACCAAAGTATCGATGGCGATGCCGAAATATTTCGAGAAGGCGACCAAGGCCTCAAGGTTAGGTTCGGAAACGCCGTTTTCATAGCCGCTCAGTGTGGAGCGCTTCATGTTGAGCGCGAAAGCGATGTCGTCTTGGGTACGATGGCGGTGCTTGCGGAGGAATTTGATGTTGCTGTTGAAGTACATATTGTTGAAGTGTTGGTTGTTTAACTGTTTAATTGTTGAGATTTCCTTTCGGGAATCTCCCTACAAATCTCATTTGCCTCGAATTCGAGGCATTTGGAGAAATTTTTCTATTTTTTTTGAACTATATTAGAATAATTGATTAAATTTACGGCGAAATTTATGATTAAAAACTCGTCAAAAGTACAACTTTTTTGGAACATGCAAGCATTTTTGGCAAAAAAAGGAGGAAATTTTATGGAAAGGACGATTTTGCACTTGGATTTGGACACTTTTTTCGTGTCGGTGGAGCGGTTGGTGAATCCATCGTTGGAGGGCAAGCCTGTCATCGTGGGTGGTATGTCCGATCGTGGCGTGGTCTCCACTTGCAGTTACGAGGCACGGCGTTTCGGCGTACATTCGGCTATGCCGATGCGGATGGCGCGGCAACTGTGCGGGCAGGCCGTTTTCATCCGTGGCGATATGGAACTCTACAGCCGCTATTCCCGCCTCCATTACCTCGACCTGACGGGCATGGATCGCTTCCACGACTGCCAACTGTGGTCGCACGAACTGCGGCAGAAAATCATCAAGGAAACGGGCCTGCCGATTTCGTTCGGACTCTCTGAAAACAAGACCGTTGCGAAGATTGCCACGGGGCAGGCCAAGCCCAACGGCGAGTTGGAGGTGCCCATACCTTATATTAATAGCTTCCTCGACCCGCTGTCGGTGCAGAAAATCCCGATGGTGGGCGAGAAAACCTACACGCTGCTCCGCTCGATGGGCGTGGAGAAAATCGGCACCCTGCGCCGACTGCCGCCCCTTGCGATGGAACGCGCAATGGGCAAGCACGGCCTCGACATCTGGAAGAAAGCCAACGGGCAAGACAGCACGCCCGTGTGCCCTTACCAAGAGCGGAAGTCCATCAGCAAGGAAAGGACGTTTGAGCAAGACACGATTGACGTGGCGGCCATCCGGCAATGCCTGGCGCGGATGGTGGAAAGCCTCGGCTTCGACCTGCGCTCGCAAGTCAAACTGACGGGCTGCGTGACGGTGAAAATCCGTTACTCCAACTTCGACACGCACGATATGCAGCAGCGCATCCCTTACACCGCCTTCGACCACGTTTTGCGCGAAACGGTGAACAGCATCTTCGACCGCCTCTACAACCGCCGGATGATGATTAGGCTCGTGGGTGTGCGCTTCAGCGAATTGGTGAGCGGTGCGCCGCAACTCGCCCTGTTCGACGACAACATGGAACTGACGAGCCTGTATTCCGCTGTGGACAGGATAAAAATGCGCTTCGGGGAACAGATTATTCATCGGGCGGCGGGGTGATTGGGGTGCGGCTGCCACGGTGTGACAGCCCTACACGGCTGGCTGTAGGGCTGTCGTATTACGGCAGCCCCTGAACTGTCAATAGGTTATTCAACATCCCAAACTGTAAAATATCGCATTCTGAAAGGTGTGTTTTATGTAAAATATCGTAATCTAAATAGTGAAAAACTGCAAAATATCGCAGTCTGATAGGTGGTTTTTGTGTAAAATATCGCGTTTTAGAGAAATATTTGCTATTTTTGCAAACTGAAAACCATCAAATTTTGATGCTATGGCACAAACCTCAAATCAATCTAAGGAAATTGACAAGCGTATTCTCGAAACAATTCTCGCCGATCAACAAGAAGAATTGGAAGCAAGACGGTCCGAAAAACTTTGCCAGCGCGAGGAAGAGCATTTGATTGACTTGAACAGCCCTCAAGCGCAAGTCGTTATTGGGGTGCGAAGAAGTGGCAAATCGACATTGTGCTTTCAAGCGTTGGAACACGCCAAAGTGAAATATGCATACGCCGATTTTGACGATGAACGTTTGGATGGATTGGAAGCCAAGCAACTTAACGATGTGCTTGAAGTGCTTTACAAGATTTACGGCAATTTCGATTTCCTTTTCCTTGACGAGGTCCAGAATGTTGAAGGATGGCATTTGTTTGTTAACCGAATGTTGAGGAAGAAGATGCGTGTTGTCATCACCGGTTCCAATGCCAAATTGCTCAGTAGCGAGTTGGCGACACACCTTTCTGGTCGTGCGAAAGAGATACACCTGTATCCTTTTTCATTTGCAGAATACTGCTCGGTGAAAAACGTTGACACGGAAAAAAGAACCACCAAGGCAGAGGGGTTCCGTCGCGCAGCCTTCGACAATTATATGAAGGAGGGCGGATTTCCCGAACTTCTTTCCATCAACGACAACCGAACCTATATCAAAGACTTGGTGGACAACATACTTAAGCGGGATATTGAGCAACGTTACAAAATCACCTACAAGGAAGCGTTTGGCCAAATGGCAAACCATCTGTTGAATGTGTCGCCAACCGCAGTGGTGACGACCGACCTTGCAGCAATTTTCCACATCAAATCCGAGCACACGGTAAAAAACTATCTTTCCTATCTCAAGCAAGCATTTCTGCTCATCGGCATCAAGAAATATGCATCAAAAAGCAAGGTGCGTCTGACCCAAGAAAAGGTGTATGCCGTTGATGTGGCCCTGATGAACCAAAGGGAAAACGCTTTTGCCGGCGACAACCTCGGATGGAGGCTCGAAACCATAGTGCTTGTCCATCTGCTCCGCAAGTGCAAGGCAAACGGATGGGACTTGTACTACCTGAATGAGCGTTCAGGCGAGTGTGACTTCGTAGTGTGTGACGGCAACACGGTGCTTCATGCCATACAAGTGTCATACGACATTTCGTCCGACAAAACCCGAAAACGAGAGATTAACGGACTGCTTTTGGCGAACAGGCAAACCAAGTGTGAGAATCTGCTTCTGCTCACTGACCACGAATACAACGACATAGAGGAAGACGGACATCACATCTCAATACGGCCGGTTTATGAATGGTGCTGTTATAACGAAAGCGACAAATAGTATGTTGTCGGTTTTGTCTATTTGTTCCGCGATGGACAGAATCAAAATGCGCTTCGGTGAGGAAATGATTCATCGGGCGGCGGGGTGATGGTTATGGACGCCGCAACTTCAAGTCGTTTCTGAAATTAGCAACTGCGAGTTAGTTGAATTCGTCTTCTGTAGGACTGCTTAAACTTTGCTGCCTGTCTCTTTCGTAAATGGCAATCTCGTCTTTGACAACTTTTTCCAGTTCTTGTTTCGGAAGTATCAACTGGTATTCGGCCACGCTTATCGGCTTTCCCATGTCTTCCAACGCCAGTTCCACATCCACATGGTCTTTCTCCGCACAAAGGATGATGCCGATGGAACGGTTCTCGTCCTCGCCCCGCTCTATCCTGTCGAGAATGGAAAGATAGTAATTCATCTTGCCAGCGTATTCGGGCTTGAAGGCTCCAATCTTCAAATCGATGGCCACCAAACAGCGTAGCCCGCGATGGAAGAAAAGCATGTCGACCTTGCTTTCCTTGCCGTTGTACTCCAATACATGTTGGTTTCCGATGAAGGTAAAGCCTTTGCCAAGTTCCAACAGAAACAGTTTGATCTTTTCGACCAAACGGCGTTCAAGTTCGAGTTCAGCAATGGGCTCCGTAACCCCGAGAAAGCCAAGATTGTAATTGTCCCTGAATACCTCATTGGCATAATTGGCCTGAAGAACGGGAAGCGTTGTCGAAAAATTGTTGTCGGGAAGAACGGGCGTTTGGTTTTCGTGCATTTTGAGTTTGATGGCGTTCATCAGCAAATCACGATCCCATCCTTTTGCGATGACTTCGTTTGCATAATACAGCACTTGCTCGTCTGTCAAATTGTGTTTTTTGCTAAGCATCAATAAATTATGCGACCATGGCAAAACTGCTACGGCCTGTAGCAGTTTTTCATCCTTATCCAAATAACGGACATAGAATTTTTTCATGTTCCACAATTGTCGGGGCGAAAGACCCATTGAGGGATACAATTGCTTTAAATCGACGGAAAGCCTTTCAACAACGCGGTTTCCATAACCACTATCCAGTTTCTTCTCATAAAGCAGTTTACCGATTTCCCAATAAGCGGTGTTGGCAATGCAATTCACGCTTTTTGCCGCATTTGTACGGGCTTTGTCAATTACAGCAACAGCCTGTCGCAGAATTGAGTTGTATTCGGATTCTTCAATGTGAATGATTTCGGTACTCATAATGGCGGCAAAGTTAGCAAAAGTTTTTGGTTGGTGAATTGCTCACTCAATGAGTTTTGCAAGAAATATGCCTCGTGAATAGGCAACCGTTACCTTGTTTGCTCCAAAGACCTGCGCAAAGACGGAGAAACCACGCTTGCGCCTGTTTATATGGTGGGGCTGCTGTGAGTTTGCTCTATTGCATTGCGATATTCCACGAGATACAATTAAGCCCTCCGCCTCTCCTGACTGCTTCCAATGCTTGTATGCCTATCACTTCAAAATCGGACAGGGCATTGGCAATCTGTCCCCAAGCCTGTTCGTCCTCTTCAAGCCCTAATTGCGGCACAAGAATCAACCTGCCAATCTGCAAGAAATTGATGTAAGCCCAACTGCGAGCGTGTCGTCTTTTGGTTGCATACTTCAACGGGATAACCTCAAAGTGTTTTTCTAACGCTTTTCGGAAACGACGGTAATAATAAATCGAACTGTCATCATAGTTCGTCAAAAGGATTTTGCCGTCACCCGCATAATGGACAATGCCATCGCTGTGGCCGAAGGTTTCTTCTCGGTCCCACGGCAGAAACAGAATGTCGCAACGGAAAGCATCTTTCAGGATTCTTTCCACTTCGGTACGTGTTTTGTCCTTGTTCTCGGCAAACACTTTTTCCGTCATTACAATGGTTTCGCCGCATTTCACCACATTGCCGCCATCTATAACAAGGTCAATCGTGATGGCATTTTGCGCTACTTGTTCCAGACGGTTCTGTGGTGCTTGAAACACTTTTTCGGGGTTGGTCTGAAGTCGGCGATAGTAGGGAGTTTGCAAATAGTCGGGCGTGTATTTGTAGAACACAAAACGGTCTTCTTCTATTTGGATTGGCATAAAGTCGCGGCACCAAATGTCCTTGGTTTCAGAAAGATAGACATAGCGAATCTTGTTCGTTTCCAATACTTCAACAATGTGCTGGTTCAAAATTGGACATTTCTTTGGTAGAAGGTCAGAGAAATAGACGGTGTTGGTGAGGTTGTCGGTGGTCATAGCGAAGCGATTTTGTTATACTTGCTCTATTCTCGTAAAACTCCAGTTTCGATTGCATTTAACTTTGTTTCTTTCAGAATCAAATTGATAAACATTCTGACGCTTCTTCTCCATAGTGGATGATGATTGTTTTCTTGGTGCATCAATCCATTTGACATTATTGCTGTTCCCAAGAGAAAACCCATTTAACAAAGCATAAAGATATGTGGATTGAGTGTTATATCCATATTCCGTGGTTTCTTCGAACATACTTTTTTCTTTATTCCAAACCAAATACTTTCCATCCTTATCTTTCACCTCATAAGTTCGTATCAAAGCCGATGCTCTATACTGTTCTGCTTCACTTTCAAAGGTAATATCAAAACCTGAAGAATGTGCGTGTAAAGTCATTAGAGGAAAGTATGGGACATTTACAAAATCTTTTCCATTGCGATGATATACGATTGGGTCGTGTATCCCATTTTCTTTTTCGCTGTGGAAATAGAACTCTACGGTTCGAATAAACACCCTGTATTCGTCGTGTACCTGGATATAGCCGCCATAAAGGAATGCTGGTGCGAGCTCTTTAAAGATGCTCTGAAGTTCTGTTTCATTAGAAACAGTGTTGGCTTTTTCTTCGAATTGTTTTAGACTTTCAATTAACGTTTCCATATCATTTGTGTTTAGAATTTGCCGCAAAAGTAGAAAGAATAGTTGGATGGATTGCAAGAAAATTGGTTAAACATTGTTAAAATTTTCTCAATAGTTATTTACAACAAAAATAACAAATTGCAGTTATTTTGTGTATGAAATAAATTCAATTTCAAAACTTTGATTAAACTCAAGGCGACAAACAATACAACAACAAAGTATGTGTTCGGTTAAATCTCTCCCGACCACAACATCTTGAAGAAATCGAGAACATAGACACATTCAATGTCACCAATTTGGCGGTTAAACTTGTCGAGCGAAACCACCATACGACGACTGTCAGGATGTTCTTCGCCAAACGCTTTCAATCCTTTGGTGTGGCGCGGCTGTATCTCTTCGGTCGATTTGATTTCTATGGCCACTCGTGCATCTCCAATCACAGCGTCCACCTCAATTCCCGTATAGGTGCGCCAATACGACAAGGTTTCTTCCGAATGGGTGTAATGTAGCCACGCATAAATCTCTTGAATGACCAAGTGTTCGAAAGCGTGTCCGTAATCGACGCTGCCTCTGCTCATTTCCTTGCGGTGCAATAAATGATTGGCCACGCCAATGTCGAAATAATAGAACTTTGGCGCTTGCATCAGCCGCCTTTTCATCACTTTCCGGAAAGCGGGGATCCGATACCCCATCAAGGAGTCTTCAAGGATGTCGAAATAGGCATTGACCGTTGTGGCGTGTACTCCGCAATCCTGTGCGATATTGTTATAGTTGACAATCTCCCCATCGGTCAGCGCTGCCACTTCGAGGAATCGGTGGAAGGCATTGAGATTGCGCACAAGTGCCTCTTCTTTGATTTCCTCTTTCAGGTAAACATCTATGTATCCCGCCAAAAGGCGACTGGGATTCTTGGCAAGATAATGCGGAGGAATCGTCCCATAGGCAACAGCGCGGTCGATGTCGAAATCCGGTATCTCCGCGCTCACAAAAGGATAAAGATACACAGGAAAAGCCCTGCCTCCCAAGGTGTTGTGTCCCTTGCGTTTCAGTTTTCTTGCACTTGACCCGCATAAGATAAAAACAAGTCCTGCCTCGACAATGAGGCGATGAACCTCGTTCAGTAGTTCGGGTGCTTCAGGTATTTCATCAATGATGACCAAAGTGCCTTCTTCCTTGTCCTTCAAGGTCTCGTAGAGAAGTGTTGGCCGTCGCTGATACCGCTCTTTTACACTGTTGTCGAGCAGGTCAATGCAAATCGATTCGGGGAATTGCTGCCGCAGTATGGTCGATTTTCCCGTTTGTCTGGCTCCAAATAGGAAAATGCTGCTATCAATTTCATTTTTTATATTTAAAAACCTGTTTATCATATTGTTGTTATTTTATATATCCAATATTTTTATTGAAAATCGAGGATGCTATCCAAGATTTTCAATCAAAATCGTGCGCAAAGATAGATTGTTTTTCTGAATTGGCAAAATAAATCGGAAAAAAGAGACTTTCGATGGCACCAATTCCAATTCATCTCAAAAACTTTGATTAAATTTACGGCGTAAATTTTCATTGTGTACCACGAATTGGGGCGAAAACTCTAAACCATTACATTTCTCCGCTATTCCAATACTGGAGGATTCTCTGTGCCATTTTGTCAAGCAATCAATAAGCCAATAGGGAAAAAGTAGTAACTTTGCAGCATAAAACTCAAGCAATGAAACTCCCCATCAACATAGAGGAACTGCTCTGCGGGCGCGCTGTGGAAGGCGAGCGGATGACTCGCATCATTACAGCAACCGCCGTTTAGGCGAGTTTTTGAAAGAACTTGACCTCACCGAAGGCCGCGCCAAGGGAATTGCACTAAAAAAGACTGTTTTCGTCACCAGAGGGCGACGCGGCCCAATGAGCCGAGGTCGAGGCTGGCGGATTTCGCGCCGAGGGCTTTCAGCACGCGGCTGATGGTGGTGAAGGTTGCGGCACGGCCACTCTCTATTTTCGATATTTGCGCCTCGCCGACCCCTATCCTTTCCCCGAGTTCCTTTTGGGTAAGGTTCTGCGCCTTGCGCGCTTCCTTGACTTTCTCGCCAAGCCGCCACGCTTCAATCCGTTCTTTTGCTTCGGCCTCAAACTGATCCCTTTCCGTGGTTCCGACTGGGCCAAGGTCTTTTTCAATCATTTGGTCAAGAGTTGTGTAATCCATAATGAACGGTTTTATTGGTTGAAATACTTGTTCTTGATATTGACAGCCTTCTTGATTTCTTTTTGAGGAGTTTTCTGTGATTTCTTCACTATACCGTGCGTGGCCACAATTAAGGTTTCGTTGCGGGTGTCCCAAAAGGCGAACAACCTGTATTCGATTCTCCTGTGTGCCGTCCTAATTTCCCAAATATCGTTCTTTCGGTCAA
Organism: uncultured Bacteroidales bacterium; assembly: GCA_900318465.1. Lineage (GTDB taxonomy): Bacteria > Bacteroidota > Bacteroidia > Bacteroidales > F082 > Limimorpha. The sequence continues at coordinate 122,242 of ONKQ01000001.1, forward strand.
TTTTCTTGAAAACGCGGTCGTCCTTCTCTCCGCTTTCAATAAACCTTGCGTCCGAGTAGATTTTCCTTTTCGCATCGGCATCAAGGGTGTTTATGAAATCCTTTGCCTCTTGTAGAAATACGACTTTCATTTGTGATGTTGGGTTCTCAAATACGCTGCAAATATACGTAACTTTCCTAAATTGGCAAGTTTTTGGTGCTATTTTTATGACTTTGCTCCCGAATCGACTATCATCTCAAAAACTTTGATTAAATTTACGGCGAAATTTTTGACGAAAAACTAATCAAAGTATTGTGCTGATTGCGGTTCACTCATATAACAGCCTGTGCTACGGCACGTTGCCGATTGCGGACTTGGTCACGAAGGCCGCTGCGATGGGCTATTCCGTCTTGCCTTTGACCGATATCAACACGACGATGGGCGTGGCCGATTTCGTGGTGGAATGTCGGCGGAAGGGCGTGCGGCCCGTTGTGGGCGTGGAGGTGCGCAACGGCAACGAACTGCTATATGTGGCCTTGGCCAAAAACAACGCGGGCTTCGCCGAACTGAACCGCTTCTTGACGCAACACAACCTCACAAAACAGCCTTTTCCCGAAATCGCGCCCGATTGGGAACAGGTTTTCGTGATTTACCCTTTCGGGAAACGAAAGCAGAACTCGCTGAAAGAGAACGAATTTCTTGGTGTGCGCTTCTCCCAACTGACCAAATTGTACAACTGCGAATCCTTTGAAAAGTTGGTCGCGATGCAGCCCGTCACCTTCGCCGAAGAGGGTGATTTTCAACTGCATCAAAGCCTGCGCGCTATTGACGAAAACGTGCTGATTTCGCGCCTCGAGCCATCCGCTTGTGCCGCTCCCGACGAAATTCTCTTGCCCGCCGAAAGGCTGAAAACCACTTTTGCGCTCTATCCGCAACTCATTGAAAATGCGGAGCGTATCTTGGACGAGTGCGAAATCGACCTGGACAACAGCGTGAAAAACAAGCGCACTTTCACGGGCAATGTCTATGACGACCGCGAACTGTTGCGCAAGTTGGCTTTTGACGGGATGGCGTACCGCTACGGCCTGCACGACAAAACCGCCTACCGCCGCATTGAGAAGGAGTTGGACATCATCGAGAGGATGGGCTTTTGCGCCTATTTCCTCATCGCTTGGGACATCGTGCGCTATGCCATGTCGCAGGACTTTTACCATGTCGGGCGGGGCAGCGGGGCGAATAGCGTAGTGGCTTATTGCTTGAAAATCACTGATGTGGACCCGATTGAGTTGGACTTGTATTTCGAACGTTTCCTCAACCCCAAGCGGAGCAGTCCGCCCGACTTCGACCTCGATTTCTCGTGGCGCGACCGCGACAAGGTCATCGAACACATCTTTGAGAAATACGGTCGGGAGCACGTGGCTTTGCTCGGCGCGACGGTCACTTTCCAAAGCAATTCGCTGTGTCGCGAGTTGGGCAAGGTGTTCGGCCTGCCCAAGGGCGAGATTGACCAGATGGAACGCAATCCCGAGGCTTTCGCCCGACAGAGCGAAATCGGGCGGCAGATTTTGGCCATTTCGGAGCGACTCAAAGACTTTCCGCGACAGCGTTCCATCCACGCGGGCGGCGTGCTGATTACGGAAGAACCCATCACCAATTTTGTCTCCCTCGACCTGCCGCCCAAAGGCTTCCCGACCACGCAATACGATATGTATTCCGCCGAGAAATTAGGCTTTGAGAAAATCGACATTTTGAGCCAGCGCGGCATTGCCCACATTCGTGACGCGGTGGAAATGGTAGAGCAAAGTCGCGGTTTGCGCATTGACATTCACCAGATTAACGCGCTGAAACAGGACGAACTGATTCGCCGCCAACTGCTCAAGGCCGAGACTTGCGGCTGTTTTTACATCGAGAGTCCGGCGATGCGCGGTCTGTTGCGCAAGTTGCGTTGCAGCGACTACAAAACCTTGGTTGCGGCCAGTTCCATCATCCGTCCGGGCGTGGCCAAGTCGGGGATGATGCGCGAATACATCAACCGCTTCCATCATCCTGATACTGTGGATTATAAGCATCCCGTTTTGAAGGAACTTTTGGCCGAAACATACGGCGTGATGATTTACCAAGAGGATGTGCTGAAAGTCGGGCATTATTTTGCGGGCTTGGATTTGGCCGAAGCCGATGTGCTGCGTCGAATGATGGGCCACAAGATGCGCGACAAGACTGAATTTGAGGAAGTTAAAAACAGATTTTTCGGCAATTGCAAGGCCAAAGGCTATCTTGATGCCTTGGTGAGCGAACTTTGGCGGCAGATAGAGTCGTTTTCGGGCTATTCCTTCTCGAAGGCACATTCGGCCTCATACGCCGTTGAAAGTTACCAAAGTCTTTACCTGAAAAGCCACTATCCGCTTGAGTTTCAGGTGGCTGTGATCAACAATTTCGGCGGATTTTACCAGACTTGGTTCTATTTCAACGAGGCGCGGCGTATGGGCGCGAAAATCCATCTGCCTTGCGTCAATCGCAGCGAGTATTTGACCACTTTGAACGGTCGGACGATTTTTATGGGTTTTGTGCATTTGCAAGGCATTGAGCAACAATTTGTTGAGCGTTTCATCTCCGAGCGCAAGGCTCACGGGCCTTTCGCCGATTTGGACGACTTCGTTTCGAGGGTGCCGTTTTCGTTGGAGCAACTCGTTTTGCTCATTCGCGGCGGCGCGTTCGGCTTCACGCGAAAGCCCAAGGCCGAACTGCTGTGGCAGGCGCATCTCCACAAAAGCGACGGAAAAAAGGAGCAGCCCGAAACGCTGTTCCAACTTGAAAACCAGCATTTTGAGTTTCCCGATTTCACGGCCAACACCTTGCAAAACGCCTACGATGAGATTGAACTTTACGGTTTTCCCGTCACCTTGACTTGGTTCGATATGCTGAAAACCAAGTTTCGGGGCGAGTTGATGGCTTCGCAGATGCTGAATTTCGTTGGAAGTCGCTATCGAATGTTGGGCAAGTTGGTGACAATCAAATATGTGCGCACCTGCAAAGGCGAAACGATGGCCCTCGCCACCTTCGTCGATGCCACGGGCGAGGCCTTTGACACGGTGCATTTCCCGCAAACCCTAAAGGCATGGCCGTTCCAAGGCGATGGCGTTTATTTGCTTTTGGGAAAAGTTACTGAAGAGTTTGGGCAGCCGTCGTTGCAGGTGGAGAAAATGGAGAGGATGGGGTATAGGGTGTTGGGATGATAGAAAATCTGCTCAAACCGTGCTTGGAACCATAATTTTTTATGCTTCCAAGCTGGCTATAAACGGAAAAATATTTCGTTGAAAACCTTGTTTATCCACTGTATTTATTGGTTTAAACGTGCATTTCATTCCTTAAACAAATCTTCCACCGTTATCACATTTTGTACGCTAAACTGATACATATTCTTTTTCACGCCAAACGGCGTTATCAGGGTTTGGTGGATGGACTTGTGGGTCTTTTGTGCTTGGACGAAACGGCCGAGCTTGTGCCGCAAGTCGTCGTCATCGTCTTTTTCGATGGCGTATTCCTTGGTCGAGAACTTCATTTCGCAAAGGTTGGTCACTTGGTCGGAGCGGTCAATCACCATATCGACCTGTGCGCCAGCTCCGTAAACGGGGTCTTTTTCCACGCGCCAAGAGTACAAGCGAGTGGAAACGCCGCTGATGCCCAAAGCCTGCTTGATTTGCCTGATATGCTCGAAGCAAACCCGCTCGAAAGCAAGGCCTTCCCAAGTGTTGCGGATGGGCGTGTTGGCGTTCACGCTCCAAAAAGCCTCGTCGGTGCCTTCGTTTTCGTGCATAAACTTGTAATAGAACAAGGTGAAATTGTCGATGAGCTGGAAGATGGCCTTGCTCCGCTTGATGCCTTGGTAGTTGTACTTGCGGATGAAGCCGCAGTTTTCCAAGTCGTCAAGCACCTTTGACAGTTGCCCGTTATTAATGATGTGGCCTTCCGTTATCAGTTCCTCGCGCGTCATACCCATTCGCTTGGTGCCGAGCGTGGAAACCACGTTCAGGTAAGGTTCGGGGTTCTTGAACAGGGAATCGTACAGCTCCCGATACTCGAAATGCAGCCTTCCCTTGGGCGAAAAGAACAGGTTGTCAATGTTTTGCGCCACGCTTCGGCCTTGTTCGAGCAGCGACCAATAGAACGGCACTCCGCCCATCACCATATAACATTCCAACAGTTCGAAACGGCTCATTCGCAGATGGCGGCTTTGGGCGTATTGCTCACATTCGTTGAGCGTAAACGGCTGAAGATGAATGCGATGTGTTACGCGATTGTGAAGCCCGCCGTGGTTACGAAACACATTGTTGATAATCCACGAAGTGGCCGAGCCGCAGATGATAAGTAGAATGTCTTTTCGGGCGGAGGCATATCCGTTCCAGAAGTGTTCTAAGGCAGAGACGAAGTTGGAGCGCGGCGCGTCCATCCACGGCAGCTCGTCGATGAAAACCACCTTTTTCTTGCCCCGTTTTTTGTCCAACAGTTCCGAAAGCAGGAAGAAAGCATCGAACCAGTCAGTAGGCACGCGGCATTTCTTCATTCCGCTTTTGAGGAGCGACAGCCTGAATTCCTTCAATTGCTCTTGCGTTTTTTGGTTGGCCAAGCCCGAATGTTGGAAGGCGAATTTGTAGCCGAAAGTCTCTCTTATCAGGAATGTTTTTCCAACGCGCCTTCTGCCCGTTACGGCGACAAATTCGGAATATTCGGACTCGTAAGCCCTCGTCAATTCGTTTCTTTCTGTTTTTCTGCCAGTTATCATCTCTGAATAGGTTTGTTTTCAGACTGCAAATTTACAAAAAATCTGCTCATACCGTGCTTGGAACGATGTTTTTTTATGCTTCTGAGCACGCTATAAACGGATTTTTCTTCTTGCAGATACATTTTTTCATTCATAGATAGGTAATGAAAACAAAATTTGTTTATTTTTGCAGCGATAAATTAATCAACATAATTATAAAATGAATAAATTAGTTCTGAAACCAAAACGCAAGCATTTCCTTATCAATGTTTTTTGCTTGGTCATTGGCATCACTTCCGCTACCTTGCTGTTCCAGTGGGTGCTACACGAGTTTTCCTACGACCGTTTTATCGAGGACGGCGACCGGATTTATCGCTTGGTTTCGGTGGATAAGGCCACTGGCACAAGATACACCGGTGGAGTCTGCCAGTTGCGCTATGATTTGCCTGATGCCGTGCCGCAGGTGGAGGAATGTGTGAGCGTGATTTCGCACTATGCCAACCAGAATCCCAACACTGTCAGGGATATGGAACGCAACGAATCCTTTGAGGTGACGGCTTTGACGACCAGCGACAACTTTTTCAACGTGTTTACCTATCCCGTTGTGGAAGGCGAACCGCATCACATTCTCCAGCCCAACGAAGCGGCCATTTCCAAAGAGATGGCGAAAAAACTTTTTGACGGCTCGGCCATAGGGCAGCCTTTGGTCTGTTCCTATATGCACGTAGAAACCGTTTATACCGTTGCCTTGGTGGTGGATGTGCCTTCCAACACGCATCTGCCTTTCGAGGTGGTGATGCCGATGGATAGCCGTCAACTCAATCTTTACCGCAACATCACTGAAAACCAGACGATTTACGTCAAATTAAGGGAAAACGCGCTGTTCAGCAAGGCGGAAATGAAACGCTTGGCCAACATCCAAACGGAGAAGTACGATAAGCAGCAATGGTTGGAATTCCAGCCTTTGCGCGACATCCACCTGCACACCGATTACAACGATTCAGAAAGTGTGGGTAACGGCAATGCATCGTATGTATTGATTATCATCTTTGGCATCCTGCTCATCGTGGCGGTCACCATCGTGAATTGTGCCACGCTCGATGTGTCGTATTCGGTGCAGCAAACCAAAAACAGGGTCGTCAAGCGGGTGTTTGGGTGCAGCGAGTTCAGGATTTTTTCGGGCAACATATTGGAGACCTTGCTTATTACCCTTGTGGCGATGGGGCTTTCCTTATTGGCGGTGTGGGGGGTGCTGCCCGCGTTCCAGTCGTGGATAGGCGTGCCCGTGCAATTGCGTTTCGACAAATGGCTGCTCTTTTTCTGCCTTGCGCTTTTGGCGCTGTTGCCCTTGGCATCAAGCCTTTTCGGGCAATATTGCCTGCGCAGCGTGGCCTTCGCCGATGTGCTGAAAGGCAAGATGCGCCACTTGAAAGGCATCCGCATCAGCAATGCGAGTTCGATGCTTCAGGTGGGTCTCTCTTCGTTAGCGGCGGTATTTACTGTGGTCACCTTATTACAACTCTCGTTTATGCGCCATTCCGACAAAGGTGTCGACACTTCCAACATCGTGTCGCTCAACAGTTTGGTAACGCCCTGCTACAAAGTGGGCCCCATTCGTGACGAACTGATGAAGAACCCCGACATCTACAGTGTGGGACTTTGTTGTGGCGACTTTTCCCAACCTAATGGCTTCATCAGCGAGGTGGAATGGGAAGGGCGAGAAGAAGGGAATGATGCTGTATTTCAGGTGCTTTATACTGATGGCTATTTCCAAGAGATGGTTGGGATGGAGTTGTTGGCTGGCGATTATTTGAGCAAGGACTTGAATTTGGATGATTATTTTGAGGGCAAGTACGAAGGGAATGGGCAATATGTGGTCAATGAGGCGGCGGTCAAGGCGATGGGCTGGAGCGTAGAGGATGCCATTGGCAAGGACTTGACACTGACCGTGACTTCAGGGAGAATCGTCGGGGTGGTGAAGGACTTCCATTTTTCCGATATGCGCAACGCCGTTTCACCGCTTATTATGGAATATGCACCAGAGGCACAGCCGAATATCGTGGTGAAAATCGCTCCCGAAAACCGGCAACAGACTTTGGCATACATTCAAGAAGTGGTGCGTCCGTTCAATTTTACTGATGTGATTTCCTGTTCGTTTTTGGGCGAGAAAGAACTTTACCGCGAGGAGCGTCAGGTCGGGCATTTGTCGCTGTTGTATTTCCTTGCCGCGATGCTGCTTGCATTGTTCGGCTTCTTTGGTGTGGTTTCCTATCATCTTCATCAGGAAGAAACCAATATGGCGGTGCGTAAGGTGTATGGCGCCACCAACCGCGAAGTGATGGGGCATTACCTGAAAACCAAGTTGAGATTGTATGTCTTGCCGATTCTTGTGGCCACTGCCGTTTCGGTGTATTTCTCGCTGAACTGGCTGCAAAACTTCGCCTATCATTTGTCTGTTCCCCTTGTCTTGACGGTGGGGTTGGTTTCCGTTTTTGCTGCATTCTTATTGCTTTCCTTGATCACTTCGGGCGTGGTGCAGGCGGTTTGCAGCCGGAAGATTACGGATGTTTTGCAGAAATAAGTGTTGAACGGGTCGGCACAAAGCGCGAATACAAAAATAATGGAATATTGTTCCGTTTTTCCGAACTTTTTTCTTATTTTTGCAGCGTAAAAGCAAAAAGGCATGAGAATCATCGCCAAGAAGACCTTGACCCAATATGCTGAGAAGCACCCGCAAGCCGCGAGTGGACTTGAAGACTGGTTTGACAAGACAAGCGAGGCACAGTGGAACAACCTTGCCGACATTCGCCAGACGTTCAACAATGCTGACTATGTGGGCAACCAGCGTTATGTGTTCAATATCAACGGGAACAACTTCCGCCTTGTTGTGATGATACTTATGACTGCAAAATCGGTGTATATCCGTTTCATCGGAACACACGCCGAATACGACAAGATAACGGACATCAAAAACATTTGAGATATGGCACAATTGAAGAACGAAGAGGCATACAACGCCGCGATGCAGCGCATCGAAGAACTTTTGAAGGTTGTGACGGACGAGACTCCCGTTTCCGACCCTAACTATCAGGAACTTGACATTCTGTCCGATATGGTGGCGGAGTACGAAAACATCCATTACACCTTCACCAAACCCAAGCTGACCGATGTCATTAGGCTTCGCATGTACGAGCGTAGCCTCACCCAAGCGGCTGTGGCGCAACTCCTTGGCATCAGCCCTTCGAGGATGAGCGAGTTGATGCATGGCAAGATGGAGCCGTCATACCAACTTTCACGCGACCTTTGCCTCAAACTCAACATTGAGCCTTCAATTGTTCTTGGTGTGTAAAAACGAAAAACTATGGAAAACAAAACAGAAAAACGCCTCTTCACTGCGGATGTTTTGCAGAAATGAAAATGCAAGGCTCTCTTGCCATATTGTGGAAAAAGTGTAATTTTGCAGTCACAAAACATAAAAAGAAAAGCTATGAATGCAATTTCGATGAACAATTTGTGGAACTACCTGCAAGGGCTTTCCTTGTCGGCAAGCAACCAACGATGGTTGGCTGAGAGATTGTTGGAAAACGCAGAAAAAATTGATGACGAATGTGTTATGACTGACGAAGAAATCAGGGCTGGCATTGCCGTGTCTTTCCAACAGTTGAAGGAAGTAAGGGAAGGCAAACGCACGACAAGAAAAGTGGAGGAACTGCTGAATGAGCTTTGAAATCAGGACCATCGAGAACTTTGACCGTCAGGCAAAGAAGTTGGCCAAGCATTACCATTCATTTAATGATGATTTTGAGGATTTCCTTAAGGAACTTAAAGCAAATCCGCTGATTGGTGACGATTTAGGTGACGGAATCAGAAAAGTGAGGATGGCGATTGCTTCCAAAGGGAAAGGAAAGCGCGGTGGAGCGAGGGTGATAACTTCTACTGCCAACCTTATTGTTGAATTGAAAGAGGGAGAAGTTGTGTTGCTGTCGATTTATGACAAGTCGATACAAAGCACGATTTCTGAAAAGGAAATCAAATTCTTGAAAAAGAAATATTTAAAACAATAAAAGAAATGGGAGAAAACAAAACAGAAAAACGCCTCTTCACTGCAAGTGAATACATGAAAGAGGAATATTGCGCAAAGATTGTGCGCATCGGCGAGATGAAACCCATCGAAGGATCGGATTTCCTCGTGCAGACCTTTGTGGACGGCTTCAGCATCGTGGTCTCGAAAGGACAGTTCACGGTGGGCGAGCCGGTGATTTATTGCATGAACGAAACCGCGCTCAACAAGGAGTTTCTTGCCGCCAACAACCAGTTTGAACTCGGCCTTGCCGAACTCAACGCCAACGCTACCGAGGTGCTCAAACTGAAGGAGGAAGGCAATATCGACGAGGCCAAGAAACTCGTAGGCTTCTTCAACAAACACGGGCGCGTCAAGCTCATCAAACTGCGCGGCTGCCCGTCGTACGGCTGCATATTCAAGAAGGAGTCGCTGGTGCGCTGGAAGAAGAAATTGGCCGACGAAGACCTCGAAAGCTATTTCACCACCGACGAGAACGGCATCGAGCACCCGTTTTCTTTCGACACGATTTCGGGCGAGCTGTTTGCCGAGGCCTACGTCCCGCCCATCCAGTTCCCGAAAACCAAGCGCGAACTGCGCCGCGACCGTGGCATCAAACGCTTCAAGCGCATCATTCCTGGCGAGTTTTTGCTGCATTACGACACCGCGCAACTGCAAAGCAGCCTCTGGCGTTTCGAACCGTCGACGAAAGTCACCATCAGCGTCAAGATGCACGGAACCAGCGTAATCATCGGCAACGTTCTTACTCGAATCCCCAAGCCGATGACTTCAGCCGAACAATGGTTCAACAAGAAGGTGAAGAAGGAAATCAAGCATTTGGGCAAGCAAAAAGTGAACCCTTATTGGGGCAAAACGAAACAAGAAAAGCAATCGAAGGCGTTGAATGAAAAGAAAATAGAAGATTTCAAAATCGACTACGGCCCAGTGTTTTCATCGCGCACGGTCATCAAGAACCAGTACGACTCGAAATACGGCGGGCTGACGGCTGGCTTTTATGGCCAAGACATCTGGACGGAGTACGGCAACCTGATTTTCAAGTATTTGGACAAGGGTATGACGCTCTACGGCGAGATTTGCGGCTACCTCACCCAATCGGACAGTATGATTCAGGGCGGCTACGACTACCGTTGCGACCACGGCCAGAACTTCCTCATGCCTTACCGCATCACCGTGAAGCCCGAAAACGGCAAGAAAGAGGAATGGAACGTGCAGCAAGTACATGATTGGACGGTGAAACTGATGAACGAGCATCCCGAAATCGCCAACCGCCTGAAACCCATACCGATACTCTATCACGGCACGGTGGCCAACCTTTATCCCGACCTGCCCGAAGGCAGCGAATGGGGCATGGCTTTCCTTGAGCATCTGCAAAACGACACGGAGCATTTCGGCATGGAGAAAAACGAGCCGTTCTGCAAGAACAAGGTGCCACGCGAGGGCGTTTGCATTCGCATCGACGACGACCCCGTGGCCGAGTGCTTCAAGTTGAAGACCTTCGCCTTCCTAAAGAAGGAACAGGGCGAAATCGACGCGGGCACGGTCAATATCGAGATGCAGGACGCTTACGCGAACATGAATGCCGACTCCTGATTTGATTGAGCATCCTATACTTTTGATTGAAAACCAACCGCCAATCCGCACAGTTTTGTATTTTTGCACCGAATTTTCAACCAATCGAAGATGAAGCGAAAACTATTCCTATTTACCGTATGCCTTATCGGGTTAATTTCCAATATATTAGCACAATCAAAAGGTCACATATCAGGTATTGTCAAAGACGCTGAAAACAACGAGTCGCTTGTGGGCGTTTCCATTTACGTTGAGCAAATCAAGCAAGGCACGACCACCAACGAGCGAGGTCGTTATGAGTTGGATTTGCCTCTGGGCGAGCACACGTTGCGTTTGTCGTATGTCGGCTATGGCACTTTGGAGAAACGCGTTCATGTGACGGCTAAGCCACAGACTATCAATTTCAAACTGCATCCCGAAACGGAAACCCTCTCCGAAGTGGAAGTCACCAGCGAACGTAAGGATCGCAATGTGTCAGCAATGGCGATGAGCGTACAAACTTTGGACATGATTACCATCAAGAAGATTCCCGCTTTAATGGGCGAGGTGGACGTCATCAAATCCATTACGTTGTTGCCTGGAGTGCAATCAGCATCGGAAGGATCGTCGGGTTTCAGTGTGCGCGGCGGCGCCACCGACCAAAACCTGATTTTGCTTGACGGTGCCCCGATTTACAATGCCTCACATTTTCTTGGATTCTTCTCCGTGTTCAACAACGATGTGGTGAAGGATGCCACCCTTTACAAAGGCGACATCCCCGCCGATTTTGGAGGCCGACTGGCTTCTGTCCTCGATGTGACGGTGAAAGATGAAGTGCCGAAACGCTTTGGTCTTCAAGGAGGTGTAGGTATCGTAACAAGTCGCCTCATGATAGAAACACCAGCCTTCGACCAGAAGACCTCCATCCTATTGGCAGGTCGCACCACATACGCAGGCCTCGTGCTGCCTTTCCTCGGCGAAGACCTCAACAAATCAAAGATTTACTTTTACGACCTCAATGCCAAGGTGACCCAAGTGTTGAACAAGAAAAACCGGCTTTTCGTCTCGGCCTATCATGGTCACGATGAGTTTTCGTTGCAACAGATGATCGGTTTTGGTTACGGCAACAGCAGTGGCACAATCCGTTGGAACCACATCTTCAACAATCGACTCACGTCCAATTTGTCGCTCATCGGCTCACGCTACCGTTATGGCATCGATCTGAAATATAGTCCGTATAACTTCACCATCAAGGCGGGAACAGACGCAATCAGCCTCAACTACGACTTTGCCATGATGTGGAACGACCAGCACATGTCGAAATTCGGCATAAGCACAGGTTTTCAAAGCTACCTGCAAGGCCAAATTTTTGACCGAGGTGGAGCCTTGGCACAATACCTGCAAGTTGACTCGACACAAAAGATAACCCGCAAAGCTTTGGAACATGCCCTTTATTTCACCCACGACTTCACCCCAAACCCGCGCTTTACCTTCCGCGCCGGATTGCGCTTGTCATGTTTCCAAAACATCGGCGAAGAGGACTTCTATGCCTTGGAACAAACCTTTTACACCGCCACTGATACCATACACTACGGTCCTGGAGAAGTGTTCAACACCCAAATCAACCCCGAACCTCGTTTGGCGGCCATGTATCGCATCGACGAGAAGTCGTCCATCAAGGCATCGTATTCACGCACTGTACAATATGCCCAAATCGCCTCTTCAGCCACGGGCGGACTGCCATTCGATATTTGGTTTCCTGTCAGCCCGAACATCAAACCGCAGAAATGCGACCAATTTGCCCTCGGTTATTTCAGAAACTTCATGAACGACGGTCTCGAAACCTCGGTTGAAGTGTTTTACAAGCACATGCAGAATGTCATCGACTTCAAGGACAATGCCATCACTTTCGGTTACTTGCTGATTGACGGCGAGGTACGCGCAGGAAAAGGCCGCAGTTTCGGTGCCGAGTTCCTCGTCAGGAAAAATGTGGGCAAGTTCACTGGTTGGGTTTCCTACACTTATTCACACTCCTACCGCTCCATCCCTGGTATCTATTACGGTAAAGAATACCGCTCACCTTACGATCGTCCGCATAACATAGCAATCGTGGCATCGTATGACGTCTCGCCGCGCATCACTTTGGCCGCCAACTGGATATACAATACGGGCCAACCCGTTACTTTCCCCTGCGGACAATACACCATCAATGGCTTAACTTATGCCGTCTACAATGGTCGCCGCAACGAGAGCCGCTATCCAGACTACCATCGCCTCGACCTTTCGTTCACTTGCAAACTCGGCAAATTGGACAATAATCGCCGCTGGCAACACGACATCAACGTTTCAGTTTACAATGCCTACGCCCGACACAACACATGGGCCATCACATTCGATACCGACGACCAAGGTGCCATGATTACCAAAAACATGTACCTCTTCTCAGCTGTGCCTTCCATTACATACAACTTCAAATTCTGACCACGATGAAAAACGGCTATAAGGCATTGGCTTTCTTCACATTGCTGCTATTAGCATCGTGCACTGAAGAAATCTTCATCGATGTGGAGGAAGGTAGCACCATGATTGGCGTGGAGGCCTATTTTTCCGACGAACTGAAACAGCACGAAGCCATCCTGAGCTATACCGCCGACTTTTACAACCGCCATGAAATCCGCATGGTTAGCGGCGCGAAGGTTTATATTACTGACGGCGTGGATACCATTGCATATCACGAAGATACTGAAAACAAGGGTCACTATCTCACAAACCCTGTTGCAGGAAAGCGCAATACACTCTACCGTTTATGCATCGACATTGACGAGCCTGACAGCGAACCTATCCACCTCTTTTCGGAAAGCATGTTGTCGGACAATGTTGACTATATCGACAGCCTGGTCATCAAGCCATACAGCGGCAGCAACGACACAACCCCTACCGTGTTTTTCGGCGACACTATCGAATGGGTCTTCCCTTACTTCCAAAGCCTTCCCGACCCTAACATCATCTATATGCCCATGATTTACAAAAACGACACCTTGCTGACCGACACGCTCAACCAACAAATGATGATTCCCGTGGGCGGTTATGCCGGATATTACATCAATGGGCCAGAGATGCAACTCCAGAACAAGGAAATCCCGATTTACTATTTCAAAAAAAGCGACTTGCGTAACGGCGATCGCATCCGCGCTGGCTTGCAAAGCATCCCTGCTGATTTCCTCTATTTCTACTACAGCATTGCCATGTCGTCAGGCAGCAACCCATTGCTTGGTGCTCCTGCCAACGTAGTCACCAACATACAACCCACCGACAAAGCCGTAGGATGGTTTTTGACCACATCGGTCACCTCGGCTGAAACAATTTTCATAGACAATCAATAGTTTTCTTTATTTTTGTAGCAATGTTTGACCTCAAGAAAATATCAAAACACGCGTACAGATGGCTAATTTGCCTGCCACTGATAAGCTTTTTGGCCTGTACCGAAAGCATCACCATTGACCCACCTGAGGGAAGAATGAGACCTGTAGTGGAAGGTTCTTTCACCAATGAACTCAAACGTCATGAAGTCATATTGAGTTATTCCTCAGAACTTTACAGCCACGAAAAGAAAATGATTAGCGGTGCGGAAGTCTATGTAAAAAGTGGCAGCGATACCGTATGGTACTATGAACAGCCCGACCGCCCCGGCCATTACCTGACTGATTCTGTAGCGGGCAAGAAAAACCGCAGATACCATCTTGAAGTGAACATCGGCGAGAACGAACTTTACCATTACCCGATACACATGTATGCCGACACCAAGATGCCCAACAACGTCAACCAGATTGACTCCATCGGACTGTTACCTTTATTAAACGAGGAAGGTCTTCCTTTTGTAGACGAAAAAGCAGCTGTGAACATCTGTCCCTATTTCCAGGCCCTTAATGACGAAAGCATCGTTTACAATGTTGAGCTTTACCTAAACGGGAGACGTTTCAGAAACCGTCCATCGAAACTTTTCGATTTGTTTCCCATGCAAGGTTATGCTGGCTATTACTTCAATGGTGAGGAGATGCTACATAACAACCTCCCCATCCCTGTAGGCATAATGAACAAATCTTACCTGCACGAGGGCGACGTCATCAAGGTGAAACTCATCAGCATCACCAAGGACTATATGTACTTCTTAGTCTCGCAGAAACTGGCGGTAGGAATTAACCCCATCATGGGTGCTTTCCCCGCAACAGCCACCAACATCTTTTCCAATTGCAACGCAATAGGCTGGTTCAGTACCACTTCTTCTGTTGAAGCAGAATGCGTTTACCATGAATGGTGAGATTTCTTTGTTTTTTGATGCTTCCAGAAAAAAGCATTAATCGCCATTGAGAAAAACTCTGGAGAAAACTCAGAATAATAATGTTTCTCCATAGAATTTCAGCGATAAATTGCGCAAATGGTGTTCTTTGACGCCATTTGCGCAGATTATCTTTGGATTTCCTGCGGAAAATTCATCACTCAAATAGTTCATCCAAAACCACCTCGCACTGAACACCCTCACTGTGTGCATTTTGCTTTACGCCTTCAGTAGTCACGAAGGTGAGTAAAAGCGTTTTTTTCGTGCCAGTTTCTTGAACGAAAGTCGTCAGTCTGTCGTTGAGTGTATCCTCGTAGGCCTGGTCGATTTCGTATTTCCCTTTGGAATACTTCATTTCGCAGATGTTGATGGTTTCGTCTTTGCGGTCGATGAGCAGGTCTATTTGGCTGTTTTTCTTCGTTGACGAACTTCGCCAAGAACACGCCAAAGTCTGCACTCCGCTGATTCCCAATGTTTTCTTGATTTGAGGTAGGTGAGCCAAACAAAGCCGTTCAAAAGCAATGCCGCTCCAAGCGTTATGGATAGGGCTATTGAAAGAGGTCGTCCAGAACTGTTCGTCGTGATACTTGTTTTGGACGATGAAATCAAAATAAAACAAGGTGTAGAAATCGATGAGTTGGAACAGTGTGTCGCTTTTCTGCCTTTTGTCGGTGGCTTTTTGAAGATTTCCGAAAGGCTCGTAAGTCCTTATGAATCCGCATTTTTCCAATTCTTCAAGCACGGTGCTTAAGGCTCCGTTGTCGGTGACATTGGCTGCTTTCACAATCTCTTGTCGGGTCAGGCCTTTGCCTTTCGTGGCCAATGCTGTCACCACTTG
This sequence comes from uncultured Bacteroidales bacterium, assembly GCA_900318465.1. GTDB lineage: Bacteria > Bacteroidota > Bacteroidia > Bacteroidales > F082 > Limimorpha. The sequence continues at coordinate 137,783 of ONKQ01000001.1, forward strand.
AATGTGCGTATTGGCTTTTTTGAAGAGAGCATGATAAAGTTCGCTAAACTCGTCCTTGAGACTCGCGTTAGAGGCAAAGAACAGCATATCAACATTTTGCGCCACACTTTTGCTTTTGTCCATCAGCGACATATAATAAGGTATGCCGCCCATGACCATGTAACATTCCGCGATTTGCCTCCTTGAATAGGAGAAACCGTATGCGCGGAAATAGGCTTCACATTCATTCAATGTAAAAGGCTCAAGCACAATCTGATGCGTGATGCTGTTGTGTAGTCCGCCACGGCTATGGATGAGGTTGTCAATCATCCAAGAGGTTGCCGAGCCGCAAACCACTAATTTGATGTCGTCGCGCAAGGAGGCCCAACTGTTCCAGAAGTTTTCCAATGCAGCCACAAACCCTGATTTGGCCGTACTCAGCCACGGAAGTTCATCGATGAAGATGATTTTGTTGCCTTTGGGCAAGGCCTCCAAGTGTTTTGAGAGTTCGTAGAAAGCTAATATCCAGTTTTTTGGAATCTCAAGCCGCTCGGTTTTGAAATGCTTTTGGATGGCGATGGCGAAGTTGATGAGTTGCTCGTTTTTGGGTACTTCATGCGCTCCCGTCAGAAAAAAGGCGAATTGGTCATTGGCGGCTTTTCGGATGAGAAAGGTTTTTCCGACGCGCCGACGGCCATAAACAGCGATAAATTCCGAACCTTTTGAGGTGAAATAATTTGTAAGAGCCTTATATTCAGCGTTTCTTCCGATAAGTTTCTTTTCCATGGCGATGATATTTTCTGCGCAAAAGTATAAAAAATCCAAGAATTGCGCAACTTATTGAAATATTTTCTGCGCAAATGATGTTTTTTGATGCCATTTGCGCAGATTATCAATAGATTTTCTGCGGAAATTGGAATGAATAATTGATGCACATAGAGTGTCAATTAATTAATAATTCGAGATTCTTTTTGATGGAAAACGAAAATCATTATTTTTGCAGAAAAATTCAAAAACTATTTGTCATTGATATTAGAATTGAATAAACAGACATATTAAAACAGAACTTTACACTCTTGTTCTCTCAGAATCGAAATCAGCATAATTTCCGAATATAGTGAGGATATATGTGCAATGGTTCACTCAATAGGCGTGAACCAAATATTGTTTTACCCGTTGGCGGAATTAGAAAAGAGGGAAAAGAGAGCGAAATAAATGGATAAAAAGTTGCACATATTATTGGTTTTCAGTAATTTTGTGGTTGAAAACAAAAGTAAATCACAAGGAAATCACATGTACAACTTTTGCGCAAAATTCCGACAAATTCTTGACATCTGCAAGCGTCATTCAGAAAATCTGGTCAATTCTCTCGGCAATGTGCCACGGGTCGGTGTCGTCCCCCGCTTCTCGGACCTCGAGGTGATAGCCCTGGGC
>ONKQ01000069.1 GCA_900318465.1 uncultured Bacteroidales bacterium
AGACCAATATCAACGACGTCAAAGAACAACTTGACCCCCTAATACCGGGGCTATTTGACTAATATTTAACCGTCCCAATTTTAACGGGACACTAATGTCAAGATTTGTAAACCAATGACAATTCCTAAACTTTACCAAACCTGTTTTGTCGTCATATACACCTTCAGCATAATTGGGATTATCTTCATTTGGTATTCTAAAATAAGCGTTGCCGCCATTAAATCCATAACCCAACCATACTTTGTTTTCTTGCATTAATGGAAAGACTTCTTTATAGGATATAGCATTGACACTTCCAATAATCAAGAACTTCTTCCCATGCTCAAACAACTGCCCAATGTATTCCCTGAACAGTGAGAACGGTGGATTAGTCACCACAATATCAGCCTGTTTCAGCAGCTCAATACATTCTGGGTCGCGGAAATCGCCCGTTTCCAAAATCGAAAGCACATTCTTGTCATTTTGCAACAGGTAGCGCACATCAGACAGGTCAACGGCACCGTCGCCATTCAAATCACGAACTTCTGTTATTTCCACCTTATAGGCAATCTTCGTCGGCTCGCTGTCGAAGCCGTCAAAATGCAGCAGCAGTTCATTTCCTTGCACGGGCGAGCCGTTATAGCATGTGCAAATCAGTTTCTTCAAACCTAATTGGTTGAAACGCAGGGCAAAATACTTGAAGAAATTGCTCTCGTAAGGGTCGTCGCAGTTGCAAAGCACCACCTTGTTACGGAAATGCGGCCAATAATGCTGCAATTCGCGCTCAATGTCAGTCAACTGCGTGTAGAACTCATCCTTTTTCGCCGTCTTGGCGGCATTCAGATTCTTGTTAGCCATACACTATGCGTTTATGGCGTTGCTTATCTTCGGAGGCAGGCTACTGGGCACAAAAAAAGCATGGACGGTGTTCCGATCCAGCTTCAAAGGCCCTGAGAAGCCTGCCAATCCAGATATAAGTCACGTCCATGCAAAACGCACAGACGTTTGCGACTTTTTATCGGATTGACTTATTGAATTTCTCAGGTTCTTGAAGCTAACCGAATAACAGCAAACGCTAATTAACCGAGTGCGGATTTCTCCCCGAACTCGCTGCAAATATACAAAAAAGGCTTCAACACCAAAACGCCTTGGTATTTTTCTTAATTTTGTCACGAAAAACCAACGAACATCCCATGCCCCACTATAACCCAGAAATCCACCACCGCCATTCCATCCGCCTGAAAGGTTACGATTATGCATCGGAAGGCTTGTATTTCGTCACCATTTGCACACAAAACCGCGAATGTCTGTTTGGTGAAATCAAGAACGACGAAATGATATTGAACGACGCAGGACGTATGGTGGAGAAATGGTATCGCAAAACGCATGACAAATTCCCTGACATCATTTGCCATGAAATGATAATCATGCCCAACCATTTCCATTGCATTTGGGAAAACATAGGGGCGTCCGTAGGGGCGGACCCACGTGTCCGCCCCAACCCATGTGTGCGTCCAATTGACATTAACGATTCCCAAATCGTAGGGGCGCACCCATGTGTGCGCCCTGACCCATGCGTGCGTCCTGTTGAACCAAACATCAAACCTATTGTTGGTAATAACAATTGTGTTGTTGATGAGGGCGGACATGAAAATGGAGACGCACACGCAAATGAGGGCGGACATTTTATTAATGAGGGCGCACACACGGGTGCGCCCCTACGGATGGACGATACGAATTTGGGCGGACACGTGGGTCCGCCCCTACGACAATGGACGCAATTGTCAACCGTTGTACGATGGTTCAAAACCATGACCACCAACGAATACATTCGTGGGGTGAATGAATTGGGCTGGCCGCCCTTCGACCGAAAATTGTGGCAACGCAATTATTACGAACACATCATCCGCGACGACGTGTCGTTGCTAAACATTGCGTATTATATCGAGAACAACCCCGCCCATTGGCAGGAAGACGATTTTTACCAACCGCAAAAATGATTTAATCTCTTCCTTGTTCAATTCTGATTTTTCCTAATTTTGCAAAAATTTTCGCGCCGTGAAAAAAACAGCATTCATTATCATCTTACTAACCATGTGGTTTTCAGGTTATTCACAACAAGATTGGTTCGGCTTCAACCGTTACAGAGCCGCCAATGACAGTATTATCGCCAATGGTGTTTTCCCCGATGTCGTGTTTATGGGCAACTCCATCACCGAAAATTGGGCGTATTTCCACCCTGATTTCTTCAGCGGAAACCATTTCTGCGGGAGAGGCATAAGCGGGCAAACCTCGGCGCAGATGCTGGTGCGTTTCACAGCCGACGTCATCGACCTCCGTCCCAAGGCGGTGGTCATCATGGCGGGCACCAACGATGTGGCGCACAACGACTACTGGGTGGCACCCAATAAGGTGGTCGACAATATCGTTGCCATGTGCGAACTTGCCCACGCCAACAGCATCATTCCCATCATCAGCTCCATCCCGCCCTGCTCGGAATTTCCTTGGAGAAAAGAAATCCAGCAGCCCGGCCAGACCATCGTCGAAATCAACCAAAGCCTGAGAGCCTATGCCGAAGCCAACGAAATCGTTTATGTCGACTATCATTCCGCCCTCGCCGACGATAATCTCGGCATTCCGAAGTCGCTGAGTGAAGATGGCTGCCACCCCAACCCCGACACCTATTATACAATGGAAGAGATAGTGCTGAAGGCGATACGCGAAGTGGTGAAATAACCGTCTGATGACTGCCCAAAACCCTAACATAGAACGCCGCCAAACCGCCCCTATCCTACTGATTTCCATTGGAATCGTGGCGATTGGATTGTTGCTTTTCGTGATGAACCTGTGCTTCGGTTCGGTGTCCATCCCGATGAAAGAGATATGGGCTGCGGTCTTTGATGGCGAAAGTTCCACCTATCGCGCCATTGTCTTGGATTACCGTCTACCGCAAGCCATCACTGCGTTATTGGCAGGCATAGGACTCTCGGTTTCAGGCCTTTTGATGCAAACCCTGTTCCGCAATCCCTTGGCCGACCCTTCCCTGTTGGGTATCAGTAGCGGGTCGAGCCTTGGAGTGGCTTTGGTCGTGTTGTTGGGTACAGCTACGGGACTGTCGGTCAGCACTTTGGCTTTGTGGTCCACCTTCGGAGTCACCGTGGCGGCGTTTTTGGGCGCCTTTGCGGTGCTTTTGCTCATTCTTGCGCTAAGCTCAAGGCTCCGCAGTATGGTCAGCCTCGTTTTAGTGGGCATCATGATTGCCTACATTGCTGGTTCGGTCACTGATATTTTGAAGTTCTTCAGCCAAAAGGAAGGGCTTCATTCCTTCGTCATTTGGGGCTTGGGCAGTTTCTCCAACGTGAGCAAGGCACAACTGCCGTTTTTCGCAGCCACGGTAATTATAGGTGTAGTTGCCTCGTTCCTGTTATTCAAGACCTTGAACCTCTTGCTGTTGGGTGAACGTTATGCCGAAAACCTTGGTGTGAACATCAAGCGGAGCAGTATGCTCATCATCTTGGTTTCAGGTTTCCTGACGGCCATCATCACGGCGTTTTGCGGGCCTATCGCCTTTTTGGGTTTGGCCGTGCCGCACATCGCGCGTTTCCTGTTCCGCAGCAGCGACCACAAACTGCTCATCCCAGCCACGGCCTTCCTCGGAATGGACTTGGCCCTGTTTTGCAACCTCATCGCGCGGCTGCCCTCGTTTGAAGGCAACCTGCCCATCAACTCGGTCACGGCATTGATTGGTGCGCCTATCGTGCTGTGGGTCATCTTCCACCGACAACGATTCAGTCAAAATTGATTTGTGATGATAAACTACGGATTCAACGGATTTTACAGATATTCGTCCCGAAATTTCGAGGACACAAGCGTCCCATCCATACGAATTCCTACCAGTCATATCCAATCCGTACCAATCAGATGCTTGCATCCCAAATTCTCATCCGAGAAAATTCGTTTAATCCGCGCAATCCGTAGTTAAATAAATCCATGACCATGAGCGAAGTCCTCCAAACATATCATCTGTCAATCGGCTACAAAGGCCAAGCCTTGATGCCCGAAATCAACGTGAGCCTCAACGAGGGCGACATCGTTGCCTTGGCCGGTCCAAATGGTTCTGGAAAGACCACGCTGTTCAAGACGCTTTCGGCCACCCTCAAGCCTGTTGGCGGTGAGGTCAAGCTGTTTGGGAAAGACTTGCGCGACTACTCCCCCACCGAGCGCAGTTCGCTTTTCAGCCTCGTGCTGACCGAGAAGCCCGACGACTTGTTTTTGAAGGTTTTCGACATCGTGGCCGCCGGTCGCTATCCCCATCTCGGTCTCTTGGCCAAACTGAAAGCCGACGACGAACAAATCATCTACGACAGCTTAGAAACCGTCGGCATCGGCCATTTGACCAACCGCAATTTCGTTTCCCTCAGCGACGGCGAGCAGCAGAAAGTGATGATTGCCAAGGCCTTAGTGCAGGACACGCCCCTCATCTTCATGGACGAGCCAGCCGCCTTCCTCGACTATCCGAGCAAAATCGAGTTGGTACACATCATGCACAAACTCTCGCGCGAGAAACGCAAGACCATCCTCTTCAGCAGCCACGACCTTGACCTTTTGCTCCGCCACGCCGACGTGATGTGGGTAATGGCGCCCCAACAGCCTTTGCGCCAAGGCACGCCGAAAGAATTGGTCGAGCAAGGGGTTATTGATGAATATTTCAAGCCGATTGTGGCCAAGGAGGAGTTTTATTGGATGAAATGAAAGACAACACAACAAAAATCACTTCCGCATTCCCGATGAGCCCGCTGATTGTCATCATCACGACGCTCTACAACTTGCTGATTTTGTCAATGGTTTATAATGCCTTTCAAAGCTCTATTATTGTTTTGGAAATCATCTCATTAGTCTTTCTGATAAGTCCTTCATTCTTCATTCCATTACGTCTGGTCGTCACCGAAAAAAGCCTAAGAATCTGGCGACCCATCGGCAAAGTGGAAATACCACTTGAGGACATCAAATCGTGCACCATCATTGAAGATAGTCGTAGTATTTTCGACAAAACCATCCGCACTTGCGGCAGCGGCGGATTGTATGGCTTCATCGGCCATTTCAAGCACGACAAATACGGGAAAATGAGGATGTTCGTCACGCATACCAAACAATGCTTCCTCATCCGAATGAAAGACGGACGACACTTTGTCGTCAGTTCGCCGAAGCGAGAGGAGATTGTGGAGTTTATTAACGGCAGACTATAATATTGAATACTTACTTAAATTGAATACTTACTTAAACAAATATATTATTTTTGCGGAATAAAAATAGTTTTACTATGAAAAACAGCATACTATCAGCAATAATTGCAAGTGCCATATTGGTTATGATGTCAGCTTGTTCAAATCAACAAAAACTAAGCATGGATTTATGGCGTGCAAGCGTAGAGAATAGTTGGGGGTTCATCAACAAACAAGGTGAATTCGTTATCAGTCCTCAACTTTATTTTGCCAATAATTTTAGTGAAGGATTGGCACCTGTAATACTCGTGGAAGAAGGGAAAGAAGGGTATATTGACAGGTTGGGCAACATTGTCATCAATCCTCAATTTGACATTGCCTATCCTTTCAAAGAAGGTTTGGCTTCTGTTAAGATAGATGAGAAATGGGGTTATATTGATAAACAAGGGAAATTTGTCATAGAACCTCAATACGGTGCTGCTGGTGATTTTAATGAAGGTTTGGCCAGAGTTTACTTGGATGGAAAATGGGGATTTATTGACAAACAAGGCAAATCTGTCGTCAATCCTCAATTTGATTATGTTGTACCTTTTAATGAAGGCTTGGCTGTAGTCCAAATAGATGGAAAATACGGGTCTATTGACAGACAATGCGGATTTATTGACAAACAAGGTAAATATGTCATCGAACCTCAGTTTAATGCAGCTGAGATTTTTAGTGAAGATTTAGCGAGGGTTCGCGTTGGGTTTAAATGGGGATTCATTGATAAGCAAGGTCAATTTGTTATCGATCCACAGTTTGATGTTGCATATAATTTTAGCGAAGGATTGGCAAGTTTTAAGCAAGACGGCAAATGGGGATTCATTGACAAACAAGGCAACATTGTAATTAATCCTCAATATGAATCTGCCTTTCATTTTAAGGAAGGGTTGGCACCTGTTAAAATAGATGGGAAATTTGGTTTCATTGACAAACAAGGTAAAATTGTAATCAAACCTCAGTTTGATTATGTCCATGAGTTTAATAACGGTGTGGCTGAATTTGATTTAGACAGAAAATTAGGGTATGTCGATAAACAAGGCAATATTATATATTTGGAAAAATAATTGAAGATTAGGTTGAAAAACCAAAACTAGCATTTTTTCCTTATTCTGTTTTTTGTTTTTTTGTAATTTTGCGCCTTGAATTTTTAGGAAATTTTATACTAAAATGCAGAATATCAGAAATATAGCAATTATCGCCCACGTTGACCACGGCAAGACCACCCTCGTGGACCGTATCCTTTACCAATCCCAACTCTTCAAGGAATCGGATGAAGCCCCTGGCCAACTCATTTTGGACAACAACGACCTTGAGCGCGAGCGCGGCATCACCATCCTTTCGAAGAATGTGTCCGTTCGTTATAAGGACGTCAAAATCAATATCATCGACACTCCTGGCCACGCCGACTTTGGCGGCGAGGTGGAGCGCGTTCTGAACATGGCCGACGGTGTTTTGCTGTTGGTCGATGCCTTTGAAGGCCCCATGCCGCAGACCCGTTTCGTGCTGCAAAAGGCCATCGAATTAGGTTTGAAGCCCATAGTCGTCATCAACAAGGTGGACAAGCCCAACTGCCGTCCCGACGAGGTGCAAGAGGCCGTTTTCGACCTGATGTTCAACCTCGGCGCGACCGAAGACCAATTGGATTTCCCGACGGTTTACGGCTCGTCGAAGCAAGGCTGGATGTCGGACGACTGGAACCACGTCACCGATAATGTTTCCTACCTTTTGGATGTCATCATCGACACCATCCCGCCCGCGAAGTTCGAGGAAGGCACGCCGCAAATGCTGATTACTTCGTTGGATTACAGCTCGTATGTGGGCCGTATCGCTGTGGGTCGCCTGAAACGCGGCACTTTGCAAGCCGGACAAAACGTCTCGTTGGTGAAACGCGACGGCTCCGTCACCCGCTCCACCATCAAGGAACTTTACACCTTTGAAGGATTGGGCAAGGAACGCACCAAGAAGCCCATCGAGGCCGGCGACATTATCGCGCTGATGGGCATCGACGACTTCGAGATCGGCGACACCGTTGCAGACTACGAGAACCCTGAACCGCTGCCGCCCATCCATGTTGACGAGCCGACGATGAGCATGTTGTTCACCATCAACAACTCGCCGTTCTTCGGCAAGGAAGGCAAATATGTGACTTCGCGTCACCTGCGCGAGCGTTTATATAAGGAGACCGAAAAGAACCTCGCCCTGAAGGTGGAAGATACCGATTCGCCTGACGCTCTGATGGTTTATGGCCGTGGCATTCTGCATTTGAGCATCCTCGTGGAGACCATGCGTCGCGAGGGCTATGAGCTGCAACTCGGACAGCCGAAAGTCATCATCAAATACATCGACGATGTGAAGTGTGAGCCTATCGAATGCCTCACCGTCTTAGTACCCGAGGACTTTGCAGGCCGCGTCATCGAGCAGGTCAGCGCGCGCAAGGGTGAAATGACCCAAATGGAGCCCAAGGGCGACCGCATGTGCCTCGATTTCGACATCCCTTCGCGCGGACTTATCGGTTTGAGGAATGTCCTGCTGACCGTCACTGAGGGTGAGGCCATCGTGTCGCACCGCTTCAAGGACTACGAGCCTTGGAAGGGCGAGATGCCTTCGCGCAACGTGGGTGCCCTGATTTCGATGGAAACGGGACAGGCCATCCCCTACGCCATTTGGAAGCTGCAAGACCGTGGCATCTTCTTCGTCAATCCGAATGAGGATGTGTATGCTGGTGAAGTCATCGGTGAGAACACCCGCAGCAACGACATCGTCATCAACGTGTGCAAGACCAAGCACTTGACCAACGTGCGCGCCTCCGGCAGCGACGAGGCCATACGCCTCATCCCGCCCGTGCGTTTCTCGTTGGAGGAATACATGGAATACATCCGCGACGACGAATATTTGGAAGTCACTCCCAAGAGCCTGCGCTTGCACAAAATCATCCTCGATGAGCTGGAGCGCAAACGCGCCTCGCGTCGTGGAGAGGAATAATAGAATTGTTTTTACACGAATTATCAGGAATGATTTTTGAAAATTCATGTTTAAAACCAATGAAGATTTTTTTTCCAAAAGTCGGGCTGCATGTCCGACTTTTTTCGTATTATTGCAAAATTATAGACGAGCAGAAAACAAGCCCAATGATTGTTGGATTTTTTTAATTTATTAAATTGATTATTAGATAATTATAAATATGTCAAAACTTAAGAGAACCCTTATAGTTTTATTCGTCACGATGGGATTGGCCTCGTGTGACGTGCTCACCCAAGTCGCCCAAATGGCCAATTTCGCTAATTGCACCTTCAATTTCAACAGCGTCAACCAGATTCAGATGTTAGGCATCAACCTGAGTAAAGGCATGTCAAAAGAGAGCCTCAACATCACCCAAGGCCTGGCACTCATCAACGCGATAAACAACCGGTCATTGCCCGTCACTTTCAATGTCAACCTTGACGTGAAAAACCCCAACTCCATTGCCGCTTCGATGGCCAAGATGGATTACATATTGACACTCAACGGAAAGCAAGTCATCAGCACCACCATGAACAACAGTGTGAGTGTGCCCGCCAAATCGAACAGCGTGGTCACGATTCCCATCACCACCGACTTGTTCCAACTGTTCAGTGGCGAGTCGGCTGACGCCATTGTCAATTTGGCCTTTAAGCTGGCTGGGGCTTCGAGCAATCCCGTCGACGTGGGCCTTAAGGTGAAGCCTTACATTAGCATCAACGGGCAGCAATTAGCTTACCCGGATTATATTTCAATGAACAAGACATTGAATTGACCTACAACAGATTAAATCATTTTTAAACCATTGTTTCTGTGGACAAACATTATAGCATCGACCCAGGCAGAGGCGAAAAAATGGACGGATGTCCTTATTCGATTTATGAGGATGGACGTGATGTGATGAATTATATCATTCCACCAAAAGGATATATTTTCACCGGTTTTCGGTTTGAACCGCTGACCAACAACCAAATCTATGATGGCAAGTTGGTGGCACAATACGAAAAAGCATCCATTCACGATCGCTTGACCTCAAACCTTTGGAAAATACTGATTCCCGTTTTTATTGCGATTGTTGTCGCCATCGTGGTACTTTTGGCCGTCAGCATTTTCCGCAATCCCAAACCTTCCAAGACCAATTCTCCCAAAACGCCGACCGAAACCATCGTATCATCCAAAGATACGAACACCGTTGCCATACCTACTGCGGATACCGCCAAACCAACCATCACCCCTATTCGTCAGGAAAACAAAGTGGCTGTCGAACAGACGCAAAATGTGGCTCAAGAAGAAAAGCCGAAACAAGTTGAAACGCCACTGCCTGCCGCCAACACTCCCAATGCACAATTCAAGCAAGAGTTCTGGACGTTGATTCACCAGCGCACCTTCACGATGGACTCGTATCATGACTTGTATATCAACTATAAAGGCAAGGTTGAGGGTGAGGAATTCGACTATCTGCGGTTCACGATACTAAAGGATTATGCCAGCTACAAGGCTTGGTACGATGAGTTGAAAAAGATACCAGAGAACCAACTGAAATCCATCAAAACCATTGATGAACTGAAAAACAGAATCAATATGTAAATCGTCATAACCTATCCACTGCTATATGTCTACCATTGGTCAAGAACATTTTTATTATGTTGATCCTGGAATCGGTAAAAGGAGGTCAGGTTGTCCATATTCTTTCTATAAAGATGGGCGTGACATCGTACGTTATATTCGCCCTCCGAGAGGATACGAATTAGTCGATTTCAAGTTTGTACCCTATAAATCGGACGATTTTTATGATGGCAAAATCGTAGCCCAGTACAAAAAGTTGCCATTTTTCATCCGTTTATTCAAAGACCCAGTCTTGTTTTTAGTAACCTTTTTAGGCATTTTCGGTGTTGTGGCTGGTTTGGTTTACTATTTCCAAAATTCTCAGCCTGATCCTTTGCCAGAGATGCTCCCCTTACGAAATTTCAAGACCGAAATCGATGTTCTCCCTGTTGATACAACAGCCCAAGCACAGGTTGACACTTCCTTGTCTATTGTTGACACTTCCATGATTGTTATCGACACTGCTATGATAACTGACTCGTCCATGATTACAGAAGGCATTTTGGATACAGTACCCGAAACGGAGGCAATCGCAATGAAAGAGGTTGTTGAAGAAGAAGCCAAAGAAAAGACAGAGGTTGTAAAAGAAGAGACTGCGCCAATTGAGGAAGTTGTAAAACCCAAAGAAAATGAAGTCGCACCAAAGCCTGAGCTCAAATCGGAACCAACACAAGAGGCACAACCTACTGAGGTGTTGACAAAAGAACAATTCAAGCGAGAGTTCTGGGATTTGATTCACCACAAAGAGACCAAAATGCGCACCTATAGTAATCTTTATAGGAAATACAAAGACCAGAATTTCAAGAATAAAGAGTTCTTCTACTTATATCTCACTATTCTTGAAAACAGCTATGCGTTCGATGCATGGAAAAACAATCTACTCAACATTCCTGACGATGAACTCAGATCCATCCGTACCATCAATACATTGACTGAAAAACTTGAAGAATACGAATAAAAAATCATAATTAAATCAGATCAACATGATTAGAAACAATTTCATCAAACGCCACAACGGGCCTACCGCATCCGACGCTGAAAAGATGCTCAAGGTCATAGGCGTGAAATCGCAAGAACAACTTGTCGACGAAATCATCGCTCCCGAAATCCGTCTGCCGAAAGACCTCAACATCGGCGATGGCATGAACGAGTACGAAGTCATCAGCCACCTCAAGGCCTTGGGCGCCAAGAACAAGCAGTTCCGCACCTACATCGGCTTGGGCTACTACAACACCATCACCCCGGGCGTCATCATGCGCAACATCCTTGAAAATCCGGGCTGGTACACCTCTTATACTCCCTATCAGGCCGAGATTTCGCAAGGCCGCTTGGAAGCCCTCGTGAACTTCCAAACCGTCATCAGCGACCTCACTGCCATGCCTTTGGCCAACGCCAGCTTGCTTGACGAAGGCACCGCCGCCGCCGAAGCCATGCTGATGTTCTGGCACTCGCGCAGCCGCGCCCAAGTGAAGGCCGGCGTGAAGAAGTTCTTCGTGGCTTGCGACCTGTTCCCACAGAGCATCGAAGTCATCAAGACCCGCGCCCACTTCCAAGGCATCGAAGTCGTGATTGACGACATCAACAAGTTTGAAGCAAACGAAGAATATTTCGGCGTTATCATCCAATGCCCCAACCAGTTCGGTGAAATCATCGACAACCGCGCCAAGGTTGCCGAATGGAAAGCCAAAGGCATGCAAGTGGCCGTGGCCGCCGACCTGCTGAGCCTCACCCTCATCACGCCTCCCGGCGAATGGGGCGCCGACGTGGTGCTCGGTTCCAACCAGCGTTTCGGTCTGCCGATGGGATTCGGCGGTCCTCACGCCGGTTACTTCGCCACCACCGAAGCCTACAAGCGCGAAATGCCCGGTCGCATCATCGGCATCAGTATCGATGCCCTCGGCAATCCGGCCTATCGTCTGGCTTTGCAGACCCGCGAACAGCACATCAAGCGCGAAAAAGCCACGTCGAACATCTGCACGGCACAGGCTTTGCTGGCCATCATGTCAGGCTTCTACGCCCTCTATCATGGTCCCGAGGGTTTGATTGAAATCGCACACCATATTAATTGCCTCGCCGGAAAACTCACTTCAGAGTTGGCCAAACTCGGCGTGAAGCAACTCAACAAGCACTTCTTCGACACGCTGTTGTTCGAAATGCCTGAAGGCGTTTGCACCTGCAAGGTGAAGGAAGCCGCCGAGAAACACGGCATGAACTTCCGCATCATCGACAAGCAACACTTTGGCATCAGCATCGACGAGACCACGGCCCGCGAAGACATCAACGAGATTGGCATTGTCGTCGCCGAAGCCCTTGGCAAGCAGCATGAAGAGTTGGTCTGCGACCCGAACTGCCAGAAGTTCAGCGGCATCCAGCCCGAAATGCAGCGTACCAGCAAGTTCATGCAAGCCCCGATGTTCTTCAAGTACCGCAGCGAGACCGACATGATGCGCTACATGAAGAAACTCGAGAACCGCGACCTCAGCCTCAACCGCTGCATGATTCCGTTGGGTTCTTGCACGATGAAACTGAATCCCGCCACTTCGATGTACGCCCTCAGTTGGCCTGAGTTCGGCAACATCCACCCCTTTGTCCCCGCCGACCAAGTGGAAGGTTATCTCGAACTCATCGCCGAGATGGAGAAAGACCTCTGCGAAATCACGGGCTTCAAGGGCATGAGCTTTATGCCCAATTCGGGTGCCAGCGGCGAATATGCCGGATTGCTCACCATCCGCCGTTACCAAGAGGCCAACGGTCAAGGTCACCGCAACATCTGCCTGATTCCCGCCTCGGCCCACGGCACCAACCCCGCTTCGGCTGCTATGGCTGGTATGCAAGTGGTGGTGGTGAAATGCGACGAAAACGGCAACATCGACCTCGAAGACGCCAAGGCCAAGGCCGAGCAATACAAGGACAATCTGGCTGCCTTCATGGTCACCTATCCTTCGACCCACGGCATCTATGAGGACGGCATCCGCACCCTCGTGAAGATCGTCCACGACAACGGCGGCCAAGTGTATATGGACGGTGCCAACATGAACGCCCAAGTCGGCCTGACCAGCCCTGGTTACATCGGTGCCGATGTCTGCCACCTCAACCTGCACAAGACCTTCGCCATCCCGCACGGCGGTGGCGGTCCGGGCGTGGGACCCATCGGCGTGGCCGAGCACCTGAAGCCCTACCTGCCTTCACACATCCTGTTCCACTGCGGCGGCGAAAAGCAGGAAGGCGCAGTTTCTGCCGCTCCGTTTGGCAGTGCACAAATCCTCACCATCACCTATTGCTACATCAAGATGTTGGGCGGTGAAGGCCTGAAGAAAGCCACTATGGGTGCCATCATGAACGCCAACTACCTGAAAGAGAGACTGAAGGACTACTACCCGATCCTGTATACCGGCAACCACGGCCATGTGGCTCACGAGATGATTCTCGACATCAACGGCATCAATAAGACTGTTGGT
>ONKQ01000084.1 GCA_900318465.1 uncultured Bacteroidales bacterium
ACTTGGTGCTTCCGCCCAAACCAGTTTGCTGGGTAAGGAAAACAGTTATGATGAAGGATACAGAGATGGTGAAGATGTTACCACACCGTTCATCCTCCCTGGCAGCCATGGTGGCAGTGATGACGTCGATGCCACCCCGCTCGGCACTGGCATTGCCGTGCTGACAGCCCTTGGCGCTGCCTACCTTGTGGGCAAAAAACGCAGAGAGGAATAACATTTTTCCCTATTTTTGCGGCAAACTAACCGCACTATGGGAAACCACATCAACAATAAACTAATCCAATACGTCGAGCGGGGCATTTTGCCCCGCTACGATTTTTTTGACGCTGCCCACCAACGCAATCACGCCGAGGAGGTCATTGCGCGAAGTTTGGCTTTGGCCGAGCATTATGAGGTTGATATAAACATGGTCTATGCTATCGCTGCCTACCACGACACGGGGCTTTGCGAAGGCCGCGACACGCACCATCTCGTTTCGGGACGCATCATCCGCGAGGACAAGAATTTACGGGAATGGTTCGATGAAGAGCAAATCGAGACCATGGCGCAGGCTGCCGAAGACCATCGTGCCTCGTCGGGACATGAGCCGCGCTCGATTTATGGCAAAATCGTGGCTGAAGCCGACCGCCTCATCACGACCGAGAAGGTCATCCGCCGCACCATCCAATTCGGCCTCGACCATCATCCTGAACTCGACAAGGAAGGACAATACCAGCGTTTCCGTGAGCATTTGTTGGAAAAATATTCCGACACGGGTTATCTAAAACTATGGTTGCCAGAATCGGAAAACGCGCCGCGATTAGAGGAATTGAGGAGAATTATCCGAGACGAAAAACAAATGAGAAAGGTGTTTGAAAGAGCTTTTGGAGAGTTATAAAACAATCTTCTGCATCCTCACACCTTTACCTGTTGTGAGACGCAGCACATAAACGCCCGAAGCGGCTGAAAACGGCATCGCGACACATCCATCAACTGCCATCTCCTTCACGACATGGCCCAACAAGTCAATGACTTGCATCTTACCCATAGTTTCTGGCTCAGACACGATGATGTTTCCATGGCTGAAATAGGCAAATGGTTCTGCCTCAATCCCTTCAGCAATGCCATGGTCGGTATTGACGAAGAGCTTGAAACGTGAGGAATAGTCATTGGTTGTGGCACTGAAACTGTAATTTGGATTTGCCAGCAAGTTGACATCAGCGCCAGTCTTGTTGTCGACGAGCCAAAGCGATGCAACTTCTATGCCTTCGGGAGCCACGTTGAGAACAAAGTTTCCGTCCTCATCAGTCCTGAAATGCACTGATGTCTGGCTCGAAGTTTCGGCTGTACCAATGGCGCAACTCATGCCATTTTGTGTGAAATAAAGATTGGCGGTGTGTTCAGTAAAATTGAACTTGCCTATTTCTTCACCTTCGTTGAAACTTAGCATAGCATTGTCCACCACATTTCCGTTGCTGCTCAGCGTCAGTCGAATACAACCCTTGTCGGTGGACGACTCAGCAAAAGGATTGAAACTAACCTCCTGACCTGCCGCCAACGCCTGAACTATCACACCCGTGCAAGGCTTGATAGCTTCATTGGCCGAAGCACGCACCAATTCGATGTCGGTGCCTTCGGAGTTCATTCTATAAAAACTCCTATCCACATAAGCCTCACAGGTAAACGGATTGCCCACCAGATTGAAGCCTTTGGCGACAACATTCGACGCACCATCGTATTCAAGCGGAAACGAAATCGGTTGGTTACTGGCCTGGACTCGACCCGCAAACGAAACTGTCACTTCCGATCCATTAACATAGAGATAACCTTGCCCATTGTTGAGATAGAACGAGTCTTGATAAGCCTCATCTTTGTAGCGTTCCCATTCGCCGCCAACATTGCTTTGGTTGAAACGCATCAGCTCATAATTGGCATCTTCGTAAACCAAGCTATCCAAATCGGTAGGCAGTAAAGCCTCCATTATCGGTGATGCTATGAAATGCCAAGCTGCCGCTTCTTTGGCATTATTGTAGGGCGAAATCTTTTTGCACACAGTGGCCGACACCTCATGCCCACATACTAATTGGGCACCGTCCTCAACGATGAGTTGCTGGTCCGACAAAGGTGCAAGTGCTCCTTTAACTGTCAAGCGGCAATCCTTGGCAACGGTCACGACGGCTGAAACATTGGTATACAACAAGTCGTCGACAACGACATTTTCGTCGACACGCACACTCGCATGAAGGAATATTACAGTATGTTCCCCACCGGGTTTCAAACCATCTTTCCAATTGCGCGCATCAGACCACAACTCACTCAACGTGCCGTTAAAATGAAACTCATACTGAGCATAAAGTTTTGAAAAACATGTTGTTAAAACAAAGACAAAAAGGATAAAAAAACGTTTCATAAGGACTTGATTTTAATTCGTTTTGCGGTGTTACATAGTTTTTGAAAGGGCAAAGATATAAAGGTTTTATTGGTTTTCTGCGTTTTTTATCGAATTTTTCGGTTAAATCTTCCAAGCAATCACTATCTTTGCAGTCTGAATGGATGAACAACACCTTATATTATTAATGCGTCAGCACGACGTGAGGCCCACGGCCAACCGCATTCTTGTGGCCAAAACCTTGTCGAGCGCCGACAGCCCACTCTCGATGAACGAGCTTGAGGATTTGATTGGCAGTATTGACAAGTCGGGCATTTTCCGTACACTGACGCTATTCAGGGAGCATCATCTCGTGCATGTCTTGGAAGACACTGAAGGCACTCGCTACGAACTTTGCCGCAGCCTCAACCATCAGGAAGACAACGACATGCATGTGCATTTCCATTGCCTGCATTGTGGCTCAATCATCTGCCTCAAAGACCATCCCATCCCTCCGATTGAACTACCCGATGGTTTCAAGACGGAGCATGGCATGTTCGTCCTCAAAGGCATCTGCCCAAAATGCAGGAAGAAAACCGACAACAGAAAACAACTAATTAAATAAACTGACATGAAAAAAGTATTCTTCACATTGGTCCTGGCTTGCCTCGGCGGGATGTTGATGGCACAGGAAAACAAAGAAACGGAGTTCAAGATGACAATCGGCGACACCGTGGTTTGGCAGCCTTTCAGCAACTGCAACGCGATTGATTACGTCATCTCAGGCGGTAAAGTCATTGAGTACGAATTACTCAAATACGGCGAGCAAGTCCAAATCATTGCCAACAAAGAAGGAAAGGGCCGCATCACTGCCACCTGCAAAGACGACACCATTGTTGCCTGCGCTGATTTCTTAGTAAAGAAGCCTTACGTCGCACCCATTGTTGAAAAACCAGTGAAACCTGCGACACAACCCTTTACGGGCACCTACACCTTCAATCCGCCCACAAACCATTTCTTCATCACCGTGACCGACCCAAGCCACGACTGCAAGGAAACCTACGTGAAAGTGGACGAGAATGAGGCCTACAACGATGGCCGCGGCTTTGACCGTTTCTGGAACCTCAAGACAGGCCAAAACTGGTACTACTGTCCTGATTCACAAGGCTGGACCGACGACGTGAACTGGGAAATCGAGGCTTTACGCAAGAGCTTCTTCCCTCTCAACGCCTTCGACATTGAGGTGGACAAGACCAACCTGTCCGATTATTACGTCGGCATGGAGAGAGTGCTCGACACCGACTGCTGGAAGTTCTTCGTCGACTACCCCAATGACATGGTCATCCAATATTGGGTCGACCCGGCCAACGGCTGCACCCTGAAGAGACAAGTCGATGCCGAAACCCCAAGCGAGGTCACTGTTTACGACCTGAAATACACGAAGATGTATTTCGGCCCCAGCTACAAGAAATCATTGCACGACAAGACAAGATAACTTAAACGATTCAACAATAAACAACTAAACATTTCAACATGGAAAACATCGAATTGAAGAAAACCCCTTACAACCAGATTCATCACGACCTGGGTGCCAAGATGGCTGAATTTGCCGGCTACGATATGCCGATCCAATACACCGGCCTCGTTGAAGAGCACAACAACGTCCGCAACAACGTCGGCGTGTTCGACGTGAGTCACATGGGCGAGTTCCGCGCCAAAGGTCCCCTGGCCAAGCAGTTCATGCAGTACTGCACCGTCAACGACGTGGCCGCTTTGAGCGACGGCAAGGTGCAATACACTTGCCTGCCGAATGGCAAGGGCGGCATCGTGGACGATATGCTGGTCTACCGCATCGCCGACGACCACTATTTCATGGTGCCCAACGCTGCCAACATCGACAAAGACTGGGCTTGGATGAGTCAAATCGCCGAGAAGTTCGGCATGAAGCTCGGTGAAGACTTCAAGAACGAGAGCGAAGAATGGGCACAGTTGGCCGTGCAAGGCCCTAACGCCCTGAAAGCCATGCAGAAGCTCACCAAGGCCAATGTGGTTGACATGGAATACTACACCTTCCAAATCATCAACTTTGCTGGTGTGGACAACATCATCTTCTCGACCACAGGTTACACTGGCTCAGGCGGTTGCGAGATTTACATCCCCGTCGCCCATGCCAAAGAGGTTTGGGATGCCGTGTTTGAGGCTGGCAAGGAGTTCGGCATCATGCCCGCCGGTTTGGGCTGCCGCGACACTCTCCGTCTTGAGAAGGGTTTCTGCCTCTATGGTCACGAAATCGACGACACCATCAGCCCCATTGAGGCTGGCTTGGGCTGGATCACCAAGTTTGTAGACGGCAACGACTTCCTCAACCGCGAAATCTTCGCCGCTCAAAAGGCCAACGGCGTGAGCCAGAAGATTGTCGGCTTCGAGATGATCGACCGTGGCATTCCGCGCAATGGTTACGAAGTGTGCGACGCCGAAGGCAACTGCATCGGCATGGTACGCTCGGGCAGTCCGTCGCCCTCGACTGGCAAGAACATCGGTACCGCTTTGGTGAAGAAGGCCTTCAGCAAGAAGGACACCGAAATCTTCATCAAGATCCGCAACAAGCTCATCAAGGCTGTTGTGGTGAAGATGCCGTTCTTGGCGTAAGACATCTGCAAACAATCAAGAAAGCCGCTCTGCTCAGGGCGGCTTTTTTCATTGCCAATGATAATTTTTGACACAATTTTATCATTAGCAATGAAAAAAATCAACTAAATTTTATCATTAGTAATGATAATTTTTGTACTTTTGCCACAAAATCAAAGGCAATGGAAAAGGAAATCATCAGCAGAATTATCCGTGAAGGGCAAGATTATATCCCTGAAATAGAGTTATATAACCGCCCGATGAAACTTGAGCACAAAGGCAATTATGTGTTTGTCGGGGTGAGGCAATGCGGCAAGTCATATATGCTTTACCAACGCATCCAGCAATTGTTGCAAGAAGGCCATAGCATTAAGGAAATCGTTTATGTCAATTTCGACGACGAGCGTCTTCGCCAAATGAAAGCTGAGGAACTCGACCTGATACTACAAGCATACGCTTCCACCAACGAGGGCAAGCCATTGTTGTTTTTCGACGAAATCCAAAACATTGAGGGATGGGAGCATTTCGCCCGTCGGTTGGCCAACCAAAAACATCAAGTTTTCATCACTGGCAGCAATGCCAAAATGCTCGGTCGCGACATCGCCACTACTTTGGGAGGACGATATTGGACTCGCAATGTCTATCCCTTTTCATTCAAGGAATACATTGGCAGAGCGCAGATTAACCTCGACCCACATTGGTACGACAGTCCGCAGTTGAGAGCCGCCGTGGAACGTGCTTTCAACGAATACTTCCAATTCGGCGGCTTCCCCGATGTGTTCGATGTGAGCGCAAAACGACTGTGGCTCAACGAACTCTACAACAAAATCTTCTTTTCCGACCTTGTCGTGAGAAACAAAATCCGCAACGAAGCCTCGCTACGTATGACCGTCAAACGTTTGGCTGAAAGCGTGAAACAACCAACTGCCTACAACCGCATCAGTAATTTGGTGAAAAGCACAGGCATCAATTGCCAAGCCAACACCGTTATGGAATATGTCAGTTTTATGCGCGATGCCTGTCTGCTGTTTTCCATAAACAACTATGCCTCAAAGTTTTCTGATCGTGAAACCATCAAGAAACATTACTTTGTGGACAACGGCTTGCTGACGATTTTTTTGAACGATGGTGAAACTTCATTGTTGGAGAACCTATGCGCCATCCACCTTTTCCAGCAATACGGCGACGACCAGTTGTTTTATTACAACAAAAACGTGGAAGTGGACTTCTATCTTCCTGAACAGCACACCGCCATTCAAGCATGTTACAGCATGAGCGAACTTCAGACTTCGGAGCGCGAAATCAATGCGCTTGTGAAACTTCATGCGTTTGAGCCTTTACAACATGCTCTAATCATCACCCGTGACGATGAATACACTATCCAAAAAGACAATGGTTTGACCATCGAAGTGAAACCTATTTGGAAATGGCTGTTGGAATGATACCTTTCTGCCAAAATTTCCGACTTCTACGGCGGAACGATTCTTGTGATAGACTGCGGTCATGGAAGAAAAGCAAGACAAAAAGAAATTTTTCGGCAGTCTCGTCATCCCTGCCATACTCGTCACGCTGATGTGGGCGGTGAAGATTGTCGAGATTTCCTTGAATGTGGAGTTGGGTCGTTACGGGTTGGTGCCGCACACGGCGCAAGGACTCCTCGGCATCCTGACCTTGCCCTTCCTGCATGGTGGTTGGGAACACCTGATGGCCAACAGCGTCCCCGTCATCGTGCTTGGCACTGCGCTCTACTACTTCTACCCCACCCTCGCCAATCGCGTCATGATCGTCTCTTACTTGGGTAGCGGCCTGCTCACCTGGTGCCTTGGCGACCCAAGCACGACGCATGTAGGTGCCAGTGCCTTGATTTACAGCCTCAACCTGTTCCTCATCATCAGCGGGTTCATCCGTGGCAACCGGCAACTCACCGTCATCGCACTCATCATGGTGTTTCTTTACGGCAGCTTCATCTGGGGCATGATTCCCTCGCTTGCCCGACCACAAAACATCTCATGGGAAGGCCACCTGAGCGGTGCCATCATCGGAATGGTGTTGGCCTTCTTGTTGCGCAAGGAAGGACCTCAAAAGGAAGTGCATCATTGGGAAGAAGACGACGATTCGGATGATTCGGGAACCGACAACCCAGAGCACGACGAAAAGCCCTATTGGGATGTGCCGACGCCCTCAAACGATGAGCTGACGGTGCAATACCGCATCAGACATTGAAATCAGCCTCAAGCACTTCTATCACCTGACGGGCAATGTCCTCTTGGCCTTGAGCATCGGGATGCCACCAATTCTTGTGAATGGACAAGTCAATGCAATCCACCCCATAGTGATTGGTGATTTGGTGTGCCGATTCGACGAGATTCAGTCGGGTTTCTTCAGTGATGCCGCCCGGACAAGGGCTTGTTTCAAGTAGGAAGTAGATTTTAGCTCTGGGATACAGCCGTTTCACATTGTCCAAAAGATAGGCCAAGGCCGGACGGAAAGAGCACAACTGTTCTTCGGTCCAGTTGGAATAGACATAATCTCCAAAAGGAGCATCCTGCCACACGTCGTTGGTGGCGCCGAAAATGAAGATCACATCGGGATTGCCAAGGTTGTCCATGCGACGGATAAAAGAGTTTGGGGCATAGTAGCTTCCCCCGTCAAAATCTTCGAAGTTGCTAATCAAAGCTCCTGAAAACGAGTTGTTCAACTCAACGGACCACTCCATCTTGTTGGCCATCTTGTACCACCACATCTGCTCTACACTGGTAACCCCAATTTCGGAATAATGAAGCCAAGGGTCGTTGGTATCAGGGTCGACATAGCCTTCATAGGAGGAATAGCTGTCGCCTAAAATCGAGAACTTGATTTCGGTAGGTTGGACTGGATTGTCGGGTTTCACGCAAGCCGACATCAAAACGGCCAAAGCTAAAAGCGGGAGTAAGCGTTTCATTTTCAAATATTTAATTAATGATAATCATTTCTGTCCTACGGTTCAAGGCGCGGTGTTCGTCGCTGTCGTTGGGTTTCAACGGCTTCGATGCGCCATAGCCTCTTGCAGTCAAGCGGTTGGCATCAATGCCTTTGGCAATCAAGGCCTCACGCACCACATTGGCGCGGTCGTCTGACAATTGCAGGTTGTATTTCTCGTTACCAATGTCGTCGGTATGGCCAGCAAGCTCCACCTTTAGTTCGGGATTGCGTTTCAGGAAATCGGCCAGTATCTGTATGCCTTCGTGTGAGTCTTCCGTCAGGGCGGAGCTGTTGAACTCAAACTGCAAGTCGCGCAGCATAAATACATCGCCCGGATACAGCTCCGTCACGTCCACACCGGAGAAGAAGTTGGCCGAGTCGGAACGGATTTCCTCGGGGAGCTCAAAAGTATAGATGTCGTAACCGCCATATCCGCCTTCGCGTTGCGAGGAAATGAACGCCGTTTTGCCGTCGGCGGCCACGAAAAAGTTGATTTCATCGCCATCGGTATTGATGGGAAAGCCCAGATTGACTGGCGTTTGCCATTTCCCGTCCTCTCCCCTGCGGCTCATGAACAGGTCGAAGCCGCCCATGCCGATGTGCTTGTCCGACGAGAAATAAAGCGTGTGGCCATCGGGATGGATGAAAGGGGCCATTTCGGTGCCTTTAGTATTAATAGGTGCACCCAAATTCTGCGGCTCGCCCCAACTGCGGTCGGCATTGCGCCTGCTGCAATAGATGTCGGCATTGCCGTTGCGCCGCGAAACGAAATACAATTCCTTGCCATCGGCACTCACGCAAGGCTGCGACTCCCAACTGCCCGTGTTGATGTTGCCTTCCAACAGCTTTGGCATCGACCATTGGCCTAAATCCCAGTGGGAAACGTAGAGGTCGCAACCGCTGTCGCGTCCCCACCCGCAGCCGGTCAGGTATAGCTTCGAGCCGTCGGCGGAAAGGAAAGCCGCGCCCGGGTCAATGTCTTCGGGAAAGAAAGCAAACGACAAGGGTTGCGGCTGTGCCCAGAGGTCCACATCCTTGTGCGAAACAAAGACCTTTTCCTCAAAGAACCCGTTGCCTTGGTTCATCTTACGGGTAAACAGCAACTGGTCGCCGTAAAACGTCAGCGCATTGACATACTCGTCGTCGGCAGTATTCACCACAGAGCCTAAGTTCAGCGGGTCAAAAGCCACGGGATGCGATAGTGCATCATCGCGGAAAACAGCCAATTCGAGCATCTCGGCCACGGTTGCATCGTTGACGAAGTTGCCTTTGGCTCGGGATTGATACCAGCGTAGCAAAGGAATCTCGCGCTTGTAAAGCCCCCGCTTGTCGTAAAGCCGTGCCAAGGTGATGGCCGCCGGCGGAAACAGCATCGAGTCGGAGGCCAAAGCGTTCTCGTAGCCGAGCATGGCCAAGTCCTCGTTTTTGGTCTCCATTCCAATTTCGCCCTCCAAGAGCCAGGCCTCGGCATAATTGGGGTCTTCCACCACCGCTTTCAGTGCATGTTGGTGGGCTTTCTGGTAGTCGCGCCGCATGAAGGCCTCTTGCCCAGCCTCATACGCCTTCACCGCCTTTTTGGGGTGCTGCGCCACTGCCGAGGCGACAAGCCAGAGCATCATGCCGATGATGAGAAGTGCTTTCTTCATGGTTTTTCTTTCGCCTTGCAAAAATACGATTTTTCCTTTAGCCTCCAACAGATTTTGTTTCCACTGGGTTGAAGGCACAAAGAAGGCCGGCAGCTTGCGCCACCAGCCTCTCACAAAACTAATGAAAAAAACACAATTATTCTTCACGACGGCGTTTGCCCACAAGGTAGGCAGCGCCAAGGGCTGTCAGCACGGCAATGCCAGTGCCAAGCGGGGTGGCATCGACGTCATCACTGCCACCGTGGCTGCCGGGGAGGATGAACGGTGTGGTAACATCTTCACCATCTCTGTATCCTTCATCATAACTGTTTTCCTTACCCAGCAAACTGGTTTGGGCGGAAGCACCAAGT
>ONKQ01000038.1 GCA_900318465.1 uncultured Bacteroidales bacterium
GTTGCTCTCCAGCAGAGCCCGACTCCGCTTCGCCAGGACTGCAACGTTACGGCTTTTCTCCGTACCTATGACAAAACCACGAAAATTCTCAGCCTTACATTTGTCCATTAATGAGGGTACGTCTCAAAAACAGCCTTACATTTGTCCATTAGACCTAAATGTCGCTTAAATACAATCAAAGATCTGATTATTTGACAAGCTTTGTAACACTACACCTCCTCCAACGAAAGCCCCTCCATCCGAATCTGATACGACGAAAACCCCGAAGGCAAGGCAAGCACTTTTTCCTGCAAGTCTTTCATGTCGATTCTGTCCTTGTTGCGCTTGATTTCGGCCACGAGGCAGGTCTTGTCAAATTCGTTCAAGGCCACCATGTCGATTTCGTTCTTGCCTTTGCGGTCCCACCAGTTGCCTACCTTCGTGAACTTGCCGCTTTGCATCGCCTTCTCTTGGAAATATCGCTCTAAAGTGCGTCCTGTGAATTGCGCATAATTATCTGTTACATATTGCTTTAGCAAGCCAAGTTGGTTACTCTCTATCAGGCCTTGGTAGGGATAGACGAAGCGGAACCAAAACCGCAGGAAGCAGTCGTCAATCTGCCAACGGATGTTCCTCACGCCCGGCTTGCTCAACAAAGGCGTGTTCTTGCTGATGAAAAGATAATCCTCGTGCATGTTGTTCAGGTAGGCTCCCGTGTTTTTCCCGATGATGCTGTCAATCTCATTTTGTGTGGTCATGCCGCCGGCAATGAGTTGAAGGATAGAGAAATAAGTGCCATAGTCACGGCCAAACTCCGAAATCAGCAGTTCGGTGCCTTCGGTCAGGAAAGGCGAGTCGGGCGATAGGGCATAGTTGAGCATTTTCGGTTTGGTCGTGGCGCGGGCATCCATCAGCAAGGCGACATATTTGGCCACGCCGCCCGTAAGCATGTAAAGGCACAGCAAATCGTCAGGCTTGTATTCGGGATTGTGGTCGGCCAAAATGGTTTTCAACGTTTCGATGCTGAAAGGAAGCAGGCGCAAATGTGAGTCGCGGCGGCCATAAAGGGGTTGGTCGCTATGGTCGAAAATGCGCTTCATCATGGAATAGATGGAGCCGCAAAGGATGAGGTTGACATGGGTTTTGTCCTTGTTGCGATCCCAAATGTCCTGTATCTCGCTCGGTATGGCTGCGTTGATACCCAGAAGGTTCTGAAACTCGTCGATGATGAGCGTATAATGATGGCTTTCACCGTATTTCATCAACTCCTTGAAAAAGCTGCCGAAGTTTTCCACTTGCCCATAAAGTTGCAAACCGAGCATATCTTCCGCCTGTTGCTGGAACTTGCGGCAAAGAACCTGCTCATTGTCTTTCGACACATACAGGTACAGACAGGCTTCGTTTTCTGCGCTTTTCAACAGCAAGGCTGTCTTCCCTATGCGCCGTCTTCCGATGAGTGTAGTCATCATGGAACGGTTGACGGACTGTTGCCAATTCTTTTCAAGTATCTGTAATTCAGCCGTTCTATCGTAGAATTTCATATCCAATCATATTTAATTTAACCGTGGTTAATTTAATGGCCATTAAATTAGTGGCGGTTGCAAAGATAGGGATTTTTTTGATTGCGTCGCGCCAATTGGATTAATTTTCATTGAACCAACATAATATTTCGTTGAAAACCGCGTATTTCACAACGGAATTATTCCTACTTTTGCACCTTATTTATAAAAACGACCTATCAACAGAGGAAACAACCTATGAACAAACTGGTTTTCAGAATTTTAACTATTGCAACTATAATCTTTGCCCCGATTTTTGCGATGGCGCAAGAGGGCGCTTCGACAGGCTCAACACCCCTCATGCTCACCCTCGACCAAGCCTTGGAGATCGCACTTTCGGAGAGCAACACCATCAAAATCGCGGACATGACCGTGGAAAAGACGGGCTATGCGCAGAAAGGCAGTTACGCCGCGCTTTACCCCAACATCAACGTGAGTGGCTCATACCAGCGCACCCTGCTCAAACAGGTGATGGTGATGGACATGGGCGGTCAGGCAATGGAAATCAAGGTGGGCCGCGACAACAACATCAACACTTCTGCCTCGGCCAGTATGCCCTTGGTGAACGCCCAACTTTGGGAGAGCCTGAAACTGTCGGCCTTGGATGTGGAACTTGCTGTGGAACAGGCGCGTTCCTCGAAAATCGGGATGGTGAAACAGGTGAAACAGGCCTTCTATGCCGTGCTTTTGGCGCAGAAGTCGCACGAGGTGGTTTCCGAAGTTTACAACAACGCCCAAAAGAACTACGAAAAGACTTTGCAACGCTTCAACGTGGGCAAAGCCTCCGAAGTGGAACGCCTGCGCGCACAAGTTACGATGATGAACGCCGAACCGAATGTGTCGAGTGCCGAAAACGCGGTTTTGCTCGCCACTTGGCAACTGAAAGCCGTCATGGGCATCGACCTCGAAACGGAAGTACAAGTGGTTGGCGACCTGAACGACTACACGGAACAAATGCTTACGCCCTACGTTTCGGAAGACGACATCAGCAACAACAGTTCGCTCTTGCAACTTGACATTCAGGACCGTATGCTCCAATCGACCATCCGGATGCAGAAAAAACAATACCTGCCCACCTTGGCCGCGAGCATCAACTACAACTACAGCGCGATGGGCGACGACGAACTGAGATGGTTCCCTTCCTCCACGGCAGCGGTCAGCCTCAGCATCCCCATCTTCGACGGCTTCCAGAAGCACAACGCCATCAAACAGAGCAAGGTGACGCGCAACATGCTCGCCTTGCAACGCGAGGACGCCGAGCGCAACCTGCGCATCGCCATCCGCAACTTCAACGACCAGATGGCACTGTGTATCAAGAACTACCAAGCCGCCAACGCCACGGTGGAGATAGCGCAAAAGAGTTACGACATCTCCGAAAAGATGTACGAAGTCGGCAAAGCCACCATGGTCGAGCTCAACGATGCACAAGTGTCACTGATGCAGTCGCAACTCACTCAAGCACAAGCGGTTTACAACTTTATGGTCACTAAGGCCTCGCTGGATGAACTTATTGGAAAGGAATAGGATAATGGCCATTGGCTGTTGGCTATTGGCAGCTCCACGAAAGCCATAAACTCCAAAGTTTTTCGTGAAGCCGCCAAAAGCCAAAGGCCAAAAGCCAAAAGCAATAACAAAGAAATAACAAATAGAAAATCAATGAAATACAACAGACTAACCCTTATCTCTCTCGCCGCTACCCTGCTGATGACGGCTTGCGGCTCGAAAGACAGTTCCACCACTACGGGCAACACGGCCCAACCAAACGCCCAAGCCGCACCCGTGGTCAGTGTCATCACGGCACAAGCCGAGGATGTGGATGTCACTAACACCTTCACTTCCAATGTGGAGCCTTTTGCCACGAACAACATCGTTTCGCAAACGGCGGGCCGCATCGTGAGTATCAATGCCGAAGTTGGACAGAAAGTCAGCAAAGGCCAACTTTTGGCCAAGATGGACGACGTGAATCTCGCCAAGACACGGATGCAGTACGTCAACGACTCGACCGAATTGGGCCGCCTGACGGAACTTTATAAAATCGGTGCCATCTCGCAAGCCGATTACGACATGGCCAAGTTGGCCCTGAACGTGACGAAAAAGACTTACGAGAATTTAGCCGAAAACACCTATTTGCGAAGCCCCATCAATGGCGTAGTGACCGCCCGTAACTACGACAAAGGCGACATGTACAGCATGGCTCTGCCCATCTTCGTGGTCGAGCAAATCACGCCTGTGAAAATGTTAGTCAATGTTTCGGAGAGCCTTTTCACCGAAGTCCACAAAGGCATGGAGTTCGACATCACCGTTGATGCCTACCCAGGCGAGACTTTCAAGGGCACCGTGAACCTGCTCTATCCCACTGTCAATTCGGCCACGCACACCTTCCCCGTTGAGATTATTTGCGAGAACAAAGACCAACGCCTGCGTCCTGGTATGTTTGCCCGCGTGACGGCCACCTTCGGTACCAACCACAACGTTGTGGTTCCCGATGTCGCCGTGGTCAAGCAGCAAGGTTCGGGTGAGCATTTCATCTACGTGCTCAACTCTGATAACACCGTGACTTACACCAAGGTGGAACTCGGTCGCCGCATGGGCAGCCGTTATGAAATCCTTTCCGGCATCAACGAGGGCGACCGCATCGTGACTGAGGGACAAGTGAGACTGAAGAACGGAGTCAACGTAACCGTGAAATGAATGTTGAATTGTTGATCGTTTAATTGTTGAAGTGCTGTCGCGACACGGCCCTTCAAAACAATTAAACAATTCAACATCAAACAATTAAACAACAAAAAGATGAGTTTACAACGAACAGCAGTCAATAATCCGGTGACGACGGCCTTGATTTTCGTCGCCATCGCCATTTTCGGCATTTTCTCCCTGATGAACCTCTCCATCAACCAGTTACCGAACATGGAGACCAACTTCATCATGGTGATGACCTCTTACCCGGGAGCCAGTGCCGCCGATATTGAGACCAACATCTCCAAAACCTTGGAGAACACCTTGAATGCCGTCCCCGACCTGAAGCACCTCTCCTCCACTTCGCGCGAGAACACTTCGGTGCTTTCCCTTGAGTTTGAGAGCGGTATCGACATTGAGACGGCCACCAACAACGTGCGCGACAAAATCGACATGGTCCGAAACTACCTACCCGACGGCGCAACCAACCCCGTTCTGTTCAAGTTCAACGCCGAAGACATGCCCATCATGCTTATCAGCGTGACCGCCGACGAGAGTCTGCCCGCTTTGGACAAAATCATCGACGACCGCGTCACCACGCCGTTGGCGCGTGTGAGCGGCGTGGGTACGGTGTCGGCCAACGGTGCCCCAAAGCGCGAAATTCAAGTCTACGTCGACCCGAATAAATTGGAAGCCTACAACCTGACTTTGGAGAGCCTTTCAAGCACTTTAGCCACTGAAAACCAGAATATTCCTGCGGGTTATATCGACATTGGCTCCAACAGTTACAGCCTGCGCATCCAAAAGGAATTTACCTCCGCGAAGGAGATGGAAGATGTTATTGTAGGCTCGCGCAACGGTGCCCCGATTTACCTGCGCGATGTGGCTACCGTCATCGACGGCTCGGAGGAACGCATCCAAGAATCTTACAGCAATGGCCGCCAAGGTGCCACCATCGTCATCCAAAAACAGACCGATGCCAACGCGGTCAACGTCATCAAAGGCATCAAGAAACAGTTGAAAGTCATTGAACCTACCTTGCCCTCTGACGTCAAGTTGAACATCATTGTGGACGGCTCTACCTCCATCCAAAACACCATCAACAACCTGCGCGACACCATTTTCATCACCTTCATTTTGGTGATGCTGGTCGTGTTTGTGTTCTTGGGCCGCTGGCGCGCCACATTCATCATCGTTTTGGCCATCCCGATTTCGCTGCTGGCATCGTTGGTTTACCTGTTTGCCACGGGTAACACACTGAATATCATCTCCATGTCCTCACTGACCATCGCCATCGGTATGGTGGTGGACGATGCCATTGTGGTGTTGGAGAACATCACTACGCACATTGAACGCGGCTCAAAGCCCAAAGAAGCCGCCGTTCATGCCACCCAAGAGGTGCAACTTTCGGTTATTGCGTCAACTTTGACCATGTTGGCGGTGTTCCTACCCTTGACCATGATTAAAGGCACTACTGGCGTGATGTTCAAGCAGTTGGGTTGGATTGTGTCCATCATCATGATTGTTTCCACCGCCGGTGCCTTGACTTTGGTGCCGATGATGTGTTCCAAGATGCTGGTGATGAACCCGCACCAGAGCAAATTCCACAAAGCCATCTTCCGCCCCATCAACAAGGGTTTGGATGCCATCAGCAACGCTTACGCCCGACTCATCAACTGGTGCCTTGGCCATCGTAAAGTCATCATTTTCGGCATGTTGCTGTTGTTTGCCCTTTCCGTTGCCCTCCTTGCCCCGACTTTGAAGACCGAAATGATGCCCAAGATGGACGAAGGCCGATTGAGCATCAACATTGAGTTGCCGACTGGCACGGGACAAGATGTCACTGGAGCCTTTGCCAAAAGCCTTGCCGAGGACTTCATGCAGATTCCGGAAGTGAAGATTTGCAACTACAGTTTCGGTCAGGCCGATTCTGACAACGCCTTTGCCTCGATGCGAAGCAACGGCACCCACATCATGTCGTTCAACCTGCGCCTTGGCACCAAGACCGAGCGCCGCAAGGCGGGTCTGCGCAAGACCAGCGAAGTGGCCGACGAGATTCGCGCCAAACTCAACGCCATGCCTGAAATCAAGAAGGCCAACGTCAACGAAGGCGGTGGTGGCATGGGCGGTATGAGCACTGTGCAGGTCGAGGTTTATGGCTACGACTTCACCACGACCGACAACGTGGCCAACGACATCGCCCAAAGACTCCGCGACCGTGGCATTCTGCAAGTCATCGTCAGCCGCGATGCCTATACACCTGAATATCAAGTCGATTTCGACCGCGAAAAGTTAGCCTTGAACGGCTTGAACAGCACCACGGCGGCCACCTACGTCAAGAACCGCATCAACGGCTCGGTGGGTTCCTACTACCGTGAGGACGGCGAAGAGTACGACATCCGCGTGCGCTACGCCCCCGAGTTCCGCAAGAGCGTGGAGGACATTGAAGACATTAAGATTTACAACAGTTACGGCCTGCCCGTCCGCGTCGGCGACCTCGGCGAAGTGGTTGAATCCCTGACCCCGCCCCAAATCCAGCGCAAGGACCGTGAGCGTTTGGTCAGCGTTACTGCCGTCGTCGGCAAGGGCATGGTGTTGAGCGATGTGGTCAAGATTTGCGAAGAAGTCATCGCCGACACAGAAATCCCCGCCGAAATCATGACCAAAATCGCCGGCGACTACGAAACCCAACAGGAGATGTTCGGCGACCTGCTCACCCTGCTCATCCTCATCATCATCTTGGTTTACATCGTGATGGCCTCGCAGTTCGAGAACCTGATGAAGCCATTCGTCATCATGTTCTCCGTGCCGTTCACGTTCACTGGCGTGCTGCTCGGCCTTTGGGCCACCAACACAGCCTTGGGTGCGATGGCTTTCGTCGGCGTTTTGATTCTGATGGGTATCGTCGTGAAGAACGGTATCGTGCTCATCGACTACACCACTCTGTTGGAAGAACGCGGCGTGGAGGTCAAGGAAGCCACCGTGAAAGCAGCCCGCTCGCGTCTGCGCCCCATTTTGATGACCACCCTTACCACCGTTTTGGGTATGATTCCTTTGGCCATCGGTCGTGGCGAAGGTGCCGAGATGTGGAACGCCTTGGGCGTCACCGTAGCTTGGGGCTTGACCGTATCGACCCTTATCACCTTATTATTAATCCCTGCGCTGTATTGCTCGTTGGAGACCAGAGCGGTACGCAGAAAGAGAAGAAAAGCCGAGGAAGCGTTGACGAAGACGGAGAATATTAGGTAGGCTTTCAGCTATCAGCAATCAGCCGTCAGCCATGGTGCTCCCAAGCTGATAGCTGACGGCTGATAGCTTACAACTAAGAACACCGTATATTAATTTTGAACGAATACTTAAAATGAGAGACTTCCATAATTACAAGGTTTGGTCAAAAGGGCATCAACTTGCCTTGACTATCTACAAGAAAACCAAGAGTTTCCCAAAAGAGGAATTGTTTGGATTAACCTCCCAAATACGAAGAGCGTCAATGTCAGTCCCGATTAACATAGCAGAAGGCTGTGGCAGAAAATCCGATGCTCAATTCTCTCATTTTCTCAACATCGCAGCAGGCTCAGCTTCTGAAGTAGAAGAAGAGCTGCTACTGTCTTATGAACTCGACTTCCTTGACAAAGAAACATATCAACTGCTTGATAGTGATATAAAAGAAATCAAGGCAATGCTTAGTAAATTAATTGATTCAATAAAGTAATAATAACAAAGTCTTTGGCTATCTGTCATGTCCAACAATGCTGACGGCTGATAGCTGACGGCTGATAGCAAAGAAAAAAATGAAAGCCATCCTAATAACATACAACCAAGCCTACTACGACGAAATCGCCAAAGTGTTGAACGACAACGGCGTAAAAGGCTTCACAGAATGGAACGAAATCAAAGGCCACGGCAGCGAAACGGGCGAGCCGCACTACGGCACCCATGCTTGGCCTACCTTGAACAACGCCATCATCAGCATTGTCCCTGATGGTGCCGTCGACGGCATCCTAAAACAACTGAAAGAAAAAGACCGCAAAGCCCCCGAGTTGGGGCTTCGGGCCTTTTTCTGGACTGTGGAGGGGATGATTTGATTTCAAATTTCACCTCTAAGCCAACGCCCCCGAAGGGCATTTCTCATTTGCGCAATTAGTTCGGCGGTGATAGCGTTCTCTGGCTTGACCCAAGGCCGCGTCTTATAGCTTCATTTTCAGCACCAATTCTGGTAGCAATACAGCCGTCTCTTCCATATCGTCTTTGTTTTTCCAAGCCACAATGAAGTTCACTTTGGCCGACTGAACCTGATAGTTTTTCTCAGCCCAACCTTGTAACTCGTCTCGTCTTTGTTTCGATAAGCATACAACTTTTTCTCCAGTAGGCAATCGCAAATAGCCATCATCAAAAAACAACGGCATCCCGCTACGACATTGCAGAATCAACTTCTTCTTGCCCTTGAAGAAATCCAGATACACATCACGATGTGTTAATTGCAAGGTGATTTCGTCAGGAATCGGATACATAGTCACATCATATTGATAATCAACAAAATCAAATTTTATTGACTCAAATATGTTGGTATTGCAATGGATGTAGAGATTCTGTTTTGCCCGCGTCATTCCCACATACAACTTGCGAATTCTCTCCTCCGAATCGGCCTGTTCGCCGTCCAAAAGCATGTATACGGAATCAAACTCGCGCCCCTTTGACTTGTGGATGGTGGAAACGAGGACGGTTTGCCTTGTGTCGCCACAAAAATCTTCAAGATTCGACTCAAAAACAAAGTCGGCCAAATCACTGCGGTATTTGGTGCGGTTAATGCGTTCAAAAGCCTTGAAAAACTCTTTGATATACTCAAGACAAGTACTTGTTTTATAACACATTAGCGTTTTTTCCTTAGCTTGTTCCCAACGTTCCTCGCTGATGACGGGAGACTCCAATCCATTGTCAATGAGTTTAAGGAAATATCGCACTTCAGCCAAGTTGAAAAATCGGAACCCATCGACGGACTGAATCAATCTTGCATTGATGCCGTTTCGAATGAGAAGACCAGTTACCCGAGCAGCTTCCTCATTAGTGTTAGTCAGCACACAGGCATGCTCTTGATGATAAGTAGCACACAATTGATTGACCAAAGGAATTTCCAAGTTTTCAGACTGATACTGCGTGATTTGTACCCTACCTGCCTCTTTTTGGACAGCAACATTAGGCAATGTCTTCATCCGATGCCAACTTCTTTGGATGAACTGGTTCGAGAAAGCCACGAGTGCCTTTTGGCTACGGTAATTCTCTGTCATTTCATACTTTGTGGCCTGCATCTCGTCAATGAAGGCCTGCATGTATCGGCTATCGGAACCACGGAATTGATAAATGTTTTGGTCGTCGTCGCCCACAGCGATTACGCGCATCTCCTCATTGTTTCTCATCAAAGCACAAACAAGGGCGTATTCATCTTTATCCATGTCTTGCGCCTCATCAATGACAAGGACGGCTTTGTTAATACGACCTTGTTCGGCCTCGCCTCGTTCAATCATCTCGGCAGCGCGGTGAACTACATCCTCAGATTCTTCAAGGTTGCCGATTTTGCCCAACAAGTCGAAACTGAATGCATGGAATGTCTTGATTTCCACGAAACTCGCAGCATTCCCAATAAGTTCGATGAGTCGTTGCTTAAACTCGGTGGCAGCTGCCCGAGAGAATGTCAGCATCAACAGTTGCTCGTGCTTGACATCCTCCATCAAAAGCAAAGAAGCCAATTTGTGAACCAAAACCCTCGTTTTTCCACTTCCCGGACCAGCAGCCACAACGATGTATTTGGATTGCTTGTCGTCGATGATTTCCCGCTGCTTGGTCGAAAGCGTCCCAAATAGTTTCCGATACTTGTCGGGAGTAATATTTCGTTCGATTTCCTCCAAACGTTCTCCTTTGAAATATTTGGAAATGAACTTCTTGTAATCCATTTGGAAATAATCCTGAACATATTGCAAGGCAGCACCATAATCCCTCACCATCATGTTGGCATACTCGCCCACAATATGAATCTGCTGGCGTTTTTGCTTGTAGAACTCATCCAGCATCCGATAGTCTTCCTGCTTGTATCGAAGTTTCATGTCCTTCAAGCGATGGACCTCCATAGCATTGTAAATCACCAAGAAACCGCCTTCCAACTTCAAGGCACCAATTTTCGAGAGGTATAGCAAGGCATCTTCAATGTCCTCAATGGTGAACATCTCCGCCTTTTGGAACAAATTGGTTTTCTGTTGGTTGCAATATTCCTTCAGCAAGGATGTCACGGAAAACTGCACTAAACTTCCCGAAGATTCAGGCGACAACGGCTTTTGCAGAGCCAATGCGTGAAGCCTTTCGATAATGAAACTGCAAATGCCAATCCGCCGCTCATATTTCCTCATAGTTTGGTCAAGGTCATGGCACAACACGGCCTGTACCATGTCATTACGAGCATTCTCTTTCTCTTTCTCTTTCTTTTTAATATATGATTTAACCGAAAGGAAATACAGCAAAGTCTTGATGTTCTTGATGGAAGTGCGGATACCGTTTTCCGTGGCTTTTTCGTTCAGGGCTTTATATGAGAAAGCCGTTTCCTCATTGGCCATCATCATAAGAAGGAATTGTTCCAACTTGACGAATTGCTCAAAAACCTGCTTCGATTTGTTTTCGGAATGTTCAATGTAAGCCAACATGTCTTGTGAATCGGCCAAAATGCCTTCCTGACGCATTAAATTCACCGCATTGATGACTGATTCCTTGGTCATGCCAAGCATGTCGGCCAGATAGTCCACTCGCGATTCGCCATCGTCATCCGACGCCACTGCCCTGCTCTTGCTGGAAATCAGCGACTTGATGATGCGGACAGCGTTTTGCTTTTCTTGCTCGTCAATGAACAACGGTGAAGCCACAATGCGTTTGTGCGCTTCGTCCATGTTTCTCACCATGATTCCCGTGGCGAAAACATGCGGAACATTGTTGCCTCGACTGACATAGCCCGCTTCTTCAAGTGCGGCAATGGCTGTGCGCACACGGGTTTCGATGTCGGAAACTTCTTCGTTCCAACCTGCCTGACGA
Organism: uncultured Bacteroidales bacterium; assembly: GCA_900318465.1. Taxonomy (GTDB): domain Bacteria; phylum Bacteroidota; class Bacteroidia; order Bacteroidales; family F082; genus Limimorpha. The sequence continues at coordinate 11,286 of ONKQ01000038.1, forward strand.
GCAATTTCCAAAGCGGAACAACAAACATATTTGCGTTGTTTCGTCAAATCCTTTACCGCTTTCCAAACTTGCTGTATCTCGCTGATGCTCAACTTGGTTTGGTTGAGCAGCATAAAATGCTTATCCAAATCGTGGTCGCTGTAAAGCACATAGCATTTGGCATCGGTTTGTGGGTCGCGACCGGCACGCCCCGCCTCTTGCACATAGTTTTCAAGCGAATCGGAAATGTCGTAATGAATAACCAAGCCGACATCTTTCTTGTCCACACCCATACCAAAAGCCGAAGTGGCCACCATGGCTTGCACTCTGTTGGCAATGAAGTCGTTTTGGTTGGCTATCTTGTCGTTGGAATTCATTTTGCCATGAAAATGCAAAGCCGGAATGCCATCCCTGCTTAACTTTCCAGCCAAATCTTTGGTTTTTTCAGTGCGCGAAACATAAATGATGGTTGGACACGGGTTGCCCAACATCAGGCTACGCAACAGGTTGTACTTGTCATCTTCCGTTTCGGCGTAAATGACTGAATAATGCAGGTTTTTCCGTGCAGAAGCCGAGGCAAACAGTTTCAAGTCCACTCCCAATTTCAGCTTGAAATAATCGGAAATGTCAGTAATGACTTTCTGTTTTGCAGTCGCGGTGAAACACGAAACTGGTATTGGCGAAGTCATGCCTTTTTGCTCTTGCAATTTGCGGATGAAGTCGCCAATGTATAGATAATCAACCCGAAAATCCTGTCCCCATGAGGAGAAACAATGGGCCTCGTCAATGACGAAGCGCACCACATTTCGCGACAGCAACAATTTTTCGATGGTTTTGGAGCGCAGCATTTCAGGTGCAATATACAGCAAAGTTGCACTACCATTGGCCACCCGTTCAAATGCTTCGGCGCGGTTGATGGGGTCAAGCAGTCCATTGATGGTAACAGCCTCAGTGATGCCCTGCTCGGCAAGGTTATCAACTTGGTCCTTCATCAGCGACTGCAACGGCGAGATGACCACTGTCAATCCATGTACCGCACGACCAGACATGATGGCTGGAAGTTGGAAGGTCAAGGATTTGCCGCCGCCCGTCGGGAAAATGGTCAGCAGCGACTCTCCATCAACGGCGGCTTGAACTGCACGCTCCTGCATGGGTTCTCCGTCGAAAGTGCGAAACGCGTTGAATCCGAACACGTTTTCCAAACCTTTGTGTATGTCCAACTTGCTTTGGCAATAGTCACAATGCTCATCATGGCAAGGCATATTGCAAAGCAGAACAAGCACATTTTCAATAAATGGGAAATTGCGCAACAACCATGGCGGCGTAATCGATGCTCCGTCATCAGTGGAAATCAGTGCCAAGGCATAAGCCAGTTCAATCGGATGCTCCCGAATCAGTGAATTGATAGGGCTATGTTTGCAGATTTTTCCTTGAAAACACTGAAAAACAAGGGATTCCAAGTCTTGAACTTCGGAACTGAAATCCAGATAGTTGAAAAAACCAACAAACTCCTCAATGCCATGAAGCAAACCATAAAAAATGGCCTTCATCCCATTGGAGAGTGCTTCAAAAGCATTCTCTTCGTCATAAAACAGAGTTTGGGCTTTCAAACAATCGTTAAGTGGATTATTGACCTCATCTGTTTGCAACTTATCGTCTTTCAGCAGTTTATGGTAAGGCCGTTTCGGAAACAACAGCGGGGAAAGATAGAGCGTGTCAATGGCTTTTTTCCCTTTAATCTCCACAATGTCAGTCAAGTATTTCAAATCATGGTGAATGATGTTGTGGCCGCACAAGAACTCGGCATCAGCAACAAATTGGGAAAATCCTTGTTTAGAGGCTGAATGAAACTCCTCCCCTGATTCCTTGACGGCACCAAAATCGTGCACTTTTTTATCGTGCAAACCCACCTCAATATCAATAAATGCAATGCCAGACCGTTGTTTTCGATTAGAAAACAAACCATTTCTTAGTCGGTTGATATAGTCGTTGATGGTTGGCATTTCACCCTCCAATCTCATCCAACTCTAACCACCGCAACTCTTTCTCATCCAGCAAGTCCTTAATCTCCTGCAAGCGGTTACCCATTTCGTGAAGTTTTTGGTAGTCGGTTTCATTGTTCAGGGCTTCGGTTAGGGATTGTTTTTCGGCTTCGAGGTCGGCCATTTCTTTGGTAAGGTTCTCGTACTCACGCTGTTCCTTGAAAGAACGCTTCACCTTTTCGCGTTGCTTTGCCGGACGAGGTTCTTCCTTCTTTTGCGTCGATTTCTCCTTGCGTTCCTCTCTCAGCTTGGCATCCAAATACTCCTTGTATTGGGAATAGTTGCCCATAAAGCCTTTTACGTTGCCATCACCCTGAAAAACAAAGAGTTGATCAACGACCTCATCCATGAAGAAACGGTCGTGGGAAACCACCAGCAGGCAGCCTTTGTAGCCGCGAAGAAAGTCCTCCAACTTCTGTAAAGTCAATAAATCGAGGTCGTTTGTGGGCTCGTCCAAAATGAGAAAGTTGGGATTTTGCACCAAGATAGTCAGCAGATAGAGTCGCCGTTTTTCGCCGCCGCTGAGCAGGGCCACAGGCTGGCGGTGCATCTTGTATGGGAAATTGAAATGCGCCAACAACTGGTCAGCGGTATAAACCTTATCCTTGCCGTAGGTCATCACCTCGGCGATTTCACGCACGGTGCTCAACACGGTTTTACTCTCATCGAATCGTATGCCTTCCTGACGATAGTATCCGTAAGTGACTGTCTCTCCAGTCTTTATCCTTCCTCTGTCGGGCTGGACGGCTCCAGTAATCAAGTTCAAGAAGGTGGACTTCCCCACTCCATTCTTGCCAATCAAGCCGATGCGCTCGCCGCGCTTGAAAACATAGTCGAAGTCCTTCAAAACGGCAAGGTCGCCGTAGGATTTCGATACATTGCTCATTTCCAATATCTTGCCGCCAAGTCGTTGCATTTGTAAGCCAAATTCAAGGCGCTCGTCCTGTTCTTGGTATTTCGAGCGTTCCTTCAGATCGTAAAAAGCATCGATGCGGCTCTTCGACTTGCCCGTGCGAGCCTGCGGCGTACTGCGCATCCATTCCAATTCGTGTTTCAGCAGTTGGCTGTTGCGTTCCGCCGTGGCGCGTTTCACCTCCTCGCGCTCGCGGCTTTTCTGCACGTAATAGTCAAAATTGCCGTTGTGGGTGTACATCACGCCTTGGTAAAGCTCGAAAATCTTATTGCACACTCTGTCAAGGAAATAGCGGTCGTGGGTCACCATCAGCAAGGTCATGCTGGATTGGGTGAGAAACTTCTCTAACCACTCCACCATCTCCACATCGAGATGGTTGGTTGGCTCGTCAAGAATCAGGAAATCAGGCTCATGCAGCAAGACTAAAGCCAAGGCAAGACGTTTCACCTGTCCGCCCGAAAGTTCGTCAACAGATTGCTCCAAATTGTTCAAAGCGAAGCGGGTCAGGTATTGTCGCGCCTTCAAATGTTGCTCGTCAGTAAGGTCGTCAAGCAAGTCTGAAATGCGCGTCCCAGCAGGATAGACCGGCAACTGTTCCAAATAGCCAACCTTGATGTCGTTGGCAAAGGTAATCATCCCTGAATCAGGCGTTTCCTTTCCGACCAAAATCTTCAGCATGGTCGACTTGCCCGATCCATTGGTGGCAATCAAAGCGGTCTTGTCGCCTTTCTCAATGCCGAAAGTGACATTGTCGAAAAGCGTCTTGATGCCGTAACTCTTGGAAATCGAATCTACCGAAACGTAGTTCATCACGCAAAACGCTTGACGTACTCGATGGGATATTGCGACTTCTTGGAAACCTGCTCCACCGTCATGCCTGATTTCAGCATCTTGCGAATCACGGCATCCATTGCCTCTCCCACTTCAATGATATGGAAATCAGGGTCATAGAAGCGAATCACTCGCTGTCCCCAAGGCATTTCTTCCACGCCGTGCAAATACTCGATTTCAGGAAATTCCTTCAAATACTTGATGAAGCCGTCGAAGTCGTCCTCTTCGAAATACAATTCAGCGGAATTGTACTTTCTCCGCACATTGTTTGTATGAATCATGGTCTTCCATTTCTTCTTATCCTGAAGTGCATATCCGCCTTCAAATTGGACATTTTCGCCAAAGTTCATGGCAACGCGGTCGCCTATCACCTCCTCATAGAAGGCGATGGACTTTTCCAAATCGGAAACCGCAATCAAAGGGCATTTGAATTTTAACATAGGTCAAAGTTTAGATTGTGCAAAAATAAAAAAAGCCTCGCATCCGTAGACACGAGGCGTTATCTTTTTCTGAAAAAATCACTTCTTCCCTTTCGGCAGCACCGCAAACTTGTAGATACAAAGCTGGTGGTACTCCTCGCCAGGATTCAGAATCGGCTTGGGGGCCAAAGACTCATGGTTGATGGCATCGGGGAAAAACTGCGTCTCAAGGGCAAGACCCTCACGATAGGCCAACGGCTTGCCACACTTACCTGTGCACTTGCCATTGAAGAAGTTGCCACTATAGAATTGCAGACCCACCTGATCGCTCCACACTTGCATCTCACGACCGCTTTTAGGTTCGGTCAAGGTGGCATTCCAAGCATAAGCTTTCGGGTCGGTTTTATCGATAATCCAGTTTTGATCGTAGCCCTTGGCGTTTCTAAGTTGTTCGTCATCAGCACCGATGCGCTCACCGATGGTATGTTTCTCGCGGAAATCGAAAGGTGTTTCCTTCACGCCGCAGAACTTGCCCGTAGGAATCAAATGCTCGTCAACGATGGTCATGTAACGCGAGTTGATTTGAAGCTCGTGGTCGAGGATGGTGCCGTTGCCTTCGCCCTTCAGGTTGAAGAACGAATGATGCGAGAAGTTGCACAAGGTCGGGGCGTCAGACGTGGCCGCATAACGCACTTGCAACTGATTGTCGTTAGTCAGCGTATAGCTCATCGTCACGTCAAGGTTACCCGGAAAACCGTCCAAGCCGTTTGCAAACAAAGTGTGCATTGTTATCATCGTATCGTTGGCCGAAACCACATCCCAAACCATCTTGTCGGCACCCACGAGACCACCATGCAAAGTGTTCTCACCGTCATTCTTAGGCAGTTGATACTCAACATTATTCAATGTAAAAGTAGCGGAGGAAATACGGTTGGCACAACGACCGACCACAGCGCCAAGATAACGCTCGCCGCTGTTGTTGATGTATTTGTCAATATGGTCATAGCCGAGAACGATGTCTTCATAGCTGCCGCGCTGGTCGGGCATCCATAAGGCAACGATGCGGCCACCATAATTGGTAACTTGCATGGTCAGGAAGCCGTTGTGCATGGTATAAAGCGACACCGACTTGCCATCAATTACTTTGTTGAAATTGGTAGCGTCAATCAACTTTACTTCTTTTTTCTTAGGTCCGCAACTGACTAACAATAAGGCAATTGCAAAAATCGACAATGCTTTTTTCATTTCTTTCGATTTCTATCTTCAAAAATTTGGGCTGCAAAATTACAAAATCAGTTTCAACCTTGCAAACACATTTTTTATTGTGTTCTTGATACACCCTGATAATCAACCTTTTTGCGCTTTTTCAAAAACTCAATCACCATTTCTTCCGAGGTTTTGAACGTGCTGCGACCTTCGTCCATCGCCCTCAGGTCGATAGTCGATGCCATATAGCTGTTAAAAGCGACCTTATACAGTTTCTTGGTCGAGAATGGTGCGCCCTTGGTCTCAATCCAAACGCTGTTGCCTTCGTCGCCAATGGTATAGGTCATGCCCGACACATACGATGGGTAGCCACCATTTTTGCGATAGCTGTTGAGGATGAAATGCTTCACCTGCGCTCCAGTCATCTGATACACAATTATTTCGTTGTTGAAAGGGTCGATGCTGTAGATGTCCTTCACAGTGATGGGGCCTTCTTCAAGATAGTTGACACGAATCCCGCCCGTGTTTTGGAAAGCGAAATCGGCACGGCTAATCACGCGAAAGGCATCCGTCATCATACAACCGATTTCCTCCCTATTGTTGAAACGCGTCTTTGCCACCGCTATGGCTTTATTCAAAACAGGTGAGTTGTTGAACTCGTCAACCAGGGCTTGAATTTCTGGTTTTTCGTGGTTAAATTCTTTGACATTCAACACAATGGCATTCTTTTCGACCAACTTCCCTTCCTTGAATTTTAGGGTTACCAAAGTAGCATAATTAAGGTGTGAGCCTGACTGGGTGATGAGCACTCCGTTGTATTCCTTAGGATTCTCAACCAGAGTATGGCTGTGACCCCCGATGATGACATCCAACCAAGGATAGGTTTGGGCCAACTCTACATCGTCCTCAAAGCCGCAATGCGAAAGCAGAACCAATGCATCAGAATGGACTTTAAGAAATTGATACTCAGGCATCACAGCAAGGGCATTTTTGAAACTCACCTTGTTCAGGTTCTGTGGATGTGCCCCTGGGATTCCATCATGACCAACTTCTATCATGCCCACCACGCCTAATTTAACACCCTGATTCTCAATGATAACATGCGACTCAACGTCGAGATTGACCGAATCGGGAATGAAAACATTGGCGCAAAGGAATGGAAAATCGGCCCGCTTGATGTCTTCTTCCAAAGCGTCAATGCCTCCATCCCATTCGTGGTTGCCCACAGCACAAGCATCGAAACCGACTTCATTCATCAAGTTTATCATCGGATAATTGACCGGATTGTACTGGTCGTTGACGGGATTGCCCGTACGGTTGTCGCCCGCCGAAAAAACCAGCAGGTCGGGATAAACCTCACGCAAACTGTCAACCAATGCTGCAAACCTCGGAAACTTGTCGATGTCGGCATGAATATCGTTGACTGTCAAAATGTTGACTTCGGCCTCAACCGCAGTAGAAGCCTGTTTTTGAGTCTTTGTTTTGCAGCCATAAAACACTGCAAAAAGCAATGCCACAAAGAGAAAAAGATAGTTCTTCATATAGTTCAAAAATTGGTTATTCCTTTAGTTGTTCCTGCAATTCCATCATCTCGTCCCTAAACTTGGCCGCCGCGAGGAAGTCCATCTCCTTGACGGCCTTTTCCATGTTCTTTTTGGCTTGGACGATGGCCTTACGAATCTGTTCGGGTGACAGGTATTGTGTCGTGTTTTCGGCGGCCATCGTGGGGATATGCTCACGGTCACTGTAGGCTGCAAGATTGTGCTGTTCGCCTTTCAAGGTGCCAAGTGCGTTGTCGATGGCTTTGACGATGGTCTTAGGTACTATGCCATGTGCCTCATTATAAGCCATTTGCTTCGCACGACGACGGGCAGTCTCATCGATGGTCTTGCGCATCGAATCGGTGATGGTGTCGGCGTACATGATGACCTTGCTCTCGGCATTTCGTGCGGCACGGCCTGCGGTCTGCGTCAAAGAACGCTCGGAGCGCAAGAAACCTTCCTTATCGGCATCGAGGATGGCGACAAGGCTCACTTCAGGCAAGTCCAAGCCTTCGCGAAGCAAATTCACGCCGACCAACACATCAAAATCACCCATTCTGAGGCCTTGAAGGATTTCAACACGCTCCATCGTTTCCACATCGGAATGGATGTATCGCGTCTTGATTTTCAATCCGTTGAGATAAGTGTTCAGCTCCTCGGCCATACGTTTCGTCAAGGTCGTGACGAGAACGCGTTGGTTCTTTTCCACCACCTTGTGGATTTCATCGATGAGGTCATCGACTTGGTTCAAGCTCGGACGCACTTCAATGAGCGGGTCGAGCAGGCCCGTGGGACGAATCAGTTGCTCCACATACACGCCCTCGCTCTGCTGCAACTCGAAGTCGGCAGGCGTGGCACTGACATAGATGGTCTGTCCCGTAAGGGCTTCAAACTCATCGAATTGAAGCGGACGGTTATCCAAGGCCGAAGGCAGGCGGAAACCGTATTCCACCAAAGTTTGCTTGCGCGAGCGGTCGCCGCCGTGCATCCCTCTGATTTGCGGAATGGTGACGTGGCTCTCATCGATGATGGTGATGAAATCGTCGGGGAAATAGTCCAAAAGGCAGAAGGGTCGTGTCCCTGGACTGCGTCCATCGAAATAGCGCGAATAGTTCTCAATACCAGAGCAATAGCCCAATTCCTTCATCATCTCAAGGTCGTAGTTCACGCGGTCTTCAAGGCGTTTTGCCTCAATGTTCTTCCCGATTTCTCGGAAAAATTCAGCCTGCTTGAACATGTCGTCTTGGATCTCCACCAAGGCCGAATTCAGCTTGCTCTGCGAGGTGACAAAAATGTTGGCGGGAAACAAAGTCAATTGGGAAAGCTCCTCTATCTTACGTCCCGTGACGGGGTTGAAACTCTCCAAGCTGTCGATTTCGTCGTCCCAAAACACGATGCGGTAGGCAATGTCGGCGTAGGCCGGAAACACGTCCATCGTCTCACCTTTGATGCGAAACTTGCCCTGTGTGAACTCAATCTCGTTGCGCACATACAAAGCATTCACCAAGGCCTTGGCCACCTCGTCGCGGCTCATCTTGGCACCACGCTCCAGATAAATCACATTTTTGCCGAAATCATCAGGATTACCGATACCATAAAGGCATGAAACCGAGGAAACTACAATAACATCGCGCCGCCCCGAAAGCAAAGAGGAAGTCGTCGCCAAGCGCATCTTGTCGATGTCGGCATTGATGGCAAGGTCTTTTTCAATATAGGTGTTGGTGGCGGGAATGAAGGCTTCGGGCTGGTAGTAGTCGTAATATGAAACGAAATACTCCACCGCATTCTCAGGGAAAAACTGCTTGAACTCGCCGTACAGTTGCGCCGCAAGAGTCTTGTTGTGACTTAACACCAAGGCCGGACGATTCAACTGTGCCAGCACATTGGCGATGGTGAAGGTCTTTCCAGAGCCCGTCACGCCGAGCAACGTCTGGGCACGGTCGCCTCGATTCAGCCCGTCAACGAGCTGTTTGATGGCCTCGGGCTGGTCGCCGGTAGGCTGAAAATCCGAGATAAGTTTGAAGTCCATAATTCGGCTGCAAATTTACACAATTTCCACGAACCGCATCGCTTTTCCTTCGTGGCAACAATGCAGTTTTCGTAGCTTCCTTTTTGTCAAATCTGTTTCTTTCGCCAATCCGCTTTCCAAATATACACCAGCGAAATCAGCCCAATGGAAATGTTGTAGACCCACTCAGCAGTCCAGACGCCGGCGATAGTGGAAGTCTTGGTCATGAGGAAGACATAGATGATGTAGGCGATAAGGATGCCGAACTCCAAGGCCATGGCCGCCGTGGTGTTGCCCGTGCCCGAAACGGCCTCGAAAAAGGTCATGGAGAAAGCCCCCAACAGCGTGGCGACACAAATCACATAGACCGAGGGAATAGCAGCCTGCGCCAAAGCCATGTCGTCAGTATAAATCTGCAAGACCAGATGCGGAATGGCCGCCACCACAGCGACCAAGACAAGACCACACAAGAAACTGTTTTTCACCACTTTCCATACAGTCGCCATCACCTCGTTGCTCTTGCCTTCGCCGATGATACGGCTCGTCAAGGTGTTGGCGGTCGAAGCGAAAGCAATACCTGGAATGATAAGAATCATATAAGTACTGCGTACCACCGACGAAACACCGATGGCCGTCTCGCCCATCTTCTCAATCATCACAAAAAAGATGAACCATGCGCCGAAAGAGAACAACCGCTGAATCATGCTCGGGAAGGCCACCTTGAGGATGTCGCCCATCAAGGCGGGTTGCCATTGGTGCCAACGGAACATGCCGTATTCCTCGTGCGGGATTTTGATATAGGTGTAAATCCAGAAGAAGCAGAACGCCGTGATTTCAGCCATCAGCGAGGCCAAAGCTGCACCACCGATGCCCATTTCGGGCAAACCCGCGTTGCCAAAAATCAAGGCCCAGTCGAAAAAGATGTTGACGACGGCCATGATAATTGTTGAAAACGTGATGACTTTGGTGCTGCTGATGCCCACATAGAAAGAGCGGAACAGAAAATTGAACACCACGAAGAAGATGCCGAACTGCCTGAACCTCAGGTATTCGCTCGCTGCCGTATAAATATGCTCCGACTCGATGATGATGTGCAACAACTTGTGGCTGAAGAAGAAAAGAATGCTGAACAGGAAGATGCCCAAGCCCAGCACAAACAATGCCCCATGTTGGAACACCACGCCGATTTTGTTGTAATTGCCCTCACCGAAGCGTCGCGCGATAAAGATTTGGATGCCCACGGCAAAGCCCATCGCCAAGGTGGTGAAGACGAAATAATACAAGCCCGCCATCATGGAGGCACTCAGTTCGTTGGTGCCAAGATGACCGAGAAAGGCTGTATCAGTGAAGGTGATGATGGTTTGCGCAAGGTTGCCCAACATGATGGGATAAGCAATGCGCCAGATTTCCTTGTTGGTAACGGTGGATTTAATCATGGGGCAAAATTAGTCAATTCTTACGCACCTCTAAATCAATTTTCTCAGTTTTCACAATTTTTCTTTCTCAATATCCCGAAAAAATGTATTTTTGCCTCTGTCAAAAAAAGAACTTCAAAAATGAAAAAAATAATTGTACTACTGCTAACCACCTTATTGTTGGGTTTTGTATGTGCCGAAAGACTTCACGCCCAACTCATTGTGACTGATGCCTCTACCTTAAACGGTTGGACCGCAGATTCGTTGGTCAGGAACATTCTCTTGGACAACGGTGTCACCATTTCCAATGCCAGATTCAATGGTTCCAACAGGGTCATTGATTGTAACAGCATTGGAATATTCGAGACTGGAAACACACCTACTAACTTAGGTATAGAATCCGGCTTGCTCCTTGCCTCTGGCGGGATAAGTGTAGCTGTAGGCCCGAATACCGACGAAAGTTTTAGTGTGCCAACAACTTGCATGTCCTATTATGATAATGATTTAGCTTCTATTGCTTCGGATGAGCCAAATGATGTTGCAGTGCTTGAGTTTGATTTTGTCCCATGGGATAACATGTTGTCTTTCAGCTTTGTGTTCGGTTCCGAAGAATACATGGAATATGTCGGCATGGGTTATAATGACGTATTCGGTTTCTTTGTGGAAGGCGCCAATCCAGCGGGAGGGTATTACGACCACCAAAACATGGCTTTGATACCGGGAACGACTGAAGTCGTCAGCATAGATAACGTGAACCTATACCACAATTCAGCTTATTACATTGACAATACAGGCGGTGCCTCCATTCAATTTGACGGGTTTACGACTGTGATTGAAGTAAGCTTCGATGTGATTCCCATGTCGAATTACCATATCAAAATGGCCATTTGCGATGTTGGTGACGACATGTATGATTCGGGGGTCTTTTTAGAGGCACACAGTTTTACCACAAACCTCTCTTACAGTATGACGATTGACGATTGGATTTACACGGAAATTCCTGAAAACCATTATTTCTGCTCCAATCAAGCCGTAGAATTCAATACTGTGACCAACTGGAATTATGATGACGTGGTGTGGTATTTCGGCGACGGCACATCGGCGCAAGGAGAACAGGTCACACATACCTATAGTGCCGACGGCATTTACACCGTGACCAATGTGCTTCACAATCCTCATAGAGACATGGACTCAATCTTTCTTACCAAAGAAATAGAAGTCAGAACACTTTCTTCAGAAGAGCATGTCACCTCATGCGACAGCTACGAATGGTATGGAACCACCTATACGGAGAGCGGCACTTACACCCATGTCGTGCAGACACCCGGAACTTGCGACAGCATTCTTGTCTTGAACCTTGAAATCGGCAACAGCTATAGTTCTGAGCAGGATGTGACCTCATGTAACAGCTACAATTGGCGAGGAACCACCTATACGGAAAGCGGCACATACACTGATTTTGTCACGTCGCCCGGTGCTTGCGACAGCACCTTTGTGCTGAATCTGACCCTTGGCCATGATGTCCAAAGCGACACCACGGCGGTAACGTGCGATGCGTTCACATGGCACGGCACCACTTATACAGAATCGGGCGACTATCCCTATTTGACCCAGACGGTTATGGGGTGTGACAGTTTGCTCACCTTGCATCTTACGGTTGGCCATGAGCAAATCCATCCAACAGAAGAAGAGGTTACTTGCGAGAACTCGTTCACATGGCATGGTCACAGCTATTCGCATGATGGTGTTTATTACGACACCATAACGGATGCCGCTGGATGCAACGAAATCTATTCGCTTGACCTTACTTTTGTGGAAGCATACAACACCAATTTAATTGAGACAGTATGCGACAGTTATCCGTGGCCCTCGGCAGATGGCGGCTATCTGATCGAATCAGGTCATTATAAGTATGAAGGCACAACACAAAGTGGATGTGACAGCATCGTCGACTTGGACCTTACCGTGTATTACACACCTTCACCCGCCGGAATCCACCCCGTGGATACCACAAATAAAGCCCCACACTGGGTTATCACTGCTACCGAATTCCAAATCAATGCATACGATTTCCAAATTTGGGACAACAACCCCATTTGCGGTTGGGACACCGTCACATGGAGCTTCGAAGAGCCGGTGCAATGGCTGCTTGAGCCTTACGGCGATCAGGGCAAACACTGCAAAATGTATGTGCTGAACTATATGAACGACACCGTTTGGCTGACAGCCCGCGCTTTCAACCATTGTGCCCCCGAGGGCATCGAGCAAAGATACTGGTTCGTCTGTTCGTTTTATGGACTTGAAGAAACAGGTTCAGAGACTGTTAGATTCAACGTCATCCCCAACCCTAACGATGGCCAAATGAGGCTTTCTTTCGACCATCTTACAGGCAAAGTGGGTATCAAGGTGTATGACATGATGGGGAGTTTGGTAGATGATATCCAAACCTACAATGGCCTTGACCATAACGAATTGGAATACAGCTTGAAAGGTCGTACAAAAGGAATCTATTTCTTTGTTGCTACCGGAAAAGAAGGTACTGTGGCCAAAAAGGTGGTCATTCGATAGGTCTTCGTTTTTTTCACGCAGAATCCGCAGAATTATATGAATCGCGATGCGACGCATAGTTTGCGTCCAGCAGGTTCTGCGGATTCTGCGCATTCTGCGTGAGGCAATCGCGTCCGGCAGGTTCAGCGAGTTCTGCGGATTCTGCGTGAAAAAATTCTACTTCGCGTGAAGCGCAGCGTATGCCTTCCCAAAATACTCCGTGATGTCGGAAGCAATCAAGGCCTCCTGCCCTATCTCCTCGGCGGCAAGGTCGCCAGCGAGGCCGTGGAGATAAACACCCAACACAGCAGCTTCCTCGGGTGAATAGCGTTGTGCCAGAAGCGAGAGGATGATGCCCGTCAAAACGTCGCCGCTGCCCGCCGTGGCCATACCGGGATTGCCCGTGGTGTTGAAGAAGATGGTGCCGTTGGGTAGCGCAACCGTAGTGTGCGCACCTTTCACGATGACGACGAGGTTGTATTTGGTGGCCAGTTCCCTTTGTTTCTCAAGGCGCTCAAACGAAGTCGAGGTCTTCCCCACCACGCGTTCAAACTCCTTTGGATGCGGTGTCAGTATCGTTTGGGCAGGCAGGAACGGCAGCCAAGTCGGGTTGTCGGAGAGGATGTTCAAGGCGTCGGCATCCATGACTAACGGCACTTGCACTTCTTGGATTAAGCGTTTTAAGGCGCGGACGGTTTCCTCCGCCTTGCCCAAGCCCGGACCTACGCCCATAGCGGTATAGGCATCCAATTTGCCGAACATCGAGAAGCAGGTTTCGGAGTCGTCTCCATCAATCATCGCCTCGGGGATGGAGGTCTGCAAAGGTAATTGAGCAACCTTGGGCAGGTGGACGCTCAATAAACCCACACCCGTGCGCAGGCAGGCTTTCGCGCAAAGCAAAGCCGCGCCCGTCTTGCCTTCGGAGCCGGCAATCAACAATGCGTGGCCATAGGTGCCTTTGTGGGAATATTTTGTGCGGTTGTGCAGGATAGGTTTCACCATCGCCTTGACGGTCAGCAGGTTGTTGGTCTCCACATCTTCCAGATAGCGCGGGTGCAGGCCGATATCTAAGACCTCGAAGCGGCCCACATACGGGTCGTTCTCGGGCAGCAGAAACGCCAACTTGGGATTTTGGAAGGTCAGCGTATAGTCAGCCTTGAAGATGAAGCCTAAGGCACTTGGCTCGTCGGCGAAGAGGCCCGAAGGAATGTCGATAGCCACGCGGATGGCCTTGCTTTGGTTGAGGTAGGCAATCAGGTCGGCGGTCACGCCCTGCGGCGGACGGTTGAGACCCGAGCCAAAGATGGCATCGACCACCACATCGTTGGCATCGACTTTCGGGAAGTCGTCCTCGGTGAAAATGTCGAACATCGGTACCTTGGTCTCGTTCACGAGGCGGTAGTAGTTCACCTCGCAGTCGTGGCTCATACGGTCGCTGTAGCGCACCATAAACACCTGCGGGACAATCTCTTGCTCATTAAGCAGTCGGGCCACCACGAGGCCATCGCCGCCGTTGTTGCCCATGCCGCAGAAGATCTTGATGGTCTTCTCGCGCGGCGTGCGACGATAAAGCCACTCGAAGACCTTGGTTGCGGCGCGTTCCATCAAATCTACGGACTCAATGGGTTCGTTTTCAATTGTGTATTTGTCCGCTTCGCGGATTTGTTCTACTGAAAGGATTTTCATGTTGTTTTTATTTAGGTATTGCCTTCGGCAAGAAATCGTTCAAAAATCTGTTTTCAAAAATCTTTCAAAATCAACAATTACAATAATACTTATTCAAAATACTCATACCTAAACACTTCAAAACGATACACCAAACCTTCTTCCCACTGTATGTGCGCTATGCGATTACCTTGTTCATCAAAATAAAGCATAATTTCTTGTCCGTATTCATAGTTTTTTCCATGATGATTGGCATTATACTCCACAAACCGAGTATCCTTATTATATCTCCAAACTTTTTTAGTTTTCCACGGATATTTATCTCCCTCCCCTACTTCTTCAACAACTCTACCTAATTCATCAAACTTTAACTTTATTGTTGTTATTGAGTTGTTGTGATTAGAAATACTTATCTCTTCAATAGGAACACCATCTTTATTACGGGAAACTCTTTTTTCGTACTTTGACTTGATTCGACTTACACTCTTAGATTTAAGCGAGCCATACCACATAGTTGTTTTACTATCCTCTCGTATTATGCTGTCATTCCTATCATACTTATATCTATTCTTAGTTCTGCTTTTGAATAACCCTGATTCATTCAAACCATAGTTTTCTTCCTGAAAAAAAGTGATATTTCCTCTTGAATTATATTTACGATGACCCCTAAACATAGGACCACAATACTCCGTCTCACGCAAAACACCTTTCTTGTCGTATTCAAATTTTTCATGAAAAAGAATCGAATCATCATCCTGATCAAGGTCTTTCATCATGTATTCCGACAAATGGCCCTCCATGTCATAAATCCATTGGATTGAACGGCGATGCATCATATTATCCAGATACCTTTCTTCCAAAAGTCTGCCATGTTTATCGTATTTGTAATAGACCGTATCATTGGGCACATCTAATGGCCAGTCAATATCATTGAATGTTTCATCAGACACTATGTCTATCTCTTTTATCCTTCTCAAAATGTGCCCTTGATTATCATATTCATTTTGGTACCTCGCAACACTTCCTTCACTAAACTCTTCGACATGGTACCCAAAAGAATCATATTGATACTCATCATAGTATATTTTAGTTTTATCAGTTTTGATACTGTCAGCAAATCGAAGCATCCTGTCAGCATCAAAGCCGCATAGATAAAACCCTCTCATAAAAGCATCATAACTAACGGAATCACTATTAAAACGATAAGTATACAAATCATATTTCTTGACCTTGCCTTGCAAACCATCCTCTTCCCAATCTGTTTTTTGCCCATAGGCATTCCCAACCGAGGCAATCAGCACAAGTAATACTGTATTTTGAAATCGTTTCATTGCATAATGAATTAAATGACCTGAATTTGCGCAAAATTACAAATAAAAACGGGATGAAAGCAACATATTCGCTGAGGATTTGGAAAAAAGTTGCAAAAATGGTATTGAAATAGTGGAAAAAAGTTGCAAAAACCCATTATAATAAATTATGAACCAAGTATTTATTAGCACAACAGTTTATTTAGCACTTCCTCCAATTTTTCTTTCCCCTCAAACAATATCCCCGTAATCCCCAAAGCATTCGCCGCGGCAACATTATTCGGGTTGTCATCAATGAAAACCGTCTCCTCCGCCTTGATGCCGAAGCGTTGCAAAGCCAGTTGGAAAATCCTTGGGTCGGGCTTCATCACTCGCTCGATGCCCGAAATCACCATATCCTCCATAAGGTTCAGGATAGGATAGACAGGCCTCACCAAAGCGAAGGTCTCCTCCGACCAGTTGGACAGTCCAAACACACGGAAGCCTTTGGCTTTCAGCTCCTTGATATATTCCTCCATACCAAGAATCTGTCCGCCCATCATTTTCATGAACTCGCCGTAATACAGCTCGATTTCCTTCTTCCATTCGGGATGCTCGGCGATGAGTTCCGCCGTGCCTTCCGCCACGGGACGACCGTTGTCGTGCTGGGCGTTCCATTCGTAGGTGCAGATGTTGGTGAGAAACCATTCAGCTTTCTCCACATCGCCGAAATAAGGGTCGTAAAGGTAATGCGGGTTCCAGTCTAAGAGCACGCCGCCGTAGTCGAATATTAGGTTTTTGATCATAGTCAGTATTTTAAACCGTGACAGTTTGTCACGCTTTCATTTCATATTTTGCTGCAAAGTTAGCGAAAAATCAAACATCACAAAACAAACAATGAAACAATTATCTTCGTTGAAATCTCCCTTTCAAACAATAAACACACTAATTAACTCGTTGGCGGAATTAAAGTAGCGCATATTTAATTTGACCAATAGGTTTGTTGTTTGTTTTGTTGATGTATTGTAACACGGTAAACGCAGTGATTTT
>ONKQ01000127.1 GCA_900318465.1 uncultured Bacteroidales bacterium
GATGCAGGCCCAGGAGTTCCAGTGGGCGAAAGGCTGGACCAGCGGCGACAATATCAGCGGTGTGCCGTCGAACACGATTGTGAAAAGCCTCTTCGACCGCGAGGGCAACATCTATATTCTCGGCACTTTCGGATATGGAGCGAGACTCGACGGGGTGGAGCTGCTGCCTATGCCCGACCCCGATTCGCTGACCTATTCCCAACGTCAGTTCTACATGACGGACGTGAAATCCACGCTGATTGCCAAACTCAGCCCCGAAGGGCATCTGCTATGGCACAAGGTTATTAAGTACACCAATGGTGCAGCTCAAGGCGCATGGCCACAATGGATGCAACTCGTCGGTGACACAACGTTAGTTGTTCAAACAGATTTGCATGTTCCATTTGCTTCGGGTCAAGGTCTATGGTATTTGGACACCTTGCTTATAGGCAGCAACAATCCATCTCAGAATCCAACATACCCTGTTTCAAGCGGGCGTTATACAGCAATGCTTACATTTGATTTATCTGGTAATAAAGTCGACGAACATTTTTTATCGCTTCAACGTCATCGAGATTATTTTGGTTGGATAACGCCGTCTTATGTGCCTTCCTTTTTTAACGTTGACGACCTCGGCAATATCTATATGATTGCACAAATGGCGTGGTCTGATGAGTATGACTCAATGTATTTATCTGTAGATGAAATACGCCAATATCCGATGGATGATTTTTTCCTTATAAACGATTCTGTAACAAGTATGTATCAACGCAAGATATTGAAGTTTTCACCAGATTATGAGCTTTTGTGGCAGAAGAATCTTATCGATAGTGCGACAATCCATGATCCAGAAAACATGGATTTTTTCACATTGGATTGCAACGGGTTCAGTGTCGACAACAATAATAATATGTATTTAACATCGTATATTACCAGATACTCCACAACCGACTCTTCCTTTTACGAGACGCTTCACCTGAACAATGGTCACGATTTTGTTGTTTCAGGGGAAGAATGCACGGGGGCAGGATTTGTCGTAAAAATTGATACGGCCGGAGATGTTCAATGGCTGTCTCAATTGTATCGTGACGAAACGGCCAATAGGTATGCAATGTTCTATTATCCTCAATGCATTGCCGTTAACAATGATAGCAATTCTGCTGTAATTCTATGGTCAACCGAATTATGCGACAGCAGCAATGCGTTGTTTTTTGACAGCAGTTTATCCATCCGAGTAGAGGACAGCATTCCTACCCAATGGATGTTCACAGATGTAAAGAAGCAGCTATCCACATTTGAGAAGATAGGTTTAACGACAGGTCAATACCAGTCGCAGGGAACTGCAAAAAGTGGAGGAACAGTCCAAGACGGACCAAATGGGTCGGAAATCATATATCAGAACAATCAGATCCTTTTTCAAATTCGTTGCACATATAATATCATCGGAGTGGATACCGTCTACAATTTTGGTGATTTTTACAATTCCAAAATTGCTCTTTTCCGATTCAAAGATGACGGGACTTTGCTTTCCATGAAACTGTTTGATTCCCCGGATGATAATCTGGCTTTCATGGGCTACTATAGCCGCGCGATTATCAATCCTAATGGCGATGTCCTTTTGACTGGATGTTTCAGCGGGGTCATGGGGTTCGACAGCTCCACTTCGTTGCATGGAGCATCCGGCTGCAGCAATGTTTATATCACGTTGTTCAACGATACCACGCTGCTGCATCCCTACGTGCCGCCGACGGACACGGTGCAGCAGGACACCGTCGGCATTGCGCAGATGGAGGACGCCAACGTCATCCTCTACCCCAACCCCGCCCGTGGCAGCGTCACCATAGACCTCGGCGGCGAGACCCTCGTCCAGGCTACCGTCTTCAACGATGCCGCCCAGATGATACCCCTCCGCTTCAGCAGTACCAGCATCGACCTCTCACCGCTTCCTGCCGGCCATTATCTGTTGCACCTCCTCACCCGCTCCGGCAAGCAGTACAGCAAGCAACTAATCGTGACACGGTGAGATTTATTTTGCCATGTCAGATAATAACCGTATCTTTGCGAAAAATTTCGTTGCGAAAAATTTCGCAATCATAATAGGCTAAGAATATGAATCCTTTTAAGTTTGGGACAATTGTAGATGGGGACTATTTCACGGACAGGGTGGAAGAAACCGCCCTGCTGAAACAAAAGTTGGACAGTGAAAACCATATTGTCCTTATC